>NZ_DASVRV010000001.1:0-86280 GCF_036388435.1 Sphingomonas sp.
GCGCGTCACATCAGCGCGGCGATCTCGTTCATGAAGCGCTGCAGGCTGATCGGTTTCGACACATAGGCGTTCGCCCCGGCCGCGCGGATGCGCTCCTCGTCCTCGCGCCCGGCATAGGCGGTGACGGCCATGACGGGGATCGACCGGAGCTCCGCATCGGCCTTCAGCTCCAGGATCAGGTCGTATCCGGTCACGTGCGGCATCTGGATGTCCATCACGATCAGGTCGGGCTGGAAGTCCCGCGCGCGCGCCACCGCCTCGCGGCCGTCGCGCACGGGTTCGACCACGTGCTGGTGCGCGCGGAGCAGGTCGCAGAAAAGTTTGAGGTTGAGTTCGTTGTCCTCGACAACGAGCACCTTCTTCGTCAAGTCCCGCCCCCTGTTCCCTGCCGAGTATAACCCATTGCGCCGACAAGATACACCCGACGCCGCCGCGCTCGCGCTCCAGGCGATGGTCTGGACGCTGGGCGAGGCCGACCGGGCGCAGCGGCTGCTCGACGTGACGGGGCTCGATCCCGCCGATCTGCGCGAACGGGCGGGGGAGCCGGCCGTGCTGGCGGCGATATTGGGCTTTCTGGAGGCGCATCAGCCCGACCTGCTCGCCTGCGCCGCGGATCTGGAGGTGCAGCCCGAGGCGCTGGTCGCCGCCCATGCGGAGCTGGAGGGATGAGGCCCCTGCTGATCTGCGACTGCGACGAGGTGCTGCTCCACATGGTCCGCCATTTCGGCGACTGGATCGGCGAGGCGCACGACATGGACTTCACCGTCGGCAGCCCCGAGATCTGGGGCAGCATGAAGCATCGCGCGACCGGCGAGACGCCTGCGCGCGAGGAGATGTGGGCGCTGCTCCACGGCTTCTTCCCCGCCGAGATGGGGCGCCAGACGCCGGTCCCCCACGCCGCCGAGTCGCTGGCGGCGCTCGGCGAGCAGGCGGACATCGTGGTGCTGACCAACATCGCCGACCAGTGCCGGGGCCCCAGGCGCGACCAGCTCGCGAAATTCGGGATCGACGCGCGGGTCGAGTGCAATTCCGGGGGCAAAGGCGAGCCGGTGGCGAGGCTGGTCGCGGAATATGGCGCGACCGTCGCCGTGTTCGTCGACGACCTGTCCGTGCACCACGAATCGGTGGCTCGCCATGCGCCGCAGGTTCACCGTCTGCACATGGTGTCGGAGCCCGAGCTCGCCCCGCATATCGCGCCCGCGCCGCACGCCCATGCGCGCATCGACGACTGGCGCGACGCGCGCGCCTGGATCGCGGCGCGGTTCGATGCCGGGACACCCGCCGCGACTTGATCCCCGCGACTTGACCGGCGCGACTTGACCGGCGCGCGGAGGCGGGGCAGCGGGCGGGCATGACCGATCCCATCGACGCGAAGCTGGCCGAACTCGGCCTCGTCCTTCCCCAGGCCGCGGCGCCCGTCGCGGCTTATGTCCCGACCGTCGAGGCGGGCGGGATGCTCCATCTGTCGGGGCAATTGCCCTTTCGCGACGGCCGGGTCGTGACCGGGCGACTGGGTGAGAATGTCTCGCTGGAGGAAGGGCAGGAGGCCGCGAAACTGTGCGGGCTGATGATCGCGGCCCAGGTCAAGGCGGCGTTGGGCGGGTTCGACCGGGTGCGCCGGATCGTCAAGCTGGGCGTGTTCGTCAATTCGACGCCCGACTTCACCGACCAGCCCAAGGTCGCCAACGGCGCGTCCGAGCTGATGGTCGCCCTGTTCGGCGAGGCGGGGCGCCATGCGCGCGCGGCGGTTGGCGTCGCCGCCCTCCCGCTGGGCGCGGCGGTCGAGGTCGACGCGGTGATCGAGCTGAACTGAACGGGTTGGAGGCGGGCGGCTTCCCTCCTATCTTGGCGGGCGAATGACCGCCGTCACCGCCCGCATCGTCGACGGCGTCCGCCAGCTTCCGGCGGCGGATTGGGATGCGTGCGCCGGCCCCGGCAATCCCTTTGTCTCCCACGCCTTCCTGTCGATCCTCGAGGAATCGGGGAGCGTCGGCGGGCGATCCGGGTGGCAGGCGGTGCCGATCGTCGTCGAGGGAGCCGACGGCGCCGTCCGCGCGATCGCGCCCGCCTATGCCAAGAGCCATAGCCAGGGCGAATATGTGTTCGATCATGGCTGGGCCGATGCCTGGGAGCGCGCGGGCGGGCGTTACTACCCCAAGCTCCAGCTCGCCGCGCCGTTCAGCCCGGTGCCGGGTCCGCGCCTGTTGCTGCGCGACCAGGCGGACGCGCCCGCGCTGATCGCCGGGGTGGAGGCGGTCGTCGAGCAGCACGGCCTGTCCTCGGCGCATGCGACCTTCATCAGCCCGGCCCAGGTGCCGCTGTTCGAGGCGGCGGGGTGGCTGATCCGCGAGGGCGTGCAATTCCACTGGGCCAATGACGGTTATGCGAGCTTCGACGATTTCCTGGCGGCGCTGGCGTCGCGCAAGCGCAAGGCGATCCGCAAGGAGCGGGCGGGCGCGGTCGAGGGGCTGACGATCCGTCACCTGACCGGCGCCGAGCTGACCGAGGCCCATTGGGATGCGTTCTGGCGTTTCTACCAGGATACGGGTCGGCGGAAATGGGGGCAGCCCTATCTGACCCGCGCCTTCTTCTCGCTGCTGGGCGAGCGGATGGGCGACCAAACCCTCCTGATCCTCGCCGAGCGGGACGGACGGCCGATCGCGGGAGCGCTCAACATGGTGGGCGCCGACACGCTCTACGGGCGCTATTGGGGGTGTATCGAGGAGGTGCCGTTCCTTCACTTCGAGCTCTGCTATTACCAGGCGATCGACGCCGCCATCGCGCGCGGGCTGCGCTTCGTGGAGGCGGGGGCGCAGGGCGAGCACAAGCTGGCGCGCGGTTATGCGCCGGTGGCGACCTGGTCGGCGCATCACCTGCCCGATCCCAATTTCCGCGAGGCGGTCGCCGGGTTCCTCCGCCGGGAGCGCGCGGGCGTCGCGGCGGAACGCGATTATCTGGAGGCGTTCACCCCGTTCCGGAAGGCGGGCTGACCGGCCTCCGGTCGTCGACGCGCAGCAGCAGGTGCGTGCCGTCCCGCCAGATCGGCGTCAGGCCGCGCAGCAGCGCCGGGTCATAGGGCGGCGGCTGGAGCATCCATATATAATCGAACGCGTCACGCGGGAAATCGCTCAGCGCGCGGGCGATCGGGCGCCACATCTCGCGCCGGCACTGGACGGCGGTGACCATCTGGCTGGGATCGTGCGAGAAGCGCCCGGCCGGGTAGTAGCGCGTCGTCAGCAGCTGCGCGCCGGGCATCGACCATTGATCGTTGGAATAGGCCAGGCGGCGGACCAGCGCCATGGCCGGGAGGTGCTCCAGCCGGGAATAGGCCCAGTCGTCGCGGCAGCTCCGCCCCACAAAGGTCAGCAGCCGCGCGCCTACCGGGACGCGCGACAGCCCGGCCAGCGCGCGGTCGTAGCTGCGGTCGTAGAGCGCGTAGCTGATCGTGGTGCCCCCCAAGCGGACGAGGAAGAAGGCGAGGCCCAGCACCGCGAGCGTCGTCGAGCCGCGGAGCGAGAGACCGCGCTTCGGCCTGAGCGCCACCAGCGCGATCGCTATGGCGAACGGTGCCAGCCGCATATCGGCATAAGCCGATCCGAACACCACGCGCGGGAGCAGGAAGAAGACCAGCAGCAGGAACAGGGCCGACAGCAGCAGGTTGCGCGAATATTCGATCCGGTCGTCACGCGCGCCCTTGAACAGGATCAGGTACATGATCGTCGCCGAGGCGATGTCGAAGGCCATCCACCGGTCGCGCAGGATCATGGTGACGTAGCTGAACTTGCCGCGCCAGTTGAACCAGTCGCCGGTCCTGCCGGTGACGTGATCGCTGGACCGCCAGAAGATCATGAGGACCATCGGCAGGGCGAGCGGCAGGCAACCCAGCCCCGCGCGAGCCGCCGGCAGCGCCCAGCGATGCACCAGTCCGCGCCTGCCGGCCGCGGCGTCGTGCTGGCGGATCAGCTCGGCGGAAAAGGCGAGCACGCCCAGCACGCCCCAGCCGAAGGTGTGGCACAGCCATAACAGGCACGACGCCGGGACGAACAGCGCGGCGCGCAGCCCGAGCCTGCCCAGCCGCGCCAGCCGTAGCCAGAGCGCGAACAGGTTGAGCGCGATCGCCATCGACAGCGCGAAATTCACGAAGCCGAACTGGAAGGGATAGCTGTACGCCAGCGGCAGCGCGAACAGGGCGGTGGCCGGGATGCGCCCATGCACCTCGCGCGCGATCCAGAGCAGCCCCGCCACCGTCAGCGCGGGGATGGCGAGGACGATCAGCTTGACCCCGAGCTCCAGCCCGAAGACGCGTGCCAGGGGCTCGATCAGCAGATCGACCCCCAGATTGCCGATCACCTGCCAGCGGAAGTCATACCAGCCCGCCAGATGGGGATGATCGCCGATCGCGAGCTGGACGCGGTAGCGGCCCATATGTCCGGGCAGGTCGACAAGGGGGGGGATGTCGGGCCACAGCAGGGGGATCAACGACGCCAGCGTGACCGCCAGGACGAAGGCGCGTGTCTGCCACCAATCGGGCGGCGCGGTGAGCGCGGTTCCTCGCATGGCGAGGCCCTAACGGGTCGGGGGCGGGGCCGACAAGCGCGACGTGGGATTCGGAGCCCCGGCCGGGCGCAGGCGATACAGGACATCGCGCCCGTCGCTCCATATCGGATCGAGGTCGGCGAGAAGCCGCCTGTCGACGGCAACCGCGTTCAGGATCCACAAATGGTCGAACCGGTCGCGCGGGAACCGGGCGAGTGCCTGGGCGAGCGACAGAAAGCCACGCGACTCCGCGCAGGCCTCGGCCATGACGATCTGCGACGGGTCGAGCGCGAAGCCGTCCAGTCCCGGCGCGATCACCCGCAGCAGCGCGGTCGATCCCAGGTCGAACTGGTCGTTCGAAAAGGCGCCGCGCCGGGTCACCAGCATCCCCGGCAGGTGCGCCAGCCGGAACATCCGCCACGATCCCTCGCACGGTGCGGTCGTGAAGCTGATCACGCGGGCGCCGCGCGGCACATGGGCGAGCGCGGCGAGGTGGCGATCCCAATCCCGCCCCTCCATCGCGAAGCTCGCGGTCGTGGCGACCGTCCGCACCGCGAAAAAGGCGAGCCCGGTCAGCGCGACGAGCCGGAGTTCGCGGTTCGGAACCTTCGATCCGCCGGGCGCCAGCAGCAGCAGCATCACGACATAGGGCGCAAAGCGCGCATCGGCATAGGCGGCGCCGAACGGCATGGCGAGGAACACCAGGAACAGGCCGAGCCCCGCCCCCAGCAGCGGCGGCGACCAGCGCCACGGCGCCGACCGCGCGCACCGATAGAGAAGCAGACCGATCAGAACGACCGAGACGATGTCGAACAGCTCCCACCGATCGCGCAGGACGCTTGCGAGCCAGCCGGGCTTGAGCGGGAGCCCGGCGAGATAGTCGTTGCCCGCAGCCGGCCCGCCCGGCCGCCAGAGCAGAAACATCAGCGCCGGCGGTGCGATCGGCAGGCAGCGCAGGGCCGCGGACCAGACCGAGGCCGGCCAGCTTCGCCCCGCCGCGCGCGCGCGCGCGATCTCCGCCGATCCCGCCGTCGCGACCAGCGCGAGCCAGGTGAACAGGTGCACCGTCCAGAGCAGGGCGGCGATCGGCAGGAAGAATGCCGCGCGCATGCGTGTCCGTCCGAGCCGCCCGAGCCGCAGCCACAGCGCCAGGGCGTTCAGCGCCAGCCCCATGCCCAGCGTGTAATTCAGGAACCCGTATTGAAAACACAGGTGAAAGGCGAGCGGCAGCGCGAACAGCGCGGGCGGCTGGACGCATCCATGCGCCTCGCGCGACAGCCAGAGCATCCCGGCGGCGGTGATCACGGGGATCAGGATCGCGACGAGCTTGACGGTGGGCTCCAGCCCCAGCGCGGGCGCCACCGCGCGCACGAGCAGGTCGACGCCCAGATAGCCGATCGGCTTCCATTCGAACGCATACCAGCGCGACAGGCCCGGATCGTCCCCCAGCATGACGCGATACCGCGCCATATGGCCCGGCAGGTCGATCAGCGGGGGCACGGCGGGCCAAAGCAGCGGGATCGCGGTCGCCAGCAGCGCGAGGACGATCAGGCCGCGGCCTTGCCACCAGGGTCCGGTCATCGGGGCAGCGCCTTCAACAGGGCCGGTGCGCCGGCGGTGGCGGGGCAGGTCAGGACATAGCGCACCCCCCAGGCCCGGGCGATCGCGGCGTCGGTGTCGGCGTCCTGGCCATAGCGGAGCGCCGCCAGATTGCCGGCATTGTTGCGGTGATACGGCGCCGCGACGATGCCGTGCGGCGTGTCGAGCAGGATGCGCGGACCAAGGTCGATCGGCGCGAGCACGACGCCGCGCGGCAGGCGTGCAAGGCCGGGCGGAAGCGCGCAGGCCGTCGGAGCAGGTCCGGCCGGGCTCGTGGGCGGCGTCATCGCCTGGGCGGCGATGGGGTAGAGCATCCCCGCCGATGCCGTCCAGGCCAGGGCCAGGCGGATCGCGCCCCGGTCGCGCGCCGCGACCACCACCGATGCGAGCACGGGCGCCGCCAGCAGCGCCGCCGGATAGGCCCCGCGAAGCTGGACGCAGGCGATGACGACCGCGACCGCCTGAACGAGGAGCAGGACGCCCCAGCCCTCGTGCCGATCGCGGTGGAAGCGCCGGACACCCGTCAGCAGACCCGCCGCGGCGACGCCGAGATAGGCGAAGCTCGTCGGCAGGGGCGCGGACCGGATCGATTGCGCTTCGCCGACATGGGCGAGCCAGCGCGTCGCGAGCACCGGGTCGACGCCACCATAGGGTGCAAGGCAGCCTGGGGTCGCCAGCGCCGCGAACAGGGCCATGCCCACCAGGCTCGCGGCCGCCAGCACCGTTCGGGTCCGCCGTGAGGCCGATTCGGGAACGAGGAGGAGCAATGCCGCCCCGCCGATACCGGCGGCGGCCGCGTGCCATGCCTGGGCGGTCAGGCCGTCGCACCAGGGCTGGACCCACAAGGTCGGGGCGAACACGACGCGGGCGACGATCAGCCCCGCGCCCGCACCCAGCACCAGCCCGGCCAGCCGCGCGCGCGCGCCCTGCTCGGCACGGGACCAGCGCCATAGAAGGGTCGCGGCCATCGTCAGCACCAGCGGCGCGGTCTCCAGCCCGACGATGAAGCCCGTGGCGGCCACCGCGCCCTGCCATGCCCCGCGCCCGAGCGTGGCCGGGCCGAGCAGGGCGAGCAGCCCGGCCAGCAGCAGGACGAGTTGCAGGCCGTGATGATCGATCCGGCCCGGCGCGAACACGGTGGTCGCGGGATAGGCGATCGCCGCGATGACGGCCGCGATGCCCGCGAGCGCCGGTCCGCCGACGACGCGCGCGATCCGCTGCACGAGGAACAGGGCGAGCGCGAACAGCAGCAGCGGCCAGGCGGTCACCGCCGCGACTTCGGCCGCATGGCGCCCCAGCCAGGGTGCGAGCGCCCCGATCAACGCCGCGGGGCCGAGATCGCCCAGCCTGGTCCAGTGGATCGGCAGACCGTCCGCCAGCCGATGCTGGGTCAGGTCGCGCCAGGCCTGCCCGGCCAGCCAGTCGCGGATCTGGACCAGCCGCATCACGTCGTCGGTGTCGGGCAAGGCGAGCGCCGACAGGTTCGCCCGGTCGCGCACCGTCCAGGCAAGGCCCAGCACCAGCGCCAATCCGAGCGCGCGAACGAGATCGAGAGGGCGGCTGCGATCCATCCGCCCGGCTTAGGCGCGGATGGTTAACGCATTCTTCCCGCTCGGCGCCGGATCAGCGGTCGCGGCGCCCCAGCAGGCGCAGGCGCAGCGCGTTGAGCTTGATGAAGCCGGCCGCGTCGCGCTGGTCATAGGCGCCCTGGTCGTCCTCGAAGGTCACGACCTTTTCCGAATAAAGCGAATGGGGCGAGCGGCGGCCGATCACATGGGCGCCGCCCTTATACAGCTTCAGCCGGACGGTGCCGTCGACCTTGGCTTGGCTGTGGTCGATCGCGGCCTGGAGCATCTCGCGCTCCGGCGAGAACCAGAAGCCGTTATAGACCAGTTCGGCATAGCGCGGCATCAGCTCGTCCTTCAGATGCGCCGCGCCGCGGTCGAGGGTGATCTGCTCGATCGCGCGGTGGGCGATGTGGAGGATGGTGCCGCCGGGCGTCTCGTACATACCGCGCGACTTCATGCCGACGAAGCGGTTCTCGACCAGGTCGAGCCGGCCGATGCCGTGCGTGCGGCCGAGATCGTTGAGGCGGGCGAGCAGCGTGGCCGGGCTCATCCCCTCGCCGTTCACCGCGACCGCGTCGCCGCGCTCGAAATCGACGGTGATGACCTCGGGCGTGTCCGGCGCGTCCTCCGGGCTGACGGTGCGCGAGAAGACATGGTCGGGCACCTCCTCCCACGGGTCCTCCAGCACCAGTCCCTCGGACGAGGTGTGGAGCAGGTTGGCGTCGGTGGAAAAGGGAGCCTCGCCGCGCTTGTCGCGCGGGATCGGGATCTGGCGCGACTCGGCATATTCGATCAGCCTGGTGCGGCTGGTCAGGTCCCATTCGCGCCACGGGGCGATGACGCGGATATCGGGCTGGAGCGCGTAATAGCCCAGTTCGAAACGCACCTGGTCGTTGCCCTTGCCGGTCGCGCCATGCGCGACCGCGTCGGCGCCGACTTGACGCGCGATCTCGATCTGGCGCTTGGCGATCAGCGGCCGCGCGATCGAGGTGCCCAGCAGGTACAGCCCCTCGTACAGCGCGTTGGCGCGGATGGTGGGATAGACGTAGTCGCGCACGAACTCCTCGCGCAGGTCGTCGATGAAGATGTGCTCGGGCCTGACCCCCATCATCTCCGCCTTGGCGCGCGCGGGTTCGAGCTCCTCGCCCTGGCCGAGATCGGCGGTGAAGGTCACCACCTCGCACCCGTAATTGTCCTGGAGCCAGCGCAGGATCACGCTGGTATCGAGCCCGCCCGAATAGGCGAGGACGACCTTGTTCACCCCGGCTTCGCCGGTCGGACGGTTGACGGATTCGGTCACGGGCGGGTCCTCGGGTAGACGGTGCGAGAGCGCCCGCGCCCGTATCGGGCGTTCACCCGGGGTACAAGCCCGGTCGGGTAGCTGGGCCTCCACTCATCCACCCGGAGTTTTGTCCGTGTCACGATTTTTTCTGCCCCTGATCCTGCTCGCCCTGCCCGCGCCCGCCCTGGCGCAGGAGACACAGGCGTCCGCCGCCGCGAAATTCTCGCGCGAGTTCGCCGCCACCGACGCCAACAAGGACGGCGCGCTGACCAGGGCCGAGCTCCAGGGCCGGATGGCGCGGATGCGGATCGGCTCCAAGCGGCCC
Organism: Sphingomonas sp.; assembly: GCF_036388435.1. Taxonomy (GTDB): domain Bacteria; phylum Pseudomonadota; class Alphaproteobacteria; order Sphingomonadales; family Sphingomonadaceae; genus Sphingomonas. The sequence goes on from NZ_DASVRV010000001.1 coordinate 9,311, forward strand.
GACGCGGCCAACGCCAAGGGCTTGACCGACCTGTGGTTCAGCCGCGCCGACGCCAACCGGAACGGCAAGGTCACCGAGGCCGAGGCGCAGAAGCTGCTCGCGGCGATCTTCCGGCGCTACGACGCGAACGGGGACGGCAGGATCGGCGGCGGCGAGCGCGCGGCGGCCAAGGCGCGCATGCAGGGCCGCTGACCCGCGCCACTGGACTTCGGCCGCCGCGCTCGCGATGATCGCGCGGGGAGGGCGGCTATGACGGACGCGGTCGAAGCGCTGCTTGCGGGGGTTTCCCCGCCCGAGCGCCAGGCGGACGCGCGCGCGCTCGCGGCGCTCATGGCGCGCGTCACGGATATGCCGCCCGCGGCCTGGGGCACGATGATCGGCTTCGGACGCTACCATTACCGGTACGAGAGCGGGCGCGAGGGCGAGGCGATGCGGATCGGCTTCGCCCCGCGCAAGAGCGAGCTGGTGGTGTACGTCATGGGCGGCTTTCCGGGGCACGAGGCGCTGCTCGCCCGGCTGGGGAAGCATCGCGCGGGCAAGTCCTGCCTCTACGTGAAGCGGCTGGCCGATATCGACGCGGGCGTGCTGGAGGAACTGGTCGGCGCGGCCTGGTGGCACATGGCCGAACTATATCCCGATCAGCCCGGCCTCGCGCGCGGGTAGATAGTCGCGCGTCACCGGCACCGCGGTGCGCGCGCGGCTGAGCTGGAGCTGGTAGTTGCACATCCCGCCGAATTCGAACGCCGCCGCCGCGCCCGACAGGTAGAAGGTCCACATGCGGTAGAAGGGCTCGTCGTACATCGCGACGATCGCCGCGCGCGCCGCGACCGCGCGCTCGTACCAGTGACGGATCGTCCAGGCGTAATGAAGGCGCAGCACCTCCACATCGGTCGGGAACATGCGCCGCCCCTCATAGCCGCGTACGATCTCCGACAGGGCGGGGTTATAGCCGCCGGGGAAGATGTGCTTGGCGGTCCAGGCGTCGGTCACGCCCGGCTTGCCCATCCGCCCGATGGTGTGGAGCAGCATGACCCCGTCCTCCGTCAGGAGGTCGCGGCATTTGGCGAAGAAGGCGCGATATTGCGGCGGGCCGACATGCTCGAACATGCCCACCGACACGACCCGGTCGAACCGGCCCTTCACCGCCCGATAGTCGATCAGCTCGAACCGCACCTTGTCCGCCACCCCCGCCGCTTCGGCGCGCGCGCGCGCGACCGCGAGCTGTTCGGTCGACAGGGTGACGCCGAGCACCTCCGCGCCCGTCCTGGCGTGGAGGTAGAGCGACAGACCGCCCCAGCCGCAACCGATGTCGAGCACGCGCATCCCCGGCTCCAGCAGCAATTTGGCGGCGATATGCGCCTTTTTATCGGCCTGGGCCTGTTCGAGGCTGTTGGCGGGATCGGTGAAATAGGCGCAGCTATATTGCAGGTCGTCATCGAGGAAGAGCCGGTAGAAATCGGCGGACAGGTCGTAATGATGCGCGACGTTGCGCCGGGATCGCCGCGCGGAATTATAGCGGTCGAGCCGGTATTTGACCGCGCCGACCGCGCGCGAGGCGGGGCCGGCCTTGAGCCCGCCGCCGCGTTCCCAGGCGTTGCTCGCCTTGAACAGGCGGACCAGGTCCCAGACATCACCCTCGTCGATCAGCAGACGGCCCGCCATGTACATCTCGCCCGCGCCGAGCCCCGGATCGGCGAGGATCGCGCGCGCGACGCCCCGGTCGGCGAAGCGGATCGTCACGTCGCGCAGGTCGGGGTCGGGGGCCCCCAGCGTCGCGCGCGCCCCGTCGGGGTGGATCACGGTCAGCCGCCCGCGCCGGACCGCGCGCGCGAGGAATCGATCGATCAGCGCCATGCCCGCCTCTTATCCATATGCGCGCCAGAAGAACACGACCGTGGTCAGCGCCGTGACGAGCAGCGTCCATAGCCGGACCAACCCGGCGGGCAGCCTGAGCCCCAGATGCGCGCCCGCCCAGCCGCCGAGCACCGCGCCCAGCAGCATCGGCAGGCAGGCCGACCAGCGCACCATCCCGACCGCGACGAACACCAAAGCGGCGGCGGCGTTGGCGATGCCCAGCATCAGCGTGCGCGGCGCGAACAGCGCGCGCGGCGTGATGCCCGCGAGCAGCCCATAGACCGCCGTGGTGATGAGCCCGACGCCGCCGCCGAAATAACCGCCATAGATGCCCAGCATCGTCTGCGCGGCGATCAGCGACCGCCGGCCGATCGACACGCGCGCATGGAGCCAGTCGGCCGCGCGCCGCCCGAACGCGATCACCAGGAACGCGAAGAGCAGCAGCCAGGGGATGAGGAGGTCGAAGGTCGCGGTCGGCGTCCAGACGAGCAGCAGGCTTCCCGCGATCGCCCCGGCGAAGGTGATTCCCGCCAGCAGGGGCAGCGACACGCCGCCCAGCGGCTCCAGCTCGCGCCGGAAGGTCCAGGCGCTCGCCCCGGCGCCGGGCAGCAAGGCGACGTTGGAGGTGGCGTTGGCGATGGTGGCGGGCAGCCCCAGCGCGATCAAAGCGGGCAGGGTCGCGAAGGTGCCGCCCCCCGCCAGCGCGTTCATCGCCCCGCCGACGAAACCGGCGGCGAGGGGCAGGACGAGCTGGATCAGGTCGGGCATGGTCGCTCCATTCCCGCTCGGGACGCGTTTGTCGACCGGAGCGTCCCGGTCGTTACGGCCTGACCTGGCCCGATCCGCGCACCACATAGCGGAACGTCGTGAGCTGCTCCGGCCCCACCGGCCCGCGTGCGTGGAGCTTGCCCGTGGCGATGCCGATCTCCGCGCCGAAGCCGAACTCACCGCCATCGGCGAACTGGGTGGACGCGTTCCACAGCACGATCGCGCTGTCGACGCGCGCCAGGAACGCCTCCGCCGCGCCCGCATCCTCCGCCACAATCGCCTCGGTATGGCCGGTGCCGTAACGGGCGATATGCGTGATCGCCGCGCCCATGTCATCGACGACGCGGACCGCGAGCACGGGTGCCAGATATTCGGTCGACCAGTCCTCCTCGGTCGCAGGCGTCATCGGCACGATCGCGCGCGCCGCGTCGTCGCCGCGCAGCTCGCAGCCCGGCAGGGCGGCGACGACCAGCGGCAGCAGCGCGTGCGCGCAGGCGCGGTCGACGAGCAGGGTCTCGGTCGCGCCGCAGATGCCGACGCGGCGCATCTTAGCGTTGGCGACGATCGCCGTGGCCATGGCCGGGTCGGCGGAGGCGTGGAGATAGGTGTGGCACACGCCTTCCAGATGGCCCAGCGTCGGCACCCGCGCGTCGCGCGCCACGCGCTCCACCAGCGCCTTGCCCCCGCGCGGGATGACGAGGTCGATCGCGCCGTCCAGCCCGTCGAGCATCAGCCCCACCGCGTCGCGGTCGGCGGTGGCGACGAGCTGCACCGCCTCGGCCGGCAATCCCGCCTCGACCAGTCCGTCCGTGATCGCCGCGTGGATCGCGCGCGCGCTGCCCAGCGCGTCGGACCCCGCGCGCAGGATCAGCGCATTGCCCGACCGGACCCCGATCGCGGCGGCGTCGGCGACGACGTTGGGCCGCGATTCGAACACCATCGCGATCACTCCGATCGGCCCGCGCACCCGCGCGATGTCGAGCCCGTTGGGCCGCGTCCAGCGCGCCAGCTCCTGCCCCAGCAGATCGGGCAGGTCGGCCACGATCTCGATCCCGGCCGCCATCGCCTCGACGCGCCCGGCGTCCAGGCGCAGCCGATCGATCTGCGCGGTCGCGGCGGCGACGTCGGCGGCGTTGGCGGCGAGGATCGGGTCGACGTTCGCGCGGATATGCCGGGCCATCGCGCGGATCGCGGCGGTGCGCCGCTCGGGCGGCGCGGTGCGCAGCGTCTCGGCCGCACGCCGCGCAGCACGGCCCATGTCCAGCATCTCGTCCCGCAGGGTCATCGCAGCACCATGTCGTCGCGGTGGATCAGTTCGTCGGGGCCGCCATAGCCGAGAAGTTCGGGGATGCGCGCGCTTCCCGCGCCGAGCAGCAGGCGGGCCTCGGCGGCGTCATAGGCGGACAGGCCGCGCGCGACCTCGGCGCCGTCCGGGCCGAGCACGCGCAGGCAGGCGCCGCGTCCGAACTCTCCCGCGACCCCGTGGGTGCCGGCGGGAAGCAGGCTGCCGCCCGTCCGCAACGCGCGGACCGCGCCCGCATCGATCGTCAGCGACCCGGCGGGTCGCAGCGATCCCGCGATCCATTGCTTGTACGCGCCCGTCGGCGATCCCGTGGCCGGGAAGATCGTGCAGCGCGCGCCCTCGCGCAACGCGGTGATCGGGCGCGACGCGTGCCCGGCGGCGATCACCGTCGTACAGCCGAACGCCCGGGCGATCGCGGCCGCGGCGATCTTGGTGCGCATCCCCCCGGTGCCGGGCCCCGCCGCCGACGCGCCGCCCGCCAGCGCCTCGATCGCGGGAGTGATCCCGGTCACCAGCGGCAGGTGCCGGGCGGCGGGATCGCGCGCGGGATCGGCGGTGTAGAGGCCGTCCACGTCCGACAGCAGGATCAGCAGGTCGCTGCGCGTGAGTTGCGCAGTGCGCGCCGACAGCCGGTCATTGTCGCCGTAGCGCAGCTCGTCGGTGGCCACGCTGTCATTCTCGTTGACGATCGGCACCAGCCCATGCGCCAGCAGCATCTCGACGGTGGCGCGTGCGTTCAGCCAGCGGCGGCGTTGCTCGGTGTCGTCGAGCGTGAGCAGAAGCTGCGCGCAGCCGATCCCGTGACGGCTCAGCGCCGCGTCCCAGGCGCGCATCAGCAGGGGCTGGCCGATCGCGGCCGCCGCCTGTTTCAGGTCGAGCCGCGCCGACCGCCCGATCCCCAATCGGCTCCGCCCGAGCGCCACCGCCCCCGACGAGACCAGCACCATCTGCTTGCCCGCGTCCCGCAGCCCGGCGATGTCGGCGGCGAGGTCGCCCAGCCACGCCGCGCGCGGCGTGGCGCCGTCGATCAGCAGCGACGAACCGATCTTGATCGTCACCCGTGTGGCGCGGGCGAGGAGATGATCGATCGACGCGGTGTCGATCACGATCGGCCTCGCGGGAGGTGCTGAACCTCGCCGGGGATCGTGACCCAATGATGCCTGGACCGCTCCCAGACCGAACGGACGGGCGCGGGGAAGGCCGGATCGGCAATCGCGCCCACCGCGACGCCGATCATGGTCGGATGCTTGCCCGTCCGCGCGAACACCGTCGAGCCGCAGTCCGGGCAGAAGAAGCTATCGAACACGCCCCCGCCGGCGGTCGGGCGCTCGAAGCGCCTGGCCTCCCCGAGCATCGCGACTTGGTCGGCGGGATAATAGGCCAGCACGCCGAAGGGCGATCCGCTGCGCCGTTGGCAGTCGATGCAGTGACAGGCGATAACGGCCGGCGTCGGACCGGGGAGTTCGGCCCAAAGCTGCCCACATTGGCACTGCGCCTTCACCACCGCGTCCCCTCAGATGACCGCTACCCCACCTTAGGGCGAGATGCCGGGAAGGGCGAGATGCCTGGCGGCGATCTCCCGTCCAGGCGCGTCGACCGGAAGCATCACGGGCAACCGATGGGCGGAGAAGGCGTTACCCCCCGGCGGACGCCTGCCCCGTGGCAGGCGGACCCGACCAGGAGAGCGTATATGCGTAAACTGCTTTTGACCCTCGGCCTGCTGGCGGCGACGGTGCCGACGGCGACCCTGAACGCCCAGCGCAACGGGTACGGAAACCGCGAAGTGCGCCAGGAACGCCGCGAGTGCCGTCGCGAGCTGCGCCGGGCCGACAATCGCCGCGAGTATAACCGCGAGCTGCGCGAATGCCGCCGCGAGCTGGCCCAGGCGCAGCGCTCGGGCCGCTTCCAGCGCTGGGACAATCGCTGGCGCCGCTGATCCGGTGACGGGGTGGGGATGGTCCGCCATTCCCACCGCCGCTCCGGATCGACGCGTCAGGCGAGTGCGGCCATTTTCTCTTCCGCCTGCCGGTCGAGCTCCGCGCGCGACTTGCGCTCGGCGGCCGTCTTGAGCTGGCCGCAGGCCGCGTCGATGTCGCGGCCCCGGGGACGGCGGACGGGAGCGGAGATGCCGCCTTCGAACACGATGTCCGAGAAGCGCGCGACGCGCTCGGGGGTGGAGCATTCATAAGGGGCGCCGGGCCAGGGGTTGAACGGGATCAGGTTCACCTTGGCGGGCAGGCGGTAGTGGCGGAGCAGGCGGACGAGCTCGTGCGCGTCCTCGTCCGAGTCGTTCTTGTCCCGGAGCATGACATATTCGAAGGTGATCCGCCGGGCGTTGTTGGCGCCGGGATAGTCGGCACAGGCCTGGAGCAGCTCCTCGATCCCGTATTTGCGGTTCAGGGGCACGATCTCGTCGCGCACCTCCTTGGTCACCGCGTGGAGCGAGACGGCGAGATTGACCCCGATCTCCGCCCCGGCGCGCGCCATCATCGGCACCACGCCGCTGGTCGACAGGGTGATCCGGCGCTTGGACAAGGCAAGGCCGTCGCCGTCCATGACGACCTTGAGCGCGTCGCGGACCGCGTCGAAATTGTAGAGCGGCTCGCCCATGCCCATCATGACGATGTTGGTGAGCATCCGCCCCTCGGGCTGGGACGGCCATTCGCCCAGCGAATCGCGGGCCAGCATCACTTGGCCGACGATCTCGCCCGCGGTCAGGTTGCGCACCAGCCGCATCGTTCCCGTGTGGCAGAAGCGGCAGTTGAGCGTGCAGCCGACCTGGCTCGACACGCACAAGGTGCCCCGATCGGCGTCGGGGATGAACACCATCTCGTAATCCTGCGCGTCCGGCGAGCGCAGCAGCCATTTGCGGGTGCCGTCGGACGACACCTGCGCCTCGATCACCTCGGGGCGACCGACCACGAAGCGCTCGGCGAGCCAGGGCGTCTGCGCCTTGGCGATGTCGGTCATCCGGCCGAACTCGGTCTGACCGCGATTGTAGATCCAGTGCCAGATCTGCTTGGCGCGCAATTTGGCCTGTTTCGGCTCCATGCCGCCGGCGAGCAGCACCTCGCGCAAGCCGTCCCTGCTCAAGCCGACCAAGTCGACGCGACCGTCCGAGCGCGGCGCGGCGGCGCGGGGGACGGGCACGGGGTCGATGTGCCCGGGAATGGGCATGAGGGCGGCCGGAACTGTCTGCATGGAGGCCCATATAGACGAAAAGGGGCGCGAATTCCACTCGGATGCCGGGCGGGACCGATCGGCGCCTGCCGCGTTGGACCCGCTGGATCCATCAGCGGAGCGTTTCAATCATGACCGACCAGACCGACAGCGCCGTCCAGGCCCGCCGCCGCGAGATCGCGGCGGAACATGTGCTGTTCAAGACGCTCGAATATGTCGAGGCGCGGCATCCCGGCCTGCTCGACCATATCGAGGCAAGCCTCGACCATCTGGGCGATTACGCCAGGGACGACACCAAGGACGACGAGGCGGTCCGCGCCATCGCGCGCAAGATGCTTCAGGGCGCGCGGCGCGAGGGGACGAGCTAGGGCCGCAGGCAGGCGAGGGTCGCCGCGTCGATCGCGGTGGCGGCGCCGTCCAGGCGGTAGACATCGGCGAAGGGACGACCCCCCGTGCCGACCGCCTCGACGCTCATGCTGCGCCCCGACCGGATCGCCGCCACCGCCGCGCGTTCGGCGGCGGCGTCGGGCGCCCAGGCGTCGATGCCGTTCGCGACCAGGGGAAAACGCCGCTCGCCGATCGACAGCGTGACCCCGGCCGATCGGTCGCGCGGGCGGGACAGGCGGATGTGCAGGCTGTTCCGCTGCCCCCGTGCGGGCCGGGTCCCGACCCCTGCGAAAGGCCGCCACGCTCGCCGTCCCCCCGCGATTTCCGGCGCGGCGATGGCATAGCAATGGCCGGGGTCACGAAACGCGCCCCAGGCCCCGTGGACGCCGATCAGGTCGCGCGCGCCGACGGGCGCCGCGACGAGCAGCAGCACGGCCCAGGCGAGCTTCATGCGGGCGCCTGTCCCCCGCCCAGATGCGCCACCGTCTCGCGGCCCAGTTCGATCAGCGCGACGCTTCCCTGCGGCAGGCCGGGGGCGAGCGGGCTGCCGAGCGCGGGATCGGGGGCGAGCCCGGTCATCACGCCGCGCAGCACCCGGCTGGAGATGCCGTGCATGACGACGAGACGGTCGCCCCCGTCCTCGTCCGTGTCGGCCAGCCACCCGCCCACCCGCCGGGCGATGGCGGGGTAGGACTCGCCGTCGGGCGCGACCCTAAGCGCGTGAGTGACGGGGTCGATCACCGGCCCGACCTCCGCCACGACATCGGCATAATAGCGCCCGCCCCAGGAACCCATGCCGATCTCGACCAGCCGCGCGTCGGTATGCGCGTCGTGCCAGTCGAGGTCGAGATGCTCGGCGATGACGGCCAGCGTTTGGAGGGCGCGGCCCGTCGGTGAGGCCCATAGGGTCAGCCTCGGCCCGGCGCCGAGCAGCGCGCGCAGCGCCCGTCCCATCCCGTCCGCCTGCGCGAAGCCCGCGCGCGTCAGGGGCGTATGGGGGTGATCGCCCTGGAGCCGGCGCGCGGCGTTGAACACCGTTTCGCCGTGGCGCGCGATGAAGTCCCGTCCCGATCGTTCCATGTCGGGCTTGTCGGGCCGGTGTGGCGCAAAGGCAACGCTTTTTCCTGTTTAGGTGAGGTTCATGCAACGGAGGCCCGCCGCAACCATTTGAGCCACCCGACCCGGAATCGTCCGGGCCCGTTTCGGAGTTGCTTCATGCGTATCACCATTCTCGCCGCGGCCGCCGCCGCTTTCCTCCCCGCGATCGCCCAGGCGCAAGACGCCCCGGTCGAGGCCGCCCCCTTCACCGGCCTGCGCGCCGAAGCGCTGGTCGGCTATGACGCGCTCACCAGCGGCGCCGACTCGGACGGCGTCGTCTATGGCGGCGCGATCGGTTACGACGCGCAGGTCGGCGGCATCACCTTGGGTGTCGAGGGCGAGGCCACCGAGTCGAGCATCAAGGGTCGCGACAGCAACCTGCTGGTCGCGGGCGACAGCGCGCGCGTGACCCTGGGCCGCGACCTTTATGTCGGCGGACGCGTGGGCTTTCCGCTCGCCCCCGCGACCCTGCTCTACGGCAAGGTCGGCTACACCAATGCACGGATCAATACGCGCTACACCACCGGCACCACGACGGTGCGCGACAAGGCGGAAGCCGACGGCCTGCGCCTGGGCGCCGGTCTGGAGCATGCGATCGGTCCGCGCACCTATGTCAAGGGCGAGTATCGCTACTCGAACTACAAGGAGATCGAGGATTTCGACATCGATGCCGACCGGCATCAGGTGATGGCGGGTATCGGCATCCGTTTCTGATCCGTTAGCCGGGCGTTAACCGGAATCGGGGGAGGGGTCGGGGCGCTTGCTCCGACCCCTTTTCCTTGGGTAGGACAGGCGGTGACATCGCCCTCGGACATGAGGGGGCCGGGGAGTTCCAATGAAGGCGACCATCGAACGCGCGACCCTGTTGAAGGGCCTGAGCCACGTCCAGTCGGTGGTGGAACGCCGCAACACCATCCCCATCCTGTCCAACGTGCTGCTCGATGCGCAGGAGGGGACGCTGAGGATGATGGCGACCGATCTCGACCTGCAGATCAACGAGAGCGTCGCGGCCGCGGTGGACCAGCCGGGCGCGATCACCGTGTCGGCGCACACCTTGTTCGACATCGCGCGCAAGCTGCCCGAAGGATCGCAGGTCCAGCTCGCCGCCGCCGATGGCCGGATGACGATCGTCGCGGGCCGCGCGCGCTTCTCGCTCGGCACGTTGCCGCGCGACGATTTTCCCGTGATCGCCGAGGGCGAACTGCCCACGAAATTCGAGCTGCCCGCCGAGACGCTGAAGCAGGTGATCGACAAGACGCGCTTCGCGATCTCGACCGAGGAGACGCGTTATTATCTGAACGGCATCTTCCTGCACGTTTCCGAGGATGCGGGGCAGCCCGTGCTCAAGGCGGCGGCGACCGACGGCCACCGGCTGGCGCGCGTGACCATGCCGCGCCCGGAGGGTTCGGACGGAATGCCCGACGTGATCGTGCCGCGCAAATGCGTCGCCGAACTCAGAAAGCTGCTCGACGAGGTCGACGGCTCGGTGGGCGTGTCGCTGTCGCCCACCAAGATCCGCTTCGATCTGGGCCAGGCGGTGCTGACGTCCAAGCTGATCGACGGCACCTTTCCCGATTACAGCCGCGTGATCCCGACGGGCAACGACAAGATCCTCCGCCTCGACCCGCAAAGCCTGAAGGAAAGCGTCGACCGCGTCGCCACCATCGCCACCGAGAAGACCCGCGCGGTCAAGATGGCGCTCGACCGCGACAAGGTGACTTTGTCGGTCACCTCCCCCGAAAACGGCACCGCCGCCGAGGAGGTGCCGGGCGACTACACCGCCACCGCGTTCGAGATCGGGTTCAACAGCCGCTACCTGCTCGACATATTGGGGCAGATCGACGGCGACACGGTCGAGGTCCACCTGAACGACGCCGCCGCCCCGACGCTGATCCGCGAGAACGACAAGAGCGCCGCGCTGTATGTGCTGATGCCGATGCGGGTGTGAGGACGGGCCGCTTAAAGGCGCGATCGGCTGAATGGCGCTAAGCTATTATCCAAGCACCGGCGAGATTCTGGTCTGTCACTATGGTCAGGCCGCGTTCGAGCCGGAGATGAACAAGTCGCGACCGGTGGTCGTGATCGGTCCCCGGCTCCGCAGGCGTGGCAGGCTGGTCACGGTCGTTCCGCTCAGCACCACGGCGCCGACATCGACCGAGCCTTATCATTGCCTGATCCAGCTGGATCAGTCCTTGCCCGCACCGTTCAGCGAACGGACGATTGGGCCAAGTGCGACATGGTGTCGTCGGTGTCGCTGGATCGGCTCGATCGTTTCAAACAGGTCAGGAGCCGGTGTGGCGGTGTCCAGCGGTGGAGCACGGGTCGCGTCACTCCCGCGCAGCTCGCCGACCTGAGAGCCGCGATACTGTTCGGACTGGGGTTCCACCCTTGACAAATAACACTTGACAGCTATGTTTCTTTCATCCCGCTCTGCGAAAGTATCGGGCTTGGAGACTGCCCGCCATCGAGCGAGCAGCCGGCTCCGCGTCGGCGATAACAAGCCTGCGGAGTTGTCGTGTTCGGAGAGGCCGTCCTTCGGGGCGGCCTTTCTTGTTTGACATTCCCGGCGTCCACCACTTATTAACACCTGTGTCAGTAAGGAGTCGCTCCATGTACCAGACCCAGGCCGCCGACACTTATAAGCGCGATTGGCGCACCGCGATCTCGGCGTTGCGCAAGCTGCTCGCCAATGGCGACGATACCACGCAGGTGTTCGTCATCATGCGCGCGCTGAACGGCGCGGCGACGCCGAAAAATTACGAGCGGCTGTTGAAGACCGAGACGGGCGCGCGCCAGGCCTATGAACGCGTCGAGCTGGCGGCGGACCTGTTCTCCGACCCCGATTTCGTTCGGAGCTTCAAGCCCGGCACGGTCGGCGCGGCCTATCGCGACTGGTTGGCGGAGACGGGCTATTCGGCGCAGGGGCTGGCCGAGGTGTCGAACCTGGACGGCCTGGAGAAGCCGATCCCGCATCCCTATGCCTGGTTCGGACGGCGGACGCGCGACGTGCACGACATCTGGCATGTGCTGACGGGGTACAAGGCCGACGAGACGATGGGCGAGGCGGCGCTGGTCGCCTTTTCGTTCGCGCAGACCCGGGGCATGGGCTGGGCGCTGATCGGGGCCGGCGCGGCGCTCAAGAGCATCCGCGTGACGGGGGGCAAGCTGTTCGCCCGCGCGGTGCTGGAGGGCTACCGCCAGGGCAAGCGCGCCGAATGGCTGTTGGGCGAGGATTACGAGGCGCTGATGCACGAACCGCTCGACGCAGCGCGCAAGCGGCTGCGGATCGCCGAGCCGGTCGCCTACCGCCTGGCGCAGCGCGAGCTGGGCGAGGAACTGGCCTCCTATGCCAGCCGCGCCAAGGAACCCGCGCTCGCCTGACCGATAAGGGCGCGCTAGGGCCGGGCGCGATGCTGTCGCGCCTGGTCCTGACCGATTTCCGTAATCATGCCGCGCTGACGCTGGACGCAGGGCCGGGCTTCGTGGTGCTGACCGGCGAGAACGGGTCGGGCAAGACCAATATCCTGGAAGCCGTCTCGCTGCTGGCGCCGGGGCGCGGGCTGCGCCGCGCCGACCTGTCCGACATGGCCCGGCAGGGCGGGGCGGGGGGGTTCGGTGTCGCCGCCACGCTGGGTGGCGACGGGGATGGCGATGGGAAGGGGGACGCGGCCGAGCGGGTCGAGATCGCCACAGGCACGCTCGCCGCCGCGCCCGAGCGGAGGGTGGTGCGCGTCCAGACCGCGCCCGCGACCGCCGCATCCCTGCCCGAATGGCTGACGGTGCTGTGGCTGACCCCGGCGACCGACCGGCTGTTCGTCGAGCCGGCGGGCGAGCGGCGGCGCTTCCTCGACCGGCTGGCGCTGGCGCTCGCGCCCGCCCATGCGACCCATGCCGCGCGCTACGAGGCGGCGATGCGGGCGCGCAACCGGCTGCTGGCCGAGGGGCTGGAAGGCGCGCGCCCCGACCCCGACTGGCTATCGGCACTGGAGGCGCAGATGGCCGAGCATGGCGCGGCGGTCGACGCGGCGCGGCGCGAGACGGTGGCGCTGCTCGGCGCGCGGCTGGCGACCCAGGCGGCTGGCCCCTTCGCGCGGGGCGCGCTGGCGCTGGAGGGGTGGAGCGGCGAGGCGGGCGCGCTGCTGCGGTCGCTGCGCGAGGGCCGCGCGCGCGACGCGGCGGCGGGACGGGCGCTCACGGGGCCGCACCGCGCCGACCTGATCGTCACCCACCTGGACAAGGACCGCGCCGCCGCCATGGCCTCCACGGGCGAGCAGAAGGCGCTGCTGCTGGGGCTGGTGCTCGCACATGGCGAGCTGGTCGCCGAGCGGACGGGGCGCGCGCCGGTGCTGCTCCTGGACGAGGTGGCGGCGCATCTCGACCCGTCGCGCCGCGCCGCGCTGTTCGACCGGCTGGCGGGGCGGGGGCAGGTGTGGATGACGGGCACCGAGCCCGCGCTGTTCGACGCGGTCGGGGCCGGGGCGACGCAGGTCGCGCTCGGCGGCTGAACGCGGGCTGTCGACCGGGTTCGGCGCGCGTTCAAGCACCGGCGCCTAGGTCGCACCCTCGGGGTGGGATCGAACAGGAGTCAACGCCCATGCGTATGCCCATCATCGCCGCCGGCCTGGCGGCGGCCACGCTTTCATCGACTTTTTTGGCCATGGCGACGCCCGCCTCGGCGCAGCGGATCGACTGGCGGCCCGGCGCGTACCGGCTGGTCGGGGCGGGCGCTCCCGATCTCTATCCCGAGCTGCGTGGCACCCCGCGCGGGCGGGCCTTCGTGATGCGCAATTTCGACGGCAACTGCGACGGGCGGGTCAACCGGCGCGAGGCGGAAGCGGCGAACCGCGCCTTTGCCGGGGTGGCGGGCCCGCGCCGCGACCGGTTCGACTGGAACGCGCGCGACCGGGTGGTCGTGGCCGACGGGCGCGGCGGCTGGGACCGCGGCGCGATGCGCGGCTACGGCTTTCGCGACGCGCCCGAGGGCGCGCGGCTGACGCTGCAGGAGGAGGTGCTGTTCGCGACCGACAGCGCGACGCTGCGCCCCGGTGCGATCGACCGGCTGCGCCCGCTGGCCGACTATCTGCGCGCGGAGCCGGGCGTGCGCGTCGCGATCGACGGCCACACCGACGCGCGCGCCTCGGACCAGTATAACCAGGACCTGTCCGAGCGCCGCGCGGCGAGCGTGCGCGACGCGCTGGAGGATATGGGCGTGGTCGAGGCGCGCTTCCGCGTGCGCGGTTACGGCGAGACGCGCCCCGTCGCCCCCAACACGACCGCGGCGGGCCTGCGCCGGAACCGCCGGGTCGAGGTGACCCTGCTCGGCCGCCGCGCGGCGGAGTTCGCGGGGCGCTGAGCTGGGCCGAAGGTCGGCGCGGGGGCGGTGCTTCCCGCGCCGGTCGGCGGCGGAAGTTCACTAAAGGTCACGCCAAGCACGCCTGTTCGACCGGGGTAGATGGCGATCGCGATGCTGAACAAGTTTTGGAAGATATGGGCGTGGGCGGGATCATCGCGTCGGGTGCGGGCCCTCCAGACACTCCCGAGTTCACAGACCGTCACGACCGGGCGACGGTGCCACGGCCGACCGATCGTGACAGCGGCCTAAGCTAGGGATTTCCCCGTAACGGCTCGCCGCCTCGTGCTCGGATCGTGCATTGGATTTGTGCATCACGAAGGTCTGCGGATTTCTGCCGTTTTCGGGTTGATGCAAAACCTGTGAGTTTTGCATCAGATACGCCGAAAAGTGGTGGTTAGCTGCCATCCCCGCGCACAAAGAAATATGCCTTACCGCCGGGAGCATCATCGACCAGTTCAACCTGTTGTGGATGGGCTGGATCGTCCAGACGCAGTTTCAATGGGAAGCTCCCGGATCGTACTATCACCCTCCCGTTAGAAGCGCCGACATACTCCTTTGGCAGCACATACGGACCTACCTTGTCTTCCTCGACCACATAATTGACCCGCTGATCTGCCACCGTCATCACTCCGTTGGCGAAGATCACCGTGCCGCAGCAGCGGTTCGAATATGACCCGTTGGCGATGTTAATCGGCAAACGTGGTTCACCCGTCAGGGCAATATAAGCCCACGCCGCAAGAACGACTGTGACGACGATGGCTCCGACAGCTTTGCTCACGTTCATCCCACCAGGGTGCACCGGCTGACGAATGTCTGCAACTGGAGCATCAGCCGACCCGCTGCTTTTGGCCTCTGCCTTGATGCAAAACTTTTGATTTTCGCATCACTGACCACCAGGCACGGTGCCGGGCCGTAGGCATCTTCACATCAGGGTCGGGCTACCTGACAACGGATCGCCTGTGGCTTCCCAATGAATGTTCTCGACATTCTTGGTGCGGAGCCAGTCGTCGACAAGCCACGCGAGCCCTTGGAGTGCGATGCTAGATCGCAAGCGGGCAGCGAACCGGCCGGCACCTTCATCAGTGAAGCGGACCAGGTGAAAGCGGTTCTGAAACCACGATACCCAGACAGTCTTTCGGCCGAACATGGCGGGTAGCACTGTCTTACCACTCGCAACCATGTCGGCGCGAAAAACGCTAGCGATGAGGGCCGGGGAGGTGGACAGGCTGCTTTCGGTCGAGATGCCGAAGCTCACCCGATTTCGGAGACCCGCTGGGGCGTCAAGCCGTAGAGGGTAATCAGCCTGATCGGCCATGCCCGCTCGTGCCAGCCTTTCGAGCAAAACCGCGTCGTGGCCACGATAGCGGATACAATCCACCTCGCTGGACCACATAGCCTTTACGGTTCGGTCGATTTCATCTGGTAAGCAGGGTTGCCGTTTGACGAAGCAGTGGTTTTTCCCCGTTTCAAAAATCTCTGGAGCAATATTCTCCGGGACGCCGCATAATAGGCAGCAGCCCGGCTCGACATAGAAGTCGCCATCGCTTGGTGGCAAATTTTGCTGAAGGCAGTTCCGCCAGACCTGCACCGCCCGCGTCGCCTTCACGAGCAAACTGCTCAGATCTTGGACTGGTGCTTCCCAACTCTCTTCCAACTCGCTTCCATCGTTGGTGTCGATCGACCTAGCAAACACGGCCACGCGGCCGGCCCGAGGCGGATTGATCGACACTTGGAAACATTCGAATGGAGGGTGCCCAGGAAGATGGAAGAAATGAGCCGGCTCGCCAGCCCATTCAGTAAACAGCGTTGAGCCGTTCGCCTTCACGTACTCTTCAATGGTCGGGTCCATACCAGCGAAAGGGTTCATGGTTCGAGCTTACCTCGATCACCATGATAGGCCTATAGCAGAGTTGCGAAAAACGCGCGTTTTGTGTATCAACTTTCTTGAATGCCAAGGAGGGCACGATGACACAGGTAGCCGCGACGGAGTTCGCCCGCAATTTCGGTCGCTATCGCGAGGAAGCCCAGCGCGAGCCGGTCGCCGTGGTGGCGCATAACCGGGTGACGGGCTATTTCGTGTCCGCCCGCGACTATGACGAATATCAGCGCCTCAAGGCGACGGCTCCTACCGCCTTGGCGGTCGAGGAGCTGGACGGCGCGACGTTGAAGGCAATGGCGGCATCACGGATGGATTCTCGCCACGACCATCTCGATGCGCTGATGGATTGAGCCTTTGTCGCTTCCCATCCCGGAACCGGGCTTGGTCATTCCCTATGCCTATCTGTGGCGGCACGAGCATCGCAAAGGGCAGGAGGAAGGCCGCAAGGTCCGCCCCAGCGTGATCGTGCTGGCGGTGCAAAGCCCGAAGGGTGGTGCATTGCGCGTGACGGTCGCACCGATCACGCACACCCCGCCAGCCAAGGACGGGGAAGCGATCGAGCTGCCGCCCCGCGTCAAGCAGGCGCTCGGCCTCGATGACGATCGCTCCTGGATCGTGCTGGATGAGGTCAACCAGTTCGCCTGGCCCGGCTATGACATTCGGCCCGTGCCGGGGAGTAAGGACCGCTTCGCCTATGGGTTCATTCCGCCCAAGCTCTACGATACCGTCATCGGCCGCATCCTGGAGCTGGCCGCAGCGCGGCGTGTCGTTGAGATCCCGCGCGATTGAGCGGAATCGCCCTATCGTCCTCGGCCGTCCCGAGCTGCGCGCTGCACGAGAGTCGGCACCGATAAGTATCGCAGCCGAATATCGGCCAGGGCATCGCTGGATCGTCGGCCAAGCCGCGCTTAGCCCGACCGCGACGCGCTCATTCCGCTTCCGTTCCACTCCCCGAATCCCTATATGTTACCGATGACGGACACCTTGCAATCCACCAGCAACAGCGGCGATTACGGCGCCTCCTCGATCCGGGTCCTGAAGGGGCTCGACGCGGTGCGGAAGCGGCCGGGGATGTATATCGGCGATACCGATGACGGGTCGGGCCTCCACCACATGGTGTTCGAGGTCAGCGACAACGCGATCGACGAGGCGCTGGCGGGGCATTGCGACCGGATCGACATCACGCTCAACCCCGACGGGTCGGTGTCGGTGACCGATAACGGCCGCGGCATCCCGACGGGCATCCACCCGGAGGAGGGCGTGTCGGCGGCCGAGGTCATCATGACCCAGCTCCATGCCGGCGGGAAGTTCGACAACACCAACGACGACAACGCTTATAAAGTATCGGGCGGCTTGCACGGCGTGGGCGTGTCGGTGGTCAACGCGCTCTCCGAATGGCTGGACCTGACGATCTGGCGCGACGGCGAGGAGCACCGGATGCGCTTCGCGCACGGCGACGCGGTGGCGCCGCTGGAGCGGGTGGGGGAATCGACGCGCAAGGGTACGATGGTGACCTTCCTGCCCTCGCCCGGCACCTTCAAGGTCGTCGAGTTCGATTTCGACAAGTTGGAGCATCGCTACCGAGAGCTGGCGTTCCTGAATTCGGGGGTCAGGCTGTTCCTGACCGATGCGCGGCACGACGAGCCGCGGACGGTCGAGCTTTATTACGAGGGCGGGATCGCGGCGTTCGTGAAATATCTCGACCGCGCCAAGACGCCGCTGATGCCCCAGCCCGTCGCGATCAACGGGCAGCGCGACGATGTCGGCATCGACGTCGCGCTGGAATGGAACGACAGCTATTACGAGCAGGTCCTGGCGTTCACCAACAACATCCCGCAGCGCGACGGGGGCACGCACATGGCCGCGTTCCGCGCGGCGCTGACGCGCACGCTCAACAATTATGCCGAGAAGTCGGGGCTGTTGAAGAAGGAGAAGGTGTCGCTGACGGGCGACGACATGCGCGAGGGGCTGACCGCGATCGTGTCGGTCAAGCTGCCCGATCCGAAGTTCAGCTCGCAGACCAAGGACAAGCTGGTCTCGTCGGAAGTGCGCGCGCCGCTGGAGTCCCTCATGGCGGACAAGCTGGCCGAATGGCTGGAGGAGAATCCCGCCACCGCCAAGGCGATCATCCAGAAGGTGATCGACGCCGCCGCCGCGCGCGAGGCCGCCAAGCGCGCGCGCGAGCTGACCAGGCGGAAAGGGGCGATGGACATCGCCTCGCTGCCGGGCAAGCTGGCCGATTGCCAGGAGCGCGACCCGTCCAAGTCCGAGCTGTTCCTGGTCGAGGGCGATTCGGCGGGCGGGTCGGCCAAGCAGGGGCGCGACCGGCATTTCCAGGCGATCCTGCCGCTCCGGGGCAAGATCCTGAACACGGAGCGCGCCAGAGAGGACCGGATGCTGTCGTCCAAGGAGATCGGCACGCTGATCACCGCGATGGGAACGGGCATCCGCGACGACTTCAACGCGGACAAGCTGCGCTATCACAAGGTCGTCATCATGACCGACGCCGATGTCGACGGCGCGCATATCCGCACGCTGTTGCTGACGCTCTTCTACCGCCACATGCCCAAGATCATCGAGGGCGGCTACCTCTACATCGCGCAGCCGCCGCTGTACAAAGCGACGCGCGGGCGGTCGGAGGTGTATCTGAAGGACGATTCGGCGCTCGACGAGTATCTGGTCGATGCCGGGCTGAACGCGCTGGTGATGGAGGCGGCGGGCGGCGCGCGGTCGGGGCGGGATCTCCGCGACCTGGTGGAACATGCCCGGCGGATGCGCACGCTGATGCGCTACGTGCCCCGGCGCTACGACCCGGCGATGATCGAGGTGCTGGCGCTGGGCGGCACGCTCGACCCCAATATCGAGCGTGGCGCGCGCGAGGCGGCCTTGGTCGAGGTCGTCCGCCTGCTGGGCGCGAACGACGAGGAGGCGCGCTGGTCGGCACGGCTGACCGAGGATGGCGGGGTGCATTTCGAGCGGCTGTGGCGCGGGGTGACCGACCATCACATCGTGGAGGCGAGCTTCCTGGTGTCGGCGGAGGCGCGCAAGCTCCACGCATTAGCCGCCGAGCAGTCCGAGGCCTATGGGGCCCAGGCCAAGCTGGTGCCGATGAAGGGCGCGGCCCAGCCGACGGAAACCGACGAGGACGGCGAGACCGTAACGGTCGCGCGCGGCGAGACGCGGGTGTCGCGGCCGAGTCAGCTGCTCGACGCGATCCTGGCGGCGGGGCGCAAGGGCCTGGCGATCCAGCGCTACAAGGGCCTGGGCGAGATGAACGCCGAGCAGCTGTGGGAGACGACGCTCGACCCCGCCAACCGTACGATGCTGCGCGTGTCGTCGGCGGACGTGGAGGGCGCGAACGAGATATTCACCCAGCTGATGGGCGAGGTGGTCGAGCCCCGGCGCGAGTTCATCCAGGACAATGCGCTGAACGTCGCGAACCTGGACGTCTAGCGGCTAACGACATCACAGGAAACCGTTCGTCCTGAGTAGGGGCTGAGCTTGCCGAAGACCCGTATCGAAGGACATGGTCTGGGGTTTGTCCTTCGATACGCCATTTCGACAAGCTCAATGGCTACTCAGGACGAACGGTGGTGGGTCAGGCCAGACGCTCCAGCGGCCGGGCCGGGCGGCTGGCGTAGCGGGCGACCGTGGCGGTGGTGAAGGGCTTGGCGGTGATCGTCGAGACGGTGCGGAAATCGGCGACGGCGGCGCCTGGCGTGAGTGTCAGCAGCAGGAAGCCCTTGCCCTTCTGGTCGCAGAACCGCACCTCGGGATTGGCGTCGGCGATCATCGGGCCGATGCCGGGGATGAGGTCGCCGTAAGAGGGGCTGGTGATCGCGGTGGTGCCGAATTCGGCGGCGACCAAGGTGCCGCGCGCGTCGTGGAGGTCGTTGGCCCAGGCCGCGTGGCTGTCGCCCGACAGCACGATCGGCCGGACGCCCGCGCGCCGGAAGCTCGCATAAAGACGCTCGCGGGCGGGGGGATAGCCGTCCCAACTATCCATGTTGAACGGAATCCCCGCCTTATAGCCCGCGACCGCCGCCGGGATGCGCGCGGCATAGGCGAGGGGCAGCTTGGCAACGAAGGCGGCGTAGCGGTCCGGGCCCATGCTCCGTTCGAGATCGGGGCCGGCGACCCGGGCCATGACGACCTGGTTGCCCAGCAGCTGCCACGGCTTGCCCTGGCGCTTGGAGCGGCGCAGCGCCCCCTCCAGCCAGCGTTGCTGGTCGGCGCCGAGCAGCTCGCGCTTCGGGTCGGCGCGTTCGGCCAGCAGGGCGGCATATTCGCTCGGCTCGGGCGTCTCGCCCTTGGCGGCGACCTGCTTCGACCGGCCGAGCAGGCGGGTCTCGACCATCAGCAAGGTGGCGAGGTCGCCGAAGTCGAATTGGCGGTTGATCGCCTCCCAGGGGCGGCCGGGCTTGGGATCGCGGATCGGCATCCATTCGAAATAGGCCTGCATCGCCGCCGCCTTGCGGGTGGGCCAGTCGCCCTCCGCCTCGGGTTGGTGGTTTTCGGCGCCGCCGATCCAGCTGTCATTGGTCACCTCGTGATCGTCCCAGACGCAGATGAAGGCGGCACGGGCGTGGGCCGCCTGCATGTCGGGATCGCGCTTGGTCTGGGCGTGGCGGGCGCGGTAGTCGGCGAGGGTGACGATCTCGTGCGCGGGTTCGGGCAGGCGGCCGAGCCGGCGGCCGATCTGCGCGCCGTAACCGGTGGCGCCATATTCGTAGATATAGTCGCCCAGATGGACGACCGCGTCGAGCCGGTCGAGTTCGGCGATCGCCTGATAGGCGTTGAACAGCCCGCCTGGATAGAGCTGGCACGACACGACCGCGAGCGCGACGTCGGCGGTCGCGCCGACCGGCAGGGTGCGGAAGCGGCCGGTGGGGGAGCGCTCGCCCGCCTCCGTCTCGAACCGGAACCAGTATTCGCGGCCGGGCTGGAGGCCGGTCGCCTCGACCTTGGCGGTGTGGTCGCGCGCGGCGCGGGCGGCGACGCGGCCCTCGCGGACGGGGGCACCGTCGGGGGCGGTCGAGACCTGCCAGCGCAGGGGCACGTCGCCCGCATCGCCGATCGGCGTCGCGCGGGTCCATAGCACCGCGCCGTCCGCCGCCGGGTCCCCGCTGGCGACGCCGTGGAGGAAGCGGGCAGGGGCGGGCGCCCGCGCGCCGACCCCGGTGGGCAGGCCGAGGGCCGCGCCCGAACCCAGGGCGGCGATGGCTTGGCGGCGGCTGATCGTCATGATGGTCCCCTGGCGCGAACTCGGCTGGTCGTTCTAGGCACCGCGAATGTTACGCGGCCGCGACGCCCGGCGTCACCCATTCGTCATCGCCGCGTCCCCGGATCGTCATCGTGCCGTCCCCCGCGCGTCACGCGAGCGCTCTAGGCGACCCGCAGAACAAGGGGACACCAGACGATGACATCTTTCTTCACGCGTGGCGCGGTCGCCGCGCTGGCGCTCGGCTGCTCGACCACCGCGCTGGCCCAGGCCAATGTCCAGCCGCGCGCCGACGAGAGCGCCGACACGGCCGCGGACGAGGTGATCGTCACCGCCCAGCGGCTGGAGCAGCGGATTGAGGACGTGCCCGTCACCGTCACCGCGCTGACCGGCGCCCGACTGGCGGACATCGGCGCGTCGGAGCTGGACGAGATCGCCGCCTTCGTCCCCGGCCTCCAGGTGCAGGAGCAGAGCGCGAACAATCCGGGTTTCGTGATCCGCGGCATCACGTCGGACAGCGGATCGGCGCAGCAGGGCGCGCGCGTCACCCTTTATTATAACGGCGTCGACATCAGCCGGTCGCGCGGCGCCTATCAGGACCTGTACGACTTGGCGCGCATCGAGGTGGTCAAGGGCCCGCAGGCGACCTTGTTCGGGACGGCGGCGGCGGTGGGCGCGATCGGCATCGTGTCGGCGCGGCCCGAGCCCGGCCTGTCGGCGGAGATCGCCGGCTCCTATGGCAATTTCGACCGGACGCAGGTGTCGGGCTATCTGAACGCGGGCAACGACACGCTCGCGGCGCGGCTGGCCTTCGCGTATAAATATCGGCGCGGTTACGTCCGCAACATCGCCGGCGATCCTCAGCGTCCGAACCAGAATCAGGGGCTGGTCGATCAGGACGACCTGAACGGGCAGGACCAGCGCGGCATTCGCGGATCGATCCGCTGGCGGCCGACCGACGCGATCACCGCCGACCTGGTGCTGACCTATGACGGGCAGCGCAATCCGGGCACCGCGTTCAAGAGCCGCGCCTTCGCGCCGACCGGCGGGCAGACGGGCGATTTTGGCTATGCCGAGCTGTCGGGCTCGCCCCTGTCCGAGCAGGCGCTGGGCAAGCGCAAGCTGGGGCTGGACCGCGACGTGTACGACGCCAATCTGACGCTGAGCATCGACCTGGCCGAGGGCGTCAATTTCACGACCATCAACGGCTATCGCAAGTTCGACTCGCTGGAGACGTTCGACGCCGATGGCGGCCCGGCCTGGTATCTGGAATTCGCCGAGGACGCGCAGGGCGACCAGTGGAGCCACGAGTCGCGCTTCAACTTCGACGGGGAGGGCGGTCTCGGCGGTTACCGTGCGGCGTTCGGGTGGAACGCGTTCCTGGAGAACGGCTTTCAGCGCGTGCCCTTCTCGACCGAGGAGGGGACCTATATCGCCTGCTCGGTGACGGGCGGGTTCGCGCCGTTCCGGGCGGGGCTGAACGCGGCGGGCGTGCCGACCGGCCCGGCCTGTGTCGCGCCCGACGGGACGGTCCCGGCGCGGCGCGCGACCGCGATCCTGTCGGGCGGGCGATTGGCGACCCTGCCCTATTCGGCCGAATTCACCAATTACGGCAAGAACGACACCTATTCGGTGTTCGCCGACGCGACCTGGATCCCGTCGCCCGCGATCGAGCTGACGGCGGGCGCGCGGGTGCTGATCGAGGACCGCAGATCGCAGTACAGCTCGTTCCAGCCGGACTCCGGGCTGCTCGGCGCGTTGGGGGTGCGGACCAGCCTGCTCGGCACCGCCAACACCTTCGGCCAGCGCTTCACCGCGCGCAGGTCCTTCGCGGCGGTGCTGCCGCGCGTCAACGCGCTGCTGCGGGTGAGCGACGGCGTGAACCTCTACGCCACCGCCAGCAAGGGGCGGCGGTCGCCCGTGGTCCAGCTCGCGGCGACCCGCACCGCGACGGGGGCCGTGCCCAGTTTCCAGGACGTGCCGCAAGAGACGGTGTGGAATTACGAGGGCGGGATCAAGGCCGGGTTCGGCGGGCTGACGGGCACCGCCTCGGTCTTCTACCAGACCTATGACGGGTTCCAGGTTACCGTCACCGACGCGGCGGGCACCTCGCGCACCGTCAGCGCGGGGTCGGCGAACAATCTGGGCGTCGAGCTGGAGGCGACCTATGTCGTGTCGCCCGCCTTCTCGGTGTTCGGCAGCTTCGCCTATCTGGACGGCGGGATCGGCGACGACGTGGAGAACGGCGTGTTCGCGGGCAACAACTTCCGGCTCCAGCCCGACACCACCGCCTCGCTCGGCGCGACGCTGCGGCTGCCGCTGGGGGCGTTGAGCCTCTACGCGACGCCGACCGCCAGCTATCGGTCCAAGGTGTTCTTCGAGCTGCCCAATCGCGACGCGATCAGCCAGCGCGGCTTCACGCTGGTGAACCTGCGCGCCGGGATCGAGGGGCCGGACGCGCGGTGGCGGCTGGGCGCCTTTGCGCGCAACCTGACCGACAAGAGCTATCTGATCGACGCGGGCAATACCGGCGGCGGCTTCGGCGTGCCCACCTATATTGCCGGCGAGCCGCGGCTTTACGGGGTCGAGGCGGGGGTGAAGTTCTGACGTCAGGCTCGGGTCAGCGAAGCTGAACCGAGCGCGGCGCCGGCCCGCTCCCCCAACCCGGCTGCCCACAGAGTAGCCTAGCTGGGCGGCCGGGTGGGGGAGCGGGCCGGCGCCGCATCCGCGTGAGCGGATCAAATCAAAGCAGCAGTTCCTGGGTCGAGGCGCGGCCGACATGGCCGCCGCCCCGGCGCCGCGCGAGTTCGGTTTCGGCGGTGAAGCGGATGTCCACGTCGCGGTCGGACAGGAAGCCCGCCAGGCTGTCGTCGGAGATCTCGCGCCAGTCC
Source organism: Sphingomonas sp. (assembly GCF_036388435.1). Lineage (GTDB taxonomy): Bacteria > Pseudomonadota > Alphaproteobacteria > Sphingomonadales > Sphingomonadaceae > Sphingomonas. The sequence continues at coordinate 33,245 of NZ_DASVRV010000001.1, forward strand.
TTGCCCCGGTCGGGGCCGTAGCGGACGCGGGGTAGCAGGCCGGGCTCGCGCGACCAGGCGAGGAGCTGGTCGAAGCCCGCCTCGTTCAACTGGTCGCGCAGATGGTGGGCGGTCACGTAGGCGTCGGGAAAGGCGCGGTGGATGGGCAGACCGCGCTGGTGGTCGAGCCCGTCGGGCTTGCGCCAGTAACGCAGCACCTGGTTCGAGAAGGAGGGGCTGTCGGGCCACAGCCGCAGCGCGCATTTCCAGGTGCAGATCCAGTCGGCGTTGCGGGTCAGCGCGGGGCTGCAATATTGCTGCTCGAAATCGGCGCGGTGGGCGGCGAGCGCGACCCGCCGGGGCCAAGGATCGAGCGCCTGGCGCGCGACGTCGATCCATTGCGGGGCGTCGGCCACCTCCTCGTCGAGGATGTGGTGGATCGCCTGGGTGATGGGCGGGATCGGGCGGTTGGGGTTGACGAAGGTGCGCCCGCCCTCGCCGTGAAGCGCCCAGCGGCCGTCGGCGCCGAGCGCCACGTCCTGCCAGCCGATCTCCAGCACCGCATGGGCGGGAGGGGCGTTGCCGGTGGTTTCGAGGTCGATGACGCGCAGCAGGCGCGGCTGGGGAGCGGGAGGCATAACCCGATATGGGGGCGCGATCCGCGCGAATCCAGCGTATCGAGTGACTTAGGCGAGCGTCGCGTAACCGGGGGCCGCCACCGGATCGACATCGACCTCGCGCACGCCGCGGCGGATGCGGGCGCGCTCGACCAGCCCGCGCAGCCCCTCGCGCCGATCGCGCGCCATGGGCACGTCGCGCAGCACGAAGGCGCCGCCGCCGGTCGACGGATCGGAGGAGGTGAGCGCGATGGTGCCGATATCGGTCATCTGGTTGAGCAGCGAATATTCGAGCCGCACGTCCTTCACCCGGTAGAGCTCGATCTCGTCCACCGTCTTCACCAGGATGCCGCGCCGGACGATCAGCCGCTGGTCGGTGATCTCGTACGCGCTGCCCAGATTCTGCAGCCAGCGGAAACCCAGGATCAGCAAGCCGACCCCGACCAGGCACAGGAGAAGCGTCGCCCAGCCGGCGAAGCTGCCGAACAGCCAGCGCGCGGTGGACGAGCGGAAGCTGTCGACGGGGCGCTCGGTGGGGTAGTCCATGGGCGGGGAGGGTAGAGGGGGCGGCGTTTCTGTCAATCGGGTGGGCGTTCGACGCCGCTCGCCGCGAGTTGGGCGTCGACTTCGGCCAGCAGGCGCGCGAGGCCGGCCTCGTCGCGCGCCTCGGCGCGGACCGTCAGGAGCGACTCGGTGTTCGACGCACGCAGCAGCCACCAGCCGTCGGCGGTGGTCACGCGCGCCCCGTCCACGCGCTCGACCGCCGCCCCGCGCGCCGCGAGCCGGGCGAGCACCTCGTCCACCACCCGGACGCGGCTGGCGGGGTCGACGGCAAAGCGCAGCTCGGGGGTGGCGTGGTAGCGGGGGAGCGCGTCGACGAGATCGGCCAGCGTCGCGCCCGTTTCGCCGAGCAGTTCGAGCAGCCGCACCGCCGCATATTGCGCGTCGTCGAAACCGTACCAGCGATGCGCGAAGAAGATGTGGCCCGACAGTTCGCCCGCGATCGGCGCGTCCTCGTGGAGCATCCGCGACTTGATCGAGCTGTGGCCGGACTTCCACATGACGGGCCGCCCGCCCAGCTCGCATACCCGGTCGAACAGCGCGGCGCTCGACTTCACGTCGGCGATGATCGTCGCGCCCGGCAGGTCGCGCAGCACCGGCTGGGCCAGCAGCGCCAGCAGCAGGTCGGCGCGCACCGCGCGGCCGCGGCCGTCGACCGCGCCGATCCGGTCGCCGTCGCCGTCGAAGGCGAAGCCGCAATCCAAACCACGCTCCAGCACCAGGGCTTTCAGGTCCGCGAGGTTGCCTTCCTCGCTGGGATCGGGATGGTGGTTGGGGAAGTGGCCGTCGACCTGTGCGTGGAGCAGGTGGTGCCCGCCGGGGAGCCGCGCGGTCAGCGCCGCGATCACCGGCCCCGCCGCGCCGTTGCCCGTATCCCAGCCGACCCGCGCCGCCACCGGGCGCACGTCGAGCAGGCGCGACACATAGGCGCCCTGGATGTCCACGTCCTGGACCGTTCCCGCGCCCTCCGTCCAGTCGCCCGCCGCCGCGAGCCGCGCCAGGTCTTGGACGTCGTCGCCGAAGAAGGAACGGTGGCCGAGCATCAGCTTGAACCCGTTATGCCCCGACGGATTATGGCTGCCGGTGACCTGAATGCCACCATCGACCCCGAGCGTCGCCTCCGCATGATAAAGCATGGGCGTCGGGCCGAGGCCGATCCGCACCACGTCCACCCCGCCCGTGCGCAGGCCTTCGACCAGCGCCGCCTCCAGCTCGGGCGAGGACAGCCGCCCATCGCGCCCGACCGCGACCCGGCCCCCGCCCGCGCGTCGCACCCGCGTGGCGAAGCTGCGGCCGACGGCATGTGCATCATCATGTCCGAGCAGGGAACCGACCGGGCCACGAATGTCGTATTCGCGCAGGATGGAGGGGTGGAAATGGTGGATCATGTGGCCTTGAGTGCTGTGGACCGTGAACGGGGAGGTCGGATCGACCCCGGCAGGGGCCGTCAGGCGTCGAAGATGCGGACCGCGTTGGACGGATCTGCTCGATAATGGTGCAAGCGCGTATCGAGCGATCCCAGATGGATTTCCAGCTTATGTCCGTCGGGATCGAGAAAATAGGTCGAGGCGCCCTCGCTGCCATCACCCTTCCATAGCGTGCACCGCGCCGCGATGCGGTCGGCCAGTCCGGCATAGGCGTCCTCGGGGACGCTAAAGGCGATATGGGTGTAATCGGGGTGCGGCGCGCGTCGGGCTTCGTCGTCGCGCGCCAGGCAGAGCCACAGCGTCCCCGCCTCCAGATAGGCGCCGTCCGCCCATATCGCCCGGACGGCGCAGCCCAGCAGGTCGCGGTAGAAGGCGACGGAGCGCTCCACGTCGGTCACCCGCCAAGGTGATGTGGTTCAGTCCGCTGATCGCCGCCATGTCCGGACTCCCCGTGACCGACCCGAGCGGCCGTTACTCCATCCGCCCCAGCAGCAGGTCCCTGGCCGCGTTCACCCTGCGCGCCAGCTCGGCGGAGCCGCCGCGGTCGGGATGGACGCCCGACACGAGGCGGCGGTGGGCGGCGCGGATGGCGTCGGCGTCGGCGTCGGGGGCGACGCCGAGCACCGCTCTAGCCTGCGCCTCGTCGCGGATCACCACCTTGGTGCGCGAGGGGCGGCGCAGGAAATGCCAGAGCGCCCAGAGGATCAGGGCGATGGCGAGGTATTTCATGCCGCGACCTCGGCGAGCTTGGGGTCGGGCGTGGCGGATTGCGCGGTGCCGGGTTCGGGGAGTTGCAGCGCGGCCATCATCTCGCGCAGTTCCTGGCGCGCGGCGACGTGGGAGAGGCCCATCGATCCGAACATCTTCGCATCGATCATCGTCAGCCCCGAGGGGAAGAGCTCGCGGTAGACCACGCGCTCACCCAGGCCGGGGATGATGCGGAAGCCGACGCGCTTGGACAGCTGGGCCAGCGCGTCCGACACGCGGCGCATGTTGCGCGCCTCGATATGCTGGAGGCGGTTGCGGAGCACCACCCAGTCGATGGTGGTGCCGTCGGCGCGCGCGCGCTGCTTGCGCGCGTCCCAGATCAGCTCGGCGTAGAAGGAAGGACGCGTGACCTTGAACGTCTCGGGATCGACCTGGCCGATCAGGTCGAAATCGACGAAGCTGTCGTTCATCGGCGTGACGAGCGTGGTCGCGAGCGAGGCGGCGAGGCGGGCGTACGGGTCGTCGCGGCCGGGGGTGTCGACGACGAGAAAGTCGGCCCCGTCGGACAGCGAGTGCCACAATTCCTCGAACACGCCGTCGGTGTGGCCGTCATGGGTGGCGTGGACGGGCATGGGCAGCGCGGCGCCGGTGCGCTTGATCGTCTCCGCGCGATTGTCGAGATAGCGGCCGACGGTGCGCTGGCGGTGATCAAGGTCGAGGCAGGCGACGCGCGCGCCCTTGGCCGCCAGCGCGATGGCGACATGGACCGCGGTGGTCGACTTGCCGGTGCCGCCCTTCTCGTTGGCGAAGACGATCACATGGGGGGCTGGGACAAGGGGGGCTGGCGCGGTGGCCATGGTGGCGTGGGTCCTTGGTTGCTTGGCCGTTCACCGCTCCATAAAGCCGCGCGGGTCAACCAACGAGGCTTTTTTCGATGAGGATCGTCCGTACCCTGGACGCGCTACGCGCCGCCCTGGCCGAATTCCGGGCGGAGGGCGCCAGCGTGGCGCTGGTGCCGACCATGGGGGCCCTCCATGCGGGGCACATGGCGCTGATCGACGCGGCGCTAGCGATGGGGCACGGGTCGGGCACGCGGGTGGTGGCGTCGATCTTCGTCAACCCCAGGCAGTTCGGGCCGAACGAGGACCTGGCGCGCTATCCCCGGCAGGAAGCGCAGGACGCGGCGATGCTGGAGGGGGCGGGATGCGACCTGCTCTGGGCGCCGTCGGTGGAGACGATGTACCCGACGGGCTTCGCGACGACGGTGTCGGTCGCGGGCGGGTTGACGACCCGGCTCGACGGCGCGGCCCGGCCGGGGCATTTCGACGGGGTCGCCACGGTCGTCGCCAAGCTGTTCGCGCAGGTGCGGCCCGATTGCGCCTGTTTCGGGGAAAAGGATTTCCAGCAGCTCGCCGTGGTGCGGCGGATGGCGGCCGATCTCGACCTGGCGGTCCAGGTGGTGGCGGTGCCGACGATGCGCGAGGCGGACGGGTTGGCGCTGTCGTCGCGTAACGTCTATCTGAGCCCCGACGAGCGGGTGCGGGCGCCGGCGTTGCCGCGCGCGCTGGAGGCGGCCGCACGGGCGATCGCGGCGGGCGATCCGGTCGAGGCCGTGCTGGGAAGGGCGGGGGCGGCATTGGCGGCGGCGGGGTTCGTGGTGGACTACGTGGCGCTGGTCGATGCGGGGACGCTGGGCGACCCGGTGCCCGGACGCCCGCGCCGGCTGCTCGCGGCGGCGCGGATGGGGGCGACGCGGCTGATCGACAACATGGCCGTCGAACAGCCTTAACCACGTTAACCATTTGCTGACGACTCAGGCGGCAAGCTGCGTTCATCACCAATCGGAGTGATGGGGGCCAAGATGGGCAGCAGTCTGAAGACCGCGAATTTCCTGATGGAAAGCCGGATGCGCGACGCGGCGCGGGGCGACGTGGACGCGTTCTACGATCTGGGGGTGACCTATTCGACGGGCACCAACGGCATGACCGTCGACCTGGTCGCGGCGCATAAATGGTTCAACCTGGCCGCGGTGTCGGGGCTGCGCCCCGCGCAGGACGCGCGCGCCGAGGTCGCCTGCGACATGACCGCGCGCGAGATCGCCGAGGCGCAGCGCCAGGCGCGCGCCTGGCTGGGCACGACGCGGGCACGGGCGGCGTAGCGGCGCAGGCGCAAACGGCCGACGGGTCGGCCGCTCGGCGGTCGAAGACGCGGCTCTGCGGCGGCGGCTCGCTCCGCGGGCTCCCTGCACCAGCCTTTGGCCGGCCCCCTTCCCTGTTCCGGGGAGGAATTCAGGTCTTCTTCGCCGCGGGTTTCTTCGCCGCCGGTTTCTTCGCCGCCGGTTTCTTCGCGGCCGCCTTTTTCGGGGCGGCCTTCCTGCCCTTGGGCGGGGCGGCGGCGGCGCGGTCGTCGATGAGCTGGGCGGCTTCCTCCAGCGTCAGCGCGCCGGGTTCGATCGATTTGGGCAGCGTCGCGTTGGTCGTGCCGTCGGTGACATAGGGTCCGTAGCGCCCCTCCATCAGCTTCAGCTCCAGCTCGGTGCGCGGATGCGCGCCCAGCAGTTTCAGCGGCTCGCGCGCGGCGCCGCGTCCGGCCCGCCCGCCGCCCGCCGCCGCGTCGGCGAGCTTGGCGACCGCGGCGTTCATGCCGGTCTCGAACACCTCGGCGGTCGACTGGAGCCGGGCATATTTTCCGGCGTGCTTGAGGTACGCGCCATAGCGGCCGATCGCGGCGGTGATGTCCTCGCCCGTCTCGGGGTGCTTGCCGACCGTGCGCGGAAGCGAGAGCAATTTCAGCGCCATCTCCAGATCGAGCTCGCCGATATCCTTGGGGATGGAGGCGAGCTTGCGCGTCTCGCCCTCGCCGAGCTGGAGATAGGGGCCGAACCGCCCCGATTTGCGCTCGACGGGCAGGTCGGTCGCGGGGTCGACGCCCAGGGTCGACGGGCCGGTATCGGCGCCCTCCGCCCCCTCGCCGCCCTGGGCGAAGCGGCGGGTGAACTTGCACTCGGGATAGTTGGAGCAGGCGATGAACGCGCCGAACTTGCCGCCCCGCAGCGCGAGCTGGCCGGCCTGGCAATTGGGGCAAAGGCGCGGGTCGGTGCCGTCGGCCTTGTCGGGAAACAGATAGGGCGCGAGGAACTGGTCGAGCGCGGCGGTGACCTCGCTCGGTTTCTGTTCCATCACGTCGGTGGTGAGCGGCTTGAAGTCGCGCCAGAACGCGTCGAGCACCGCCTGCCATTGGGCCCGTCCGCCCGACACCTCGTCGAGCTGGTCCTCCAGCCCCGCCGTATAGTCATAGCCGACATAGCGTTCGAAGAAGCGTTCCAGGAACGCGGTCACCAGGCGCCCGCTCTCCTCGGCGAAGAAGCGGTTCTTCTCGATGCGCACATAGGCGCGGTCCTTGAGGGTCTTGATGATCGACGCATAGGTGGAGGGGCGGCCGATGCCGAGCTCCTCCATGCGCTTGACCAGCGACGCCTCGGAGAAGCGCGGGGGCGGCTGGGTGAAATGCTGTTCGGCGTTCACGGCCTTCCTGGCGGGGGCGTCGCCCTCGCGCATCCGCGGCAGGCGGCGGGCGTCCTCGTCGGCGGCGTCGGCCTGTTGGCCAGAGCCGCCGCCAACGACCCTGTCGTCCGAGCCTTCCTCGTATAGCGCCAGATAGCCGGGGAAGAGGACCACCTGGCCGGTGGCGCGCAGGACGTGGCGGCCGGTGCCCTCGGCGAGCTCGACCGTGGTGCGCTCCATGCGCGCCGACGCCATCTGGCTCGCCAGCGCGCGTTTCCACACCAGGTCGTAGAGGCGGGCGTGATCGCCGCTCCCGATCTTGTCGCGGCCGAAGTCGGTGGGGCGGATCGCCTCATGCGCTTCCTGCGCGTTCTTGGCCTTGGTGGTGTAGTGACGCGGCTTGTCGGGTACGTAGCCGGCGTCGTAGCGGTCGGCGACCGCCTTGCGCGCCGCGCTGATGGCCGATCCGTCCATCTGCACCCCGTCGGTGCGCATATAGGTGATCGCGCCGTCCTCGTAGAGCTGCTGCGCGATCCGCATCGTGTGGTCGGCGGAGAAGCCGAGCTTGCGCGCCGCCTCCTGTTGCAGGGTCGACGTGGTGAAGGGCGGGGGCGGGTTGCGCGTCGCCGGCCTGGTCTCGACCGACTGGACGGAGAAGCGGCCTGCTTCGACATCGGCCTTGGCGCGGAGCGCGTCACCCTCCGCGCCGATCGACAGCCGGTCGAGCTTCCGGCCCTCCCACTGGGTCAAACGAGCGGTGAAGGGGGTGCCGTCCTGCTCGAGGGCCGCGGTGACCGACCAATATTCCTGGGCGCGGAACGCCTCGATCTCGCGCTCGCGCTCGACGATGAGGCGCAAGGAGACCGACTGGACGCGGCCCGCCGACTTGGCGCCGGGCAGCTTGCGCCAGAGCACGGGCGACAGGGTGAAGCCGACCAGATAATCGAGCGCCCGCCTGGCCCGGTAAGCGTCGATCAGGTCGTGATCGAGCTCGCGCGGGCGCTTCATCGCGTCGGTCACGGCTTGTTTGGTGATCGCGTTGAAGGTGACGCGTTCGACCTGGGCGGGAAGCGCCTTGCGGTTCCGAAGCACCTCCTGGACGTGCCACGAGATCGCCTCGCCCTCGCGATCGGGATCGGTGGCGAGGATCAGCCGGTCGGCCTTCTTGGCCTCGTCGGCGATGGCGCGGAGCTGCTTGGCCTTGTCGGCGTAATTCTCCCATTCCATCGCGAAGCCGTCATCGGGGTCCACCGATCCGTCGCGCGGCGGCAGGTCGCGGACATGGCCGTAGGAGGCGAGCACGCGATAATCGCCGCCCAGATATTTCTCGATGGTTTTCGCCTTGGCGGGCGACTCGACGATGACGAGCTGCATGTGGTGTTCGATCCCTCACGTGTACGCGTGAGGGTGGGGACGGGGCGAGGGCGCCGTCAAGCCGGCGGCGTTGTCGGCTTTGGCGCGGACGGTGCTGGCCGATGCACCCGGAGCGCGGAGTGAGGAGGACGCCCCGTCAGGAGTGACGGGCAAGACCCAGCGACGCGCGGAAACCGGAACGCATGGATCCCGCCCGCGACCGGAAAACCGCGGCCGCCCTGCTGTGGAACTCGCGCGCGTCGACCGAAGCGGCTCGCTTCGCCAGCCGGTCCTCCTGGCAAGCCCAGCTCTCGAATTCGTCCAATGCCCAGCGCATGTTCCCGCCCTTGTTCACGATGGTCCAACGCATACGCGACGTTCGTCCCGGCCCTGTTATCGCGGCGCCGGTATGCAATTGGTTAACGTCCAGGTTGCATATTCTTACAATCTTTCGCGAACCAATCGTCGACGGTCCTGCCGCGGCCGTCCTTTGCCCGACAGGTCGCGGCGGGGTCGCGTCGGCGCCCGCGCCCCGTCCCGTTCGCCTCGCCTATGCGTGCGATTGAGCGTCGGCAGACGCCGCCAGCAGGGGCAATTGCTGGTGCTGCACGACCCGCCACACCTCATGCTCGATCCGCCGGATCACCGAGGTGCAATGCGCTTGGTAGCCCGCCGTGCCGTCCTTTTCGGCGTGAACGTGATAGGCGACGACGATCAGCCCCTCCTGCGGGCGCGAGACTTGGCGGTCGGTGAGGTCGGCGCGGTCCCAGATCGGGGTGGCGGCGACGGCGGCGATCGCGTCCTCGCCGGAAAAGACGTGCGGGGGGATGGGGAGGACCATCTGGACCTCCGCGTCGACCTTTTCGCGGTAATTGTCCTCGCCTTCCAGCCATAGCGACTGCTCGAAGCTCCAGAGGCGGTCGTCGTCCATGTGCGTGCTCCCATTTGGTTCGGGCTGAAGCGGGTGGGCGCCGTGGTGGTTCCCCATCTTCAGTTGAAGGCAGATGGAACCCGAACCCGCGTCGCGGCAAAGCCGCGCCGTCGACCGAATACGGCCGGATCGACCGGCCGATCGTCGGCCGGGGTGTCGCCTATTTCGTCGTCCAAGCTTTGCTTAGCCGACGAGCGACACCCGGCCGCCCGCGTGCCTTTCGAGACGCCCGCCCAGTTCGAGTTCCAGCAGCACCATCGATACCGGCGCCGGGGCATGGCCCGACTGACGGATCAGTTCGTCCACCGGCACCGCGACCGGGCCGAGCAGGCGCTCCACGTCGCGGCGCACCGCGTCGCTCGCGTCCTCGGGCGGGGGACCGCCATAGCCGGCGCCGGGCGCGCGGACCATGCGGGGGTCCAGCGGGCGGATCTGTTGCAGGATGTCCCCCGCGTTCTGGACCAGGGTCGCGCCCTCGCGGATCAGGAGATTGCAGCCTTGCGCGCGCGGGTCGAGCGGAGAGCCGGGGACCGCCATGACCTCGCGCCCCGCCTCCGCCGCCAGCCGCGCCGTGATGAGCGAGCCGGACTTGGGCGCGGCCTCGACCACCACCGTGCCCGACGACAGCCCGGCGATGATGCGGTTGCGGAAGGGGAAGTGACGCGCGCGGGGCTCGGTGCCCGGCGGCTGTTCGGCCAGGAGCAGCCCCTGCGCGCCGACGCGTTCCTGCAGCGCGGCGTTTTCGGGCGGGAACACCACGTCGATCCCGCAGGCGATCACGCCCACGGTGCCGGTGCCGAGCGCGCCGACATGCGCCGCGGTGTCGACGCCGCGCGCCAGGCCGGAGACGACGGTCGCGCCACCCTCGCCGAGCTGGACGGCGAGCTCGCGCGCGAAGCGACAGGCGGCGGCGGATGCGTTGCGCGCGCCGACGATCGCGACGCAGGGTCGGCGGAGGAGCGCCAGGTCGCCGCGCATCGTCAACGCGGGCGGCGCGTTTTCGAGCTGGGCGAGGAGCGGCGGATAATCGGGGTCGTCGAGGAACAGGTGGCGCGCGCCGAGTTCGGCGACGCGGGCGATCTCGGCCGCGATCGCGCGGGGGTCGGCGAGGACGGGCGGCCGGCCGCCGCCGCGCCTGGCGAGAAGCGGGATCGCGTCGAGCGCGGCCTGGGCGGTGCCGAAGCGCGCGAGGAGCTGGGCATAGGTGACCGGGCCGATGCTGGGCGTGCGGATCAGGCGAAGGCGGGCGGCGATGCCGGATGCGGCCCCGGCGAACGCCGCGTCAGCCATGTGAGGCGCGGACGCCTTTTCCGCCGACCTTGGGCTCGGTGCCCTCGAGCAGCCGGCCGATATTGGCGCCGTGCTTGTACAGGACGATCACCGCCAGCGCGAGGAGCAGCAGCACCAGGTCGAACCGGTCGAGCATCGCCGCCGCCACGGGCGCGGCGATCGCGGCGGCGATCCCGGCGAGCGACGAATAGCGGGTGAGCGCGAGGGTGGCGAGCCACACCAGCGCATAAACGAGGCTGATCGGCCAGTGAAGCGCGACCGCGACGCCCATCAGGGTGGCCACCCCCTTGCCGCCGCGAAAGCCGAGCCAGACGGGATAGCAATGGCCGATGAACGCGCCGGCCGCCGCGAGCGGCGCGTCGGCCGGGGACCAGCGGGCCGCGATCCACACGGCGAGCGCGCCCTTCAGCATGTCGAGCAGCAGGGTGGCGGCGGCGAGGCCCTTGCGCCCGGTGCGCAACACGTTGGTGGCGCCGATATTACCCGACCCGACCCGGCGAAGATCACCCGCCCCCGCAGCGCGCGTGAGCAGCACCCCGAACGGGATGGACCCCAGCAGATACCCGCCGATCAGGGCCAGGGTCGGCGCGATCCAAAGGATCTCTGTCTGAACGATATCCCCCACGTCCCCAGTTTCTAGGCAATACTCACAATAGTGCAAATAAACTGAATCAGGTTCACCGGCGCGCACGCCCCGGCTATGCGCGACGCGATGAATGCCGGGCCGGTCCTGTTCTTCGACTCCGGGGTGGGCGGGCTGTCGATCGTCGCGCCCGCCCGGAACGCGCTGCCGAACGCGCCCTTCGTCTATGCGGCGGATTCGGCGGGGTTCCCATACGGCATCAAGGGCGCGAACGAGATCGCGGCGCGGGTGCCGGCCCTGCTCGGGCGGCTGGCCGAGCGGTATCGGCCGCGCCTGATCGTGATCGCGTGCAACACCGCCTCGACGATCGCGCTTCCCGCGATCCGCGCGGCGCTGGACCTGCCCGTGGTCGGCACCGTCCCCGCGATCAAGCCCGCCGCCGCGCTCTCGAGGACGCGGGTGGTCGGGGTGCTGGGGACCGAGGCGACGGTGGCGCAACGCTATGTCGACGACCTGTCGCGCGCCCATGCGGGCGACTGCCTGGTGCTGCGCCACGGGTCGGCCGAGCTGGTGGAACTGGCGGAGGCGAAGCTGCGCGGGGCGGCGGTGGACCCGGCGCGTTACCGCGCGGTGCTGGACGGCCTGTTCGGGCAGCCGGGGGGCGAGCGGATCGATGTGGTGGTGAATGCCTGTACCCATTTTCCGCTGGTCGAGGCGGAGCTGGCGGCGGCGGTCCCCCATCCGGTGCGCTTCGTCGACGGGGGCGAGGGGATCGCGCGACGAATCGCCCAGCTGACGGCGGGCGAGACCTGGCCGGGTCGCGCGCCGCCCGGCGTCGCCGTGTTCACGCGGCTGGGCGAGGCGGAGCGCGCGCTGGCGCCCGCGCTGGCCGCGCGGGGTTTCCCCGCGATCGAGGCGCTGTAGCGGGTCGGGAAGCCCCGGTAACACGCGGCAAGTTGCGAGTTGTTCGCGCTGGAAAAGGGCGGATCGCGAGACTAGATGCGGGCGATGGACAGTATCGGCCCCCTTGCCGGCCCCAGCCAGGCGCCCGTCGACTATCGCCGGGTGTTCGCCCAGGCGATCGACCGGCTTCACGCCGAGGGCCGCTACCGCGTGTTCATCGACATCCTGCGCAACAAGGGCGCCTTCCCGAATGCGCGCTGCTTTGCGGGGCATAACGGCCCCAAGCCGATCACCGTGTGGTGCTCGAACGATTATCTGGCGATGGGTCAGCACCCGCTGGTGATCGCGGCGATGGAGGAAGCGCTTCACGATGTCGGCGCCGGCTCCGGGGGGACGCGCAACATCGGCGGCAACACGCATTACCATGTCGACCTGGAGAACGAGCTCGCCGACCTGCACGGCAAGGAAGCGGCCCTGCTGTTCACCAGCGGTTACGTGTCGAACGAGGCGACGCTGCATACGCTGGCCAAGGTGCTGCCGGGCTGCGTGATCTTTTCCGACGAGCTCAACCACGCCTCGATGATCGCGGGCATCCGCAATTCCGGATGCGAGAAGCGCGTTTTCCGGCACAACGACCTCGCGCATCTGGAGGCGCTGCTGGCGGCGGAAGACCCGTCGGTGCCCAAGCTGATCGCGTTCGAGAGCGTTTATTCGATGGAAGGCGACGTGTCGCCGATCGCGGCGATCTGCGACCTGGCGGACCGGTACAACGCGCTGACCTTCCTGGACGAAGTGCATGCGGTCGGCATGTACGGCCCGCGCGGCGGCGGCATCTCCGAGCGCGACGGATGCGCCCACCGGCTGACGGTGATCGAGGGGACTCTGGGCAAGGCGTTCGGGGTGATGGGCGGCTATATCGCGGCCGACCGGACGATCGTCGACGTGATCCGTTCCTATGCGCCCGGCTTCATCTTCACGACCTCCTTGTCGCCGGTGCTGGTGGCGGGGGTGCTGGCGAGCGTCCGGCACCTCAAGGGCTCGTCGGTCGAGCGCGACGGGCAGCAGGCGGCGGCGGCACGGCTGAAGGCGATGCTGGCGGAGGCCGGGCTGCCGGTGATCCCCGGCGACACGCACATCGTGCCCGTGATGGTCGGCGACCCGGTCGAGGCCAAGCGGATCAGCGACATCCTGCTCGCCGAATACGGCGTCTACGTCCAGCCGATCAACTATCCCACGGTGTCGCGGGGGACCGAGCGGCTGCGCTTCACCCCCGGCCCGGCGCATACGCAAGCGATGATGCGCGAGCTGGTCGACGCGCTGGTCGAGATCTGGAGCCGGCTGGAGCTTCGCCAAGCGGCGTGAGCCCAGGTCCGTGAGCGATGCCTGGACGCTGACCGAGCGCGCGGCGGAGGACGGGCTGTTCGTCGTCCGCGCCCGCGCCGCGCTGCCGGCCGCGGACGAGCGCGCGCGGCATCCGGTGGCGATCTGGATCAGCTGGCCCTTCGGCGAACTCGCGAACGCGGCGGCGGAGACGGCGGTGCTGGCCGAGATGATCGCGTTCGAGGAAGCGCTCCACGCCGCCGCCGAGCAAGGGGGCTGGGGGATGCTGGTCGCGGTGGTCACGGGCGGGGCGGCGCGCGAATGGCTGTTCCAGGCGGCCGACGGTCAGGCGTTCGTGGGTGAGCTGCGGGCGGCGCTCGAGGGGCATCCCGTCTACCCGTTCGAGCTGCGCGCCTGGGACGATCCGAGCTGGAAGGCGGCGCGCGAGCTCGCCCCGCGCGCGGGCGCGCATTAGGCGGCGAGGATGCCGGTCAGGATCGTCAGGCCGCCCAGCCCGAGCGACAGCGGCACGCGCAGTGCCATCCAGCCGGAGGGCGCGTCGCCGGTCCGCGCGAGGCGGCGGTCGACCAGCAGGGTGAGCGCGACGACGCTGCCGAGCGCGACGAGCGCCCAAGGCAGCGGCAGCCCGAACTGGGTGGCGATCATCAACGCCACGCCGACGAGCGAGGGCAGCACGGCCACCGCCGCGAGCCGCGCCTGGCCGACGGTCCGGCGCACCGCGAACCCCCACCAGATCCCGCCCAGGAAGCTGAGGATGACGATGCCGTAGACGAGCGCCAGCACGCGCCCGAAGAAGAACCATTCGCCGCGCCCCGACGCGACCAGCCCGGCGGCGGCGAGTTGCGGCAGCAGCCCCGCATAACCGAGCAGGCGGGTGGCGCGGGCGATGGGCGTGGCGGGCATCAGTCGATGGTGATCGACGCGTCCGTGCCGGGTACGGTCAAGGGCTCACCGAAGCGGACGATCATCGTGTCCCGGTACTCGCCGTCGACGGGGTGACCATAGACGTGCACCACCATGGCGGCATCGTCCACGACCCAGTATCGCTCGACACCGGCCGCGGCGTAGCGCGGTAGCTTAAGACCGAGATCGCGCGCCAGCGTCGACACCGAAACCTCGACCACCAGCGCGAAGTCGGAAGGATCGAGCCAGTCGCGGTCGTCCATCGGCGCGCGCAGGACCGCCACGTCGCATCCAAGAACGGTGCCTTCGTCCAGCTCGATGCCGATCTCGACCCGCAGCAGCGCCTCCGGGCAGACTTGGCCCAGCCGCAACAACAACTGCGCCTGCCGTTTCGAATGCGGGTTCCTGGGCTGGTTCAAGCGCTCTATCTCGCCGTCCACCAGCTCGACCCTCATGCCGCTGAAGGCGTCGACGTCGCACATGCGCCGGAACTCGGCGGTGGTGAACCGTCCGGGCGAACGGCTCGGGTCGGCGACGATCTTGACGGAAAGGTCGTTCATGGCTTGACACCCAGGCGGCGTGAGCCGGGATGGTAGCGTATCGAACCGATCGGGGCTAGATAGCGGTCCCGCTCCCTTGATCGGCCCAAGGATCTTCGCCCCATGAGCACCCAGCCCGCCCCCGCCTACGACAATCAGCCCGACGGCTTCTTCTCGCGCGATCTCGCGACGAGCGACCCCGCGGTGTTCGGCCCGGTCGATGCCGAACTGCGCCGCCAGCGGACGCAGATCGAGCTGATCGCCAGCGAGAACATCGTCAGCCGCGCGGTGCTGGAGGCGCAGGGGTCGGTGTTCACCAACAAATATGCCGAGGGTTATCCGGGCAAGCGTTATTACCAGGGCTGCGGACCGTCGGACGCGGTCGAGACGCTGGCGATCGAGCGCGTCAAGCGGCTGTTCGGCTGCGGATACGCCAACGTCCAGCCGCATTCGGGGGCGCAGGCGAACGGCGCGGTGATGCTGGCGCTGGTCAAGCCGGGCGACACCATCCTGGGGATGAGCCTGGACGCGGGCGGCCACCTGACCCATGGCGCCAAGCCGGCCCTGTCGGGAAAGTGGTTCGACGCGGTCCAGTACGGCGTCGATCCCGTCACGCACCTGATCGACTACGACCAGGTCGAGGCGCTGGCGATCGAACGCCGGCCGAAGCTCATCATCGCGGGCGGCTCCGCCTATCCGCGGCGGATCGATTTCGCGCGGTTCCGGGCGATCGCGGACCGGGTCGGGGCGTACTTCATGGTCGACATGGCGCATTTCGCGGGAATCGTCGCGGCGGGGCTGCACCCGACGCCCTTCGGCCACGCGCATGTGGTGACGACGACCACCCACAAGACGCTGCGCGGCCCGCGCGGCGGCATGATCATGACGGACGATGAGGCGATCGCCAAGAAGATCAACTCGGCGGTCTTTCCCGGGCTGCAGGGCGGGCCGCTCATGCACGTGATCGCGGCCAAGGCGGTGGCGTTCGGCGAGGCGCTCGATCCGTCCTTCAAATCCTATATCGCCGCCGTGGTCGAGAACGCCAAGGTGCTGGCGGCGACGCTCAAGGAGCGCGGCGCGGACCTGATCGCGGGGGGCACGGACACGCATCTGGCGCTGGTCGACCTGCGCCCGCTGGGCATCACGGGCCGCGACGCCGACGAGGCGCTGGAGCGCGCGGGCATCACCTGCAACAAGAACGGCATCCCCGACGACCCCCAGCCCCCGATGAAGACGAGCGGCATCCGTGTCGGTAGCCCCGCGGGAACGACGCGTGGCTTCGGCCCCGCCGAGTTCCGCGAGATCGGCCACATGGTCGCCGACGTGCTCGACGGGCTCCGGGCCAAGGGCGAGGGCGGCGATCCGGCGGTCGAGGCCGATGTCCGCGCGCGCGTCCACACGCTCTGCGCGCGCTTTCCCATCTATCAATAAAGGAACGGACGATATGTCGAAGCTCGAGGAAGTCCAGAACACGATCAAGACGACGCCGGGTCTCGGCAAGCGCATGGCGAAGTATAGCGCGGTGGGCGCGGTGATCGCGATTCCGGTGCCGGTGATCGGTCCGATCTTCGGCGCGCTGGCCGGTGCGGCCTGGGCGTACAGCAAGCGCAACAAGGTCTGAATGCGCTGCCCGTTCTGCGCGCATGAGGACAGCCAGGTGAAGGACAGCCGCCCCACCGAGGATGGGGCGGCGATCCGGCGGCGGCGGCAATGCGAGGGTTGCGCCGCGCGCTTCACGACCTTCGAACGTATCCAGCTGCGCGAGCTCACGGTGCTCAAGAGCGAGGGACGGCGCGAGCCGTTCGAGCGCGACAAATTGCTGCGATCGGTGGCGATCGCAGGGCGCAAGCGGCCGATCGATCCGGTGCGGCTGGAGAAATTGGTGTCGAGCATCCAGCGCCGGCTGGAGACGCTGGGCGAGGGCGAGGTCACCTCGCAGCGCATCGGCGAGATGGTGATGGAGGGGCTGAAAGGGCTCGATTCGGTGGCCTATATCCGCTTCGCGAGCGTCTATCGCGATTTCAGCGAGGCGCGCGATTTCGAGGCGTTCGCGGGGACCGTCGAGGAGGTCGGGCGGGGCTAGGCCTATGCTCGCTTGCCTGTCCTTCGATATGCCGGTTCGACAAGCTCACCGGCTACTCAGGACGAACGGAGTAGATAAACGCCGTTCGTCCTGAGTAGGGACTGAGCGAAGTCGAAGGCCCGTATCGAAGGACAGGTGAGTGGCATTCCACGCGTACATGCTCCGCTGCGCCGACGGCAGCTATTATGTCGGGCATACCGACGCGCTGGAGCAGCGTATCGGCCAGCATCAGCTCGGTGAGGTTCCCGGCTATACGCAGCGGCGGAGGCCGGTCGAGCTCCTCTGGTCGCAGGATTTTCCGAGCCGGCTCGAAGCATTGGAGGCCGAGCGGCGGATCAAGGGCTGGTCCCGCGCCAAGAAGGAGGCGCTGATCGCGGGTGATTGGGGGATGCTTCAACAGCTCGCGCGCAAGTCCTTCGATACGGGCCTTCGCTACGGCCCTGACGGGCCTACTCAGTCCCTACTCAGGACGAACGGAGAGAGGATGGGCCTTACCATCGCCCCGCCCCCCGTCATCGTGCTGGTCCGGCCGCAATTGGGCGAGAATATCGGCAAGGCGGCGCGGGCGATGCTCAATTTCGGGTTGACCGAGCTCAGGATGGTGAGCCCGCGCGACGGCTGGCCCAATCCGAGTGCCGGGCCGGCGGCGAGCGGGGCGGACGCGGTGCTGGCCGAGGCGCGGGTGTTCGGGAACGTCGCTGAGGCGGTGGCGGACTGCGCGCATGTCTACGCGACCACGGTGCGCAAGCGCGGGGTGACCAAGCCCGTGGTGACGCCCGAAGAGGCGGCGGCGGCGGTGCACGGCGCGGTCGAGCGGTCGGCCATATTGTTCGGGCCGGAGCGGTCGGGGCTGGAGACCGACGATGTGGCGCTAGCGCGCACCATCGTCACCGTGCCGATCAACCCCGCCTTCGGGTCGCTCAACCTCGCCCAGGCGGTGATGGTCGTCGCCTATGAATGGTCCAAGGGCGAGGCGCTGGCGCGGCCGCCGGAGGTCGAGCTTCATCCGCCCGCGCCGCAGGAAGAGCTGGAGGGGATGATCGCCCAGCTCGACGCCTTGCTGGTCGAGCGCCATTATTTCTTCCCGCCCGACCGGACGCCGACGGTGCGGCGCACGCTCCGCACGCTGCTGACCAAGCCGGGCTGGTCGAGCCAGGAGGTGCGGACGGTACGCGGCGTGTTGTCGGCGCTCGGCGGGTCCAAGGGACCGAAGGGCTAGAACCGTCCGGCTTGACCCGGGCGGTCGCCCCGACTAAATGCGCGCGTTCGCGATGGCTCCGCACCCCGGTGAAGCGGTGGCCGCGCCTTCCTTCGGGAGCGGCGGGCGACGACCGGGAATGGCCCGCCTCATCAGGGGCGGGCCCGTTATACGCATCTGCAAGGGAATCTATCATGTCGAAGCGCGCCAGCGCCAAGTATAAGCTCGACCGTCGGATGGGCGAGAATATCTGGGGCCGCCCCAAATCCCCGGTCAACAAGCGCGAATACGGCCCCGGCCAGCACGGGCAGCGCCGCAAGGGCAAGGTGTCCGATTTCGGCATCCAGCTCCGCGCCAAGCAGAAGCTGCGCGGCTATTATGGCGACGTGACCGAGAAGCAGTTCCGCGCCTGCTATCACGAGGCCGCCCGGATGAAGGGCGACACCGGCCAGAACCTGATCGGCCTGCTCGAGCAGCGGCTGGACATGATCGTCTACCGCGCCAAGTTCGCGCCCACCATCTGGTCCGCGCGCCAGCTCGTCAGCCACGGCCATGTCCGCGTGAACGGGGTGAAGTGCAACGTCGCCTCCAGGCGGGTGTTCGTCGGCGAGGAGATCACCTTGGGCTCCAAGGCGACCGAGATGGCGCTGGTGCTCGAGGCGCAGACGCTGGCCGAGCGCGAGATCCCCGATTACGTCGCACCCGACGGCGCGGCGAAGGTGACCTTCGTGCGCGTGCCGACGCTGGACGAGGTGCCCTATCCGGTGAAGATGGAGCCGAACCTGGTGGTCGAGTTCTACTCGCGCTGAAGCGCGAGGCGAACCGACCACGAGATTCGACCGGCCGGCAGGGCTACAGCCCTGTCCGACGGTGCGGCTTCGCCGCGGCGCTGGTTTATAGGAGAGCGGTCCCGTGTGGGCCGCTCTTTCTCGTTGTGGCCGCTTCCCGGAGCCTCCCACGCGGAAGTGAATTCCGCGTCGTCGAACGGCGCGGCGGCGCCGTCGGCCGGGCTGCTCCGCTTGGGCTTGAAGTCGCGCAGGTCGCACGGGAACGGAAGGGCGAGCTCTACGCTTAGACGAGATACTCGTTTTCGCGCCTTCTAGCGCAACCGGAGCAGCCATGGGCACCAACGCCACCACCAATCCCATCCTCATCAACCTCTTCCTGTGCATCGGCGCGTCGATCCTGCTCGCTGTGGTCGGGCTGGTGCTGCACCGCCGGGGCAAGCTGGCGGCGAGAGGACCCGCGATGATCTGGGCGATCGTCACGATCTTGCCGCTGTTCGGCGCGGGGGCGCTGATGTTCGGCAAGCATGGGGTCGAGCAAGCGACCGGCGTGACCAAGGCGGGCGAGAACGCCGACGATGTCAGCTCCGCGCCCAATTCGAACATGCGCTAGACAGGCCGGCCCGCCCGCGTCAGGAGCGCGGGCATGTCGACACCACCCCCCGCCGAATGGGCGCCGCACGACGCGGTCTGGATCGGTTTTCCCAGCCATTCCGAACTCTGGGCCGACGACCTGGACCCCGCGCGGGTCGAGGTCGCGGCGTTCGCGCATGCGGTGCACGCGGATGGTGCGGGCGAGCGGGTGATCCTGGTTGCCGCCGATGCCGAAGCGGGCATCGCGGCGGCGGCGATGTGCCCCTTCGCCGAAGTGGTGGTGGAGCCGTTCGGCGATATATGGCTGCGCGACACGGGGCCGATCGTCGCCGGCGGGCGGGGCCATGCGTTCCGCTTCAACGGCTGGGGCGGCAAATACGAGCTGGAAGGCGATGACGACCTGGCGGCGCGGCTGGCCGCCCGGGCCGGGCTGGCGGTCGCCGATAACGACTGGGTGCTGGAAGGCGGCGCGATCGACGGCGACGGGACGGGCACCGTCGTCACCACGCGCCAATGCCTGCTCAACCCCAACCGCAATCCGCACCTCGACGAGGCGGAGGTCGAGCGGCGGCTGCGCGCGGCGCTGGGCTTCACCCGCGTGGTATGGCTGGAGGAGGGGCTGCTGGGCGACCATACCGACGGTCATGTCGACAATCTGGCGCGCTTCGTCGCCGAGGGGCGCGTCGCGATCCCCGAGCCCGGCGAGAACGACCCCAATTGGCAGGTGTACGTCCATGCGCTGCGCGATGCGAAAGCGGCGGGGCTCGAGGTGGTGACGATCCCCTCGCCCGGCCGGGTGCTGCGCGAGGAGGAGATCGTGCCCGCCAGCTATATGAACTTCTACATCGGCAATGCGGCGGTGGTGGTGCCGACTTACGGCGTGGCGAACGACGCGGCGGCGGTGGCGGCGATCGGGGCGCTGTTCCCAGGGCGACGCGCGGTGGGCCTGCGCGCGGACCATATCCTGACGGGGGGCGGCAGCTTCCACTGCATCTCGCAGCAGCTGCCCCGCGCTTCGGAGGAGACCGCATGACCGAGATTACCGTGGCGGCGCTACAGCTCGCCTTTTCCGCCGATATCGACGCGAACATCGCCAACGTCTCGCGGCTGGTGCGCGAGGCGGCGGCGCGGGGCGCGACCGTGGTGCTGCCCCCCGAATTGTTCGAAGGCGAATATTTCTGCCGCGTCGAGGATGAAGGGCTGTTCGCCAATGCCCGGCCGGTCGGCGAACACCCGGCGGTGCTGGCGATGCGCGAACTGGCGGCCGAGCTGCGCGTCGCCATCCCGACCAGCTTCTTCGAGGCGGACGGGCCGCACCATTACAATTCGCTGGCGATGATCGGCCCCGACGGCGCGGTCCAGGGCGTGTACCGCAAGAGCCACATCCCCGACGGGCCGGGCTATGAGGAGAAATTCTATTTCCGCCCCGGCAATACCGGCTTCAAGGTGTGGGACGGCCCCGACCGCACGACGCTGGGCGTGGGCGTGTGCTGGGACCAATGGTATCCCGAAACCGCGCGCGCGATGATGCTGATGGGGGCGGAACTGTTGTTCTACCCCACCGCGATCGGGTCGGAGCCGCACGACACCTCGCTCGACACCGCCAGGCTGTGGCGGCGCGCGATGGTGGGACACGCGGTGTCGAACGTGGTGCCGATCGTCGCCGCCAACCGCATTGGTGTAGAGCCCAATGGCGAAGAGGGGGGCCAGACCTTCTATGGCACCAGTTTCATCTGCGACGAGCGGGGCGACATCCTCGCCGAGCTGGGCCGGGAGGAGGAAGGCGTGATCACCGCCACGCTCGACCTGGCGCGCGTCAAGCGCCACCGCGCGGCGTTCGGCTTCTTCCGCGACCGGCGGCCGGAACTGTACGGGCGGCTGGTCGAGGATCGTTAGCCCGTCAGGCGCGCGCGGTGCGGGGCGAAGAGGATCACTCCCGCGCCGAGCAGGCACAGGCCCACGCCCGCGAGATCGTACCGGGTTGGTGCTCCGCTGCGGATGCCGGATCTATCACGCCAGGACGCCGAAGTTGAGGATGTGCCCTTCTTCACCCAGGACGAATGAGCCTGACTGCCTCACCTCTCGTTCCGCAACTCCAGCGCCCGCGCGAAAACCGCTTCGAACATCGGCGTCGTGAGCACGCGGGTGTTCTGGTTGTAGCGCGAGCAGTGGTAGCTATCGAGGAGCATGCGGCCGTCGGGGAGCGGGTGTTCGGCGAGGTGGCCGAACTTGACTCGCGAGGGTTTCAGCCCCAGCACGCGGGCGGTGGTGTCGTGGGCGATCTGGCCGAGCGCGACGAAGACGCGGACCGAGGGGAGCGCCTGGATCGGCGCTTCGAGAAAGGAGCGGCAGGTGCGGATCTCGGCGGGGGTGGGCTTGTTGGCGGGGGGAAGGCAACGCACGCCGTTGATGATCACAACTCCGCGCAGCCGAAAGCCGTCATCGGCGCGGCGGTCATATGTTCCCTCGGCCAGGTCGAACTTGGCGAGCGTGGCGTAGAGCAGCTCGCCCGCATAGTCGCCGGTAAAGGCGCGGCCGGTGCGGTTGGCGCCGTGCTTGCCGGGCGCAAGGCCGACCACCGCCAGCCACGCGTCGGGGTCGCCGAAAGCGGGAACGGGGCTGTTCCACCAACCGGGATGCTCCAGGCGACATTCCTCGCGGAAGGCGACGAGGCGCGGGCAGAGCGGGCAGTCGCGCGGCGGCTCGGTTGCGGGGAGCGGGGAGGATGCGGCGGGCATCGCGCCTCGCTAGGAGGGCGGAATGGGAACGGCAAGTTATGCGCTGGCGCTGGGATCGAACAGGCGCAGCCGGTTCGGGAGTCCCGCGGCCACGATCGCTGCGGCGATAGGCGCGATCGGCGGCGTGCGCGCGGTGTCGCCCATTTGGCGGACGGCGGCGATCGGGCCGTCGACGCGTGCCTTCGCCAATGCGGTCGCGCTGGTCGCCAGCGACGAGGACCCGCCCGCGCTGCTCCGGCGGGTCAAGGCGATCGAGGGTGGCTTCGGGCGGCGGCGGGGCCGGCGCTGGGGGGCGCGGGCGATCGATATCGACCTGGTGCTGTGGTCGGAGGGGGCGTGGGCGGGACCGGGGCTGGTCGTGCCGCATCCGGCGTATCGGGAGCGCGACTTCGTGCTGCGACCGTTGGCGGCGGTGGCGCCGGACTGGCGCGATCCGGTCACCGGGCGGACGGTGCGCCAACTGCTGGCGCTGGTTGACCGGCGGGCACCCCGTCCCTAGGTCGCGGGGCATGTCTGGTGAGGGTCCGTAGCTCAGTTGGTAGAGCAAGCGACTTTTAATCGAGAGGTCCCGGGTTCGAGCCCCGGCGGACCCACCAGGCGGCGGCTTTCCCCGCTGCGGCACCCTGTCACTGTCACAACGGCACTCTTGCTGTGACAGGAACGCTTCGCGTTACATCTGCCTGGGGCTGAACCCGACAGGCGCGCCGACAAGCTGACCGTGCCCCAGTGACACGCCCGACGCGACCTAGGCTTCATCCACTGACTTAATCCGAACGACTTCGCCGTTCCTCCTCCGAATGCGTTTCGAGGCATCGTGACGTCCGATGCCGGACAGCGGCACCGTTGCCGGGCCGCGAAGGCCAGTGCCCATCAGGCACGGCAGGGGAAGCGAAGCTGGAGAGAGAGGAAAAAGCGGCAGCAGGCCCGCCCCGCCGCTCCGCGTCAACGATCAAGGATTTGAGAGATGGTGAGCGAGACAGAACAGATCCGCGAGACGCGTCTCGACCTGCGGATGTTTTCGGCCTCCGACCCGGTCGTCAGCTCCACCCTGCTGAGGTATGCGGCGGCGTTCTCGCTGACGCTGACCGGCCGGTGCGGTCGCGAGCGGCGCGACGGCGAGCGGCAGACCTTGGTGGGGAAACCGCCGTCGCCATGACGCGGCTGGGCGGTCTGATTTGCCGTGGCCGGTCTCCGGGCCGGCCACGCCTCGGTCACGTTGTGCCAGGCTCGGCTTGGCGCTAAGGCGTCGTGGCGCGCAGACCGCCGCGTCCAAGATACAGCAGCCGTCAGCCTTCCATTAATGACAAGCATAACAGCATCGGCCGACGCCATGCGGCCGTTCAGGCCTCCGCACGAGCGCGAGCCGTGGGATCTGCCCCGCTGCGCGACCGCCTTCATCCACACGAAGCTGTCCATTCTGAAGGGAACCGAGGAAGGGCTCGGCGAGCGGAAGCAGATCGTCGCGGCCCTGTACGAGAAGTCGAAGCTAGATGCGGACCACGCGGCGGCCACGCGGCTCGTCGACATCGTATGGCGCAAGGAGGTCGAGGAGCGGATCGTGGATCTCGTCCTCGCGGCGCAGGTTCGGCCGATCGTCGCCTTCCCACATCCGGGATTCGACGACGAGGACTGCGTCGATCACGACGCGGGCATCCGCCTCACCAGTCGCAACGCCATCCCGTTCGCCATCAAGGAGCGGGTCAGACTGGCAGTGGACGGTTTCGAGAACATAACGATCAAACAGGCGGCGCGGGTCGGTCGCACGAGGCTGGCCCGCTTCCCGCGGTTCGTATTCCAGCCGAGCTTCGTGGGTGAGGTCGACCCCCATCGTCCGTATCTGCTCGTGGACGACACGCTCAGTCTGGGGGGTACCCTTGCGGTCATGCGTTCCCACATCATAAGGAACGGCGGAACGGTCCTGGGCGCGTGCGCGTTGGCACATTCCCTAGGACGGGATCTGCCATTCGCGATGACCCCGGAAATCCGGGATTTACTATTGCGGGCCTATGGTCCAGAGTTAGACACACTGTGGAAAGGAGAAATTGGACATGAGCCTGCTCGGTTATCTGATGCAGAAGGCCGGTTTCTCCTCGAATGGAGCAGAAGCCAGCCGGACGGAGGGGCACCCCTTCTTCAGCAACTCCGAACTCGACTCGATCGAGCGCGAACTCATTGCCGGTAACGCCGCCTCGCGGGCGGCAGCCGCTGCGTACGGCCTCAGCGTGAATCCGCGCATCTCGGCCGCAAACCTCCGCTAACTGACTGCCTGACAAGGAAGACGGAAACACGGCCGCTGGCGCAAGCCGGCGGCCGTTTGAACTTGGGCACGGGAAGCGCACACCTGCGGGCATTAGCTCCAGGCGCCGAAACCGCGGCCGACCGAGTCGAGTGCTGCGGCCGCAACTGCGACATCCATCTCGCAGGTCTCGTCCAGCAGGGCAGCGGCGCGGTGATCCGACCAGGGAGCGACTCGGTCTGGGCGGAAGCCGTGCGCGACGTGCCGCCGGCGGCAGAGGCCCATCCCGCAGGTGACGGCCCCTAAGACATCGGACAGGGGAGGGGCTGAGTCTTCCTGCCGGTCAACCTGCACGAACGACACGCCCCCGACTGGTCCGAATGGCTCAGCCGCGGATGTTCCATTGCAAACGTCGGAAGCTCCTCCGGATCCACGCATTGCCAGACCCGACAGTCCGGCACCGGAAGCGTCTGACCTCGCTACCGTCACCCAGAACCGGTCGTAGGGGCTTCCACGCTGCCCGACGTTGAAGCGCGCGCGTTTCAGGGGACCGTTGCCGCAGGCATGCCCGGCCCGAAACGGATTGCCGTCCGTTGCTCGTCCACTTGCTTCCGTGGCGGTTCCATGCAGTATCACGACCACGCCCGATAGGAGATCGCGATGAGTCTCTGCATCCCAGTGCGCGTAGCGGCCATGGCTGCTTTGCTGTCGTTCGGACTTCCGGCTCCGATCTCTGCCGCAAACCAAGCAAATCAGGCAGAAAACTCAGGCTCGCCGCAGGATGACCCGGCCGTACGGGCGGCGCTCCAGTTCGTCACAAGATACGAGGAAGGCGACCTCGGTGACATCTACGATCATGAGCTCACCACGGCTTTCAAAAGCCTGATGGCCCGCGACCTGTTCCTCCAGCAGGGAGGCTTCATGCGCGTACAGAGCGGCGGTCGGGCAAGATCGCGCGAGTTCGTCGGCATGCAACCGTTCAGACAGACCCCGACCGGGCAGACCGGCGACTATCGGTATGTCCGCTTCCGCACTCTCCATCCGAACGGACTGGTCTTCCAGGACGTCTACATGGACAATGTCGGCGGGACCTGGAAGGTGATGGGCTTCTACGTACTACCGGCGCCGCAGCAGTAGCGTGCGATCCGCCGTCATTCTCGCGGCCCTCGCCTCGATGGTCCCGACCGGCCCTTCGGCCGTCGGCGCACAGGTGCCGCAGGTCCAGAGCTCCGACGCCGCATCCCGGCTCCAGGCGGCCTTCGGCGAGCTTCAGCGCGCGATCGCGAACGCGCGAGCCTCGGCTCCCGACCAGCGCCTGAAGATCCGGGAGATCGCCGGCCTGGCCACGGTCCTTCAGAGCCGGGCGCGCCTGATCCCATCCGCCGCCGCGACCGACTACGCGCGATCGATCAATCACCAGGCGGCAGTGCTCGCCGGCATAGGCGAGCTGGCCGCCGCCGATCGGGTGACGGCCATCGCGGAGGTCGCCGACGACCTGGGCGTGAAGAGCGACCTCGGCCCAGGTTCCGGGGCTGGCTCGCGGAATCCCGGCTACGTGGCCGTGAAGGTGGTCACGAAGCGACTGGGAGGCGAAGTGAAGGGCTACTCCGTGACGCTGAACCCGGTCCGATACCGGCACCGAGCGCCATTCTACCGACTAGGGCCGCTCACGCCGAGCTCCGGCCTGGTGACACCGGGGCGCTACGAGGTCGCGGCCTGGCGGAATGGTGCAATCGCCGCGCGCGACATCTATCGCATCGGCCTTCATGCGGAGGACGAGTTCATCGTCGAGCTGGCGATCCCGTGACGCTCGGAAGCATGCTCGAACAGGCAAAGGCCGACCTTGGGCAGCTTCTGCAGTTCGGGGTGTGGCTCGTCGCGCTCATCGTCCTCTTCGTCGTCGAGCCGCCGCCGCTGTCCCGCACGTCGGGCACGCCGGCATTCGTCCACGCCGCCGGCTTCGTCGCGGCCATCGTGATAGCGCTTCTGCTCGTCGCCACCCGCAAGGCGGGCAGGCGACCAACTGCCCTATGGTGGGCGGCGCTGACCGTCCTGGCCGCCAGCGTGGCGATGTTCTTCACCTACCTGTCCCTCACAGCGGCGTGGACGTGCGACTATGACGGGAACGGGCCCGTCGTCATCGGGGGCGAGCTGCTGGCCGAGGCGAAGCGGGAGATGCAGTACCTAGGGCAGTCCGGATGCGCGGCGATGATCGCCGACAGCGCCGGTCGCACCGAGGAACTCTGGCCGCGCTCCGAGCTGGTGTTCCGCCAACTCGCGCTCGCCGGCTGCTTCATGGCCACCGTGCTCGGCTTCGCCGCGGCCGCCGTGCTCGCCATAGAGGCAATGAGGCTGGCAACGCCTGGTTCGCCCGCCGGAGGGGTGCCGTGAGGGCGGGGGCGCTGCTGATCGGCGCAGCCCTGACATCCGCGACGGCGCCTCCCGACGCCGGCCGTCTCCGGGAGGTCGCCGCCGTCGCATCCGGCCGGATCTCCGCCCGCTGGGGCGTCGCGCCGAAGATCCGGTTCGTCGATGGTGCGGACATCCGCTGGTTCGAAGATCGGATCGACATCGGCACGGAAGGGCTGCGTCGATTGACGACGGGACTCTCCGAGAAATCCGCGGAGGTGGCCGTTCAATGGATGATCGCGCACGAGGTCTGGCACGCCGTTCAGTTTCGACGTGGCGCCGGGGCGCCGCAGGACCTGCAACTCGCGCGCATGCGGGAATGCGAGGCCGACGTCATGGCCTCGCACGCCGTCATGGATCAGGAGTTCGCGGCCCAGGGACTACGCACCGAGGAAGGCGCGGCGCAACGCCTCGGCGATGCCGTGGCGGGCGTCGTCGACACCGCACAGGCGCTTGAGGCCGGCGCAGGGGTCGACGGTGACCACCCGACAGGTGACCAGCGGCGTACCGCCATACGATTCGGGGTGGGACGGGCGCTCGCGGAACGCTATCCGGATCTGGCGACCGAGGAAGACCGGAGGTTGGCACGCGACCGGCTGCTCCGTGTCTTCGACGTGATGTCCGGGGAGCCGGCTCCGCAGTGGGCCACGCGCACCTGTCGAGGGATCCTCCACGCCGGCGACGGTGTCGCCTCGCTCGCGACCGACGCCGCGACCGTCAAATGGAGCACCGCCGCGGATGCGCCATTCGTCGACTACCGCATACCGTACCGAAACGTCGGCAGAGCTCCGATCCGCGCCGAACTCCACGTCCGCACGATGTCGGTTCCGCGGGATCGCAGGGGTGATACCGACCGATGGCGGGTGGCCGACACGCGGCGCCACACCTTCGATCTCGCGCCCGGTCAGATCCATGAGGTCACCGGACGCCTCCAGTGGGTCGCCACCGACGAGCTCATGCCGAGGCTCGTCTATCCGCTCAGCCGCGAGAGCCTCTACCAGGCGGTCGTCCTGCGCTCGACGGCGGCCGCCGCTCCCGCACCCGTCCAGCTGATCGGAGCGGACGCCGAGCTGACCGAACTCCGTGCAGCGCTGGACCCGATCCTCACAAGCGCCGCGTACGCCTTCTCGACCGCCGAGGCGAACTGCACGCCCGCTCGCGGGGAGCGGTCGTGCGAGCTTCGAATACCGATCCCCGGCGTCGAGGAGGCAGCCGTGGAGCATGCCGGGAACGGTGCCAGCGATGTGACCATCTGGATCTACCGCGGCGACTCGGTCGAACAGGCGCAAGCCGCATACAGCCGTTTTCGCAACAGCCTGCGAGCGCTCTATCCCGCCGCCAAGTACCGGGAGACGACGCGTGAAGGCCGGCATAGCCTGAGTCTCTCGCCGACGGCGGACACCACCATGTCGCTGAGCCACTTCTCGAGCGCCCGCGGCCAGCGCGTTCTGGCGGTGATCGAGCCCACCGTGGTCGACTAGGCCGCGACACCGGGCGGAGCGGCCAGGCCCCGATCGGGGGGACCCCGGTGATCGACGGCGCATCGCTCGAGCATCGGCCCCCGGGAGTGTCAGGCGTTATCGGTGCGGCGGGGCGCGCATGCGTCCTCGAGGTCCGCCGAACTGGTTGCCACGGTGAACGCGTCGTCGAGCCTGGGCAGCGTCGACACCGGGGCATGACCGGATCGGCCCGGTCGCGGACCGTGCTCACCACGAAGCGCGACGGTCCGTGCCGACGACGACCTGCGCGGCGCCTATCACGATCCTCATGATCGCCGGTCTCACCGGCGACAGGACCGGCGCCGCCGGTCACCGCATGGTGACGACGACCACCCGCACCGCCCAATGGCCCATCATCGACATCCGCACAGCACCCCCGCAGTCGATCGCCGCCTGCGGCGGCGTCCATTCCCAAGGGCCCCGTGGCCTGTCCGTGGATCCTCCAAGGCTGCCCAGCCCCGCCCTGAACGCGACCGGAGCGCTGACCTAGCGGGCCTTGATCGCCGCCTTCGTCCAATCCGCGAGATTGTCGCGGATGTGATTGTAGACGTTCGCGCTGACGGTCTGGGGCGGATCGTAGACCTTGCCCGTCACCGACTCCCCGTCGACGGTCAGCCCGGTGAACGGATTCTCACCCTTCTTCGCCTGATTGTCGTCCTTGTCGGTCAGGTTGTGGATGTGGATCGCGAGAACGCCGAGACCCTTCTTCCAGGCCTCCTTGATCTCGTACTTCACCCAGCGCCTGCTCGCGGTCTTCTCACCGACCAGCACGATCAGGCAATCCTTGCCCTTGAGGTTCTTCTCGATCCACTTCTTGATCGCGTCGTCGCCCTCCTTCTTGATCTCCTCCCATTCATTCGAAGTGAGAAGGGGCTGCTCCTCGATCGCACCCATCTGCTTCACCTTCTGGACCCGCCAGTTGTCGGGTTTGTAGTGGAAGCTCAGGAAGGTCTTGGTCGCCATCTCGTACCTTTCTAGTCCGCTCCGCCGTGAACGGGTCCGGTCTCGTGCCTTATCGTCCCGGCTCCCGGTCGGCGGCGGGGTCCGGTTGGCCGATCCTCGTCCAGGTCTGCCACGCGGTCGAGCACCCGCTTCCTCGGAGCATAGAGCGCATCGAGCTGCGGGCGTCCCTTAATTGCAGCCGAAACGGATGTTGCACGCGGATCAGGCCACCGCCGGACGCGATCGGCAAACGAGACCGGCTTCGGTCTGCTGGCCGGCAGCACGAGCAGGCGGCCGACCCCGCCCCACCGCTAATCGACGCACGGCCCTCGTCCTCACGAAGAGATCGGATCCGAAACGGGAAGCGCGTCCATTCCAACAGAGAGGGAAAACAGTTTATGCCGTTCTTCTACAGCTTGGTGCAGAACACGACCCTCGTCGTGCTTCTCCTGGCGCAAGGGATCGCCTCGAAGAACGAAGCAGGCCCAGATCAGCCCCGCGCCCGCCACATCGTCTCGGTAGCCGACCGCGACGAGCGTTTCGGAGCCATGTCCGTCGGGTTGGACCTGGGGAAGCGCGAGATGCTCGCCGGGCGCGACATCGAATGGCTGAATGCCGACCAGCTTCAGCCTCCCATCGTCCAGGCGAGCCAGATCGCCGGCCCGGACCACCCCCATGCCCGTGATCCGGGCCGGCCCGTCGCCGAGATTGCAAACGGACCAGATCGGCCGGCGACCGTCGATCGCGGGACGGTAGTCCACCTCGATGACGAGATGGGCGGTGGTCAGACCGATGAGGCGGCGGCGAGCCGACACAGCGCCGTCACGGTCCGGGCCGTCATCACTTCGCCCGCCCTGCTTGAGCGCGACGGCCGCGGCGATCACCCCGACACCGGACAGACAGGCGGAGATGGCCGTGAACAGGAACAGCCACGGGCTCGTGCCGAGCGCGGCCCTGGAGAGGGCGTTGGCTTCGCAGGCCGCGTCGAGAGCGGCCGCGGCCGCGCGAGCCTGTACAGAAGGATCGTGATCGGCCTCGGCAACCTTGGCGCCATCCTGATCGGACTGCTGCTCCTCACGCGCGGGAAGCACGTCCTGGAGAGGCATCTGGGCGCGGTAGGCCTGGCAAGCGGAGGACTGGGGTGCGTTCTCATCGCCTACGCCGCGATATACCTCTAGGCCGGACAGCGCGAGCAGCGCCGCGAGCGCGCTCCCGTACAGCAGCACGACAGCCTTCGTTCCGACATCGCCGATCCTCAACGCCACTCACTCCCTAGTCATCGGGAGGGCCCGTACGGCTGGCCGACCGAACGGAGCGTTACGCGTGTCGGCATTTTCGCGACCGCTCCGGTTCCAATAACATATGGCGGCAGCCGAGCCGGCGTACGGCGCGGCCGACGAACTGGGGCGGCAGGCCGATCATGATGTCGCGTTCGGACGCCCCAGGTCTGGCCGGAGGGCTGAAGTCCGACCAAGCGGCGGGGTCGAGGGGCTCGGCGTACGCGCATCGGGCGTTCGACGGAGAGCGGTCCGTGGATGGGCGCTCGTCCGACCGACAGCCGTGGCGGAGCAGGGGTTCGAAGAGTAGTATGCCACCCGGAGACACGAGCATGAGCATCGAAGAGACGACCAAGCGCATCGACGCGCTCAAGGCGGAACTGGCAACCATGCGCCCGCTGCCGCCATCAGCTCTGGCCGTGTTGCGCGAGAAGCGTGACCTGCAGCTCACCCACACGTCCAACGCGATCGAAGGAAACACGCTCACCCTGCGCGAGACCGCCGAGGTCATCGCGTACGGAACCACGATCAAGGGAAAGCCGATCAAGCACCACCTCGAGGCGCAGGACCATCACGCGGCCCTCGAATGGATGTACGCGGTCGCGAGCGGCGAGGAGCCCATCGGAGTTTCCACGCTCCTGCAGCTGCACAAGCTGGTGCTGAAGCACAGCGCCCCTGACATTGCGGGTGCATGGGCGGTGCTGCCCCGTGGTATCCAGGGCACAAGCATCAGCTTCCCGCCAGCTTTTGAAGTCGAAGGGCTCACCCGCGACTTCACCGACAGCCTGAAGACCGCGGAGATCACACCGCGCCACGCCTTCGACGCGCACTACCGGTTGGTCTCGATCCACCCGTTCGACGACGGGAATGGCCGGACCGCGCGGTTGCTGATGAACCTCATGCTCGTACGCGGGGGCTATCAGCCTGTCCCGGTCAGCCCTGACGATAGAATCGAATATCTCGACTCGCTCGAGCGTGCGCAAAAGGGTGGCGGCACGGACGCGTATCAGGAGCTCATGCACCGCCTCCTGCTCACGACCATGGAGGAGTATGCGGGCACTTTGCGGGAGGCAATCCACCCCGAGAAGGACAAGCAGCTTACCTCGTCGCCCGGTAGGAAAGCCGATGACGAAGAGCCCGGACAAATCTTGCCAACGCCCGCCCAGATCGCAGCCATGCACCATCGTCGCGGTACGGGCAGGTAGGTAACCCCGCCTTCCATCCTCGCTGGCGCGGTTCCGATTGTCACGATGGCGGCCGAACCCCAGCGCAGCGAACTCCACCTCGATCTGGTTTCGGCACAGCAGAGGCCCTTGACCATCGCTTTGAGCGCATGACCGTACAGGACAGGTTCCTCACCATCTCCCGATGTCAGGAGATCGTGGACTCGCCGTGGTCGGGCAAGAACGACAAGGTCACGCCCATGCTGGGCAAGCAGCTACTCGATGCCGAGCAGATGCTTGTCGAACAGCGTGTCTCGCGGACCGGGGGGCGAGACAGGCTCCTTAACTTCTATTCGATCCGCGATCACATGGTGCGATGCTACAGGGTGGTCGGACCCCGCGGCCTACCAGATCTGGACGCCGCGCGCGCCCGTTTGTGAGACGGATCCTAGACTACCTGCAGGTCGGAGTCCTCCCGGCCTGACGAGACGACATGCGACCGAAAAGCGTGTTTTCGGGAGAACATATGCGACGCCCGAGGAAAACTCCTGCCTAGCCTTTCAATCCGGTAGCGGAACCCGAGCCGAAATGGATGCAATCCGGCGGCCGGCGTCGTCGCGTGCTCGACAGTCGGATCGACCTGTGTTCAAATCATGCCTGCTCTTGCGTCGAGCGGGTCACGGCGTCGTCCATGCATGGGCAGCACAACTCGTCGGACTGGGTCGCCAAGGGCCTGATCGACTCCGACGAGAGGCATCGACCTCACGATCAGCTGGATAAGATTTCGAAGCCCGACCGTGGGCAGCAGGGAGATCACGTCGGTGGGACCGGTACTTGCACTTGAGCGCTCGGACGCGCGCCAATGGCACCTGACAGCGGTGCTGGTCTCGAAGCAACGGCCCAGCGATCTCGTGATCGACATAGGCGGCGCCGAGGTCCGCTCGACGCCAGAGGCCATATGGTCCAACGGCGGGCGGTTCGCCTACCGCTTCCGGTTCGCCGTGCCGCTCGAAGATGCGGCATCCCGGTTCGACTACTCCGTCGACGATCGAACCTTCACCGTCAGCCTGCCCGCGAGGGGTCACGCCCCGACGATGGCGTACGCCTCGTGCAACGGCTTCTCGTCCGCGAAGGTGATGAAGGGCGTCAAGGACAAGAACGCGATGTGGAGCCGCATGGCTGCCGAACACGCCAGATCGCCCTATCACCTCCTGCTTCTCGGAGGGGACCAGGTCTACGCCGACACGATGTGGGACACCGTACCGGAACTCCGACGCTGGGCCAGGTTGCCCTACGATGCCGGAAATGCCGCCGAGGCGACCAGTGAGATGGTGAGCTCCGTCGAGGAGTTCTTCTTCGACCTGTACACCGACCGGTGGTCGCAGCCCGAGATCGCGACGATGATGGCCAGCGTGCCCATGGTCGCGATGTGGGACGACCATGACCTGATGGATGGCTGGGGTTCGTACCCGGAGCCGCGCC
The DNA here is from genome assembly GCF_036388435.1 of Sphingomonas sp. Taxonomy (GTDB): domain Bacteria; phylum Pseudomonadota; class Alphaproteobacteria; order Sphingomonadales; family Sphingomonadaceae; genus Sphingomonas. The sequence goes on from NZ_DASVRV010000001.1 coordinate 66,289, forward strand.
AGCGATGCGACGTGTTCCAGAAGGCGGTCTGGCCGGCGGCCCGCAAGGCGTTCCGGGTGTTCCAGCAGCATCTCGCCGACGGTGAATTCCACGCATCGTCGATCGCGGCGGACTTCGGCTACAGTCGGGGCCACATCGTAGGCCCGCTCGCGATTCTCGCCCTGGACATGCGAAGCGAGCGGACGGACCGCCAGGTGCTGAGCCCGCCACACTGGAACGACGTCTTCGGCTGGCTCGACAAGGTCGGCGACGCCAAGCACCTGATGGTCATGTCGAGCATACCCGTCGTCTACCCCGGCTTCGACACCCTGGAGCGGCTCCTGGGAGCGCTGCCGGGACATCAGGACCTGGAGGACGACCTCCGCGACCATTGGAACAGCCGACCGCACAAGGGCGAGCGGCTGCGGCTTATCCACCGGCTGCTCCAGCTTTCACAGGACGAGGAGGTCCGCTCGACCATCCTCTCGGGCGACGTGCACGTCGCCGCTCTCGGCGTGATCGAGTCGTCGCGCGGCCAGCGCGGTCACGGAGCCGTCATCAACCAGATGATCTCGTCCGGCGTCGTCCATCCCGGACCAGGTGGCGTGGTGCTATTCGCGTTGCGGCACCTGTTCGACAGCACCGACGAGATCGACCGGGGCATCGCCGCCCGGATGGTCGACTTCCCCGGAACCCAGGATCGCTTCATCGGCCGGCGAAACTACCTGAGTCTCGAGCCGGACGAGGATGGACGCCTCGACCGCATATGGGCCAACTGGTTCGTCGAGAACGAGCGGGAACCCTACACCAAGGTCATCCATGCGCTGCGGAAGACCAGGGACGAGGAGGTGGTCCAGTCGACAACGGGTGTGGCACCGACCGGCTGACGCGAGCCATCACTGCTCCGGCCGGTGAGTCGATCGGAAGGTCACGGACGCGAGTCAGCAAGACGAGTCACGTCCAAATACCCGGTACATGCCGCTGATCTTCCCGAAGGTGCGCTTGCGAATGCGGGGCGGTCGGGGGGGGGCGGTCCATAGCCAGCGGGATCGGCTTCTGGTCGGGATCGTCACGATCGAGCACCCTGGTGCCGCTCAGCCCAAAGCGTGGCGACGCCTCCACCCCGATCAGAACGTCCTCGGCCGGCCAGCTCCACGAACCGTGGCCATGCATCGAGGCGCTCGTCCATTCCCGCGTGCGGTTGCGCTCCCCGTAATTATCGGCGCTCTTGCGCCGTACCGGCTGCACCTAGGCGGCATGGACAATCCGGAACTTGTCGATGTTGTCCGATGCGACCGAAATCGGCGGAGGAGCCGATCCCGCGACTCCCAAGCTGGCGACGTCGAACGAGCCGGACACCGTGTGACGTTCGCACGACGCGATTTCGACAGGCTGGGCATCACACTTCGCAATGCGATCTCTCCGGCCAGTCGTTAAGCTACGATCGCTCAATCGTCATGGCTTCACGCACTCCTCTCCCGCCGCCGGTACTTAACAGATCGCGCAGGCAAGGGCAGGATGGTCCACAATGGACCCGACCACACCCAAACTGCCGAAACGCCAGGCGGAATGCCTCCGGCTTGTCGCCGCTGGCCTGACCTCCAAGGAGATCGCGCTCGAACTCGGCATCGGCAGCAAGCACACGGTCGACGGCTACATCGCCGAGGCGGTCACGGCGCTCGGCGTCGGCAACCGGCGCGAGGCGGCACGCCTGTGGCAAGGCCTGCGAGAACCCCTGACGGAATCAGGGGCCGATCCGGCGCGGGTGGTCGCCGATCCCGTTACGGACGAACCGGAAGGCGCACTGCCGGATTGGCAGATCGTCCACGAGCCCGAACGGCTCGGAGGCGGCCTGCCCTTTCCGACACGGAGCAGCCCGCGAAACGCTTTGACCCCGCTCATCACGGTCGGTTGGATCTTCGCGATCGCCCTGCTTTCGCTCGCCGCCGCCGCACTGGCCGTCGCGATCGGGAACGGGGCAACCGGGCTAGCGCTCCGCGCCAACGGGTCGGTGCAGCCCGGCAATCGATAGCGCCGTCGGTCCTGCGCCGCGGCGGGGAACCGACCATGCGCCAAGAACGCCTTTCCGCCGCCCATGACATCGCCGAGCATCTGATTCCGCACGAGCGCGAGATCGACGACGCGATCATCCGCAATGCGCAGCTCACGGTGGCCATGATCAAGGGCAGGCAGCGGGCCAAAGCACCGTTGACGACCGCCCACAAAAGTCTGGAGCATGTCGCCCTCGCGAGCATGCGGCTCATCGAGGCCCGCAACCACATCAACGAGGCGCACATGGTCCTGCGCAACGCGCAGTTCGACCTCGGTCTGGGTGCCGTCTCATACGGCGACTACGGCGACACCCCCGCTCCCGCACAAGCCGTCGGGCTCAGCGTCGTCGAAGCCGCGTGATCCGGTCGGTTGACCGGAGCTGCGCATGATGGTTCCGGCCGGCCGTGAGCACGTTCCACCTCTTCGTCGCAGTTCTAGTCCTATGCTGTGGATACGCGTTCCTGAAAGGCGGCGCGTGCGAGGTGGTCGCCGCGTCGCTTCAACTCGGCGCATACCTGATCGGCTTCCTGATGCCTCGGCTAGACGAACCGGGCAGCGGAGCGCGGGTGGCAACCGGCTTCTACATGCTCGACGCGGCTCTGCTCATCGGGCTTGCCATCCTTGCCATCAGATCAACCCGCTTCTGGCCGCTCTGGATCGCCGGCTTCCAGACGGCGGCGGTGATCGCCCACACGGCCAAGATGCTCGATCCGTCGATGCTCGCTTTCGGCTACGCGCTCCAGGTCCGCGGATGGGGCTATCCGATGCTGCTGGTCATGGCGCTCGGTACGTGGCGGCATGGACGGCGGGTGCACCTGGCCGGCACGGACCCGTCCTGGAAACCGTTCCGCATCCGGGTGCCCAGCCATGAGCGCCCACGACGGGATTGATGCACGCCGGGCCCGAACGCGGACGGCAGGCAGGAGCCCGATCTCAGAGACGGACCACCTGAGAGCGCTCATCGCGCCCGACTTCGCTCGGCGAGCGTACCTGAACAGCGCCACCTGCCTTCTTCATGACGAGATCCTCGCGACCGGAGCGATCGACGCGACCTCGTTCTACGTCCGGGAGATCATAGCCCGCGCCGTACAGATCGGAGCGGCGGGCCTGGTTCTCGCGCACAATCACCCCAGCGGCGATCCTGTGCCGAGCCGAAGCGACATCGAACGGACCCGCGCACTCGTGAACGTCCGCCGTGGACTGGGGATCGAGGTCCACGACAACCTGATCATCGCGGGCCGGAAGGTCGCGAGCCTTCGCGCGATGGGCGCCATCGGATCATGACCGCCGTCCGGTTGTGGCGCTTCAGCCACGAGGACGGAGACGCCCTCGACTGTCTGCTTGCACCCGGGGAGGGCGATGAGCAGCACGGAGCATCACCGCCCAAGCTCCCGCGCGGCCTGACACCACCCACCCATCTGGAGCGCGCGGAGACCCTATACCGGCAGCGTCAGGCCAGGCACCGCGCCTTCCCCGGACAGTCACGACTGTTCCGCGAGCCGGCATGGGACATGCTCCTCGACCTCTTCATCGCGCGCGAGAAGGGCCAGACGATCAGCGTCACCAGCGCCTGCGGCGGTGCTAACGTCGCGAGCACCACCGGGCTTCGATGGCTCGGCAACCTAGAGCGCCAGTCGCTCGTGCGCTGCTGGAGGGACGGAGCGGACAACCGCCGACGCCTCGTCGAGCTGACCCCGGAGGCCGAGGCCGCGATGAGGTCCTACCTCGAAACCATATAGTCCCAGGGGCGGCACCGCGGTCGGTACCGCGGGCGCGGTGGTCGGCGAGGACGCACCTGAAGCCTCACCCCGAGGGCGCGGCCTCTCGAAGATGTCGGGCGCGATGCAATGCGAACAGCGGGTCGGTCGCGTTGAGGTTCGAGGCGGCATGGCCGCAGCTCGACCGCCCGGTGGCGCACCTGGCGGCGCCTAGCGCCGACCGCCCCTCAACGAGCGCACGAGCGCCGCTATGGGCGCCACGAGCGCCTGGAGGTCCTCGACCGGCTCCGCCAAGCGCTCCAGCTGCGATCTCGCGGCCTCGTCCAGTCCGCTCAGGAAGGTCTCCGGCGCACCTGCCGCCTCCGCGGCGAGCTCACGAGCCATCGAGCCGGTCGCGCCGACCGGGATCAGCGCGAGTCCGTGCTGATGGGCGATTTCGAACTCACGCCGGACGCCATCGGCCGGAACGATCGAGCCGCCGACCTCCTTGTTGCCGAACAGGAACAGGCCAAGTCCGGCCTCCCCGATGATGTCCTGCCGGTACTGCTCCCATACGGCCTGGCGCTGGGGCGTCGGTATCACCTGCGGAAAGGGACGGACGACGATGAGATCCTCGATGTGACCGGCACGTGTCCGGAGCACCTCCTCGACCGCACCCGTGAACAGGGCGTTGCCCACCCCGAGACCGAGCCCGGTGGCGACACGCACCCCGCTGTCGATCAGCGCGGTGCCCAGCGAACGCATGAACTGCGAGACGGCGTGCTCGCCCCACGGCTCGAAGTCGGCCGCGCTGGCGGAGACGAACACCGTCCGTCGCCGGTACCGTCGCAGCAGCTCTTCGAAGATCGCGGTGATCTCCGCATATTCGTCGACCAGAACCGCCTGGACGTTGTACCTCCGCAGATCCTCGAGGACCAGGATCTGGCGGACGCGTCCATGCTCGTACTCCTCTTCGGATTCGCCGACGAGCTTCGAACGTCGTCGAAACAGTGCGTAGTGCCTGCGCTGATTGTCCTTGAAGCTGGTGCGAAGCCGCGAAAGCACGTGCTCGAGATTCGGGTCGGTGAAGCTGAAGCCGACGAATAGGAACGTCTTGGACACGAGGTCGCCAGCGAGGGCGTTGATGAATGCGCCACGCTGGTGCGGGTACGCCTCGTAGTCGTCGCGCGTCACCACCGCCTCGTCCGGGCGATCGACATCGCCGTGCATCTTGTAGACCACCGCATCCCGCCGCGGCATCGTGTTGGCGAGCTGCGGGACCGCCGACTTCACGTCGACCACCTTGCCTGCCTCGCGCAACGCCGCCTCGATCAGTCGGTCGTAGTTCGTCGTCCACCACGTCGTGACCGGCAAGCGCGCGAGGAGCCGATGGTTCGCCGTCGGCGGCGTGTCCGCGGACAAGGCCTCGATGACCGCACGATGGAGCCGGTGGCGGTTCATCCCGTTCCGGTTGACGTGGAACTGCGCCACCGCCGGAAGGTCGGTCTCGCGATCGACGTCGAGTTCGATCTCCTCGGCGAGTGGCCGGAGAAGCTCGCGCCAGTCAACGAAGCCAGCCGGGGCCGACAGGCCCGCACCAGCGAGTATCGCCGCGTTCCCGGCCTCGAGCTCCGCGAAGTAGTCGTCGACGAACCGTCTGATCTCAGCACGCATTACCGTCCTCCTTGCCGTACACCACCGGGCGACGGACGCCTCGTCCCGCACCGCCGTCGAGACCTGGACGGCACATGCATCCCAGTGACACCGGCAAGGACCATCGGGCAGGGTGGATCGCAACCGGATCGGTTGCAAATCTCGTCGGCGCGGCACGGGAGATCGGTAGGAAGCGCGCTCGAAACGGGGGTGGAAGGAGAACGATGGCGACCTTCACGGAAGAACGGATCCGCGCGCGGGCCCGGCGCTCGACGGCCTACGCGAGCGTTACTGCCGCCGCGATCCTCAACGAGCACATTCGGACCGCTCCCACCACGCGAACCTACGACGTCTTCCTCAGCCATTCCGTCCGAGACGCCGAAGTGGTCCTGGGTGTGAAGCTGATCCTCGAGGACAACAACCGATCCGTGTACGTCGACTGGCTCGAGGATCCGCAGCTGGACCGATCGCGCGTGAACGCCGCCACCGCCGAACGGATCAGGCTGCGCATGAGGAGCTGTCGATCGCTGGTCTACCTCCACACCGAGAATTCAGGCACGTCCACATGGATGCCGTGGGAGCTCGGCTTCTTCGACGGCTTCCGCGGCGCCGTCGCCATCCTTCCGGTGACCAGGAGTGCGCAGCAGGATTTCCGAGGGCAGGAGTATCTCGGGATCTACCCATGGATCGACGAAGGTGCTCTCACCCTTTCCACGCAGGGGCTGCGCGTGCATCGCGCAGCCAGCGACTACAAGGACTGGCGCAGCTGGGTCGAGACGCCGCAATCGTTCCGGAAGACGGCGTGATGAGCCATCGATCTATCCCGAACATCGCCAAGCAGACGAGGATCGGCTGAGAGACGCATGGCGCGCAGGACCTTCTTCTCCTTCCACTACGGTCCAGACGTCTGGCGAGCCTGGAACGTCCGGAACAGTTGGGTCGTCACCGATGCCGAAGCGCCCCAGGGCTTCTTCGACAACAGCGTGTTCGAGGCCAAGAAGCGGGAGAGCGATGCCTCGCTCAAGCGCTTTCTGCGCGACGGACTGTACAACACCTCCGTCACATGCGTCCTGAACGGGGCGCAGACGGCGACGCGGCGGTGGGTTCGCTACGAGATCGCCAGAAGCGTCATCCGTGGCAACGGCCTGCTCACCGTCGACGTCCACGGCGTGAAGAACAGCAGGGGTATAACGACGGTTCGCGGAACGGATCCCCTCAGCCAGGTCGGCGTGTACCGGGCGGGATCGGCCATCCACCTGGCGGAGGTGGTAGACGGCCGTTGGGTCAAGTACGCGGACTACACCCTTGCGATCCCCGCGCGCGATCTTTGGTTCACGCCTCCTGTCTCCAGCACCGTCGTGCCTATCTCAAAACGTTGCATGCGGTACGACTTCGTCGCGCAGAGAGGTCGCGAGAACATCGGCGGCTGGATCGAGATGGCGGCCGGTCTGGCCGGTCGCTGAATGCGTCGGCTCCTGCGCACCGTGGACTCGCCTGATCGAGAACCCGCCGAGCAAACCTGCCGGCGCCACGGTTTTGCCGCCGCTTGACCGTATCGACGGTCGGGGCAGTGTCGCCGCCTGGAAGGTGCAAGGGGAGAAGATGGTGTTGTTTTCGGGTCGTGCGCTGGCCTCGATTGCCGGCTGGTGGACGACGAGCCTGGCTGTGGCGGCGCTCGCGATGTCGGTGCCTGCGTCCGCGCGCGACTGGCCACGAACGGCCGGCTGGGACATCGCTGAGGGTGACGAATACTGCGCCCTCACGTCCGAGTTCGAGGGCAAGGGCGATACCGAGCTCAGCGTCGCCAAGTACCTCGACGGCCATGCGCTGGTCGTGGTCACGAACTTCCAATGGTCGGCGAAGAAGGATCAGGAATACGACCTGACCTTCGTGATGGGGGACGAGTCGTTCGGGGGAGGCGCGTCCATCGGCCTTGGCGAGTCGTCCGGGCGCAAGGGATTCGCTTCGCGCTTCCCGGCCGACTTCATCCCCGCCTTCGCCGCAGCTTCGGGCTTCAAGATCTACATGGGCGAGACACTCGTCGATAGCCTGAACCTCTCCGGGTCGGCCGCAGCGCTTCAGACGGTCGAGCGATGCCTGGCGGCCAAGCGCTCCGTCAAGGCCGCAGCCGAGCGCGAGCGTCGGCGCTTCTCGCACATCGCCGACGACCCGTTCGCCGGTGTCAGGGTGGAGCCCAGGTCCGCCAAGGTGCGCGGCGACCTCGCGCTCATGTTCGGGGCGGAGAATTATCCGCCCGCCGCGATGAGGGCCGGAGCGCAGGGCCGCGTCGCGGTGGAGCTGGAGATCGGGGCCGACGGGCGCGTGTCGGGCTGCACGGTCGCGTCCTCCAGCGGCTCCGCCGATCTGGACCAGACCACCTGCCGCATATTCCGCTCGCGCGTGCGGTTCGACCCCGCCACCGACGACAAGGGCGAGCCGACGACAGGGCGAGCCTCACACGCGGTCACCTGGAAAATGCCGGAACCGGAAGCGCCGCCCTTGCTGCCGGCCGGATAGAACAGAGTGGCATATGAACCGCATTGGCCAGGTCGCACCTCACGGTCTGACCTGCTCGGCGATACGATCCACCGCCAACCGCGAGACGGCGACATCGCTCTCCGGGAGCCGCGAGCCACCGCGTCCACTGTCGGCATTTCGTTGGGCGACCACAGGATCTCCGGTCAGGATCGGGAATCTGCGCGCCGACTGCCCGGGAATATCTACGCATCTGCGCGGCCGTTAGGGTTGGGCGTGTTCGGGTCCTCGTCGCGCCGGCCCATCCGCCAGCCCCGGCGCGTACGGCGTCTGTGGCGGCGACGGACCGTCACCGGATTCGGCGCTGGAACATGATCCGTCTTTGTTCTACAAATGCGGTCTAAACCGAGGCTCCGGGCTCTTGGCATCGGCGGCGTCCTTCGCGAGACTTCGATGCGATGAGCAGGCTGCCGATCCTTCTTCTAGTCGGCCTCATTCTCGTCGGCGGTCCCGCGGGCGCTGTCGCCCGCGACGGTGGAGAGCTGCACACCTTACACTGCCTGCACGGGTGCCCGATCGGGGCGGCGGGCATCGACGACGTCGTCGTGCGCGAGATCTACACGCTGGCCTCGAACGACCTCACCAAGATGGCCGACTGGGTGGCGTACCGGGTCACACCCGACTCGATCGGTCCGTCGGGCGAGCGGACATGGTCGGCCGATCCCTGGCTTTCGCCGGAGGAGACGTTGGAACCCGACGATTTCGTCGGCGCACCGAAGGCGCTTGGCATTGACCGCGGTCACCAGGCTCCGCTCGCGGCGTTCTCCGGCACGCCCTTCGCCAAAGACACGAACATCCTGTCCAACATCACGCCCCAGGGCGCAGGACTGAACCAGGCTCCGTGGCAGAGGCTGGAGGCGAGCGAGAATGAGCTCGCCAGGCGCGAGAACGTGGCCGTCTATGTGCTGACCGGACCGCTGTTCGAGCGGGTCATGCCCGCATTGCCCGGCGCGGACGAGCGTCACCGGGTGCCGTCCGGCTACTGGAAGGTGGTGGCGACCCAGGACGGGCGGCTGGCCTCCTTCATCATGGACACCGCGACACCCCGGTCGTTGAACCACTGCGACGCTCGGGTCGCCATCGACGAGGTCGAGTTGCGGTCGCGATTGGGACTCTTCCCAAGATTGGAGCGACGGACATGAACCGATCTATCCCCGGCGCTCGGGTGTCCCACATGATGGCCGGCCGGCATCGCGGAAAAATCATGGCGACTCTCGGTCCATCCCTGTTCGCGGTGGCCTGCGCGACGACGCCGCCCGCCGATCTGGCCGGTTTCGGTCGGGCGGCGACAGGGCTGCAGAGCGACGTCGCAATCGCCTTTGCGGAGGCCAACCGGCTGACGCGTTCGGTCGAGGTCGACCGGTTCGTGCGATCCGGCGCCATCGCGCTGTCCGAGCGTCGCTTCCCTCCCGCCATCCCGCCGGAGGTGGCGGTCCGGTGGCGCACCTCGCTCAGCGACCTTGCGCGATACGGCAACCTGCTCGCGACGCTGACCGGTAGCGGCAGGGGCGGCACGCAGACCGATGCATTTCGTCAGCTTGGCGTCCAGCTCGCATCCGGCTCGACCGCGGCGAACCTCGATCCGGGCGTCGCGGCCGGCTTCGCGGCCTTGGCGGGAGCGCTCGTCGACCTGCGCGCGCAGGCCACGGCGCGGGACATCCTGCAGCGTACCGATCCCGATGTGCGAAAGCTGCTCACGGCGATGGCGGAGGCGGTCGGGGCGGACGACGGCGAGGGACTGCGCGGGACGGTCTCGTCCAACTGGACGGCCGCGCTCTCCGCCTATCAGAGGACCTATGCCGTGGCCGCGTCCGAGAAGGCCGAGGCCCGTCAGCGGCAGATCGTCGCCGACTACCTCGCCGGCATCGACCGACGCGACGCGCAGCTCGCCGCCCTGGCAGGACTGCGCGCGACGCTGTTCGGCCTCGCGGACGCCCACACGGCGGCGGCGGCGGGATCCAGTCGGCCGTTCGACGAGGTGCTCAGGGACGTCGACGATCGGCTCGGCCGGACGGAGGCGGCCTACCGCGCGATCGACAAGGCCGGAGAGGCGCGATGACAGAGGCGAGCGCCGGCAGCGGCGGTAACGTGGCCAACCCCGACCTGGAGGCGATGCACCGCGATCTGGTGGCGCTCGCGGGTCGGCTGGAGAGGTCGATCGACAATGCGCCGACGGCGGCCGCCATCGGCGCGATCACGGACCAGATCGTCGAGGTGAACGCGCGCGTCACCGCCACCGGCCGCGTCCTGCTTGCGCGTCAGACCGAGGAGATCGCGCGGCACGCCCGCGCCGTGTCGGCTGCGATCCCGGCGATCGAGGAGGAGATCGCCGACCTCGAGCGGTGCGAGCGGCTGGTGAGGAGCATCACGTCCATGCTGGGCACCGTGGACGACGCGGTCCGCATGGCAACGCTCGTCTGACAGCGATCGAAGCGGGAAAGCGGGTCGCAGGCTGACCCATGCCACGGACAAAGGCGTCGGGCATCCGTCGCCGCGACGGTGGTCGCCTGGACTCCGACGCGGTGCGGCCGGGACCGAGGAGGGCGCCACCTGCGCGCGGACCCGGGCCCATCCGGTTGGCGCATGACCAACACCGAGGAAATGGCGGCTTGCAAGCTGGCACCCCCACCACCTAACCAGCCGCGGGGACCCAATCCGTCGCGCTCCGGCGGAAGTGGGTAGAACGATAAACGCCGTCTCGGCGCGTGCAGATAGATGAGAGGACGCGGATTGCCAGCCGGCTGGACCCGCACGACGATCGCGGCGATTACACGGTTGCGCCGGGAGCGGGTCGAGCCATCCGAGGCGCGTGACCGCGCGCTCGTCGGCCTGGAAAACATCGAGCGCGACACGGGCAGGCTCGTCGGCGATGCGGACGCGGCTACCACCAGGAGTGACAAGGCCGGGTTTCGGCGCGGCGACGTGCTGTATGCCCGCCTGCGGCCAAACCTGAACAAGGTCTGGAGAGCCACGTTCGACGGCAGCTGCTCGACGGAGTTCCTCGTGCTGCGGCGGCTCCGCCACGTCGACCCGGACTGGCTCGCACTACGCCTGCTCGCCGACGACGTCGTGGCTCACGCTACTGTCGGCGCCACGTCCTCGCTCTACCCGCGGGTGAGCTACGAGCGGCTCGGCTTGTTCGAGCTCGCCATCCCCCCACTTGCCGAGCAGACGCGCATTGCGCGGCGGGTGCGCACGCTGCAGGCCCGGCTGCTCGAGGCCGCCAGCAATGCGGAGCAGGCGCGAGCGGAGATTGAAGCCTACCGGAAGTCGATGCTGGCCCTCGCGTTCGATGGGGAGCTGACGCGGGACTGGCGGGAGGCGCGGCACGCCCAGGTCGACGACGGCGCCGGCCCTGGCGAGCCGTCGCGACCGCCCGCAGTCGCGGACGGACGGCCGAGCGGCGGAGACGACGCGGGCGAGCAGCGGGAGCCGCACGGCTGGCTCCGGGTCCGATGGGACGCGATCGGATCCGAGCAAAACGGCCGAGCGTTCCCGAGCACCCAGTACTCGGACCAGGGCGTGCGCCTGCTCAGACCCGGCAACCTCGCGCCCGACGGCGGGATCACCTGGAAGCCCTCGGCCACGCGTCACCTGCCCCCCGAGGTGGCCGCCCGCAGCCCCGAGCTGCGGGTCGGGCCCGGCGAGCTGATCATAAACCTCACTGCGCAGTCGCTTGCCGGAGGCTTCCTCGGGCGGGTGTGCATGACCGGACGTGGCGACGACTGCATCCTCAACCAGCGTCTCGCCCGGCTGAACGCCCCGGACCTTTCGACGCGGTTCCTCTTCCACATGCTGCGCTCGCCGCAGTTCAGGCGCTTCGTCGACGGCCTGAGCACCGGCAGCATGATCCAGCACATATCGACCAAGCAATTGGCGGACTTCGTCGTGCCCGTGCCACCGGTGGAGGAGCAGTCGCTGATCGCCGATCGCCTCGACGGCGCGCTCGCCGGGATGGCGGTGGCGGAGGAGCGGGTGTTGGAGACACTTGCCCGCATCGACGGCCTGAGGCGCTCGATCCTGCGGAGCGCCGCTGACGGCCGGCTCGTCGCCCAAGTTGGCAACGAAGGAACGGCGCAGGAGACCTTGCGCGAGCTCGCGGAAGAGATCGCGGCGATCGAGGCGCAGGACGTCGAGGAAAAAATCGACAGGCGGAGGAGGGCGAAGATGCCGAAAACCGAGAAGAGGCGGACCCCGCTGTCCGAGGCCGTCGCTGGCCTGGGGCGTGCTGCCGACGCGCGGGCGCTGTTCGACGCCGCCGGCTACGAACCAGAGCAGGCCGGCGCGTTTTACGAGGACATTCTAATGGACGGGGCGGTGCTCGAGCACTTCAAGTCTCTCGCACAGCGGGGTCGCGAACCGCTTCGAGAGACGCTCTTCGCCAAAATTCCCCGCGATCGCACACCCGGACACCGCTTCCGGCTCGTCGAGCTCTGGATCGGCGAGTTCAAGAACCTCCGCGACTACCGCGTCGAGTTCGACCCTGCGCACGCGATCGACATCGTGCTCGGCTGGAACGGGACCGGCAAGTCAAACCTCTTCGAAGCGCTAGTCGTCATCTTCCGGGACCTGCTGATGGCCCGGGGCAAGCTCCCGGCCACGGAGTTCGCCTACCGGATCCGCTACGAGATCGGCGGCAGGACGGTGGAGCTGTCGTGGTCGCCCGAGGGCAAGCGGCAGCTGACCGCAAAAGCCGGAGAGGCGGGCCGCTTGGTGAAGATCGGCCGTGACGACATTCCCCTGCCGCGCTTCGTATTCGGCTACTACTCCGGGCCGACCAACCGTCTCGCGGAGCACTTCAGGCCGCTCGACCGCGAGCACTATCAGCGCCTTGTGGAAAGCGCCTCGGACGATCCCGCCGAAATGCTGAGGCTGCTGGAGGAGAGGCGCTTCTTCTGCGCCGAGGTGCACCACGCCAAGTACGTGATGCTCGGCTACTTCCACAAGGAGGACGAGGTCATAAGTCAATTCCTGCGCGAACGCCTGCGCATCGTGGGGTTCGGCGCGGCCGTGTTCGTGATCAGGAAACCCGACTGGGCCCAGCCCGGGGAGGACGCGAGCACCTTTTGGGGGGCGAGGGGCGTTGTACGCCACTTCCTCGAGCGACTGCGGCGCATCGCGCTCGCCCCGCTGCGCATCCTCGCCACGGTCGACGAGGGATACCGCCAGACCCGCGAGGAGCAGCTCCATTTCCTGATTCCCGATGCCGAGCACCTCCGCCTGCTCGCCGACGAGTATCCCGACGCGCGCACCTTCTTCCTCGCGCTGGAGAGCGCCGACTTCTCCCGCATGGTGCGTGAGGTGAAGGTCAGCGTCGTCGTCGACGGGGCGGGCCGCGTCGGGACCCCGATCCTTTTCCGCGAGATGAGCGAAGGCGAGCAGCAGCTCCTGACGGTCCTCGGGCTGCTCCGGTTCACCAAATCGCACGACTCGTTGGTGCTGCTCGACGAACCCGATACTCACCTGAACCCGCACTGGTCGATCGACTACCTCGACCTCCTGGGCCGCATCATGGACGACGGCGAGGACCTCGCCACCAGCCAGATCCTGATGTCTACCCACGACCCGCTCGTGATCGTCGCCCAGGAGAAGGAGCAGATCCACCTGCTAAGACGCACCCGGCCGGAGGGACGCTGCGAATGGCGCCCGGCGACGGAGAGCCCCCGGGGGCTCGGCTTCACCGGCATCCTCACCAGTGAGATGTTCGGTTTCGGCTCCGACCTGGACCGCCCGACGCTGGAGCTACTGCATAGGCAGGCCGTGCTCGCCGGCAAGGAGACGCTTAGCGACGGCGAGACCGCACGCCTTAAAGAGGTGACCGACCAGATCGAGGCGCTCGGGTTTCGCACCGCCAGCTCGGACCCATACTACCGCGCGTTCCTGAAGGGTGTGGCGCGCCGACCCAGAACGGCGGCGCTGCTCAACCAGCAGTTCCTCGATACGACCGACATGGCCGAGCTCGCGGACGAGACGGACGAGATCCTCGCGGAGATCGAGGCCGAGGAGGCCGCGGCCCGTTGAGGTACATCCTGAACGACGACGTCGAGCTGGACCTGCCGCACGACTGGGACGACCGGGTCGAGGAGGCGCGGACGTTCGTGTCCGACAAGGCCGACGAGGCGCGCTCTGCCGCGCTCGGGGAGGGGCAATCCGCCGAGGATGCCGAACGGGCCGCCCTGAAGGCCCTGCACAAGGCTATCGAGAAGCGATCGCGCGTCTGGGCAGCGGCGAGCCCGGCGCTGGCGGCGGCGAGCGACGAGAAGTGCTGGTACTGCGAAAAGCGCCAAGACCGTTCCGACAAGCCCGTCGACCACTTCCGACCGAAAGGCCGGGTCAACGGAGCGGCCGGCCATCCGGGCTACTGGTGGCGCGCCTTCGATTGGCGCAACCTGCGCCTGTCCTGCACCTACTGCAACTCGCGTCGGCGGGACGTGAAGACGGGCCGGGTCGGCGGAAAGCAGGACTACTTCCCCGTCATCGAACCGCCACTCCGCCAGCAGATGGAGGACGACGCCGACGACCGGCCGAAGCTCCTCGACCCCCTTATCGACGAGGACACGAAGCAGCTCACGTTCCTCACCAACGGCTTCCCGGCCCCGGTCGACGAGGACGCCGACAGCGAGGCGCGGGAGCGCGCGCTGTGCAGCATCGATCTGTACCATCTCGACCACACCAGCCTCGTGCGCGAGCGCAAGCAGATCGCGATCGACATCCGCACCCTGGTTGCCGCCGGGCAGGACGCGATCGAGGCGGGTGACGCGGAGGGCCGGAAGCGGGCCAAGAAGGAACTCATCAAGAAGGCGCGCCACAAAGCGGAGCTGTCGAGCGCCGCCCGCATCTACCTTGGCGCCTACAAGACGCTGCCCTGGGTTCAGGAGATATTTGACCGTGACCTCTAGCCACCCAAGTCCGGACCGCCACGCGCGCGCGGTCGTCCAGCGCCTGTGGGGCTTCTGCAACGTCCTGAAGGACGACGGCGTGAGCTACGGCGACTACGTCGAGCAGCTCACCTTCCTCCTCTTCCTGAAGATGGAGGAGGAGGCCACGCGGGGCGGGGAGCGGGCGTCCGCGCTGCCCGAGGGCGCGAGGTGGCGCGACCTCCTCGACCCATGCGGGCTTCCCCTCGAGGCCCGCTACATCAACGTGCTCCAGACGCTCTCCCACCAAGCGGGCACAGTCGGGCGCATCTTCGCCCGCGCCCAGAATCGGATCCAGGACGCGGCCAAGCTCAAGCGTCTTATCGGGCTGATCGACGCGGAGCGCTGGTCCGACATGGACATCGACGTGAAGGGCGCGATCTACGAGGGGCTGCTGGAGCGCAACGCCGAGGACGTGAAGAGCGGGGCCGGCCAGTACTTCACGCCAAGGCCGCTGCTCCGCGCGATCACCGCGGTGATGGGGCCGGTGGAAGGCGAAAGCGTCTGCGACCCGGCGTGCGGCACGGGCGGCTTCCTGCTGGAGGCGCGCCGCTCGATCGGTGCCCGCGGCGGTCGAAATGAACGCAGGCGCGGTGCCGCCCCGTCGCTCTTCGCGGGATGGGAGATCGTGCCCGACACCGCGCGCCTCTGCCTCATGAGCCTGCACCTCAGGGGGATCCCCGACGACGAGATCGAGATCCATGTCGGCGACGCGCTGCTGGCGCAGCCCGAGCGGACGTTCGACCTGGTGCTGACCAACCCGCCGTTCGGGCGCCGCAGCTCCATGACGTTCAGCACCGAGGCGGACACCGATGCGGAACGCCTCGTCTACGGGCGTCCAGACTTCGTGGCGACCACCAGCAACAAGCAGCTGAATTTCCTACAGCACGTCATGTCGCTCGTCAGCCCGGGCGGCCGCGCGGCCGTCATCGTGCCTGACAGCCTCCTGTCGGAAGGCGGCGCCGGCGAGGCGGTCAGGCGCGCGCTGCTGACCCGCTTCGACGTCCACACCCTGCTGCGACTCCCACCCGGGATCTTCTACGCAGGCTCGGTCAAGTCGAGCGTGCTGTTCTTCGATCGGCCGACGGAGAGACCCGTCAAGCGCGGCCGGCTCTGGACCTACGACATGCGCACGGGGCGTCGCTTCAGCCTGCGGGGTGATCCGCTCACCGACGACGCGCTGGCCGACTTCGTCCGGAGCTACGGCGGGAGGAGGAGGTCGGGCCGGGTGGAGGGTGAGCATTTCGGCACCCATTCCGTCGCGGAGGCACTGGCGTCAGACCGCTGCAGCCTCGATCTGGGCCTCGTGAACTCTACCGAGCAGGTGGAGCACGATGTGCCCGCAGCCATCGCGGCGGAGATCATTGAGCGCCTCGAGGCGGCGGCCGACGCGATTAGGGCGATCGAGCAGCAGCTCAAGGCGCGGTGACGCGTGGGCGAGCTGGACTTCCCGCACCGGACCGGACGCGGCGACGGCGCCAGGCATGCGGGGACGCCGGTCGGGGCGACACCGGCTGGCGGCCGTCCCCATGCGACGGCTACCGGCCGCCGCAGACCGGCGGCATGGACCCGAGGACGTGCTCCTCGTAACGTCGCAGGGCTTCCAGTGAGACGGGTCCCTGTCGCGTCATCGGCAGGTCGTGATCAACCGTGCGCTGCGCATCCTGCGCTCCGCGATGGCGCGGTCGGGCTACAGGCGGGTCGACGCCATCGAGGTGCGCCTCGCGCGCCGCTGCTTGCTCCAGCCATGCTTGGACCGGTGGCCGCTGGCGCCGTTCTGGGATGCGTCGGGACAGGACTACGGCATCGGCCGCGCAGGGATGCACGGCCGCTTTCAACGGCGTCGCCCGACAGCCGCGCTCCGCCAGCCGATATCCGTCGTCGATCGAGCGGGGATGGCTGTTTCCGCAAAAGCGAGGTCGTGTCTGAGTTCGTGGCGACCGACCCATCCCGACGCTACACGCGACCATTCATTACATTCGGGTCGACGACCTGGTGCGCTTCGCGCATCGCCCTCGGCTTGATGTGGACCGTGAGGTTCTCGCGCCGCACCTCGAACGCCTCCGATCTTTCGATTAACGTGACGAGCTTCGCGCAGCCATAGGTTCGTGGATCAAAGTCAGGCATGAGGACGGGAAGTCGGTTGCCGACGGCACCGAGGAAGTACCACCCGTTCTGGTCCTCCATCTGGCTCAGCGCCGTCTCAATCAGTGGCACGGCGGCAGTCGGGGGCTGCTTCAGCGAGGCAGGGCAGGCCACCGGCACGGTTTCGACGTCCGTGCTGGTCAAGGTGTCCGGCTCCGCCGCCGAGACCAGGTTCTCGGTGTAGATGAAGCGCCTGCAAGCCTGGCGGAAGCTCGCCGGCGTCTTCGCCTCCCCGAATCCATAGACGTCGACACCCTGCTCGCGAATGCGCGCGGCCAGCCTGGTGAAGTCACTGTCCGACGACACGAGGCAGAACGCATCGAACCGCCCAGTGTGGAGCAGATCCATCGCGTCGATTACCAAGGCGATGTCCGATGCGTTCTTCCCAACGGTATTGGAGAAATTCTGGTGGGGCATGATTGCATGCGTGGACAGCACCTCCGACCAGCCCTTCAGTCGCGTACCCGAGAAGTCACCATAGATACGACGCACGCTTGCCTCGCCGATCGCGGCAATCTCCTTGAAGAGACCGGGCGCGATACGGGGAGACGCGTTATCCGCATCGATCAGGACAGCGAGCCTGTGGGGACGATCATGTTCGGTTGCCATCGGCGCCTTATAGGCGAGACCAACTTCTCGTCACCGCTCCATCAATCCCGGAGCGCGCATGCGATACGATCTCCTGCGGCAACGACTGCGTTCTCGCAGCGTCGAGCAAGCTGTTGCCCTGTGAAACCCGCGTCAAAGCATTCCAAGACGGTTTCGCACCGGCCCATGGTATGGAAGGTTCGTGCCGAGCGGCCGGGGGAGCGAAGAATGTGGCGAAGAACATCCTGATCTATGCCGATGGGACAGGACAGGCCGGCGGGCTTCGGCCCGACCAGCGCCTGAGCAACATCTACAAGATGTATCGGGCGACCCGGATCGGACCCGACAGCCGGATCGATCCCGCCGATCAGATCGCCTTCTACGACCCGGGCCTCGGCACCGACAGCGACTCCGAGAACATGCGCACGAAGTTCGCCGCAGCGCTGCGGAAGTTCGCAAGCTCGGCGACGGGCGCGGGCATCGGTCGCAACATCGTCGACTGCTACGAAGCCGTGCTCAAGCAATACGAACCCGGTGATCGCATCTACCTGTTCGGGTTCAGCCGGGGCGCCTACACCGCGCGGTGCGTGGCTGGCGTCATCAGGCTTTGCGGCGTTCCCGAACGCCTGATCGACGGGCGGCCCGTTCCGAGGACCGGGACCGCGCTGCGCGCGATCGCCGAGGAGGCGGTCCACAAGGTGTACGAGCACGGCTCCGGTCGAAGCCGCACGAAGCACGAGGCCGAGCGCCAGGAACTCGCGCTCCGCTTCCGCCGCAAGTACGGCAGCGACCACGCCGGCCGCGCGAACGCCGCGCCATACTTCATCGGAGTGTTCGATACGGTGGCGGCTCTGGGGGCCGTTGGCGTGCGACGCATCCTGATGTTGGCTGGGCTCGCGGTCGCGGTCGCTCTGGCAGTTACCGTCGTCGCCCAGCTCGCCGTCATCGTCACGGATGCGCAGTTCCGAGACACGGTCCTATGGATCGGTGCCGCCGCCGCGGCCGTGTTCGCCTACAAGGTTGTCCGGGCGCGGCTCAAGGTGATCACACGCTACCCGTCGCGGTGGCAGCTGCGCCTCCACTGGACCGGCTGGCGGTTCGGGAACTACGACACGAACCTGGATGCAAGGGTGCCGTTCGCCCGGCACGCACTAGCGATCGACGAGACCCGCTCCGACTTCGCGCGCGTCGCCTGGGGCCAACCTAGCGAAGGAACCTCCCCACCGGGTTTGGGAGAGGTGGAGCGGTTCCGCCAGATGTGGTTTGCGGGGAACCACTCGGACGTCGGCGGCAGCTATCCGGAGGACGAGAGCAGACTGTCCGACATAGCCCTGGGCTGGATGGTGGAGGAGGCGTCCGCGCTCCCGCACCCGGTCCTGTTCGAGCGGGACAAGCTCAACGTGTTCCCGTCGGCGAGCGGGGTCCAGCATTGCGAGGTCGAGGGCATGCTCGACGCCTATCCCGGCTGGTGGCCACGCCGGCTTCGACGGACGTGGAAGGCGAAGCCCCGCTACGAGGCGAGCGGAGCCCCGTACCATCCGACCGTTGTCGAGCGGATGGCCCTGCCTTCGATCCTCAAATGCGGTCGCCGGGAGCCGTACCTTCCGGCCGCGTTGTCAAAGGACCCAGCCCTCGCCACACGCTACCAGGATCGCGAGGCCGCGCTGATGACGGGGCCGATCACGACGAGGGGCGACTCAGTCGGGCCGTAGCCTGACGTTAAAGCGGCGCGGGAACGTGCGGGTCGTGCCGTCGTCCGGATGGGCGTCGAGAGTCCTCCTGGATGTTCCGCAGACAGCAACGAAATGGTCCATTGCCGCGATCGGCGCACTGCTCCTCCACTCGGGCAGTCGGGAAGCGACGCTCACGCATGACGCGTAAACCGCGACAGCAACGCCCAGGACGGGCGCGCATCGCTGCAATTCCGAACTGTCCCGTAGACGTGCTGGGCCAGCCATGCTGCTTCGCGGTCACGGTCGACCACATGCTTCATCCAGACCCGATCCTCCGAACTCCATTGGTACCCGGCGAGGCGCATACTCTCCTCGGTCGGATCCCGAGCGCCCCAGGCACGCACGTTCCAAGATGGCCGCATCGCGTTCTCGATGAGGACGGACAGCGCGGTACGGCCGTCATCGAAAACTTGCCGGAGCACCGTCAGCACCGCATCGACATCCTGGCCCGCGCGCCGGCTCCGCTCTTCGAGTTCGAGCGGCATACCGGCCGCAAGGCCAGCGATGCCACGATCGCGCCAGTCGATCTCCTCGCTAGTGCAGGCCCAGCCGCACCCTCCAGCATGGGGTAGACGCGTGTCCACCCACGGACGCACCAGCGACGCGCCGCGAGCGACGACGAGATCGGCGCTGCGAAGGAGATAGGTCGCCACCGCATCGTCGATGCGCTTTCCAGCTACGGTGATGGCGTCC
>NZ_DASVRV010000002.1:0-67032 GCF_036388435.1 Sphingomonas sp.
GGGCATGATCCCGACCGGCGGCCCGACCGCTTCGAGCACTCCTTGCCCACCCGCCTCGCCCGGTCACCCCCGCGCGGCGGCAGGCCCTCACCACCCAGTCGGCTTGCCCTTGTTCTGCTGGTCCAGCCACGTCTTGAGCGGCGCGAAATAGGCCGCCATCGCCTTGCCCGACATCTGCCGTGTGCCCGTGAACGCCTCCAGCGCATCGGGCCAGGGCTTGGACTGACCCATCCTCAGCATCGCGTCGAGCCGCTGTCCGACCTTCTTGTCGCCGTAGAAGCTGCACCGATGAAGCGGCCCCGTCCACCCGGCCTGCCGACAAGCCGCCTCGTAGAACTGGAACTGCAGAACGCGCGCGAGGAAGTAACGCGCATAGGGCGTACCGGCCGGGATATGGTATTTCGCGCCCGGATCGAACCGCGTCTCGTCGCGCGCGACCGGCGCCGCGACACCCTGATAGCGCAGCCGGAGCGCGTCCCAGCCGGCCTGATAGTCCGTCGGCTTGATCGCGCCCGAATAGACGCCCCAGCGCCACTTATCCATCATCAGCCCGAACGGCAGGAACGCGATCTTGTCCAAGCCCTGGCGCAGCAGCAGGCCGATATCCTTGTCGGCGCTCGGCACGCGCGCGGCGTCGAGCAGGTCGATGCGCACCAGGTAATCGGGCGTGATCGACAGCGCGACGAAGTCCCCGATCGCTTCGTGGAAGCCGTCGTTCGCGCCGTTCTTGTACAGGAAAGGCTGCCGGTTATAGGCCCGTTGATAGTAGTTATGACCCAGTTCGTGATGGATCGTCACGAAGTCGTCGGCATTGACCTTGGTGCACATCTTGATGCGCAGATCCTCGACATTGTCGATGTTCCAGGCCGATGCGTGGCAGATCACCTCGCGGTCGGCGGGTTTCACGATCTGCGACCGGGTCCAGAAGCTGGCGGGCAACGGCGCGAAGCCCAGCGACGAGTAGAAGCCCTCGCCCGCGCGGACCATCTTGACCGGGTCGTACCCCTTGGCGACCAGCAACTCGCCCGTATCGAACCCCAGATCGCCCGCGCCCGCCGGCGCCACGATATCGTAGATGTTGCCCCATTCCTGCGCCCACATATTGCCGAGCAGGTCGGCGCGGATCGGGCCGGACCTGGCCTGGACGGCCTCACCATATTTGTCGCTCAATTTGGTCCGCACATAGGTGTGGAGCGACTTGTAGAGCGGTTCCAGATCGGCCCAGATCGCGTCGACGGCCCGCTCGAACTCGGCGGGCGGCATGTCGTACCCCGCCCGCCACATCGCGCCCGTGTCGGGGAAGCCCAGCTCGCGCGCGCCCTCGTTCATCAGCCCGGCCGACTTGGCGTAATCGGCCCGCAGCGGCACGCCGACATTGTCGTGCCAGCTCGTCCACATCTCTTTCAGCTTAACGGGGTCGCGCAACTCGCCCATCGCCGCCTCGATGTCGGACCCGTTGACCGGCTTGCCGTCCAGCGTGCCCTTGCCCTTACCATAGGTCGACGTCATCCGCGTGCCGATGGTCGCGAGCTCGCCCGCCGCGCCGGGGCGCGACGGCGCCGGGCTGGTGATGCCCCCGCGCAGGATCTCCAGCTTGCGCCGGGTGTCGGCCGACAGGCCCGGTGTTCTGAGATGCCGCGCGGCCTCCAGACCATAGCGCACCGACACTTCCAGGATCGCCCCGCCCGACTTGGCCGCGAGCGCATCGGTATCGTCGGTGAGGTAGGTGGCGTTCACCCACGCCACCCGCGCCGAGTCGACCGACATGTCGGCCAGCGTCTTCTCGGCCTGCGCGACGAACGCGTCGGCGGCGGCCGGGGTCATGGCGGCGGGAGCGGCCTGAGGCCGGGCGAAAGCCGGGGTGGCGATCGCGCAGGCGAGGGCGAGGAGCGACGTGGCGCGGATCATCGGGGTAGACTTTCTACAGGATTGTTCCCGGCCCGTTCTCGCGAACCCGCGCCGCCTGTCAAGCCGCCAGAAAGTCCGCCATCGCCCGTCCCAGCTCGAGCTTCACCACCGCGCTCATATGGCCGCCCGGCACCTCGACATGGCGGGCGTCGGGCAGGATGTCGGCAAGCGCCGCCGCCGATCCGTTGTCGAAATCCTCGATCCCGCAAAGGACGAGCGCGGGTTGCGCGACCCGCTCCAGCACGTCGCGCGGCGTGTCGGTGAAGGTATCGAGGATGCCGAGCAGCGCGACCGGGTCGCCGCCCGTCGTCTTCAGGAACGCCTCGGCCAGCCATTCGGGCGACCCGCGTTCGTGCTTGCCCAGATCGGTCAGGATATGACGGAAATGCCCCGCGCGCCGTCCGGTGTCGAGCAGCCCCTCCAGCCCCATGCCGGAGAATATCACGCGCCGCGGCGTCGCCCCCGTCGCCAGCATCCGCGACACCGTCCGCGCGCCCAGCGAATAGCCGCCCAGATCATAATCGGTCAGCCCGAGATACGCGACGAGCGCATGCCCGTCGCGCGTCAACGCGTCGGGCGGATAGGCGGCGGCCCCGTGCGGCTTGTCGCTTTCGCCATGCGCCCGCAGATCGGGCATGATCACCCGGAAACCCCGACCCGCGATCGCGGCGGCGTGGCCGTAGCGGATCCAGTTCGTCCGGGCGTCGGAGAAATAACCGTGGAGCAACACGACCGGCCGGCCCTCGCCCAGCTCCCGCCAGGCGATCCGCACCCCGTCATAACTGTCGAAGAAGCGGGTCTCGCCAGGCTCGGCGGTCATGGCCTCACGCCGCCTTCTGCAGATGGCGTCGCCCGAGCAATTCGGCGATCTGCACCGCGTTGAGCGCGGCGCCCTTGCGCAGATTGTCGCTCACGCACCACAGCGACAGTCCGTTCTCGACCGTCGGGTCCTCGCGCACGCGGCTGATATAGGTCGCGAACTCGCCCACGCACTCGACGGGCGTGATGTAGCCGCCGTCCTCGCGCTTGTCGTAGAGCATGACGCCGGGCGCCTCGCGCAGGATGCGCTGCGCGTCCGCGGCGGAGATCTCGTCCTCGAACTCGATGTTGATCGCCTCCGAATGGCCGACGAACACCGGCACGCGGACACAGGTCGCGCTGACCTTGATCTTCGGGCCCATGATCTTCTTGGTCTCGACCACCATCTTCCATTCCTCCTTGGTCGACCCGTCGTCGAGGAAGCTGTCGATATGCGGGATGACGTTGAAGGCGATCTGCTTGGTGAACTTGGTCGGGGTGGCGGGGTCGCCGACGAAGATGTTGCGGCTCTGCTCGAACAGCTCGTCCATGCCCGACTTGCCGGCGCCCGACACCGACTGATAGGTCGCGACCACCACCCGCTTGATCCGCGCGAAATCATGGAGGGGCTTGAGCGCGACGACCATCTGCGCGGTCGAGCAATTGGGGTTGGCGATGATGTTGCGCACCCGGTAACCCTCGATCGCGTCGGGGTTCACCTCGGGCACGATCAGCGGCACGTCGGGGTCCATGCGATAGAGCGACGAATTGTCGATCACCGTGCAACCGGCCTCGGCGAAGCGCGGCGCGTACAGCTTGGTCGCCTCCGATCCGATCGCGAACAGCGCCATGTCCCAGCCGGCGGGATCGAAATGCTCGATATTCCTGACGGTCAGCATCCGGCCCGTGTCGCCATATTCCATCTGCTCGCCCTGCGAGCGCGAGGAGGCGAGCACCGCGATCTCGTCGGCCGGGAATTCACGTTCGGCGAGGATGTTGACCATCTCGCGCCCGACACTCCCGGTCGCGCCCGCGACCACGATCCTGTAACCCATCATGCTTCTCCGTTCGGCGCGGGACCTAGGCGGCGGCCCCGCCGCGCGCAACCTACCCGGCGGGCCTGTCCTTCACCTCGCGGTTGAGGAAGCGCAGGATCGTGCCCCATAGATGCTCGCCCACGCCCGGCCCACCGACGCGGTGCGTCTGACCGGGATAGAGCATCATCTCGAACGGCACCGCCCCCGCCTGCATCCGCGCGGCGAAGGCGGTCGTGTTGTCCAGGAACACATTGTCGTCGGCCATCCCGTGGATCACGAGCAGCGGATCGCGGATCTTGGCGACATCGGCCAGCGCGTTCGATTTCGCATAGGCCGCGGCGTCGGTCCGCGGGTCGCCCATGTAACGCTCGGTATAATGGGTGTCGTACAGCCTCCAATCGGTGACCGGCGCCCCCGCCACCGCCGCCGCATAGACGCCCGGATCGGCCTGGAGCATCTTGAGCGACATATAGCCGCCATAGGACCAGCCATAGGTGGCGATCTTGGACGCCTCCACAAAGGGCAGCGTTTTCAGATACCGCGCCCCGGCAAGCTGATCGGCGACCTCGACGCTGCCCATCGCGCGGTAGAGCTGGTCCTCGAACGCCTTGCCGCGGTTGTACGAGCCGCGATTGTCGATCTGGAACCAGATCCATCCCCGATCCACCAGATATTGCGGCAACGCGCCGCGCCAGCCGCGCGTGACCTGCTGTCCGGTGCCGGGCCCGCCATAATGCTGGAAGAAGACGGGGTATTTCCTGCCCGGCTCCATCGGCGGCGCGATCATCTCCCAGTGGAGCGTCGACCCGTCCGCCGCCTTTATCGTCCCGAACTTCGAGACGCTGTGGCTGGCGAGATAGGGATGATAGGGATGGCCGGCGACGACGGCGTTCTCGTTGATCCAGGACAGCCGCTTGCCGCTCGAATCCGCGAGGTAGACCTGGGTCGGCTGGGTCGGGCTCGACCGCGAAACGATCAGCCGCTCGGCCTTGCCGTCCGCCACGACCGAATGGGTATGGCCCCGCTCGGTCAGCCGCGCCGGCTCGCCCGGCCGGGCCAGGTCGATCGCGTAGAGATGCTGTTCGAGCACATCGTCCCTGTTGCCCGTGAAGAACAGCCGCCCGCGCGCCTCGTCCACCGCGACCAGCCCGGTGACGACCCATTCGCCCCGGGTGAGCTGGGACCACTTGCCGTCCGCCCAGCGATACAGATGCCCGTACCCATCGCGTTCCGACCGCCAGATCAGGCTTCCGTCTTTCATCGGCCGATAGGCGTCGGACAGATTGACCCAGCTGCGCGCGCCGGACTTCTCGCTGAACAGCAAAGTCGACCCGCCCGTGGCGGGGTCGACGCGCAGCATGTCGAGCCGCTTCTGGTCGCGCGTCTGGCGCTGGACCAGCAGCGCCGATCCGTCGGGCAGCCAGTCCACCCGCGCCAGATAGATGTCGGGATCGGGACCCAGATCGACCTTGACCCGACCGCCCCCGTCCGGCCGCATCACGTGAAGCTCGACCAGCGCGTTGGGCGTTCCCGCCGCCGGATAACGCTGTTCGTAGGTGCTCGTCCCGCTCGCCCCGATCGACGCGCGCACTGCGACCTTGACCGGCGCCTCGTCGAACCGCTCGACCGCGATGAAGCGTTCGTCGGGGGACCACCAATAGCCCGTGCGCCGGTCCATCTCTTCCTGCGCGACGAATTCGGCCTCGCCGAAATGCACGGTTCCCGCGCCCTCCGTCGTCAGCGCCTTGGCGGCGCCCCCCGCCAGCGGCTGAACGTGGAGATTCTGGTTGCGCACGAAGCTGACATAGCGCCCAAGCGGGCTCACCACGGGGTTGAGTTCGCCGCCGGGCGTGTCGGTCAGCCGACGGACCTGCCCGTCCAGCCCCGCCAGATACAGATCACCGTCGAGCGGCACCAGGATCGACCGCCCGTCGGGTGCCCAGTCATAGGCGACGATGCCGGTCTTGCCCGTCAGCGACCGGTCGCGCTCGCGCTGCATCTTCTCCGCCTCGCTCAGCGCGGCGCCCGTGCCGACCTTCTTGGAGTCGACGAGCATCCGCGACCGGCCGGTGCGGGTGTCGAGCGCCCAGAGGTCGAACCGCTCCTTCTCGTCCGCGCGGTTACGCACCGATGTCAGCAAGGTTCCGTCAGGAGACAGCCGCAGTGATTGCGGCTGGGTGCCCGACAGATCGGGATTGGCGAACACGCGCTTGAGCGTCAGGTCGCCGGGCCTGGCGGGCACCTCGTCAGCGGCCATCGCCGCGCCCCCCACGGTTGCGAGCGCCATCCCGATCAACCATCCGCGCATCCATATCACCTTCCGCATCCATCGCGGCGACGGACCTAGCGTAGGAGGCGGCCGACGCACTAGCCCTCTCGCACGAGAGCCCGCCGACTATCCCTCCGGCCCGGATGCCCCGTCCAATGCCGCCCGCGCCATGCGCTCCACCTCCGGGTCGAGCGGGGGCGGGGTCATATCGACCCGCGGCTCCAGCCGGTCCGCGATCGCCGTCAGCGCCGCGATCCGCGCGGCTTTCTTGTTGTTGCCGTCGATCACCGTCCAGGGCGCCGCTTCGGTATCGGTCCGCGCGAACATGTCGCCCAGCGCCTCCAGATAATCGGCCCGCTTGGCGCGGTTGCGATAATCGTCGGCGCCGGTCTTCCACCTTTTCCAGGGATGCTCCAGCCGCGCACGCAATCGTTCGTCCTGCACCTTGGCCGTGACATGGACGAACAGTTTGACCAGCGTCACGCCGTTCGCCGCCAGCCCGGCCTCGAACGCGTTGATCTCGTCATATCCGCGGCGCCAGTCCGGTTCGGCCGCATAGCCCTCGACCCGCTCGACGAGCACGCGACCATACCAGCTCCGGTCGAACACGGCGATGTCGCCCGCGCGCGGCAGCTTGGTCCAGAACCGCCAAAGGAACGGCCGCGCGCGCTCCTCCTCGGTTGGGGCGGCGATCGGATGGACCTCGAAATGGCGTGGATCCCATTCGGCCGTCAGCCGCTGGATGACGCCCCCTTTGCCCGCCGCGTCCCAGCCTTCGAGCATGACGATCGCCGGGCGGCGGTGGACGATATGGGCGACCTGGATCCGCGCCAGCCGATCCTGCACCGCCGCCAGATCGTCGGCATAGTCGCCCTTGTGCTTTTTGCCGCGTTCGAACTTGCCCAGATCGATCATGTCGCGTCGCCCTTCCCTCGCCCATGCCTCAATAGGAACGCCCGACCAGCACACGCTCGACGGCCGGCTCGCCCGTGAACACACAGGGGCCGTCGTCGCAGCCGGTCTGTCCCAAGGGCGCGTTGCGGATAGTGAGCTTCAGCGTCTTCAGCCGCTCCACCACCGCGTCCAGCGCCACGCCCGTCGGCCTGGACCATCGCACATCAACCCAACCCGGATTGCGCCGACCCTCGGCGAAATGCGCCGCCACCCCGGCCCAGTCCTCGACCGGCACGATGTTGGCCCGCAACCGCTCGGTCGCCTGGGCGTGAAGCGTCGCCTGGATATTCTCCAGAAGTGCCGCGACGCCCTCGACCAGCTCGCCCCGCGCGATCACCGCGCCGTCGAGCTTGCCGTCCGCCCGGTACAGCCGGTCGCGGCGCACCACCGACACGTTGCCGCCCGCCACGTCGCGGCCCCCGACCTCGACGATGACGGGGGCCCCCTTCTTGACCCAGCCCCAGCGCTTGGCGGCCGCCTTGGCGGGCTTCACGTCGAGCAGCGCGCGCACCGGCTCGCCCAGCGCGCTCTGCCCCGCCAGCGCCTCCCGCAGGTCGCGGCAATAGGTCAGGATCGCCTCGTCCTCCGGCCCGTCGCGCAGCATCGGCACGATCACCACCTGCCACGGCGCGATGCGCGGCGGGCAGCGCAGCCCGTCATCGTCGCCGTGGACCATGATCACGCCGCCGATCATCCGGGTCGACACGCCCCAGCTCGTCGTATTGGCCAGCTCGAACTGGCCCTCCGCGTTCTGGAAGCGGATATTCTGCGCTTGGGCGAAATTGGTGCCGAGGAAATGGCTGGTGCCCGCCTGGAGCGCCTTGCCGTCCGCCATCATCGCCTCGATCGAATAGGTCGAGACGGCGCCCGGAAACCGCTCGTTCTCGGGCTTCTCGCCGGCGACGACGTGCAGCGCCAGGCATTCCTCCGCGAAGGCGCGGTACACCTCCAGCATCCGCAAGGTGTGCTCGCGCGCCTCCTCGGCCGAGGCATGGGCGGTATGCCCCTCCTGCCACAGGAACTCGGATGTCCGCAGGAACATGCGCGTGCGCATCTCCCAGCGCACGACATTGGCCCATTGGTTGATCTTCACCGGCAGGTCGCGCCACGACTGCACCCAGCGCGCGAAGGCGGCGCCGATCACCGTCTCCGAGGTGGGCCGCACGACCAGCGGCTCCTCCAGCTTCGCCTCGGGATCGGGGACGAGCCCGCCCTTGCCGTCGGAAATCAGCCGGTGATGGGTGACCACCGCCATCTCCTTGGCGAACCCCTCCACATGCTCCGCTTCCTTTTCGAAATAGGAGAGCGGGATGAAGAGCGGGAAATAGCAATTGTCGTGCCCCGTCGCCTTGATGCGGTCGTCGAGCAGGCGCTGGATGCGCTCCCAGATGCCGTAACCCCAGGGCCGGATCACCATGCACCCGCGCACCCCCGATTCCTCCGCCAGATCGGCCTCGGCGATGACGGCCTGATACCAGGCGGCGAAGTCCTGGTCGCGGGTGACGGTGAGCGCGTGTTTCATGGCGGGAGCGGATAGCGGGGGTCGGCCTGTCCGTCACCCCCGGCTAGGCGGGCCGAGCGCGCGGGCCTATGCGAGTCCGATGCCCGGAACCCAGGACCGCATCGCCGCCGCCATCGGCCTCCGGCTCATATCGGTCGCGTTGTTCGGTTTCATGAATGCCGGCATCAAGCTGGCCGAGGCCGGCGGGGCGGCGCTGGTCGAGATCCTGTTCTTTCGCCAGTTCGGCGCGGCCCTGCTGATCACGAGCGTCATCGCCGCAGGGCCCGGCCTCCGCACCGTGCGCACGCCGAGGCTGCGCGCCCACCTGCTGCGCGCGGTGGTCGGGCTGAGCGCGATGGTCTGCTTCTTCTCGGCGATCATGGCGCTGCCGCTGGCGGAATCGACCGCGATCGGCTTCACCATCCCGATCTTCGCGACCATCCTGGGCGCGCTGGTGCTCCGGGAGCCGACGGGGCCGTGGCGCTGGGGCGCGGTGATCGGCGGTTTCGTCGGCGTGTTGATCGTCACCCGGCCGGGCATGGGCGACCTGCCGCTATGGGGCGCCGGCATCGGGCTGCTCGGCGCGTTCCTGACCGCCAACATCTCGATCCTGCTGCGCCGGATGGGGCGCACGGAGTCGACGAGCACCACCGTCTTCTGGTTCTCCGTCCTGTCGCTGCTCCCGCTTGGCTTCTTCTACGCCTTCGCGGCCCGGTCGCACCCGCCGTTGGTCTGGGCGTGCTTGCTGGGCGTCGGCTTTCTGGGCGGCGCGGCGCAGTTCGCGATGACGGGGTCGCTTCGGCTGGGACCGGTGTCGGTCGTCTTGCCGATGGATTATTCCAGCCTGTTATGGGCGACGATGCTCGGCTGGCTGCTGTTCGACGCACTGCCCGCCCCCGCGACCTGGATCGGCGCCCCAATCATCATCGCCAGCGGCCTGGTCATCGTCTGGCGCGAGCGGGTCCGGCATCGCCGAGAGACCGCGACGGCCACCGCCCTCCCTTGAGCCGCGCCCGGGGATACGCCACGCTGCGGCCGATGCGCCATCTCCTTCCGCTCGCCCTCCTTCCACTCACCCTTCTCCCGGCCGCCACCCCCCCGCCGTCGGAGGATGCCGGATTCGCCGCGATCTGGCAGGCGGAATGGCGGTGGCGTGTCGCCGAACGCATCGCCGACGATTATCCGACCGCGGTCAACGCGCATCTGCCCGATCCGTCGGCCGCGGCCCATGCGCGGCGCGCAATCCATTGGGCGCGGGTATCGCGCCGGCTCGACGGCGTCGCGGAGTCCAGGCTTTCGCCCGGCGCACGCATCGATTTCCAGGTATACCGCAACCAGATCGCGACTTTCCTCGACGAGGAGCGATTCCGCGAATGGGAAAAGCCGGTCAACGGCGACAGCGCCTTCTGGTCCGACCTTCAGGGCGTCGCGCGGGGCGGCTTCGCGCGCGGCGAGGTCGATTATCGCGCTTATCTGACGCAGCTTGCCGACCAGCCCCGCTATATCGACGCGCAGATCGCCAATTTGCGGGCCGGGCTCGCGCGCGGCTTCACCCCGCCCGCGATCGTCATGGCGGGCCGCGACCGCCCCGTCGCCGCGATCGCCGACGCCGCCGACCCGAGCGCGACGGTCTATTACGAACCGTTCGCGAAGCTCCCGGCGACGATCGATGCGTCGCTGCGTCGCGATCTCCAGTCGAAAGCCCGGCGCGTGATCGCCGAGGCGGTGATCCCCGCCCACAAACGCCTGCTGACCTTCCTGCGCGAACGCTATTTTCCGGGCCTTACCGGGGCCATCGCGGCCCATGCCTATCCCGACGGCCCGGCCTATTACCGGTCCCGCATCCGCGCCTTCACGACCTTGGACCTGTCGCCCGACCAGGTACACGCCGTCGGGCTTGCCGAAGTCGCGAAGATCAGGGCGGAGATGGAAGTCGTCCGACGCGAGGTCGGGTTCGCCGGGAACCTGTCGGCGTTCCTCGGCCATCTGCGCACCGATCCGCGCTTTTACGCCAAAACACCCGACGAATTGCTCAAGGAAGCGGCGTGGCTCGCCAAACGGTTCGACGGCATGGCCGATCGCTGGTTCGGCCGCCTTCCCCGCGGACGCTTCGCGATCCGGCCGGTGCCGGACGACATCGCGCCCTTCTACACCGCCGGCCGGGGCGGGGCGGGCGTGTATCTGGTCAACACCTACGACCTGCCCGCGCGACCGCTGTTCCAGCTGCCCGCGCTCACGCTCCACGAAAGCGCACCGGGGCACTCGTTCCAGATCTCGCTCGCGGCGGAGAACAAGGAGCTTCCGCCCTTTCGCCGGAACAGCTACATCTCCGCCTTCGGCGAGGGTTGGGCGCTCTATACCGAGCGGCTCGGCGACGAGATGGGCTTCTACCGCGACCCGTATGAGCGGTTCGGGATGCTCAGCTACCAGATGTGGCGCGCGGCGCGGCTGGTGATCGACACCGGCCTTCATGCCAAGGGATGGTCCCGTGCCCAGGCGCTCGCTTATTTCCGCGACAACACCGCCCTGTCGGAGCGCGAGATCACGACGGAGGTCGACCGCTATATCGGCTGGCCGGGGCAGGCGCTGAGCTATTATCTCGGCCAGCTCGCCATCCAGCGCGCGCGCGCCAAGGCGGAACGGGCGCTAGACCCCAAGTTCGACATCCGGGCCTTTCACGACACGGTGCTGGCGCTCGGCTCCGTCCCGCTCCCCGTGCTGGAGGCCCAGATCGACCGCTTCATCGCGGAGGGTGGCAGAAAGCCTTACGGAGAAGATGATCGTGGCACCTGATCCCGACCTTATCGCGGCTCGTTTGCGGCGCTGGCGAGCCTTTCTCGAATGGGTCGATCAGCATAGCGACTCCGCATGGGTTTTTCGCGGCATGGGCGATGTCGATTTTCGCCTGCTCCCCTCCATCGGACGCGTTCCCAACTATTCGCTTGCGCGAGAACGATCCGTGCTGGCGGGTTTTCGCCGCGCCGTCCCGCTTCACCAATCGGACAATGGCTTCAGAGATTGGGAGTACCTCGCCCTCGCGCAGCATCACGGCGTGCCCACACGCCTTCTCGACTGGTCGACCAACCCGCTGGTGGCCGCGTACTTCGCGGTTTCCAGCACCGCGGGCCCACGCGACGTTAAGATGGATGGCGCCACTGTTTCCGCGATACCGGAGCGATCGGCCGTCGCCTGCCGCATCGTCGCCATCCGTGTACGACGTGCACAGATGCTGGATATAGAAAGCGGGCGTGATCCCTTTTCGGAGACTCAGGTACGGTTCCTTCAACCACGGGCGATTTCAAGCAGGATTGGGTCGCAAAGCGGGCTCTTCAGCCTGCATCCTCAGCCCAATGAAAGCTGGAACGCGCCGCTCGGTAAAAGCGAGCACGTCTTCGACATCATAGGCGAGTTCCGAGACTTCTTCGTTCGCCGATTATTCTACCTTGGCGTAGACCCGCTCTATATCATGGGGGGGCTGGACGGGCTCGGAGCCCGCGCCGCATGGCAGGCAGCCAAGGGCGTACGTGTAGGAGTGATCTCATGACGGCAGTGCTACTGACAGCGGAGCGTGACGTGGTGAGTGAGGTCGTGGACGCGATCAACTCGCTAAATCAGGATGAGCTGGATGAACTAGGAGCGTGGCAGCCGCTTTCGGATCTATCGTCGCGAACGCAGTTCGAAGCGATCGATGGCGATCCCGACAGCGTAATCGTCGACGCGCCGGGTAGATTTCAAGCGATCGCGACGGTGTATGTGATGCTCGTCTATGGCTCGTCGCGCGATGAGGAAGCGATGAGCGACGAGTATGTCGCGACCGTGCAAGGCCGGGTTTTAGATAACGACGTCGTCATCGATACGGTCAAGGTGGATACGACGCCGTTCTACGAATGATATCATTCCGCCGCTTGCGCCAGCGCCGGCTCCTTCCAGGTCAGCACCGGCCGCCGGGCGGCCTGCGTTTCGTCGAGCCGAGCGCGGGGCGCGAAATGGGGCGCGGATTTGAGGCTCGCATCACCCGCCTTGGCGCGTTCCGCGACCGATCGCAGCGCGCCGATGAACTGGTCGAGCGCGGCCTTCGACTCGGTCTCGGTCGGCTCGACGAGCATCGCGCCGTGGACGACGAGGGGGAAATACACCGTCATCGGGTGGAAACCCTCGTCGATCAGCCCCTTCGCGACGTCGAGCGTCGAGAAGCCGTCGGCCAGATTGTCGTCGGAGAACAGCGCCTCGTGCATGCACGGCCCCGAGGCCGCGAAGGGCGCGTCGAGCACGTCCTCGAGCGAGCGGAGCACGTAATTGGCGTTGAGGACCGCATCCTCGGCCACCTGGCGCAGTCCGTCGGCGCCGTGGCTCAGGATATAGGTGAGCGCGCGGGTGAACATCCCCATTTGCCCGTGGAACGCCGTCATCCGGCCGAAGCTGTCGGGATGACGATCGTCGACCGTGCCTTCCTCCACCAGGGTGATATGGCCGTCCGCATGGCGTTCGGTGAAGGGCAGCGGCCCGAACGGGCTCAGCGCCTCGGACAGCACCACCGGCCCCGATCCCGGCCCGCCGCCACCGTGCGGGGTCGAGAAGGTCTTGTGGAGGTTGATGTGCATCGCGTCGATGCCGAGATCCCCCGGCCGGACCCGCCCGACGATCGCGTTGAAATTGGCGCCGTCGCAATAGATATAGCCGCCCGCCGCATGGACCGCGTCGGAGATGCGTTTCAGGTCGCGCTCGAACAGCCCGCAGGTATTGGGGTTGGTGATCATCACCGCGGCGACATCGGGCCCCAACCGCGCCTCCAGCGCGGCGGTGTCGACGCGGCCGTCTGCCGCCGCCGGAATATCCTCGACGGTGAAACCGGCAAAGGCCGCGGTGGCCGGGTTGGTGCCGTGCGCCGATTCGGGAACCAGCACGACCTTGCGATGGCCCTCGCCGCGCCTTTCGAGCGCCGCCTTGATGCACAGCATCCCGCACAACTCCCCATGCGCGCCCGCCTTGGGGCTCATCGCGACGCCGTGCATGCCCGTGAGCTCGATGAGCCACACCGCCAGCTCGTTGATGACCCCCAACGCGCCCTGGACCGTGTCGACCGGCTGGAGAGGATGGACGTCCGCGAAGCCCGGCAGCCGCGCGATCTTCTCGTTGAGGCGCGGATTATGCTTCATCGTGCACGAACCGAGCGGGAACAGCCCCAGGTCGATCGCGTAGTTCTGGCGCGACAGACGGGTATAATGACGCACCGTCTCCGGCTCCGACAGGCCGGGCAGGCCGATCGGGTCCTGCCGAAACAGCTCGCCCAGCTTGTGCGGCCCGGCCTTGGGCGCGGCCAGATCGACCCCGGTGGTCCGGTCCGACCCGATCTCGAAGATCAGCGCTTCCTCCAGCATCAGCGCCTTGTTGCCCGTGAAGGTAGGGGCGGCATCGCCGCCGCCGACGGGCGTGCTCGGACGCCAGCCGCTTTGATTGATCGCGTTCATGCCAGCACCTCTTCCAGCGCGGTCGCCAGCGCTTCCACATGATCCTCGGTCGTGGTCTCGGTCACGGCCACGACCAGCCCGTTCGCGAGCGCCGCGACGCCCGGATAGAGCCGCCCCAGCGACACGCCCGCCAGGATGCCGCGATCGGCGAGCGTGCGCACCACCGGCCGCGCCTCGACCGGCAGCTTCAGCGTGAATTCGTTGAAGAAGGCGTAATTGACCAGCTCGACGCCCGGCACCCGCGCCAGCCGCTCTGCCGCGTCGACCGCGCCCAGGTGGTTCGCCATCGCCAGCGCGCGCAGCCCCTTTTCGCCCAGCAGGGTCATGTGGATCGAGAAGGCGAGCGCGCAGAGCCCGGAATTGGTGCAGATGTTCGAGGTCGCCTTTTCGCGCCGGATATGCTGCTCGCGCGTCGACAGGGTCAGCACGAAGCCGCGCCGTCCGTCGGCGTCCACGGTCTCGCCGCACAGCCGCCCCGGCATCTGGCGGACATATTTCTCCTTGCACCCGAACAGCCCCACATAGGGTCCGCCGAACTGGAGCCCGACACCCAGCGACTGGCCTTCGCCGACGACGATGTCCGCATCCATCTCGCCCGGCGACTTGAGCGCGCCGAGCGCGACGGGCTCGGTGACGACGACGATCAGCAGCGCCTTTTTGGCGTGGGCGGCGGCGGCCAGCGCGGACAGGTCGGCGACGCGGCCGAGGATGTCGGGATATTGGACGACGACGCAGGACGTGTCGTCGTCGATCCGCGCCGCCAGATCTTCCACATCGGTCTGCGCGACCAGCGCCGGGTCGGCCAGGTCGAGCAGGTCGCCGGTATATTTGGCCATCGTCCTGGCGACGGACACGTAATGCGGGTGCAGCCCGCCCGACAGCAGCGCCTTGCCGCGCTTGGTGATCCGCCGCGCCATGCCGATCGCCTCCCAGCAGGCGGTCGAGCCGTCATACATGGACGCGTTGGCGACATCGGTCCCCAGCAGGCGCGCAACCTGCGTCTGGAACTCGAACAGCATCTGCAGCGTGCCCTGCGCGATTTCGGGCTGATAGGGCGTGTAGGCGGTGAGGAACTCGCCGCGCTGGATCAGGTGATCGACCGAGGCGGGCACATGGTGGCGATACGCGCCGCAGCCCAGGAAGAAGGGCACCTCCCCCGCGACCACGTTCCTGCGGGCGAGCGCGGTCATGTGCCGCTCGACCGCCATCTCGCCCGCGTGATGCGGCAGGCCGTGGACCGGGCCGTCGAGCCGGGCGGCCTCGGGCACGTCGACGAACAGGTCGTCGATCGACGAGGCGCCGATCACCGACAGCATCGCGTCCCGGTCGGGCTGGGTCAGGGGAAGATAGCGCATCGAGTCGTTCCTAATCGTCAGAGCTTGGCGACGAACGCCTCGTAGCTGCGCTCGTCCATCAGCTCGTCGAGCTCGCTCGGGTCGGACAGGGTGATGCGGAAGAACCAGCCCTCGCCCTCGGCATCCGAGTTGACCAGCGAGGAGTCGTCGGCGAGCGCGCCGTTGCCCTCGATCACCGTGCCGCTCGCGGGCGCGTACACGTCGGAAGCCGCCTTGACCGATTCGACGACGGCGGCCTCGTCGCCCTTGGTCAGCTCCTTGCCCTCCTCGGGCACGTCGACGAAGACGATGTCGCCGAGCTGGCTTTGCGCATATTCGCTGATCCCGACGGTGCCGATCTCGCCATCGACGTCGATCCATTCATGGTCTTCGGTGAAGTAACGGCTCATTTGGGACCTCCTGCGCGGACATAACGGTGGGGAATGAAGGGCATGGGCGTGACGGTCGCCCGGTGCAGCTTGCCGCGCTGCGCCAGAGTGACGACCGTGCCGGGCACGGCCATGGCGGACGGCACATACGCCATCGCGATCGGACGGCCGAGCGAGGGTGCAAAGCAGCCGCTGGTAACCCGCCCCACCTCACTCGCCTCGTCATCGACGACGGCGGCGCCTTCGCGCACCGGCTGGCGGCCCTCGACAAGCAGGCCGACGCGCTTGACGATCGCGCCCTGCTCACGCTCAAGAAGGATGCGGCTCGCGCCCGCGAAATCGGCGGCCTCGCGGCGGCGCTTCGACAATGCGAAGCCGAGATCGGCCATGACCGGCGAGGTTTCGGGATCGAGATCGTGACCATAGAGCGGGAGCCCCGCCTCCAGCCGCAGCAAATCGCGGGCGCCTAGACCGACCGGCTTGACCTCAGGCTGCGCCATCAGCGCGTCCGCCAACAGCTCGACCTGATCGCTAGGCACCGAGATCTCGAAGCCGTCTTCGCCGGTGTAGCCCGAGCGGCTGATCCAAAGCGGCGTACCTTGCCAGTCGAAGGCGGCGGCGGTCATGAATACCAGTTGCGCCACACCCGGCACGAGCCGCGCGAGCGCGTCCACCGCGCGAGGCCCCTGGAGCGCGAGCAACGCCTGGTCGTCCATCAAGTTGATCGTCACCTCGTCGGGCAGGTGATCGAGAAAATGGGCAATGTCGTCATATTTGGTCGCGCCGTTGACGACGACATAGATGCCGTCGTCGCGCCGGGTCACCATCAGATCGTCGAGGATGCCCCCGCTGTCCGAGAGCAGCAGCGAATAGCGCATCCGGTTCGGGCCCAGGCCGGTCACGTCGCCGGGCAGCACCGCCTCCAGCGCGCGGTCGGCGCCGTCGCCGGTGAAGAGCAGCTGGCCCATATGGCTGACATCGAACAGCCCAGCATTCGCGCGCGTCCACAGATGTTCCGCCAGGATGCCGTCATAGTGGATCGGCATCTCGTACCCGGCGAACGCGACCATGCGCGCGCCCTGGCGTCGGTGCCACGCGTCGAGCGGCAGCAGCTGGGGCGCGAGTTCGTCAGGCTGTTCGTCGCCGCTGAACTCGGTTCCGCGCGCGCCATGTTCCGTGGGGCCGCCATGCACTGCTTCGCTCATCGGCTCGCTCCGCTCTAAGGACAGATCATGAGCGGAAAGTCCCGCCCGCGATCCGGTTCCCCCTCTGTCACGGAACCTGAGAGCTTTCACCCGGACGAGCCGAGCTTACACCTTCGGTGGCGACCGCCGGGGCGGGCGCGCTTTCCAGAGTGTCGATCGGCCCGCGCGGTCCCTGGTGCCTGAGAGATTCCGGGGTGGTTGCTCCTTCGGCGGCTGCTGGAAGCAGCACTCTCCCGCGTGCGCCCATGCCGGTCGCCCGGCATTGACGCGCCGGCTCTGGCGGGGCTCGGCGAGCGTGTCAACGCCCGAGCCGTGGCGGATCAACGCGTGGCGTTGTAGCGCAGCTGCTCGTCGGTGAGCTGAAAGCCGACCAGCGCCTCGAAGCTGGCGGACAGCACGGCCTGGCGAACCTCGGGCTGGGTCAGCGGATCGACCGCCGCGTCGGCATCCCCCGCCTTGCGACGACGCGTGAGCTGGGTCCGTATCTCGGCGGGGAGTGTCGCGGCGGAGCGACTGACATAGGAGGTCGCCTGCGCCCGCGCGGTCGCGCGGGTCTGCCCAGCCGCGAAGTCGATCGCGACCCGGCCGATGCGCTTGGCGGTCACCGCGCTGCCACCGCGCACGATCGCGATGTAATAAGGGAGCACGACCTGACGCGCACCCTCGCCCCGCGCCCGCCGCGCGAGCACGTCGAAGGTCACGGTCGTGGTGATTTGCTCGCCCGCCTCGTTGCAGGCCGAACGCACATTGGTCAGCACGGCCGACACGTCGACGGCCGCCTGATCACGGCTGGCGGGCGGATCGAACAGGGTCACGTCGCCCGTCCCTGCGGCGACGCCGACGGTCGGGCAGGCGGAGCGGACCGCGCTGATGCCGCCGGTCGCGTCGATCTCGCCGGTCCGCGAACATCCGGCCAGGGTCAGCGCCGAGACGAGAAAAGCGGCGGCAATCGGTGATTTCACGAGACGGGAACCCTTTTCGGAACAGGCCGCAGGCGGCAGCAAGCACCATAGGAACCGGCTTTCGCGCGCGCAAGCAATGGCGTAGGGCGCGACTATCGTGACCAAGCCCATCCTGCAGCTCCTGATCGCCGCGCCCCGCGGCTTTTGCGCCGGCGTCGACCGTGCCATCCGCATCGTCGAACTCGCGATCGAGAAGCACGGCGCCCCCGTCTATGTGCGCCACGAGATCGTTCACAACCGTTTCGTCGTTGACTCGCTGCGGGCCAAGGGCGCGGTGTTCGTGGAGGAGCTGGACGAGGTTCCCGACGGCGCCTCTGTCGTCTTCTCGGCGCACGGCGTGCCGAAATCGGTGCCCGCAGCCGCGCAAATGCGCGCGCTCGACTATCTCGACGCGACCTGCCCGCTCGTGTCGAAAGTGCATCGTCAGGCCGAGCGGCTGGTCGCGGCGGGACGCCACATCATATTCATCGGCCATGCCGGGCATCCCGAGGTCATCGGCACCTTCGGCCAGGTGCCGACGGGAACGATGACGCTCGTCGAGACGGTCGCGGACGCGATGGCGCTGCAGGTCGCCGACCCGGCCAACCTGTCGTTCCTGACGCAGACCACGCTGTCGGTCGACGATACCGCCGAGATCGTCGCGACGTTGCACCGACGCTTTCCGGCGATCGACGCGCCGCGCGGCGAGGACATCTGCTACGCCACGTCGAACCGGCAAGCCGCGGTCAAGGCGATCGCCGCCCGATGCGACGCGGTGCTGGTGATCGGGGCGCCCAATTCGTCAAACTCGGTCCGGCTGGTCGAGGTCGCCGAGCGGGAGGGCGTGCGCGCGATGCTGATCCAGCGCGCGTCCGAGCTGGATTGGGCCTTTCTGGACGGCGTGGGCACGTTGGGGATCACGGCCGGCGCGTCCGCGCCCGAACTGCTGGTGCGCGAGCTGGTCGAGCGGCTGGGCGAGCGGTTCGAGGTGATCGAGCGCGAGGAAGAGACCACGCGCGAGACGATCGCCTTCAAGCTGCCGCGCGGGCTCGAAGCCGCCGCCTGATGGCGGTATACACGCACGTCTCGGCGGAGGCGCTGGCGGGGTTCCTGGCGCGCTACGATGTCGGGGAGCTGACATCCGCTAAAGGGATCGCGGAAGGTGTCGAGAATTCCAACTACATGGTCGACACGACCGGCGGCCGGTTCTTTCTGACTTTGTACGAAAAGCGCGTGGACGAGGGCGACCTGCCCTTCTTCTTCGCGCTGCTTGACCATTTGTCGACGCGGGGGCTGCCCGTGCCCCGGACTTTGCGCGACCGGGACGGTGCGGCGATTCAGACTCTCGCGGGGCGACCTGCCTGTCTGATCGAGTTCCTGACAGGCGTGTCCGTGTCGCACCCGACGCCGGGACAGGCGCACGCGGTAGGCGCGGCGATGGGGCGGATGCACCAGGGCATGGCGAGCTTCGATGGCGTGCGCTCCAATCAATTGGGCGTGTGGAACTGGCGTCCGCTGCTCGACCGCTGCGGGACGGGAATGGACGCGATCGAGCCGGGGCTCCACGCGCGGGTGGACATGGCGCTGGAGCGGGTGGAGACCGGCTGGCCCGCGACATTGCCCGTCGCGACGATCCACGCCGATCTGTTCCCCGACAACGTCCTGATGCGCGGTAACGAAGTGACCGGGCTGATAGACTTCTATTTCGCGTGCACGGAGATACGTGCATATGACCTGGCAGTGATGCATTCGGCCTGGGCGTTCGACGCGACGGGTACGCGCTACGATGCGGAGGTCGGGCGGGCGTTGATCGACGGCTATGATGAGGCGTTCGGGCTGAACGCGCGAGAACGCGCCGCGCTGTCGGTGCTGGCGCGGGGAGCCTGTATCCGTTTCCTGCTGACGCGGGCCTGGGATTGGCTGAACACCCCGACCGACGCGGTCGTGACGCGCAAGGACCCGCTCGCCTATCTGCGCCGGCTGGATCGATATGAAGCGGAGGATATGTTCGCGTGACCGTTGAGAAGCTTGCAGAGGTGGAGATCGCCACCGACGGCGCGTGCAAGGGCAATCCCGGTCCCGGCGGCTGGGGCGCGCTGATCAGGGCAGGCGGGCGCGAGAAGGAGCTATCCGGGGCGGAGAATCCGAGCACCAACAACCGCATGGAGCTGACCGCCGCGATTGAGGCGCTGAACGCACTCACCCGCCCCTGTTCGGTCAAACTATCGACCGACAGTCGGTACGTGATGGACGGGCTGACTAAATGGATTCACGGGTGGCAGCGCAATGGCTGGCGGACGGCGGACAAGAAGCCGGTCAAGAATGCCGAGCTTTGGCAGGCGCTGCTCGCGGCCGCCAAGCCGCACCGGATCGAATGGCTCTGGGTGAAAGGCCATGCGGGGCATCCCGACAACGAACGCGCGGACCGGCTGGCGAGCGACGCCGCAAGTCAGAAACGGCCGGGGGCGTAGCGTTCCGCGTGAAGGCCGGGCGCCACGCTCCCGTCCAGGATGAGCGCGGCGCAAAGCGCCGCCGCGGCGGGGGCGGTCTGGATCCCGAAGCCACCTTGGCCCGCGCACCAGAAAAAGCCGGGCTCCTGCGGGTCGAAGCCATAGGCGGGGAGCCGGTCGGGCGCGAAGGACCGCAGCCCCGCCCATTTGCGCTCGACCGCCGCGACACGCCAGTCGACCACGCCTTCGAACCGGTCAATCGCGATCGCCACGTCCAACTCGTCGGGCGCGGCGTCGCACGGATCGGTCGGCGTCTCGTCATGCGGGCTGAGCCAGAGGCGTCCGCCCGCTTCGGGCTTGAAGTAGAAGCGCCCGGCAATGTCGGCGACGTGCGGGAGATCGGCGGGCGCTCCCGGATCGGTGCGAAGTTGCGCGATCGTGCGCCGATAGGAGCGGATTCCGAGCGGGCGGACGCCCGCGCGCCGGGCGACAATGTCGGCCCAGGCGCCCGCCGCATCGACGAGCAGCGCCGCCTTGATCGGCCCGGCGGGCGTGTCGATCCGCCAGCCGCCATTCTCGCGGCGTGCGGCCTCGACTCCGGCATTGGTCATGACTCCGGCGCCAGCTTGCCGGGCAACGGCCAGACGATCGGCATGGAGGCCGGCCACGTCGATATAGGCACAGCTCGGCTCCAACACGCCGAGCGTCCATTCGGCACGCAGGCCCGGTATGATGGCGGCGGGATCGACGGCGGTGAGCGTCACGTCGGATCCGGCAAAGGCCTGCAGGAGATCATCGACCGCGGGCGCGTCCTCCGCCCGACCGATATGGATCGACCCGAGCGGTTGCAGGAACCCGCCAACGCTTAGTGTCGGCCCCGACAGGGTGGTGAGCGGCTGGACGCCCGGGCCGCCGTAAGTTTCCGACCAGAAGGCGGCGGAGCGCCCGGTCGCGTGATAGCCGGCCACCTCCTCCGATTCTAAGAGCACGACGCGGGCATGGGGCGCGAGTTCGGCGGCGAGGCTGGCCCCGGCGATGCCGGCGCCGACGATGGCGATATCGTACCCATGCGTCACACCGGTGCGTGCCGATCGAGAAACCCATCGATCGCGGCGAGCGCGCGGTCGCGGACGGGATCGACTTCGCGCAGGATTTCATGCGCGGACTGGGGACCGAAGCGCAGCAGTTCGCCGCGAGGCAGGCGTTGGGCGATGCGGACGGCGGCGCCTGGATCAACGAGCCCGTCGCGATCGGCGACGAGCGTCAGGACGGGGACGGCGAGCGCGTCCAGGCGCGGATCGGCCCCGAGCGCCGCGGTCGAAGCAAACGCCTCGGCGAGCCAGGCCCAGCTGGGCGGGCCGAGGCGGATCTGCGGGCTTTGTTCATACCACCACGCCTCGTCGGCATAGCGATCGCGGTCGGCGGTCAGGAGGCACTGCCGGCTGACCAGCGAGGCGGGACGTTCGTTGCCGCGCCAGGCCGCGCGCGCGGGGTCGCCGCGACCCGCGAGAAAGCGCGCGAGCCGCCCGCCCCAGCGCGCGCCGAGCGGCGAGCGCAGCCCGAGCATCGGCGCGACGAGCACCGCCGCGTCCGACGTGACGGTGCCGTCGACGAGCGCGCGGAGCAGCAGGTGCCCCCCCATCGAATGGCCGATCGCGACACTTGGGCCGGCGGTTCCGGCACTCTCGCGCCAAAACGCCGTCAGGTCGCTCAGATAGGGCGCGAAGCTGCTCGCATGGCCGACATGCGGGTCGGGCGACAGCCGGCCGGAACCGCCCTGCCCGCGCCAGTCGAAGGAGGTCACCGACCAGCCGCGTGCGTGGAAATGCGCAAACGTCTCCAGATATTTCTCGATCACGTCACCGCGCCCGCCCTGGAACAGCAGACGGCCCCGCTTGCCCGGCGAGCGCCAGTCGAAGCGGCGTATCCGCCAGCCATCGGGGGCCAGCCAGTCGGACAAGGTCGCCTCGTCCGGTAACCGGCGGCGGTAGCAGGCGGGTGCGGTCATACCGACCATGGTTACGATTTCGAAAGCCCCCCCGTCTAGCGTGGTCGACGGATGGACTGGAATTCTATCATGCTCTCGGCGCTGCCGGTCCTGCTGGGGGCGCTGCTCCTGTCGGCGGGGTTCGAGGATGTGCGCATCCGCGAGATCGCCAATTGGAAGAACGCGGCCATCGCGCTGCTCGCGCCGCTCTGGTGGTGGGCGTGCGGGCTGGCCTGGTGGCCCGACGTCGTGCTGCAGATGGGCATCGCGCTGGCGATCTTCGGGCTGTTCGCCGGGGCGTTCGCAATGGGGATGATGGGCGGCGGCGACGTGAAGATGATCGGGGCGCTCGCCTTGTGGTTTCCCTTCGCCGCGCTGTCGCAGTTGCTGGTCACCATGTCGCTCGTCGGCGGGCTGATCACGATCGCGCTGATGGTCGAGCAGCGGTGGAAAAAGGGCGAGGTAGAAGTGCCTTACGGGGTGGCGATAGCGATCGCCGGCCTTCTCGCGCTACGCGAACCGATCCTTAACCAGATCGCGCATACTTAATGTCGATGCAACCGACCGCGATCCGAAAGGCACGAGTGA
This sequence comes from Sphingomonas sp., assembly GCF_036388435.1. Taxonomy (GTDB): domain Bacteria; phylum Pseudomonadota; class Alphaproteobacteria; order Sphingomonadales; family Sphingomonadaceae; genus Sphingomonas. The sequence continues at coordinate 22,830 of NZ_DASVRV010000002.1, forward strand.
AGCATGGATAGTCGCAAGGTCCTCCTGTTGGCGGGCGCCCTGATCGTCGCGGTTCTTACCGCGCTGATGGCGCGCAGCCTGATGATGGGAAGCTCCGCTCCCGACGTGTCGGCCGCGCCCATGGCCGTCAAGATCGACGGGCCGGAGGTGCTGGTCGCCACGCGCCCGCTGCCGGTCGGCACGATCCTGGACGCCACGGCGCTGAAATTCCAGCCCTGGCCCAAGGAGCTGGTCGACAACGCTTATTTCATCAAGGAGCAGACCGATCTGGCGTCCTTGCTTGGCACGGTGGTCCGCAACCCGGTGACCGCCGGGCAGCCGGTCACCAAGGGTGCGTTGGTCAAGCCGGGCGATCGAGGCTTCCTGGCCGCGGCGCTGGGGCCGGGCATGCGCGCGGTGACCTTTCCCGTTTCGGGAGCCAATTCGGTCGCAGGCTTCGTATTCCCCGGCGACCGCATCGACCTGGTGCTGACGCAGCAGGTCAAGGGCGGCGGCGATGGTGATCCGCTGAAGGTGTCCGAGACGATCATGCGCAACGTCCGCGTGCTCGCCACCGACCAGCGTACCGACAACCAGACGGGCGAGGACGGCAAGACCGTGGTCACCACCTTCAACACCGTCACGGTCGAGGCCACGCCCAAGATCGCCGAACAGGTGGCCGTGGCGCAGACGATCGGATCGCTGTCGATCTCGCTTCGGTCGATCGCGGACGACCGCGCCGAGCTTGAGGAGGCGATCGCCAGCGGCGCCATCAAGGTGCCCGACAGCGCCGACCTCGCCAAAAATCCGGCGGCGGAGCGCGACATGATGCTGCGCGTCGCCAGCCAGCCGCAAACGGGCAATCCCACCTTCGCCACGGGCGCCGACGTGTCGCGCTTCCAGCGCCGCAGCGTGCCGTCCAGGCCCGCGGGCCAAGGCGCGGGCACCACCATCTCGGGACCGACGACGGTCGTCGGTCCCGCCGTTCAGCCCGGCACGCCCGTTGTGTCGGGACCCGTCGTGCGGATCGCGCGCGGCAACACTGTGACCGTCGTTTCGGTCGGGGGGAAGTAGGATGCGCACTGCGTCGATAACGGCCAGGTCGCTGGCCACCATCATGGCGGCCGCGATCCTGGCGGGTGCCGCTCCGGGCGGCGCGAGCTCCGCCGGGGCCCAGGGTCCTGCCGCGAGCATGACGGCGGGGGCCACGGTGGTCCAGGTCGGGACCGGCCGGGGGCGGCTGATCACGCTGGCCCGCCCGATGAGCGACCTGTTCGTCGCGGACGACGGCATCGCCGACGTCCAGGTGCGATCGCCCACCCAGCTCTATGTCTTCGGCAAGAAGCCGGGCGAGACCACGGTGTCGGCGACGGCCAAGGGCGGCGCGGTGTTGTTCCAGGCAAATGTCCGCGTCGGCAATAATTTCGACTCGCTGGGCGGGATGCTGGCGCTGGCGATGCCCGAGGCCAAGATCGTCGCGACGCCCATGAACGGGCTGGTCCTGCTGACCGGCACCGTCGCCGCGCCCGAAGACGCCGCCGAGGCCGAACGCCTGGTCCAGGCGTTCGTAGGCGACTCGACCAAGGTGCTATCGCGCCTCAAGACCGCCACCCCGCTCCAGGTGAACCTGCAGGTGCGGATCGCGGAGGTGAGCCGCAGCTTCGTGAAGAACATTGGCATGAACCTGCAGAGTCGAGACAGCACGGGCGGGTTCAAGTTTGGCATCGCGCAGGGCCGAGGTGCGGGTACGCAGTTCATTCCCGGCGGCGCGCTTTCGACGGGCTTCACCTCGCCTTCCGCAAGCGGGGTGACGAAGGCGGGCATCGGCACCACGCTCGGCCTCGCGGGGAATCTACTCGGCCTCGACTTGCTCAGTGCGATCGACCTGGGCGAGACGATCGGCCAGGTGTCGACGCTGGCCAATCCTAACCTGACCGCCTTGTCGGGTGAGACGGCGACCTTCCTGGCGGGTGGCGAAATTCCGATCCCGCTGAGCCAGGGTTTGGGCGCCGTATCGGTCGAGTTCAAGCAATATGGCATCAGTCTCGCCTATACGCCCACTGTCCTGTCCGACGGGCGCATCAGCCTGCGCGTCCGTCCGGAAGTGTCGCAGATCACCTCGGAGGGCGCGGTCCAGATCAACGGCACCACCATCCCCGCGCTCAGCACCCGGCGCGCGGAGACGACGCTGGAGCTGGGATCGGGCCAGAGCATGATGATCGCTGGACTGCTACAGAACAGCCACAACAACTCGGTCGACAAGACACCCGGTCTCGGCAATCTGCCGGTCCTGGGCGCGCTGTTTCGGTCCACCAGCTTTCGGCGCAACGAGACGGAGCTGGTTATCATCATCACCCCGTATTTGGTAAAGCCGGTCAACAACGCCGCCGACATCGCGCTGCCGACCGACGGCTACAAGTCCGCGAGCGATCTGCAACAGGCGTTGCTGGGGCGGATCGACGGTGGCCAAGGAGGTCACCGCCCGGTGCCGACTGTGGCCGGTGCCGCTGACGCGTCGCCTGCGATCGGCGTGGCCGCCCCGGTCGCGCCGTCGCCGCTCGTCGGTCGCCGGCCCACCCCATCGCGTTCGCGCCCCGATAAGCGCGCTGTCGCGCCGGGCTTTTCCAACTGATCACGCCGCATGCGAGGACCTATCCCCATGACCAGACGTTCCCTTCTACTAGCGGCCGCCAGCGCCGCCCTGTTGCTCGGCGGGTGCATGGGCACGGAGAACCGTGGCCTCGAATCGGTTCATCAGCCGGTCGTGGACCGGTCGGACTACGCGCTTGACCTGCAGGTCGCAGGCGAGATGTTGGCGCGGGGCGAGCAGGCACGACTTGCCGGCTGGTTCGACGCCATGCGGCTGGGATATGGCGACCGGGTCTCGGTCGATGACGGCGACGAAGGCCTGGGCGCACGCGCCCAGGTCGGCGGGATCGTCGCGGAATATGGTCTGCTGATCGCCGACGCCGCGCCCATCACCGCCGCGCCCGTCACGCCGGGCACGGTGCGCGTCCTGGTCAGCCGGATGCAGGCATCCGTGCCGGGTTGCCCGGACTGGACGCGCGACGCATCGCTCGAAATGAGCGGCAACACCTCGTCCAATCAGGGCTGCGCCGTGAACAGCAATCTTGCCGCGATGATTGCCAATCCGGCGGACCTGGTGCGCGGTCGGACCGGCGCGGGCGCACTCGACCCCGTGCTATCGTCCAAGGCGATCGACTCCTATCGCAAGGCGGCCCCCACGGGTGCCGGCGGCCTCAAGGGCCAGAGCGCGGGAGGTGGCAAATGAACGCACCCTGGAAACCCGCCGGGGCGGGCACGCGCGAACCGTTCATGGCGTTCGTGTGCGACGACAATACGGTCGACTCGGTCCGGCCGATCACGCTGGAACTCGGCTGGAACCCGGACAAGGTCAACAAGGGCGGTCTGCGGAACGCGGTGCAGACCCTGTCCGTATCGGCGAGCCCGCACATCCTGTTCGTGGATCTGTCCGAGTCCGGCGACCCGCTGGGCGACATTAATTCCCTTGCGGAAGTTTGCGAGCCGGGCACGGTCGTGATCGCGGCGGGCCAGGTCAACGATGTACGGCTCTACCGCGACCTGGTCGCCAGCGGCATCCAAGATTACCTGCTGAAGCCGCTGTCGCCGGACATGATGCGCGACGCGTTCAGCCACGCCCAGGCGATGCTCAATTCACCGCGCCCCGTCGAGGTCGGCGTCGAGCGGCCGCATTGCTCGACCGCCGTGATCGGCACGCGCGGCGGCGTGGGGGCGTCGACGCTGGCGACCTCGCTCGCCTGGCTGATTTCGGAAAAGGAGGGGCGCTCGACCGCGTTGCTCGATCTCGACGTGCACTTCGGCACGGGGGCGCTCGCGCTCGATCTGGAGCCGGGGCGCGGGCTGACCGACGCGATCGAGAATCCGAGCCGGATCGACGGCCTGTTCATCGAGCGCGCGATGGTGAAGGCGTCCGAAAAGCTGGCGGTGTTGTCGGCCGAGGCGCCGATCAGCGCACCGGTGTTGACCGACGGCACAGCCTTTTATCAGTTGCAGGAGGAGATGCGCGCCGCCTTCGAGGCGACGGTGGTCGACCTGCCGCGGGCGATGCTGGTTCTTCACCCCCATCTGATCAACGATGTTCAAGTGGCGGTGGTCGTCGCCGAACTGACGCTGGCGGCGGCGCGCGACACGATCCGCATCCTGTCCTGGATGAAGACGAACGCGCCCAATACCCAGGTGATCGTCGTCGCCAACAAGCTTCACCCATCCGCGCAGCTGGAGATCAGCCGAAAGGACTTCGAGGGATCGATCGAACGCAAGATCGACGTGGCGATCCCGTTCGACCAGAAGCTTGCCTCGCAGTCGGCAAAGCTGGGCAAGCCGATGGCGGAGGCGGGGCGGAACAGCAAGACGGTCGCCCCGCTGCTCGAACTGCTGGCCCAGGTCGTCGGCGCGGCCGAGACGCAGGCGGAAAACGTCAAGCCGGGCAAGGCGAAGGACATGAACGGCGCGAAAGGCGGTTCGCTGCTCGGGAGCCTGAAGGGCATGATGTCCAGGAAGACGGACAGGAAGTGATGCCGACCCGTCGGTCGCACCGCGACGACGAAGGCCAAGGGGATAGGCGCGCACGATGGAACTGATGCCGATCTTGATGGTGGCGCTGGGCGCGGCCTCGGTGCTGGGGATGGTGGCGTTCGCCTTTGCGGGCCCATCCACGCAGCGCGCCCAGACGCGCCGGCTCGCGGGTGTCCGGGGCCGACACGGCGACGCTCGCGTGGTCGCGCTCGACACCCAACTGCGCAAGATCACCAACGCGCGGGATACCCGGATGGACCTGGCGATCGGCCGCATCCTGCCCAACCGCGCCATTCTGGCGAAGCGGCTGGCGATGACCGGCAAGGACTGGACGGTGGGCCAGTACGGGATGGCGAGCGCGGGTATAGCGGTGGTGGTGGCCGGGCTTTCGGCGCTTCAGGGGCTGCCGATCCTGCTCGCGTTGATGCTCGGCTCCGCATTGGGCATCGGCATCCCGCACTTCACCGTCAGCATCACGATCAACCGCCGGGTCGGCAAATTCACGACGAAATTCCCCGACGCGATCGAGCTGCTGGTTCGTGGCCTTCGGTCGGGTCTGCCGATTTCCGAGACGATCGGCGTCGTCGGCCAGGAGGTCGCCGGGCCGGTCGGCGAGGAGTTCCGCGCGATCGCCGACAAGATGAAGATCGGGCGATCGATGGACGCAGCCTTGCAAGAGACCGCCGATCGGCTGGGCACGCCCGAGTTCCAGTTCTTCGTCATCACCATCGCGATCCAGCGCGAGACGGGCGGCAATCTGGCCGAGACGCTCGCCAACCTAGCCGAGGTGCTGCGCAAGCGCGCGCAGATGAAGCTGAAGATCGCCGCGATGTCGTCCGAGTCCAAGGCATCGGCCTACATCATAGGCTCGCTGCCCTTCATCGTGTTCGTGATGATCTACAACATCAACCAGGGTTACATGATGCAGTTCTTCATCGACCAGCGGCTGATCGCGACGGGGCTGGGCGGCATGGTTTGGATGGCGATCGGCGCCGCCATCATGGCCAAAATGATCCGGTTCGAGATTTAAGGACGCGTGACGATGGGCGAGGGACAAGGACCGACGCTGCTGGGCGTCGACGTGATGTGGGCGGCGACGTTGCTGGCCACCGTCGCCACGCTCGCGGTGATGCTGGCGCTCTACGCGGCGGTGACCGTGCGCGACCCGATGGCCAAACGCGTCAAGGCGCTCAACGACCGGCGCGAGCAGCTGAAGGCGGGCATCACCGCATCAACCAAGCGCCGCGCCAAGCTGGTCCAGCGCAACGAGACCACCGACTGGATCCGCGGATTCCTGCAGGGCATGAAGGTCCTGCAGGACGACCAGGTCAAGGCCGCGCAGATCAAGCTGGCACAGGCCGGCATACGGTCCAAGGAATGGGCGGTGGCGGTCATCTTCGGCCGGCTGGTCCTGCCGATCGTGCTGGGCGGCGCCATGGCGTTCTGGGTCTATGGCACGGACGCGTTCGCGGACTGGACCACGCTCAAGCGCTATGGGCTGGTCGCGGGCAGCCTGATCCTATCCTACAAGGCACCCGATCTTTTCCTGAAGAACAAGATCGGCAAGCGATCGGATGCGATCCGCAAGGGGCTGCCCGACGCGCTCGACCTTCTCGTCATCTGCGCGGAAGCCGGGTTGACGGTGGATGCGGCGTTCCACCGCGTCGCGAAGGAACTGGGGCGCGGCTATCCGGAGCTGGGCGACGAGTTCACGCTGACCGCGATCGAACTGGGCTTTCTGACCGACCGTCGGACCGCGTTCGAGAATCTGGCGACCCGGGTCGACCTCGACGCGGTGAAAGGCGTGACGACGACGATGATCCAGACGGAGAAATACGGCACCCCCCTCGCCTCGGCCTTGCGTGTGCTGTCGGCCGAATTCCGCAACGAGCGCATGATGCGGGCGGAGGAAAAGGCCGCGCGACTGCCCGCGATCATGACGGTGCCGCTGATCCTGTTCATCCTGCCGGTGCTGTTCGTGGTCATTCTGGGGCCGGCGGCCTGTTCGATCTCCGACACGATGACGAGCGGCGCGCTCTAAGGGGCAACCCGGGGCCGTGTGGATCGTTGGGGTTCCGTAACGGGAGAAAACCGATGTTCACGACGCCTTCGGAATGGGTCGCGCTCGCGTTGGCGCTGCTGGGTGGGCTGCTGCTCGGGCTGGCGCTCGCGTCGCGCGGGCGCAAATGGCAGCAACGCTATGTCACCGAGCGCGACGCCCATGCAGCGTCGCGGCGCGACGCGGAGTCGCGCGTGGCGGGTTACGATGCGCGCATCCGCGAGCTGGAGGCCAGCCATGCACGGCTTTCGCAATCCGAGACGCGGACCGCCGAGCTCGAACGCGAACGCGAAAGCTATGCGGCGGAGCTGGCGCGGGAGCGCGAGGCGGTGTCGCTCGCCCATGCACGAACGGCTGAGCTGGAGCGCGAGAGCAGCCGGCCCGTCCAGGCCGATCCGCGCATCGCCGAGCTGGAGCGCGACCGGGTGTCGCTGGCGCGGGCGCAGGCGCGGATCGCCGATCTGGAGCGGGAGAATGCGCGGCTGAGCCAAACGGCTTCGGCGAGCGGGCAGCCGGCGATGCCCCTTACCCGGCGGGTGATCGGCGACCGGCCCAAGCGCGACTGGTTCGACTGGGGCCCGGGCTCGGACCCCCGCGCCCACCCGCGCGGCTAGACCCCGAGGATCCGGCAAGTCGCCGCGCGGCGGGCGCGATCGAGGGGCGCGAAGCGGGCGCGGTCCTCGACCAGGACGCGCAGCAACGCGATGCCGCGGGCGCCGTTCACCCGCACGACCTGCGCGCCCGCGGGCACGGGCTGGTTTTGGCCGGCGATGAAGATGCGGACCGGGCCGTCGCCCGTGTCGCGATTGTTGCGGACGAACGCCACGTCGGTGCGGGCGTCGAACACGGACAGGGACCAATAGGGTGCGGACAGCGGCGGTATGACGACCTCGACCGGCCCCGGAGTCAGGTCGAACACGCAGGTGGAATAAGCCAGGTCGGGGCTGGGCCGCACGATCGCGCGCGATGCGGCCGTGGCGAGCGGGGCGTGGGTCATGGCGTTGAAGCGGCCGACGCTCACCACGCGCCGGACCGCGGCCGCCATCAGGAAGCGCGGAGCGTTGACCAGCGCCGCCCGGTAGATGCCATAGCCGAGCAGGATGCCGATCAGCACGGGGAGCAGCCAGCGGCGGATCACGCGCAGGCCTCCCGCACGATCGCCGGGAGCGCCGCGCGGGGCGGGTTGGCCCTGCCCTCGCCCGCCGGTAGATAGGCGCGCAGGGTGAGTTCGAAACGGTCGAGCCCGCCGGTCGGAAGCCAGCGGCCGGGCCGGCGGTCGGGCGCGGCGATGACCGTCCAGCGGGCCAGCTCGGGCGTGGTCAGCGCGGCGCTGCCGATCGAATAGACCTTCGCGTTGTTGGCGACGAGATAGCCGTCCGGGTCGTAAAGCGTCAGACTCCACCAGCGGGCATCGGGCGCGGTGCCGGTGATCCGGTAGCGGCAGCGTCCATCGAGCGGGCGGCCGGCATCGTCGAGCGCGGCGGTATAGTAGCGCGCCTCGCGGGCGGGGAGCGCCAGCAGACCGCGCAGCGCGACAACGGCGCGGGTGCGGGGGCTGGCATCGGCCGTGCCGAAATCGGTGCCGGTCGCCCAGGGGCCGATCCGCTCCGTCGCGCCGAACGCGCCCGCGCGCACCGTCTGGATCGCGGCGCCCAGGCCGAGCGCGACCCCGCCGACGGCGCAGATCGCGTAGCGGAGCCCGGCGCGCATCCCCGCCGCCTCAGCGTCGCAGGGCGGCTTGGGCGGCGGCGAGGCGGGCGATGGGGACGCGGTAGGGCGAGGCCGACACGTAATCGAGCTTTACGCCTTCGCAGAAGTCGATGCTGGCCGGGTCGCCGCCATGTTCGCCGCAGATGCCGAGCTTCAGGTCGGGGCGGGTCGCCCTGCCCCGTTCGGCCGCGATCTCGACGAGCTCACCGACCCCCTCCACGTCGAGGCTGACGAACGGGTCGCGGGCGTAGATGCCCTGTCCGACATAGTCGCCCAGGAATCGCGCGGCGTCGTCGCGGCTGACGCCGAGCGTCGTCTGGGTCAGGTCGTTGGTGCCGAAGGAGAAGAATTCGGCGCCGCGCGCGATGTCCCCGGCGCGCAACGCGGCGCGGGGAAGTTCGATCATCGTGCCGACGAGATAGTCGAGGCGGCGGCCGCGCTCGGCGAAAACCGCCTCGGCCACGCGGTCGACGACGGCCTTCATCAGGTCGAGCTCGCGCGCGGTGGCGACGAGGGGGATCATGACCTCGGGGATCGGCGCGTCCCCGGACTTCTCGGCCACGTCGAGCGCGGCCTCGAAGATGGCGCGGGCCTGCATCTCGTAGATTTCGGGATAGGTGACGCCCAGACGGCAGCCCCGGTGACCGAGCATGGGGTTGAATTCGTGGAGCTCGGCGGCGCGGCGCTTGAGCAGGTCGACCCCGACCCCGGCGGCGGCGGCGACATCGGCGAAATCCGCTTCCTCCGTAGGCAGGAATTCGTGCAGCGGCGGGTCTAGCAGGCGGATGGTGCAGGGCAGCCCGGCCATGACCTCGAATATCTCGGCGAAATCGGCGCGTTGTTCGGGGAGCAGCTTGGCGAGCGCGGCGCGGCGGCCGGCCTCGTCGCTGGCCAGGATCATCTGGCGGACCGCGGTGATGCGGGCGGCCTCGAAGAACATGTGCTCGGTGCGGCACAGGCCGATGCCCTCCGCGCCGAAGCCGCGGGCGGTGCGGCAGTCGGCGGGCGTCTCCGCATTGCAGCGGACCTTCATGCGGCGGGCGGCGTCGGCCCATAGCATCAGCGCGCCGAAATCGCCCGACAGTTCGGGCTCGACGGTGGCGACGGCGCCGACCATCACCTCGCCACTCGTGCCGTCGACGGTGAGGAGGTCGCCTTCCGCTACCTCCCGGTCGCCGACCCGCATGACGCGGGTCTTGAGGTCGATCGAGATCGCGCCCGCGCCCGAGACGCAAGGGCGACCCATGCCGCGCGCGACGACGGCCGCGTGGCTGGTCATGCCGCCGCGCGCGGTGAGGATGCCGCGCGCGGCGTGCATGCCGTGGATATCCTCCGGGCTGGTCTCGGTACGGACCAGGATCACCGCGTCGCCGGCGGCGCTGCGCTTCTCGGCGGTGTCGGCGTCGAACACCGCGAAGCCGCTGGCCGCGCCGGGGCTGGCCGGCAGGCCGCGGGTCAGCACGTCGCGCGGCGCGTCGGGATCGAGCGTGGGATGGAGGAGTTGGTCGAGCGCCGAGGCGTCGACGCGCAGCACCGCCTCCGATTGGGTGATCAGCCCTTCGTTCGCCATGTCGACCGCGATCTTGAGCGCGGCCTTGGCGGTGCGCTTGCCGCTGCGGGTCTGGAGCATCCACAGCGCCCCGCGCTCCACGGTGAACTCGATGTCCTGCATGTCGCGGTAATGGCGTTCGAGCGTGTCGAACACGGCGGCGAGCTCGCCGTAAACCTTGGGCATCGCCTCCTCCATGGAAGCGGCGCGGGCGCCCGCGTCCTCGCGGGCCCGGCGCGTCAGATATTGCGGCGTGCGGATGCCCGCCACCACATCCTCGCCCTGGGCGTTGATGAGGAACTCGCCATAATAGGCGCGGTCGCCCTTGGCGGGGTCGCGGGTGAAGGCGACGCCGGTCGCGCTCGTCTCGCCCATGTTGCCGAACACCATCGCCTGGATGTTGACGGCAGTCCCCCAGTCGGCGGGGATGTCGTTGAGGCGGCGATAGACCTTGGCGCGGTCGGACTGCCACGATCCGAAAACGGCGCCCACCGCCCCCCAGAGCTGGTCATGCACACCTTGCGGAAAGGGCCTGTTCCACTGGGCCTCGACGAGCTGCTTATACTCGGCGACGAGTTCCTGGAGGTCGGCGGCCGACAGTTCGGTGTCGAGGGTGAAGCCGCGATCCTCCTTGGCGACCTCCAGCGCTTCCTCGAAGCTGCCATGATCGAGGTCGAGGACGACATCGGCGTACATCTGGATGAAACGACGATAGCTGTCCCAGGCGAAGCGCGGGTCGCCGGACGCCCGGGCCAGGCCCTGTACCGTTTCGTCGTTGAGGCCGAGGTTCAGGACGGTGTCCATCATGCCCGGCATCGACACGCGCGCGCCCGAGCGGACGGACACGAGGAGCGGGTCCGCCGCGTCGCCGAAGCGTTTGCCCGTCACCTGCTCGATATGCGCCAGGCCGGCGGCGACCTCTTCGCGCAAGCTGTCGGGGAAGCGTTCGCCCTCGTCATAATAGCGGGCGCACATCGCGGTCGAGATCGTGAAGCCGGGCGGCACGGGCAGGCCGATCGACGCCATCTCGGCCAGGTTGGAGCCCTTGCCACCGAGCAGGTTCCGGTCGCCCTTGCCGCCGTCGGACACTCCGCCGCCGAAGCGGTACACATATTGCGTCATCGTCGCCCCCCTGCCCGGCCGCGCCGGAAGTTCAATGGAAGTTCAGGCCGAAACGCTCGAGTGCGATCAACCCTCGATCCGCGAGAAATCCGCGACGTTGTGCACCGCGGCACGAACGCGGGCAAGCAGGGCGAGCCGGGCCGCGCGCTTCGCGGGGTCGGGATCGTTCACCGTCACCTTGTCGAAGAACGCGTCGATCGGCGCGCGAAGCGAGGCCAGCGCGGTCATCGCCGCTTCGAAATCCTCGCGCGCGATCGCGGCGGTCGCCATCGGCTCGGCCGAGTCGAGGGCGGTCGCGAGCGCAGCTTCCTCGGGTTCGGGCGTGTAGGACAGCGGATTCTGCTCCCTCCCCCCGCTTGCGGGGAGAGGGGCCGGTTCCGAAGCAGGCGTCCGGTCCTGCCCCTCTCCCCGGAGGGGAGAGGGAGATGCGATCCAGCCTTCCTTCTTCAGGATGTTCGCGGCGCGCTTGTAGCCCGTGAGGAGGTTGGCGCCGTCCTCCGTGCCGACGAAACCCTGGAGCGCGCGGACGCGCGCGAGGAGGCGGACGAGATCGTCCTCGCCCCCGAGCGCGAACACCGCGTCGATCAGGTCGTGGCGGACGCCGGCTTCGCGTTGCTGGACCTTGAGGCGGTCAGCGAAGAAGTCGAGGATCTTCTGCTCGACCCACTTAAAATCCAATATAGTAAAATATGCAGTCTCATCAGCACCGAGTTCACCATACTTAATCTTCTCACTACTGAATGCCAGCTCAAAATCTTTCCACCGCTCCTCAGTATCAAACCACAAAGGGTGAGCAACGTACTCGTCTGTTTCAACTCCGTTCTTTACGCCGTCAAAACGCTCCATCCAAAAGCCGATAGCGCCGAAATCGTCGCTCGATAGAGTTCCCTCTATCAGATCGTCTCGATCACGATAAAAGCCGGATGCGCTCATCCCCCCATGAGGTGGTCGAGCAGCATGAGCGCGGTAGAAGATTTCTAAGGCTTTCGAGATTGGCAGCCGAATCGATTGAGACGAGAGCATCGAGACGACCCCCAACGCAGATCGCCTAAGTGCGAAGGGATCTTTGGAACCCGACGGTAGCTGGTACGCGCCAAAAAAGCCGAACAAGCTATCCAACTTGTCCGCCAGGCTCACCGCCACCGTCACCGGCGCGGTCGGGACGGCGTCGCCCTGCCCCACCGGCTTGTAATGATCGCGGATCGCAGCCGCGACGGCGGGGTGTTCGCCTTGGGCGGCGGCGTAATAGCCGCCCATCAGGCCCTGGAGTTCGGGGAACTCACCGACCATCGCGGTGACGAGATCGGCCTTGCAGAGGCGGGCGGCGCGTTCGGCGAGGTCGGCCAATTCCTCCCCGGCACGGGGAGGGGGACCGCCAGCCACAGGCTGGTGGTGGAGGGGGCCCACCTCTCCAAGGGACGTACCCGTCGAGGGGTGGGCCCCCTCCACCAGCTTCGCTGGTTCCCTTCCCCGTGCCGGGGAGGAATTGGGAACTATCCCCTCCTCCACCAGCCAGCGGGCGAGCTTGGCGACGCGGTCGACCTTGTCGGCTACCGTGCCGAGTTTCTCGTGGAAGACGATGCGGTCGAGCTTTTTGGCCTGTTCCTCGAGCGGGACCTTCAGGTCCTGGTCGTAGAAGAAGCGCGCGTCGGAGAGGCGGGCGGCGAGGACCTTGCGGTTGCCCTCGACGATGCGCGCGCCGTCGTCGTCGGCGTCGATATTAGCGGTGCAGAGGAACGCGTTCGCCAGCTTGCCGTCGGCATCGTGGCAGACGAAATATTTCTGGTTCACGCGGGCGGTGAGCTGGATCACCTCGGGCGGGACCGACAGGAAGTCGGCGTCGAAACGGCCGAGCAGCGGCACGGGCCATTCGGTCAGCCCGGCATTCTCGGCGAGCAGCGCCTCGTCGCGGACGAGCGTCAGCCCGGCCTTGTTGGCGAGGAGCGTCGCGCCGAGGGCGATGGTCTGGGCGCGCTCGGCGGGGTCGACGACGACGTGGCAGGCGCGCAGCTTTTCGACATAATCATGCGCGCCGCCGAGCGTGATGGGACCCGGATGATGGAAGCGGTGGCCGACGGTCGCGGCGCCGGCGGGGATGCCGGCGACCTGGCAGGGCACGATCTCGTCGCCGAACAAAGCGACAATGCCCTGGAGCGGGCGGACCCAGCGGAGCGACTCTGTGGTGGTGGAGGCGGCGCCCCAGCGCATCGACTTGGGCCAGGGAAAGGCGCGGACGATGGCGAGAACGGCGGCGCCGAGCAGGTCGATGGTGGCGCGGCCGGGCCTGGTCGTGACCGCGTAGAACACGCCGTCGCGCTCGGTCAGCTGGTCGCGGGTCAGGCCGGTCTTGCGGAGGAATCCTTCGAGCGCCTGGGGCGGGGCGGACGCGCGCGGGCCCTTCACTTCTTCGCTCGACGCGGGGATTTCGGCGGGGAGGTCGTGGGCGATCAGCGCCAGGCGGCGGGGGGTAGCGTAGGTGACGATCGCGCCGGGGACGATGTCCGCTGCGGCCAGCTCGGCGACGAACAGCCGCTGAAGGTCCTCACGCGCCTTGGCCTGCATCCGCGCGGGAATCTCTTCGGAGCGGAGTTCGAGGAGGAAATCGGGCATTTATGCGTGAGCTGCCAGGATGAACAAGGGTGGTTCACGCGAAGGCACGAAGGCGCGAAGAGAAGGACGATCGAGACAGGCATGAGCGCTCGCGAGCGCCCGCCGGAGGCGCCCGATCATTGCGCTACGCCCGAGATCGCCGCGGTCGATCGAAGTGATCAGCGCCTTCGCGCCTTCGCGCCTCCGCGTGAACATCTTCTTCACGCCGCCCACCCGTTCTTGGTCATCCACGCCGCGCAGGCGCCCTTGGCCAGGTCGCGGACGCGGCCGATATAGGCCTGGCGTTCGGCGACCGAGATCACCCCGCGCGCCTGCAGCAGGTTGAAGGTGTGGCTGGCCTTGATCGCCTGTTCATAGGCGGGGATCGGGAGCGGCACGGCGCGGTCGAGGCAGTTCTCGGACTCGGCGGCGGCCTTGCGGAACTGGTCGAACAAGGTTTCCGTATCGGCGACCTCGAAGTTCCAGGTCGACATCTCGACCTCGTTCTTGTGGAACACGTCGCCATAGGTCACCCCGGCGTCATTGAACGCCAGATCGTACACGCTGTCGACGTCCTGGATGTACATGGCGAGACGTTCGAGCCCGTAGGTCAGCTCGCCCGAGACGGGGCGGCAGTCGAAGCCGCCCATCTGCTGGAAATAGGTGAACTGGGTCACCTCCATCCCGTCGCACCACACCTCCCAGCCCAGCCCCCAGGCGCCGAGCGTCGGCGATTCCCAATCGTCCTCGACGAAGCGGATGTCGTGGAGGAGCGGGTCGATGCCGATCGCGGCGAGGCTGCCAAGATACAGCTCCTGGAGATCGGGGGGGCTGGGTTTCAGGATGACCTGATATTGGTAATAATGCTGAAGGCGGTTGGGGTTCTCGCCGTAGCGGCCGTCGGTGGGGCGACGGCAGGGCTGGACGAAGGCGGCACTCCAGGGATCGGGACCGAGCGCGCGCAGCGTCGTCGCGGTGTGGAACGTCCCCGCCCCCATTTCCATGTCATAGGGCTGGAGGATCAGGCAGCCGCGATCGCTCCAGTAGCGGTGGAGCGCGAGGATCATGTTCTGGAAGCTGAGCGGGGCGGTCACGATGCCCGGCGCTTTGGCGAACGCGCCGGGGGCGGTCAAGCGCGGCGAGGACGCGGGTAGGACAGGCGAACGCGACTTCGTGTCAGTGATGCTTGACAGGTCGGCGACGCGCGATTAGTCAGGTGTCCATGACATACCGACAGGCAGGACTGACCCCGTGAAGAACCGGCTCAAGGTTTTGCGCGCGATGCGCGACTGGAGCCAGGCGGAGCTGGGCGGGCGGCTGGGTGTGTCGCGCCAGGCGGTGAACGCGATCGAGACGGGCAGATACGACCCCTCGCTCCCGCTCGCGTTCAAGCTGGCGCGGCTGTTCGATATGCGGATCGAGGAGATATTCGATGACGGGGGGAATGATGGCTGAAGAGTGGCGCGCGGAGATGGCGACCGCCCGCAAGCGGCGCATGGCCGCGTGGATCGGATCGCCGATCCTGATCGTAGCGGGGCTGGCGATGCTGCGCCTGGGCCTGACCATTGCACCGGGCGGCGTGCGCTGGCTGGTGCTGGCCGCCGGGGGCGCGGCGGCGATCGGCGGGTTCCTATGGGGGACGATCTTCTATCTGCGCGTGGTGGACGAGCAGGAGCGCGAGGCGAACCTGTGGGGTTGTTACGTGGGGATGTGCGTTTATCTGGCCTTGTTCGCGATCCACACCCTGTTCGAGGGACTGAACCAGCCCCCGCCCTTCGGCCATTTCGCGATCTTTTCGGCGACGATGGTGACGGTGATGGGCGTGTTTCTCTGGCGACGCGGTCGTTGACCCGGGCCGACCACGGTATCGGAAGGAATGAAGGATGAACTTGGTGCTGAAATCGAGCCTGACCGCGCTGGGCCTCATGCTGGCTCTCCCCGCCTGCGCGCAGACCGCGCCCAAGCCGGTCGTGGCGGCCGTCAACGATGCCGATCCCGCCTTGTGGGTGGTCAAGGACGCGGACACGACGGTGTATCTGTTCGGGACGGTGCATGTGCTCAAACCCGGGCTGACCTGGTTCGACGAGGCGGTCAGGACCGCGTTCGATCGGTCGGACACGCTGGTGCTGGAGATGATCGAACCCGATCCCGCCGCCATGCAGAAGATCGTCATCGCCAAGGGGCTGTCGACATCGGGGCCGACGCTGACCGAGCAGCTGCCCCCGGCCAAGCGCGCGGCCGTCGCCAAGGCGCTGACCGATGCGGGGCTGCCCCAGGCGGGTTATGACCGGATGAAGCCGTGGCTGGCGGCGATCTCGGCCACGGTGGGGCCGCTGGGCAAGCTGGGCTATGACGCGGCGAACGGGCCGGAGAAGATCCTGACCAAGGCGGCACGCGACGCGCGCAAGCAGGTGGTGGGGCTGGAGACGGCGGAGCAGCAGCTGGGGCTGTTCGACGGGCTGTCGACGCCCGCGCAGATCAGCTTCCTGACGGCCAGCGTCGACGAGCTGTCCAAGATGCCCGGCGAGATGGAGAAGATGGTGGGCAGCTGGTCGCGGGGCGACCCGGCGGCATTGGCGGCGATCATGAACGACAGCCTGGAGAAGACGCCGGAACTCGCCCGCATCCTGCTGTTCGACCGGAACAAGAGCTGGGCCGGGTGGATCGGCGAGCGCATGGCGCGGCCGGGAACGGTGTTCGTCGCGGTCGGTGCGGGGCATCTGGCGGGCAAGGAGGCGGTGCAGGCGCAGCTCGCCCGGCGCGGGCTGAAGGCGGAGCGGGTCAGCTACTGACCCGACCGGGCGCCGCGACTTGCGAAAATCGCCGGTCACGGCTACACGCCCGCGCTTCCGCTCCATGGTCATCCCTGGAGGCGTGGGCGGAAGCATACATTTTTCTCGGAGTACCAGCATGAGCGACCAATTGACGCTCGCAGCCGAGACGCGTGACCGGGTTGGCAAGGGAGCCTCCCGGGCGCTGCGTCGTGATGGCCGCGTGCCCGCCGTGATCTACGGCCAGAAGCAAGAGCCGATCTCGATCCACCTCGAAGCCAAGGCGCTCGCCAAGGCGCTGTCGACCGGCCACTTCATGAACTCGGTCGTGATGATCGAGGGTGCCGGTTCGGGTGCAATCCGCACCCTGCCCAAGGACGTGTCCTTCCACCCGGTCACCGACCGCGCGGTTCATGTCGACTTTCTGCGCATCTCCGAGCACGCCACGGTCACCGTGTCGGTGCCGGTCGTGTTCACCGACGAGGACGAGAGCGCCGGGATCAAGGCGGGCGGCGTGCTGAACGTCACGCGCCACGAGGTCGACCTGATCGTCGACGCGTCGGACATCCCGACCGAGATCGCGATCTCGCTGGCCGGGCGCGAGGTCGGCGACTCGATCCACATCTCCGACGTGACGCTCCCGTCGGGCGCAACCCCGGCGATCACCGACCGCGACTTCGCGATCGCCACCATCGTGCCGCCGACGGTGCCGACCGCCGCCGACGACGCCGCCGACATCGAGGCCGGCGTGCCGACGCTGGACGAGTCGCTCGACGCGACCGGCGACGATGCGGACACGCCCGACCAGGGTTGAGCCGGGCCGTCGGGTTCTATCTGGCGGGTTCGCATCGGGGCAGGGTGGCGGCGACGCTCCCCTGCCCCTTTTTCTTGTCGGGAGTTCGACATGCAGATCTGGGTGGGGCTCGGCAATCCGGGACCGAGCTATGCGATGCACCGGCACAATGTCGGCTTCATGGCGGTCGACGCGATCGCCGAGGTCCATGATTTCGGGCCGACCAGAAAGCAGTTTCAGGGCTGGGTGCGAGAGGGACGGATCGGCGGCGAGAAGCTGCTGCTGCTGAAACCCGCGACCTTCATGAACGAGAGCGGGCGGTCGATCGGCGAGGCGGCGCGCTTCTACAAGCTGGGCGTCGAGGCGCTGACGCTGTTTCACGACGAGCTCGACCTCCAGCCGTTCAAGGTCAAGGTGAAGCGCGGCGGCGGCGCGGCGGGGCATAACGGGTTGCGATCGACCGACCAGCATCTGGGACCCGATTATCGCCGGGTGCGGATCGGCATCGGTCATCCGGGGCACAAGGACCGGGTCAACGGCCATGTGCTGGGGTCCTATGCCAAGGCGGAACTCGATCTCCTGTCCGATCTGCTGGGGGCGGTGGCGGCCGAGGCGGCGTGGCTGGCGGCGGGCGACGATGCCAGGTTCATGAACGAGGTCGCGCTACGGCTGCAGGATTAGGAATGCGAGTTAATCGCAATACTTAGTCTCTGCACCAATATTGAGAGTTAGTCGCAGCTTGAGTGAGAGTTGTTCGCAAAAGTTGTTTGTTGTTGTTTCGGGAACTCTTGCGAGCTACTTCCGTTTCGAGCACCAACTCTCTCAACGACAGGAGCATCCCATGGGCCTCACGACCGCCGGAACCGCCGCTTGCGGCAAGTGCCGCTATTTCGACACGGCCTCGACCGAGTCGACGAGCGCATCGCTCGGCCTGTGCCGCTACAACCCGCCGATCGGCCAGCCCAGCGCGGACAGCCACGGCGTCTGGCCCAAGGTCGAGACGAACGATTGGTGCGGCCATTACGAGCGCGCCGACGCGTAAGCGTTCGCCGCTGGGTTACCGGCCGGAGCCGGGCGTGGGACATGGCCCGCGCCCGGCTTCTTTCGTTCGGGGGCAGCGATGACAGGCGGGTGTACCGCGCTCCACGCTACCTGGAGCGGATCGACATCTTGTTTGGTAATTTATTGCGGTTCACGCGACGACGCGAAGGCGCGAAGAAGGTGCCCGAGCAGCATTAGGGCTTGGTCGCTCCCGCCGGTCAGGTGCCCCGCTGCCACGGCAGGATCCAAATCTTCGCGCCTCCGCGTCTTCGCGTGAACATCCGCGACCGACGATAATATCCGGCGGACGACTCGAACGGATGGCGATCAGGCTGGGTCACGTCTGCCTGCCCTGCTCGCCTTCCGGCGAAGGCCGGGGCCTGGTCGAGATGGCCCATGGCGAAGGCGTGATTCGCTCTGCACCCGTATCGTGACCGAGTCCCGGTGTGAGGATGGGCATCCTCGGCTTAGGACGAAAGGATTGACGGTCTGTCCCGAACCAGTTAGTGAGAGGCATTCTCATTAGCGGGTGTCACCTGCCATGTATGACCTGATCGATCGTTCCGTCTCGGACCTCCCCAGCCTCGACCGTCGCCTGCTCGGTGCGACGCGGGCTTGGGTGCATCAGCTGACGACGGCGGGCGCTGGCACTCCGGCGGCGGCCGATGCGCTGGGCGGCGGGTCGGGCGCGTTCGATGCGGCGATGCGTGCGCTGGACGAGGGATCGACCGACACATTGGTCTTCGAGCGGCCGTGCCAGGCGCTGGTGTCGGAGACCGAGGCGGTGTGGCTGGGCATCTGGCGGCTGGTGCGCGCCGACCGGCTGGGCGCGGCGCAGGCAACGCTCGCCGCGTTGGCCGATGGCGCATCGGCGCGGATGATCTTGGGGGCGATGGTACGCGCGACGGTGGCGCTCCGCTCGGCCGCCTGACGGCGTTGCGTGCCGGCGCCGGGCGTGCTTGGGCGCGGTGATGACGGTTACCGCGCTCTTCCCCACCCTGCTCGATCAGGACGCACTCGGCGACGACGCGCTGACCGCCGAGCTCGAACATTCGGTACGGACGCTGGCGGAGGACGACGGCGCCGGGCGGCGCTGGTGCCGCGAACATGGCTATCGCGGCTATACCTCCTATGCGTCGCTCGACGACCTGCCCCGGCGCGATCCGGCCTTCGCCGACCTGAAGCGGCACCTGGACCGCCGCGTGGCGCGCTTCGCCGAGGCGTGCGCGTTCGATCTGGGCGGGCGCAAGCTCAGGCTCGACAGCCTGTGGGTCAATCTGCTCAAGCCGGGCGGGCATCACGGCGCGCATATCCATCCGCATAGCGTCGTGTCTGGGACGCTCTACCTCGCGCTGCCGCCGGGATCGGGGGCGATCCGGTTCGAGGATCCGCGGCTGGGCCTGATGATGGCGGCTCCCCCCCGCCTCGTCGATGGGCCGGCGGCACTCGCCACCTTCCGCACTGTCGCGCCCGAGCCGGGGACGTTGCTGCTATGGGAGAGCTGGCTGCGCCACGAGGTGCTGTCGCATATCGGCAAGGGCGAGCGGATCAGCGTCAGCTTCAACTATCGGTGGTAGCGAGCCACGCCTCCGTCCGGTCGAGCAGACGCGAGCTGAGCTGTTCGGCCGCCCAGCCGATCACCGCGCCGACGACGATGTCGCTGACGAAATGCTTGGCGCGGGGCACCTGGATCGCGGCGATCGCGATGCTGGCGACGAGCCCCGCCGCGCGTGACCCCGGATAGTCGCGCGCCAGCGCCTGCGTCACCGCCAGCGTGCCCGCCGTGTGCCCCGAGGGGAAGGAGGAGAGTTCGTGCTCGTGGCTGTCGCCCGGCTCCATGCGGTACTCGTGGTCGAGCGCCTGGTCGGGCCGGGTGCGGTCGATCGATCGCTTGATCAGGTTCTTGATGTCGGTCGCCAGCGAATGGGCGGCGAACATCCGCACGCCGTTGCGGGTCAGGCGCGGATCCCTGCGCGCCAGCCCGACCGCCGCCGCCCCGAGCGTCAGCGCGCGGAGCGGCGGCTGGTCGCCGATCTCGCTCAACCAGCCTGCGGCCTTGACGAGCGGGCGGTCGCGGTGATCGTCGATCGCGTCGGTGACCGCGAGGTCGACGCGCTCCACGGCGTCGGCGGCGGATTTGGCGGCGGTGATCGGATCGATGTCGGGCATGTCCGGCTCAACCGGCGAGCGCGCGGCCTTGTTCAATCGGTTCGACCGATTTCCACCGGGGTGGCAAGCGCGCGCGCTTGGTTCTAGGGCGGCGGCGACCAACTTCGTTTCCAGGAACACGCAATGGGTTTTCGCTGCGGCATCGTCGGCTTGCCGAACGTCGGCAAATCGACGCTCTTCAACGCGCTCACCGAGACCGCGGCCGCGCAGGCCGCCAATTATCCCTTCTGCACGATCGAGCCGAACGTCGGCAACGTCGCGGTGCCCGACGAGCGGCTGCAGAAGCTGGCGGCGATCGCCGGGTCGGCCAAGATCATCGAAACGCAGCTCAGCTTCGTCGACATCGCCGGGCTGGTGCGCGGCGCGTCCAAGGGCGAGGGGCTGGGCAACCAGTTCCTGGGCAATATCCGCGAGGTCGACGCGATCGTCCATGTCCTGCGCTGCTTCGAGGACGGCGACGTGACGCATGTCGAGGGCAAGGTCGATCCCGTCGCCGACGCGGAGACGGTCGAGACCGAGCTGATGCTGTCCGACCTGGAAAGCCTGGAGAAGCGCGTCCCCAACCTCGTCAAGAAGGGCCAGCAGGGCGACAAGGAGGCCAAGATCGGCGCCGCCGTGCTGGGCCAGGCGCTGGAGCTATTGCGCGCGGGCAAGCCGGCGCGACTGGTCCAGCCCAAGGATGTCGAGGAGGCGCGCGTTTTCGCCCAGGCGCAGTTGCTGACGGCCAAGCCCGTCCTCTATGTCTGCAACGTCGGCGAGAGCGAGGCGGCGGAGGGTAATGCGCTGTCCGCCCGGGTGTTCGCCAAGGCCGCGGCCGAGGGCGCGGAGGCGGTGGTCGTGTCGGCGGCGATCGAGGCGGAGATCGCGACCATGCCGCCCGAGGATCGGGGCGAGTTCCTAGGCGAGCTTGGGCTGACGGAGACGGGGCTCGCCCGCGTGATCCGGGCCGGGTACAAGCTGCTCCATCTGCTCACCTTCTTCACCGTCGGTCCCAAGGAGGCGCGCGCCTGGACCGTGGAGGTCGGGGCCAAGGCGCCGCAGGCGGCGGGCGCGATCCATTCCGATTTCGAGCGCGGCTTTATCCGCGCGGAGACGACGGCGTTCGACGATTTCGTCCGGCTGGGCGGCGAGGCCGGAGCGCGCGACGCGGGCAAGCTGCGCCAGGAGGGCAAGGACTATGTCGTCCAGGACGGCGACGTGATGCTGTTCCGGTTCAACGTGTGAGGCGGGGCATACACGGTGGCGTCGCCGATGCAGGCGGGCTTTCTCGGCTTCCTGCCCGGATCGGTCGGGTTCCTTTGGCCGCGTTGGTCGGCTAGATAGCCGGGGATGCTCGCCCGGTTGATCCTGTTCCTGCTCGCCTTCGCCTTGGCGGCACCGGTCGCGACGGCGGCTTGCCACGCGCGGAGCTCGGAGCATCATGCCGCCGCGCCGTCGCATCACGGATCCGCGCCGGTCGAGCGCGACGAGGGGATCGCCCCCGCCACGGCGTGCGTCGGCTGCGTGCCGCCGTCGAACTGGACGCCTGGGCGCATCGGCGCGTCGGTGCCGGTGGCGGTCTTTCCGGTGTCGTCACCTGTCCACGCGCTCGTGATCGGGCGGGACGCGCCGCCTGCCCTGCCCCCTCCGCGCTTCGGGTGATCGCGCGGGCTTCGGCCCGTTCCTTTCCCCTTAGTTTCGGAAATCATCATGACCAGGACGACCCTGCTCGCCGCGAGCGCGGCGGCGGCGCTGTTCGCCGTTCCGGCGGCGGCGCAGCACCAGCATCACGCACCTCCCTCGCCCATACCGGCGCCCGCGCCTGCCCCGCACGATCAGGGCGCGATGGCTCACGACCAGTCCCGCGCGCCGCTCACCCCTGCCATGCCGACGGACGAACCTCCCTCGGCGCCCGACCATGCTGCGATGGACCATAGCGCCATGGGGCACGGGTCGACCGCCACCGCCATGTCCATGATGATGGGCATGGGCCGGGACGATTACCTCACCGGCTCGGGCACCGCGCGGCTGCCCTATCTGGAGGCGCCGATGCGCGGGACGATGGTTCATGCGGGCGCGTGGATGCTGATGGCGCATGGCTATGCCTGGGGCGTGTATGACGACCAGGGCGGGCGGCGCGGCGATGACATGGCGTTCATCACCTCGATGGCGATGCTGATGGGCGACCGCGACATCCCTGGTCCTTGGGGCGACCGCGTCCATGTCCAGCTACGCGCGATGGGGAGCCTGGAACCCGCCATGGGCGCGCGCGGCTATCCTAACATCTTCGCGGTGGGCGAGGTGGCGAACAACCGGCCGCTGGTCGATCGCCAGCATCCGCACGACCTGTTCATGGAGCTGTCGGCGCGGGTCGATTATCGGCTGGGGGGCGGCGACAGCCTGTTCCTCTATGGCGGGCCGGTGGCGGAGCCGGCGCTGGGGCCGAGCGCCTTCGTCCACCGGGCGTCGGCGCGCTACCTGCCGCTGGCGCCGATCACGCATCACTGGTTCGATTCGTCGCACATCACCTATGGCGTGGTGACCGGCGGCTATGCGGCGCCGCGCTGGCAGATCGAAGCGTCGGCGTTCCGAGGGCGCGAGCCCGACGAGCGGCGGTGGAACATCGAGGCGCCCAAGTTCGACAGCTGGAGCGTGCGCGCGAGCTGGACGCCGAGCCCCGCCCTGGCGATGCAGGTCAGCCATGGGCGACTGAAGAGCCCGGAGGAGTTCCACCCCGACGAGGACGAGGCGCGCACCACCGCCAGCATCCATTATGCGACCGGGCCGGTGACGACGACCTTCGCCTATAGTCGCAAGGACCGGCTCCCCGGCCCCGTGCTGCCCGCTTGGCTGGCGGAGGCGAGCTGGGAGATCGACGCGCGTCACGCCGTGTTCGGACGGCTGGAGCATGTCCGGGCCGACGAACTGTTTCCCGACGAGGACGATCCGCTCCACGACCGGCTGTTCGACGTGACCAAGCTGGAGGCGGGATACGCCTATCGCTTGCCGATCCTGGGGCCGCTGGGCGTCGCGCTGGGCGGGACGGTGGCGGGGTATCTGAAACCCGATGCGCTCGATGCGGCCTATGGGCGCAACCCGGTGAGCTGGACGTTGTTCTCGAAGCTGGTGCTCGGCCTGTGAGGCGACATGCGGGTGCCATGAAGCGGGTCTATCGGACGGCCTTTCCATGGGAGCGATGAGCACATGAAATCCCTGCTGGCGGCCGCCGCGCTCCTGCTGTCGGGGTGCGTGGCGGGCGCTTCCCCACCCGCCACGATCGCAAATGTCGAGCGACGCCCGCCGGTGACCATCCTGGTATCGATCGACGGCCTGCGGCCCGACTCGCTCGGGCGGGGCGACACGCCGGTGCTCGACGTGTTAGCGACGGCGGGAGCCGCCGGAGCGATGCGGCCGTCCTTCCCGGCCAACACCTTTCCCAATCATTATACGCTGGTGACGGGGTTGCGCCCCGATCGGCACGGGGTCGTCGACAACACGATGGAAGATCCCGCGCGGCCGGGTGTCCGCTTCACCATCGGCGACCCGAAGCAGAATCGCGACCGGTTCTGGTGGGAGGGGGCGGAGCCGATCTGGGTGACGGCGGAGCGCGCCGGGATACGGGCGGGTACGATGTTCTGGCCGGGCACCGAGGCAGCGATCGGCGGCGTGCGGCCGAGCGTGTGGGTGCCGTACGTGGCGGATATCGGCAGCGCGGAGCGGGTACGCTTCGTGCTCGACTGGCTGCGCCGACCCGAGACGGAACGGCCGCGCCTGCTGACGCTGTATTTCGACCAGGTCGACAAGGCCGCGCACGAACAAGGCTATGGCTCCCCCGAACAGACGGAGGCCACGCGCGAGATCGACGCGCAGATCGGCGTCTTACGCGACGGGCTGGCCGCGCTCGGTCAGCCGGCCAATCTGGTGGTCGTGTCCGATCACGGCATGGCGCCGGTCCCTCCCACCCACTTGATCGACCCGGCCGATATCGCCGACGAGGCGATCATGCGAACGGCGCAGGGCGGCCCGATCCTTTATGCCTGGCCCAAGCCGGGCGCCGAGGCGGCGGTGGCCGCCCGGGTGCTGCGACCCCGCGCGCATCTGCGCTGCTGGCGACGCGGAGAGCTGCCGGCGCGGTTCCGGTTCGGGCGACATCCGCGCGTGCCGCCCTTTCTGTGCATGGCGGACCTCGGCTGGCGTTTCGCGGTGCCGGGTGGGCGGGCCTATCTGAAGGGCGAACATGGCTATGACCCCGCCGAGCCGTCGATGCGCGCGATCTTCATCGCCAACGGCCCCGCATTCCGCCCGGGCAGGCGTGTGGCGGAGTTCGACAATGTCTCGGTCGCGCCGCTGCTGCGCCGGCTCATCGGGCTGCCGCCCGCGCCGGGGCTGGACGGGACGGCCGCGCCGTTCAACAAGGTGCTCCGGTGACGGGCTTCGCGCGACAGGAGATCGGATGCAGTATTTCGAGGATATCGAGGTCGGGGCGGTCGCCCGCTTCGGCAATTACCAGGTCACGCGCGAGGAGGTGATGGAATTCGCGGCGCGTTACGATCCCCAGCCCTTCCACCTGTCGAACGAGGCGGCGGCGGCGACCCATTTCGGGCGGCTGTCCGCCAGCGGCTGGCACAGCTGCGCGATGGTGATGTCGATGATGGTCGAGAATTTCACGGCGAACCGCCAGGCCGGGCTGGGGTCGCCGGGCGTCGACGAGCTGCGCTGGCTGAAGCCCGTCTATCCGGGCGACACGCTGCGCTGTGAAACCGAGGTGCTGGAAAAGCGCCGGTCCGAGAAGCGGCCCGAAATGGGCATCTTCCGAAGCCGCATGACGGTGCGCAACCAGCATGACGTGTCGGTGATGACGTTCATCTCGACCGGGCTGGTATCGACGCGGCCGGACGGCGCAGCCAGCGGCGTCGAGGCCGACGTGGAGGCGCACCCTTCATAAGGGTGCGCCCGTTCCCGCGCGCCGTCGAACGCGCCCGAGCCGCGCCCGAGTGGCGCGCTCGGTCGCGCCTGCGGCGAGCAGCGCTCAGTTCCGGATCGCGCGCCGATTCTCACGGCGTAGCTGCCGCGTGTCCTGACGCCCTTCGCGCCGGAACTGGCGATTGTCGGTGCGGCGTTCGGCCCGGAACTGATCGCGGGTGACGGTGCCGGCGCGGAGTTCCTGACGGTCGCCGCGACGGTCGGCGCGGAACGCCTGGGTGTCGGCACGACGGTCCTGGCGATAGTCGCGGGCATTCTCGCGCACCTCGCGGCGGTCCTCGCGATATTCGGCGCGACCGCCAGGATAGGTGTTCGGGTTGGCGCGGTTCAGCGCGCGCGCACCGGCAAAGGCATTGCCGCGGCGGCCTTGGAAATAGCGCTGCTGATCGGCGTTCCAGCGATAGGGGCGCCGATTGCGGTCGAACACGTACACGCCGGTGCCGGGATAATAAAAGTCGTTATACCAGCCTCCACCGACACCGGCATAGCCCAAGCCGCCATAGCCAAAGCCGTCATAGCCGTATCCATCGTAACCATAGCCGGCGGCATAGGGCGATCCGTAGCCAAGCCCCAGGCCGCCATAGCCATAGCCGTCGGTGCAGGCGCCCGCGCCCAGCCCCAATGCGATCGCGCCCAATGCGATCCCGATCCGCTTCAACATGGCACGTTCTCCCATACGAGGGCGGGCAAGCACGCGCCCGCGAACAAGCCTAGAACGAGCACGGCCTGTCGCGGTTCCTCAATGGCCGGGAAAGCTTACCAGTGAGGTCACGTCCACCCCGTCTGCGCGCAGCGCATCGGCGCCGCCGAGATCGGGCAGGTCGACCAGGAACTGCGCCTGGACCACCTCGGCGCCCGCGCGGCGGAGCAGGCGGACGGCGGCGCGGGCGGTGCCGCCCGTCGCGATCAGGTCGTCGACCAGCAGCACGCGAGCACCAGGCGCGCAGGAATCGGCGTGCATGGCGATCCGGTCCTCGCCATATTCGAGCGCATATTCCTCCGCGATCGTAACGCCGGGCAGCTTGCCGTCCTTGCGGATCAGGAGAACGCCGGCGTGAAGCGGGATGGCGAGCGCGGCGGCGAACAGGAAGCCCCGCGCCTCGATCCCGGCGACCAGATCGACGGGACCGATGGCGGACGCGGCCATGGATTCGACCGACATGGCCAGACCCTGGGCGTCGAGCAGCAGGGTCGTGATGTCGCGGAACTGGATGCCGGGCCTGGGGAAGTCCGGGATGGTGCGGATCAGCGCGGCGAGGTCGGGATTGGCGGTCACTGGCGCTGTCCTTCGCTCTCTCGGGCGGGAGCGGCCGGGGTGGTTCGACGCCTGCGCGCCTCCCGCAGGCCTATCCCCTGCTCCTCCCACCACCGGGAGGAGCGACGCCCGCTCAATGCTTCATGTCGGCCCAGACATTCTTGTACGCGCCATAAGCCAGGAAGCAGAAGATCACGATGAACAGCACCGCGGCGAGCCCGGCCGCGTGGCGACGCTCGAGATTGGGCTCGGCGGTCCAGGTCAGGAAGGCGGCCACATCGCGCGCCATCTGGTCGACGGTCGACTTGGTCCCGTCCGAATAGGTGACCTGCCCGTCCGAGGCGAGCGGCGGCGGCATGGCGATGTTGAGATTGGCGTAATAGGGGTTGTAGTGGAGCCCGTCCGGCGTCTTCGCATCGGGGAACTTCGCCACCACCTCCGCGGGCTGCTCGCGATAGCCGGTCAGCAGCGAATGAATATAATCGGTGCCGTCGTCGCGCGCCTTGACCATCAGCGACAGATCGGGCGGCAGCGCGTTGTTGTTGGCGGCGCGGGCGGCGACCTCGTTGGCATAGGGCGAGGGGATGCGGTCGGAGGGGAGGTTCTTGCGCGTCGCGGGCTCGCCCGTTTCCTCGTTGATGCTGGGCTGTTCGACCGGCCATTGCTGCGCGATCGCCTTCACCTCGGCCTCGTTATAGCCGATCTGCTCCAGGTCGCGGAACGACACGAGCCGCATCGAATGGCAACCCGCGCAGACTTCCTTGTAGACCTGGAAACCGCGCTGGAGCTGGGCACGGTCCCATTTGCCGAACACGCCGTCCGACGAGAAGCCGGCCGGGCGCGGCTCGAGGTGGAACTCGTGGCTCGCGGACTCGGGCGCGGGGGTACGGACCGCGTCGATGATCGTCGAGACGAGCCCGATCAGCAGCACGGCGATGAAGCCGAGCCCGATCAGAAAAGCGATTTTGCGAACCATGGGTGTGTGACAGTCCTGATAGATCGGATCGGGCTATGCGACGGCTGCGGTCCGGGCGGGGCTGGTGCCCCCATGGCGTGCCAGCACGGCGTCGGTGATCGAATTGGGCATGGGGCGCGGACGCTCCAGCCGCGACACGATCGGCAGATAGACGAGGAAATAACCGAAATAGATCGCGGTCGCGATCTGCCCGAGGATGACGTTGCGCGCGCTGGCCTCCGCACCGCCGACATAGCCGAGCAGCAGGATCGCGAAGAGCAGCACCAGCAGCCCCCAGCGCACGGCCGGGCGGAAATTGGCCGAGCGCACCGGGCTGGTGTCGATCCAGGGGAGGAAGAACAGCAGCAGGATCGACCCGAACATCGCCAGCACGCCCCACAGCTTCGCCGGCAGGATGAAGTCGACGGTGAAGGACTTCAGGATCGCGTAAAAGGGCAGGAAATACCATTCGGGAACGATATGCGCGGGCGTCGAAAGCGGGTTGGCCGGAATGTAGTTGTCCGGATGGCCGAGCAGATTGGGCGAGAAGAAGATCAGCAGCGCGAAGATCAGCATGAACACGCCCAGCCCGACGCCGTCCTTGGCGGTATAATAGGGATGGAAGGGCACGGTGTCCTGCGGCCCCTTCACCTCGACGCCGGTCGGGTTGGACGAACCGGGGATGTGGAGCGCCCAGATCTTGAGGATCACCACGCCCGCGGTCACGAAGGGCAGCAGATAATGGAGCGAGAAGAAGCGGTTGAGCGCCGAATTGTCGGGCGCGAAGCCGCCTAGCAGCCAGATGCGCAGCGTCTCGCCGACGACGGGAATGGCCGAAAAGAAGCCGGTGATGACCTGCGCCCCCCAGAAGCTCATCTGACCCCAGGGCAGCACATAGCCCATGAAGGCGGTCGCCATCATGAGCAGGAAAATGGTCACGCCGAGCAGCCACACCATCTCACGCGGGGCCTTGTACGACCCGTAATACAGGCCGCGGCCGATATGGATGTAGACCACGGCCAGGAACATCGACGCGCCGTTCGCGTGGGCGTAGCGCAGGAACCAGCCCGCATTGACGTCGCGCATGATACGCTCGACCGAGTCGAAGGCGACCGTGCCGTTGGCGGCGTAGTTCATCGCCAGCGCGACGCCCGTCACGATCTGAATCAGCAGCGCGGCGCCCGCGAGAACGCCGAAATTCCAGAAGTAATTCAGGTTGCGCGGGACCGGATAACCGGCGCCGATCGCGTTATAGGCCAGACGCGGAAGCGGCAGCTTCTCGTCGAGATATTTCATCAGGGGAGCGCGCGGCTCGTATTGCTTGGCCCAGGGAAAGCTCATGATCTGCTACCTCAACCGACGGTCAGGACAGTGTCGGAATTGAACTGGTATTCGGGAACCTGAAGATTGGTCGGCGCGGGCCCCGAACGGATCCGGCCGGCCGTGTCATAGGCCGAGCCGTGGCAAGGGCAGAAATAGCCGCCGAACGGCCCTTTGTTCTCGCCCTCGCCGGCGCCCAGCGGCACGCAGCCGAGATGGGTGCAGACGCCGAGCGTCACCAGCCAATTCTTTTTGCCTTCCTTGGTCCGCTCGGCGAGCGACTGCTTGTCGCGCAGGTCGCCCAACGGCACCGCGTCGGCGGCGGCGATCTCGGCCGGGGTCAGGTTGCGGACGAACAGCGGTTGCTTGCGGAACTGGGTCTTGATCGCCTGGCCGGGGGCGATCTTGGACACGTCGACCTCGGTCGAGGACTGGGCCAGCACGTCGGCGGCCGGGCTCATCTGGTTGATGAGCGGCAGCACGATCGCGACGGCGCCCACCCCGGCAAAGGCGACGGCGGCGACGTTGATGAAGTCGCGACGGCGCGGATCGGGCAGGTCGCCCTTGGCCGCCATGACCGGCGACTCGCCGATCGGAAGCTGGTCTTCAACAGTCGCCATTCAAAACAGCCCTTGGATGTCTTCGGACGAGCCCGACGATTGGCCCGCGATGGAGGATGTCCGGCCCGTTCCACGCACGGACCGTCGTGGCCGGCCTGATAGCCACGGGAAGCCGCTTTTGCCAACTACCTTTTACCGGAGAGGCACCTTGCGTTACCGGCCGCCATGCGCATCGCCCTGTTCGAACCCGATATCGCGGGCAATGTCGGCACGATCCTGCGCCTGGGCGCCTGTCTGGACGTGGCGGTCGACCTGATCGAGCCGATGGGCTTCCCCTGGGGCGACCGGGCGCTGCGCCGCGCCGGGATGGACTATGCCGGGATGGCCGACGTCCGGCGCCATGCCGATTGGGCGGCGTTCCGGGCCGCGACGACGGGCCGGATCGTGCTGGCGACGACGCGCGGCGCGGTGGGTCTATGGGATGCCGCCTTCCGGCCGGACGACGTGCTGCTGCTCGGGTCGGAGGGGCGCGGCGTGACCGAGGAGGTCCATGCCGCCGCCGCCCTGCGCGTCGCGATCCCGTTGCGCGCGGGAATGCGGTCGCTCAACGTCGCGGTGGCCGGGGCGATGATCGCGGGCGAGATGATGCGCCAGCTTCGCGCGGTTCCGCTCCCCTCGACTTGACGCCGGGGCTGTGGATAGAAGGCGGAGATGCCCGACCTCCCCACCCCGCTTGATCCGCAACAGGCCGCCGCGCGCGCCTGGTTCGAATTGCTTCGCGACCGCATCTGCGCCGAGTTCGAGGCGGTGGAGCGCGAAGCCGGGTCGGACGCGCGGTTCGACTATATCGGCTGGGATCGCGTCGACCCGTCGGGCGAGCCTGGCGGCGGCGGGGTACGCGGGGTGATGAAGGGCCGCGTGTTCGAGAAGGTCGGGGTCAACGTCTCGACCGTCGGCGGCACGTTCGACGGCGAGTTCGGGCGCACGGTCCACGGCGCGGGCGACGATCCGCGCTTCTTCGCGACCGGCATCAGCCTGGTCGCGCACATGGCCAATCCCCATGTGCCCGCCGTTCACATGAACCAGCGCTTCCTGGTGACGACCAAGCGCTGGTTCGGCGGGGGCGCGGACCTGAACCCGCCGCTGCCGATCGCGGAGGACACGGCGGACTTCCATGCTAGCCTCAAAGCGGCGTGCGACCGGCACGACCCGGACTATTACCCCCGCTTCAAGACCTGGGCGGACGAGTATTTCTACATTCCCCACCGGCAGGTGCACCGGGGCGTGGGGGGCGTGTTCTTCGACCATCTGGAGGGCGGGTTCGACGCGGATTTCGCCTTTGCCCGCGCGATCGGCGAGGCGTTTCTCGACATCTATCCGCGGATCGTGCGGCGGCGGATGGCGACGCCCTTCAGCGGTGCGGACATCGCCGCGCAACGGGTGTGGCGCGGGCGCTATGCGGAGTTCAACCTGGTCTACGACCGGGGGACGTTGTTCGGGCTGAAGACCGGCGGCAATATCGACGCGATCCTGATGAGCCTGCCGCCGGTCGCCAATTGGGACTGATCCCCGTCCCGGCCGACCATGTCGGGACGGTGGTGACGACGCTGGAGATGCGGGTCCGGCCCCTGCTCGGCCCAATCCCGCCCTCCCCGCTTTGCCTGGAACGGTGGCGCGCGCCCGATCCCGCCCGGTATCGCGCGCTCTTTCGCCGGGTGGGCGAGCCCTGGCTCTGGTATTCGCGGCTGACGATGGACGACTCCCGGCTGCTCGCGATCGTCCATGACAAGCGGGTGGAGGTCTTCGCGGTGCTCGACGGCGCGGGCGCCGAGGTCGGGCTGCTCGAACTCGACCTTCGGCACGAAGGAGTCACCGAGATTTCCTATTTCGGACTGGTGCCCGAACTTGCCGGGCGGGGTCATGGGCGGTGGTTGATGGCCCGCGCATTGGACCTTGCGTGGCGATCGGGGACCGGGCGGATATGGCTCCACACCTGCACGCTCGACCATCCCCGCGCGCTCGGCTTCTACCGGGCCCAGGGCTTCGCGGCGACGGGGCGGACGCTGGAGACCTTCCCCGACCCGCGCCTGGCGGGCATCCTGCCGCGCGACGCGGCGCCGCACATACCGTTGCTGGGCGGCTAGCCGAGCCGGCGATAGGCGCTGACCGCGATCAACACCTGCGCGATCCCGGCGAGCGTCGAGGCGATCGCCAGGCCGGCCGCGCTCACGACGTTCGCAAGGACGCTCGTCCCGGCCATGTCCAGCATCGCGAAAGGCTGGGCGAGGATCATGTTGCCGAGCAACGAAGTCCCGGCGAGCGCCATGAGGGGCAGCCCCGCGCCGCGGCTGAGGACGAAGGAGCGCGCCACCGCTCCCATCGCGCTCACCGGGCGCTCGGCGACCAGCACCGGCCCGACGAGCATCGCGCGTCCCATGACATAGAGGCCCGGCAGGACCCAGAGATAGAGTCCGGCCGCCGTCGGGATCGCGACGAGCAGCAGGGCGAGCAGATAGCGCGGCAGCAACAGGCCCGCGCGTCGAAGCGCGGTGCCGATATCGGGCGCATGGTGGTCGAGATAGGCCGATTGGAGCGCCGCGGTGCCGAAGGTCGTGATCCCGAAGACGAGCAGATACCAACCGCCATGGGCCCGCGCCCAGCCGGTCAGCGTGGCGGCCCAGGCAAGCGCCTCCGCCTCCGGCGACCCGGCGCCGGGCGTCGGCGCGGCGGGCCAGCTCGGCACGAGCAGCGCCAGCGCGAAGGCCGGGAGAAAGAGAAAAGGCCCCGCGACGCGGAGGACCCAGTCCCGGTCGCGGCGGAACAGGCCCCACGCCTCGGCCAGGACGGGCTGGATCGCGATGGGCATCAGCGGGCGGGGTGCGCGTCCCCGATCGGCGTCCCGTGCTCGTGCGCGGTCAGACGCCGGTAGAGCTGGGCGGCAAAGGCATAGGCGAGAACGCTGAGCGCCGTCGCGACCAACGCGCCGACGACCGCACCGATGAAGCGCGCCACCCCGCTATTCCCCGCGCCCAGGATCAGCCGGAACGGGATGAACGTCACCCACTCCGCCGCGCTGGTCGCGACCGTCAGAACGATCGCGTACAGGACCAGGACGCCGACCAGCTTGAACCCGAGCCCCCGTGTGAGGCGGAAGGCCCGACCGATCGCGCGCAGGCCGAGTCGCTCGTGCAACACCGTCGGAAGCAGCGGCATCAGGCGCGCGAACAGCCACAACAGGACGCCGAGCAGGAAAAGCGAGTAGAGAAGAATGAACAAGCCGCTGCCCCGGCCAAGGTTCGACACCCCACCGGGCTGACCCATGGTGGTCATGTCCACACCGGCCGCGGCCAGCACCGCGATGACGGGCAAGGTCGGCAGCGTCAGCGCAAGCGTGAGCACCAGCGTCACGCCGAGCAAGGCAGGAAGCCTGGCGGAGGCCTGTCCCCTGGCCGACGGCGCCGTCGTGCCCGGCGCGCTGGTGATCGCGGTGATCGCCAGCGCGCCCCACAGCGTCAGCACGAGTAATCCGAGCATCAGCGCGAAGCGTAGAAGCGCCGAACCCGTCGCGGGCGCCACGACCGCGTTGCCGGCCGCGCCACCCGCATAGAGGGCCAGCCCCGCCTGGACGACGCTGGGCAGGAAAATGGCCGATGCGGCGATCGGCAGGATCAGCGCCAGCCGCCCGCGCACCGCCTCGACGGCGGTGTCCCATACCGAACCGATGCCGACCTTCGCTTCCGTCACCGCGCTTACCCCTTGGCTTTTCCGACCAGCGCCGTCGCTAGCCCATGCGCACCAGCTTTGCCATCGGCGCGGTTGCGCGGGCGGGACGGGTATCGCACAGGCCGGGAGTGGATCAGCTTCCCCCCGACATCGAATGGCGCGTCACGGCCGGGCTGGCCCCCTATGCGGAGGCCGTCGCCGAGATGGAGGCGCGCGCCGCCGACGTGGCGGAGGGGCGCGCGCGCGAACTGATCTGGCTGCTGGAACATCCGGCCGTCTATACGGGCGGGACGAGCGCGGTCGACGCCGAGCTGCTCGACCCGCGTTTCCCCGTGGTCCGGACCGGGCGCGGCGGGCGGTACACCTATCACGGGCCGGGGCAGCGGATCGGTTATCTGGTGCTCGACCTGGCGAAGCGTGGGCGCGACGTGCGCCGATTCGTCCATGCGTTGGAGCAATGGGTGATCGCGGCGCTGGCGCGCGCCGGAGTCGCGGCGTTCACCGTGCCGGGCCGGGTCGGCATATGGACGCTGGACGGCGGCCGGGAGGCGAAGATCGGTGCGATCGGGGTGCGCGTGCGGCGCTGGGTCACGCTTCACGGCTTCGCGGTCAATCTATCGCCCGACCTGTCGCATTTCGGCGGAATCGTGCCCTGCGGCATCGGCGACGCCGGAGTCACCAGCTTCGAGCGGCTCGGAATCGCACGCGACCGTGAAACCTTCGACATGGATCTGGCGTTAACGGCCCGGACCTTTCTGCAAACTCTTTCTTGCCCGCCGTAAATGGAGGGTTGAGAGCCGCGTGCGTTCGGTTTAATGTCCACTGCGATTTGGGTGATAGCAGCCTTGTGGTGCCGTCCAAATCCTTATCACAAGGGAGCTTCCAAATGCGTGCACTGATTTCCAAGGTTCTGACCGGTTCGATGATCGCCGGTGCGGCGCTGCTCGTGTCGGCTTGTGGCGGCAACAACGAGACCGCGACCGAGAACACGATGGTCACCGACCTGAACACCACCGAGGGCATGGACACGATGTCCGACAACATGACCGCCGTCGACGGTGGCATGAACAGCGGCATGATGGCCAACGACTCGATGATGATGTCGAACGACACCATGATGGCGAACGACACCATGATGACCAACAGCACGACGACGACGACCACCAGCAACGCGATGTAAGTCGCGGGTCGTATCGACCCGTTTCGAAAGGGGCCGTCCGGGCAGACCGGGCGGCCCCTTTTTCATGGGCGCTCCGTCGGCTCGGCGCAGTGCCCGACCGCTCGGGCGCGAACGCGACGAAATGGTTAAAAAGCATTTGGGCCCGCGCCGCTAATCCAGTAGATTCCGCAGCTTGCCGAGCGGGAGGGTATGATGAGGGTGTTGCGTGTGGCCGTGGGCGCGGTGATGGGGACGTGTGCGTTGAGCGCCGCGCCCGCCTCCGCCCAGTTCTTTCTCCAGTCCAAGCCGATGGCGGGCCAGCCGGTAAAGGGCGACGAACCGGGCATCATCGGCTCCCCCATGCCCGATGCTACGCCCGACGAGTTGCGCGCGGGTCTGGTCTGGACGATGCGCGCCGCGCTCAACGTCGCCGCGCTCCAATGCCAGTTCGAGCCGACGCTCAACACGGTGCGCAACTACAACGCGCTGCTGGCCGATCATCGGGACGAGCTGAAGGGTGCGTTCGACACGCTGTCGAAATATTTCACGCGGACGGGCAAGACGGCCAAGGCCGGGCAGACCGCGCTCGACCAGTTCGGGACGCGCATCTATTCCAGCTACGCCACCGTCGGCGCGCAGCGCGGTTTCTGCCAGACCGCCAACACGATCGGCGCGGACGCGAACTTCACCCCGCGCGGACATTTCGGCGAGCTGGCCGAGGCGCGGATGCAGGAGTTGCGGAACAGCCTGGTGCCGTTCGGCGAGCAGCGTTTCCCCCGCCACGAATGGCGCGACGTGGCGCTGACACGCCCCCGACTCGACACGATCTGCTGGAACAAGAAGGGCGAATGGCAGGCCAAGAAATGCGGCGTGTCGACCTGGCCCGATCTGCCGGCGGTCGGCATCGCGTCGCGCTAACGCAACCCCAGCAGCTTGTGCGTCTGCAGGCTCAGCCGCCAGCGTGGACGTTCCATGACGAGCGCGACCGCCGCTGCCTGATTCGCGGGGGCGTTCGCATCGTCCAGCGGCTGGATCAGATGCTGGGCGAAATCCCATGCCTCCAGCGCGACCGGATCGATCCCCGCCTGCGGCCAGACGAGCTTCAGCTCGTCGCCCCGGCGCTGGACGATGTCGCTGCCGGCCTTGGGGCTGATGCACACCCAGTCGATGCGCGGGTGGGTCGGCAGCGTACCGTTGCTTTCGATCGCGATCCGGAAGCCGGCGGCGTGGAGCGCGTCCACGACCGCATCGTCGACCTGGAGCATCGGCTCCCCGCCGGTCAGGACGACGAAGCGACGGTCGTGCCGGTCGCCCCAATGATCCGCGACCGCGGCGACCAGCGACCGCGCATCGGCGAAACGCCCTCCGCCCACCCCGTCGATCCCGACGAAATCGGTATCGCAGAAGCGGCACACCGCCGTCGCACGGTCCTGTTCGCGGCCCGACCATAGGTTGCACCCGGCGAAGCGCACGAACACCGCGCGTGCACCGGCATTGGCGCCCTCGCCCTGAAGCGTCAGGAAGATCTCCTTGACGGCATAAGTCATCGGGCGGCGTAGGCCGTCGGATCGACGACGCCCGCCTCGACGAAACCCTTGGCGCGCAGCCGGCACGAATCGCACAGGCCGCAGTGAAGCGCATCCGCGGTCGGATCGTAGCAGGACCAGCTGAGCCCCATGTTCAGTCCGAGTCGCGCGCCTTCGCGGACGATATCGGCCTTGGTCATGTGCTGCAGCGGGGCGCGGATACGGAAGGGCGCACCCTCCACCCCCGCCTTGGTCGCGAGATCGGCAAGCGATTCGAACGCGGTGATGAATTCGGGGCGGCAATCGGGATAGCCCGAATAGTCGAGCGCGTTGACGCCGATGAACAGATCGCGCGCGCCCGCCGCCTCCGCCCAGCCTAGCGCGAGCGACAGGAAGATGGTGTTGCGCGCGGGAACATAGGTGACGGGGATGCCCTCTCCGACCCCGTCCTTGGGCACGTCGATCGCATCGGTCAGCGCCGAGCCGCCGAAGCGCGACAGGTCGAGCGGAAGCACCACGTGCCGTGCCGCGCCCAGGGCGGCGGCGACGCGCGCGGCGGCCGCGAGTTCGACGCGGTGACGCTGGTTGTAATCGACCGAAAGCGCGAGCAGGCGATAGCCGCTCTCGACCGCGAGCGCGGCCGCCACCATCGAGTCGAGGCCGCCCGAAACAAGGGCGACCGCTAGAGCTTGCTGTTGCATGATCGCGCGCGAGCTAGGCGAGACGAGGCGCGCGCGCAACCGCCGGAAAAACAGGCACCCGAAAAAACGGCCGCCCCGAAGGGCGGCCTAGAATGGCCGTCAGGCCAACAAGGGAGAAGCGTGCCGAAGGGGCACGACCACCCTTTCCTGCACGACGACCGGTGAAGAACGCGTAAATGCCGGTCAGTTTCCCGAAACCAGCTCTGCCCCCACGCGGATCGGAAAATTCCGTGCGCAAAACTTGCAGTCGACGGTGATGACCCCTTCCGCATCGGCCATGTCACGCTGCTCCTCGATCGGGAATTTGCCGATGACGCTCGCGATATGCTCGGGCGTGCAGCGGCAGCCCTGGGCCAGTGCGATGGACGCGAGCACGCGCACTTCGCTTTCCTCGTTGAACAGACGCCATATCAGGGTCTCGAGCGGCAAAGCCGGCTCGGCGAGCTCGTCGGCGCCCATGGTGCCGCCGAGCGCGGCGACATGCTCCCATTCGGGATGATCAAGGCGGGTGTGGAGGCGCTCGCGGCCGTCCTCGCCCTCGGGCAGGTGCTGGAGGAACAGCCCGCCCGCGATCGTGCTGCCGTCGGGGCGCTTGCGGACGGCGACGCGGACCAGGCTGGGGATCTGCTCCGACTGGACGAAATAACTTTCGGCGGCCTGCGACAGCGTATCGCCGTCGAGCGGCACGATGCCCTGATACCGCTCCTTGGTGACCGCCAGGTCGAAAGTGATGGCCAGATAGCCCTGGCCGAACAGCGCGAACAGCGTCGGATCCGCGGGCAGCTCGGCCAGCCGGTCGGCATCGTACTGGACATAGCCGCGCAGCTCGCCGCCCTTGTAGTCGCACACCAGCAGCTCGACCACGCCGCCCTTGTTCTGCGCCTGCATGGTGAGCTGGCCCGACGCGTCCTTCAGCGTCGATCCGATCAGCGCGGCGAGCGTCAGCGCCTCGGCCAGCAGGGCCTCGATCGCGGGGGGATAGGCATGGGCCGACAGCACGGTGTCGAGCACGGGGCCGAGCCGCACCATCCGCCCGCGCGCGCTGCGCGAGGGGATCGCGAAGCCGAGCGCGCGGTCGAGGTCTTGGGTCTTCAGGTCGGGCATCGGGTGAAGATAGGGCGCGGGTCGTCGGGATCAACGCTGCGCGATGGTCAGCCGATCTGCCCGAAACACCAGCGCAGGATCGATTTCTGCGCGTGAAGCCGGTTCTCCGCCTCGGCCCAGATCAGCGATTGCGGACCGTCGATCACCTCGGCGACGACCTCCTCGCCCCGATGGGCGGGGAGGCAGTGGAGGAAAGCGGCACCGGGCTTGGCGCTGGCCATCAAGGCGGGCGTGACCTGATAGGGCATCATCGCCGCC
Organism: Sphingomonas sp.; assembly: GCF_036388435.1. Classification (GTDB taxonomy): domain Bacteria; phylum Pseudomonadota; class Alphaproteobacteria; order Sphingomonadales; family Sphingomonadaceae; genus Sphingomonas. The sequence continues at coordinate 60,713 of NZ_DASVRV010000002.1, forward strand.
AGCTTCGCGTCGGCATGGTCCTGACCCATCGAAATCCAGCAATCGGTCACGACCAGATCGGCCCCCTCGACCGCCTCGACCGGAGACGCGACCGCGCGCGCACGGCCGGCGCCGAGGGCGAGCATCGCCGCGTCCGGCTGGAACCCCTGCGGGCAGGCGGCGACCACGTCGAAATGCATCAGCCCCGCCGCCTCGATCAGTGAGGCGAGGACGTTGTTGCCGTCGCCGAGCCACGCGACCTTGAGGCCCGGCAGCGCGCGGCCGGTCTCCAGCACGGTCAGCAGGTCCGCGACGATCTGGCAGGGATGCGACAGGTCGGTGAGCCCGTTGACGACGGGCACCGACGCGTGACCGGCCAGTTCCTCGATTTTGACATGGTCGTCGGTCCGCAGCATCACCGCGTCGACATAGCCCGACAGGATGCGCGCGGTGTCCGCCACGGTCTCGCCCCGGCCGAGCTGCATCTGCCCCGCCTCCATGACGATCGTCTGGCCGCCGAGCTGGCGCATCGCCATGTCGAAGGACACGCGGGTGCGGGTCGAGTTCTTCTCGAACACCATCGCCAGCACATGGCCGGCGAGCGGCGCGTCGGCGTCGACGCGGCCCTTGGGCCAGCCCGCCCGCGCCGCCTTGCGGTCGAGCGCGTCGGCGAGGATCGCGGCGAGCCCGTCCGCGCCCGCATCGGCGAGCGACAGGAAATGGCGCGGCTCAGTCATCGGCGGCGGGCACATAGACGCGCGCCGCCTCGCTCAATTTCTCGACGCATTCGGCGATATGGCTTTCGTCGATCACCAGCGGCGGCAGGATGCGCACGACGTTCTCGCCGGCGGCGACGAGCAGCAGGTCGTGATGATCGCGCGCATGGGCGACGAAGGCGCGGCTGTCGCTCTTGAGCTTGAGGCCGAGCATCAGCCCGTGCCCGCGCACATGATCGAACAGCGCGTCGTGGTTCGGGATCATCTGTTCGAGCGAGGACCGCAGGCGCCGGCCCATATCCTCGACATGCTCCAGGAAGCCGGGTTCGAGGATCACGTCGAGCACCGCCTCGCCCGCCGCCATGGCGAGCGGATTGCCGCCATAGGTGGAGCCGTGGGTGCCCGCGATCATGCCCTTGGCGGCCTCCTCAGTCGCCAGACACGCGCCGAGCGGGAAGCCGCCGCCGATGCCCTTGGCGACCGCCATGATGTCGGGCGTCACGCCGTAGAGCTCATGGGCGAAGAAGCGCCCTGTCCGTCCATAACCGCACTGGACCTCGTCGAGCACCAGCAGCAGCCCATGCTCGTCGCACGCCGCGCGCAGGCCCTTCAGGAAGGCTTCGGACGCGGGGCGCACCCCGCCCTCGCCCTGAATCGGTTCGACCAGGAAGCCGGCCGTGTGCGGGCCGATCAGCGCCAGCGCCGCCTCCAAATCGTCGAACGGCGCATAGGCGAAACCGGGGAGCAGCGGCTCGAACCCGTTGCGCAGCTTGTCCTGGTTGGTCGCGGAAATGGTGCCGATCGTGCGGCCATGGAACGCCATGTCGAAGGTGATGAGCTCGTGGCGCTCGGGATGGCCGTTGGCGAAATGATAACGACGGGCGGTCTTGATCGCGCACTCGACCGCCTCGGCGCCCGAATTGGTGAAGAACACCGTGTCGGCGAAGCTGTTCTCGACCAGCCGGGCCGCCAGTGCCTCGCCCTGGGGCGATCCGTAGAGGTTCGACACGTGCATCAGCGTCGCCGCCTGTTCGGCGATCGCGCCGACCAGCCTGGGATGGCCATGCCCCAGCGCGTTGACCGCAATGCCGCTGGCGAAGTCGAGGAACTTGCGCCCATCCTCGCCGTACAGATAGCAGCCCTCGCCGCGCACCGGCCGCACCCCGCAGCGGGGGTAAACGGGCATGAGGGCGGTGATGGCCACGGGGCGACACTCCTGGAAACGGAAAAGGCGACCGATGGCGGCCGCCTCCATTCGCTAATAGGGTTCGGGGCCGGGAAGCGTCAACCGCTTGCCCGAACGGATCAGGCGTCCAACGCCTCTTCCTCCACCCGCGCGGCGTTTTCCTGGATGAAGGCGAAGCGGTGGGCGGGGTTGTTGCCCATCAGCCGGTCGACCAGGTCCTTGACCCCCGCCCGCTCCTCATATTCCTGCGGCAGGGTGATGCGGATCATGCCGCGCGTCTTGGGGTCCATCGTCGTCTCGCGCAGCTGGATGGGGTTCATCTCGCCCAGCCCTTTGAAGCGCGACACCTCGACCTTCTTGCCCTTGAAGGCGGTGCGCTCGATCTCGGCGCGGTGGGCGTCGTCGCGGGCGTAGAGGGACTTCGCGCCGACGGTCAGGCGGTAGAGCGGCGGCTGGGCGAGATGGAGGTGACCCTTGCGCACCAGGTCGGGCATCTCCTGGAAGAAGAAGGTCATCAGCAGCGTCGCGATATGCGCGCCGTCGACATCGGCGTCGGTCATGATGACGATGCGCTCATAGCGCAGCAGGCTGGCGTCGCAGTCCTTGCGGGTGCCGCAGCCTAGGGCCTGGATCAGGTCGGCGATCTCCTGGTTCGCCAATATCTTGGCGCTGGTCGCCGAGGCGACGTTGAGGATCTTGCCCCGGATCGGCAGGATCGCCTGGGTCTTGCGGTCGCGCGCCTGCTTGGCCGATCCGCCCGCCGAATCGCCCTCGACGATGAACAATTCGGTGCCCGCCGGATTGTCGGCCGAACAGTCGGTCAGCTTACCCGGCAGGCGCAGCTTGCGCGCGGAGGTGGCGGTCTTGCGCTTGACCTCGCGTTCCTGCTTGCGCCGGAGCCGGTCGTCCATGCGTTCGAGCACATAGCCCAGCAGCGCGCGGCCCCGGTCCATGTTATGGCTGAGCCACAAGTCGAAATGGTCGCGTACCGCCTTTTCGACGAGGCCGGCGGCTTCGGGCGAGGTCAGCCGGTCCTTGGTCTGCGACTGGAATTGCGGCTCGCGGATGAAGACGGAGAGCATCAGCTCCGATCCGACCATCACGTCGTCGGCGGTCACGTCCTTGATGCGCTTGTCCTTCACCAGCTCACCGAACTGGCGCAAGGATCGCACCAAGGCCTGGCGCAGGCCCTGTTCATGGGTGCCGCCGTCGGGGGTCGGGATGGTGTTGCAATACCAGCTATAGCTGCCGTCGCTCCACAACGGCCAGGCCACCGCCCATTCGACGCGGCCCTGGTCGCCCGGAAAATCCTGGCTGCCCGCGAAGAAGTCGGCGGTGGCGCAGTCGCGCCCGCCGATCTGCTCGCGCAGATGGTCGGCCAGGCCGCCGGGGAACTGGAACACCGCCTCGCCCGGGGTGTCGTCGGTGATGAGCTCGGGCGCGCACCGCCAGCGTATCTCCACGCCCGCGAACAGATAGGCCTTGGACCGCGCCAGCCGGTGGAGGCGCGCGGGCTTGAAGTGAAGCTCCGGGCCAAAGATCTCCGCGTCGGGGGTGAACGCCACCGACGTGCCGCGCCGGTTGGGGGCGCCGCCGAGCTGTTCGAGCGGCCCAAGGGTCAGCCCGCGCGCGAAACGCTGGCGGTAGAGCTTCCGGTCGCGCGCGACCTCGACCACCGTGTCCGACGACAGCGCGTTGACGACGCTGACGCCGACGCCGTTAAGCCCGCCGCTGGTCGCATAAGCCTTGCCGGCGAACTTGCCGCCCGAATGGAGCGTCGACAGGATCACCTCCAGCGCGGACTTGTCCGGAAATTTCGGGTGCGGGTCGACGGGGATGCCGCGACCATTGTCGACGACGGTCAGCCGATCGCCGGGTTCGAGCATTACCTCGATGCGGGTGGCGTGGCCCGCTACCGCCTCGTCCATCGCATTGTCGAGCACTTCGGCGGCGAGATGGTGGAGCGCGCGTTCGTCCGTGCCCCCGACATACATGCCCGGACGACGCCGGACGGGCTCCAGTCCCTCCAGAACCTCGATCGACGACGCGTCGTAGCTGCCGGCGGCCTGCGATGCGGTGGAGAAGAGGTCGGAGGACATATCGGGAACTCGATACGCCGCCGCCGCGCTCGTGCCAAGTCGGTCGCCCCCGTCGGTGTTGCCGGAAAAACACGGTTTGCGGGAATCCCTTCGCAGATGCACCCAAATCGCGTAATCGACGTTACTGCATCCGAACCAACCTCAGGAGTTTTGCCCATGCGTCACACTTTGCTGACCGGCCTGGCCGGCCTTTCTTTCGCGCTCGGCGCCCCCGCGCTGGCCCAGGACATGGGAACGGCGGTCGCCGATCCGGCCACCCAGACGGCGCCTGCCCCCTATGAGCCCGCCGCGCCCGCCGCTTACGAACCCGCCGTCACCACGACCGCCGATCCGGCGACCGAGGACGCGCCGTTCAGCGGCCTGTATGTCGGCGGCTCGTTCGGCGGCGCGGTTCAGCCGGGTGATGGCGGATCGTTCATCCGCTTCGATCGCGGTCTCGACGGCAATTTCGGCGACACGGTCACCACCGGTGCCGGCGCGAATGCCTTTGGCGCCCCCGTGGGTGGTTTCTGCAGCGGCGCGGCGACCACGGCGACGTCGCTGACCAGCCCCGCCGGCGGCTTCTGTTCGAAGGACCGTGACGGCATCGAGTATTACGGCAAGGTCGGTTTCGACGTTCAGGCGGGCAAGATCGTGTTCGGCGCGTTGGGCGAATTCGGTCGCGCGGAAATCCGCGACAGCGTTTCCGCTTTCTCGACCACCCCGGCGGCCTATATCCTGACCCGCAAGATCGAGTGGGAAGCCACGGCGCGCGCGCGGCTTGGCTTCGTGGCCGGGCGATCGACGCTGTTCTACGGGACCGGCGGCGGCGGCTATGTCAGCCTCGACCGCGATTTCCGCTCCATCGGCAATTCGGCGAATGCCTTCGAAGTACGCGGCAAGCGTCGTCAGTTCGGCTTCGTCGCGGGCGGGGGCGTCGAGCAGATGATCGGCAACAACTTCTCGATCGGCCTGGAATATCTGTTCCACCAGTATCAGGACAAGGACACGCGCGGGCGCGTGACGCAGGGCACGGCTCCCAGCACCAACCCGTTCGTCGCGAACGGATCGGCCGGCACCGATTTCCGTCGCTCGGACCCGCGTTTCAGCTGGCACAGCCTGCGCGCCACTGCGGCGCTGCGCTTCTAAGGCACGGGGCGGGCGGCGACACGTCGTGTCGCCGCCCGCCCCACCCGGTATGGTCGGAGGCCGGCGAGGTATGCACCGAGCATCTGCTCAGGCGGGCTCTTGACCGCCTGGCGCAAGAAAAAGGCCCGCTGGTCGTGTGACCAGCGGGCCTTTTTCGTGGCGCTTGCGGAGAAGGCCGGAGCCGGTCACGGGCGAAGCCCGAGACGTCGAACGCGGCTGTGGCCGCGTCGGCCGGGGGGCACAGCGTCTGCGCCGGCCTTGCCGGTTAGCGAACCCGGGGGCCCCCGAACGGTAGCGGCGGCGGCGGGCGCCGGTCGCGCCGCGGCAATTGCGCCTGATAGGCATGGCCGCAATGCGCGACGCAATAGGGGAAGCCCGGGTTTACCTTGTCGCCGCAGAAATGGAAATCGGCCTCGCCCGGGTGACCCAGCGGCCATTTGCACACACGCTCGCTGAGATCGAGCAAGGTCGTCTTGCCCGCGATCTCGGGCGAGGGCTTTGCCGGCACGAGCCGACGCGGCGGTGCCGGAGTCAGCGGGGCCTGCTGCTCGCCGGGCGTCTGACGCAGAAAGCCGCCGGGGCCGACCGAGCGGAGCACAGGCTGAGGCGCGGCCGCCACCTGCGGCACCGGATCGCCCTCCTCTTCCTCGTCGTCGACCATCTCCTCAGGCTCGTCGGCCGCGATCAGGTCGGGCTCGGGTGCGATCGCGACGACCGGCTCGGGCATGGGCTCGACCTCGATCTCGACCTCCATGGGGGGCGGCGCCTCCGCGACCGGCTCGGGCTCCGCCACTATGGCCGGCTCATTGGGTCGTACCGGCGAGGGGCGCGACTGCAGGCCCAGGCGGTGCGCCTTGCCGATCACCGCGTTGCGGCTGACCCCGCCCAGCCCCTCGGCTATCTGGCTGGCGGTCTGCCCCGCTTCCCACATCGTCTTCAGCGTCTCGATACGCTCGTCCGTCCAGCTCATTCGCTCGGTTCCAGTCCATCAAATGGGCGGTTGCGGCCCCCAGTCGCAGCGGTTACGCCGCGCCGCATGAGCAGCCAACCCCCGGAAAGCGCTATCCCAGACCGATCGGCGGTACGTAGCGCCCCCGGGGTGCCCGTCATCCGCAACGTCAACTGGGGCGGCCTCAAGACGCTCTATGTGAAGGAGGTGCGCCGTTTCTTCAAGGTGCAGCTCCAGACGGTCTGGGCACCCGCGATCACCAC
>NZ_DASVRV010000003.1:0-156583 GCF_036388435.1 Sphingomonas sp.
CTGCCGTTCAACCCCGGCGGCGCGACGGGCCAGGACGCGCACCTCGCCTTCAACACGGCGGTGAGCTTTACGACGAACACCAACTGGCAGAGCTATTCGGGCGAGACGCTGTCGAACTTCGCGCAGATGTTCGGCCTCACCATCCACAACTTCCTGTCGTCGGCGACCGGGATCGCCATCGCGTTCGCGCTTTTCCGCGGGTTTTCGAGACGGCAGGTCGCAGGCATCGGCAACTTCTGGGCGGACGTGACCCGCGTCACCCTCTATCTGCTGCTTCCGATCTGCATCGTCTATGCGATGTTCCTGATCGCCAACGGCGTGCCGCAGACGCTCGCCGCTGCAGTCGACGTCCAGACGCTCGAAGGCGGCACCCAGTCGATCGGCCTCGGCCCGGTCGCTTCGCAGGAAGCGATCAAGATGCTGGGGACAAATGGCGGCGGCTTCTTCAATGCCAACTCCGCCCATCCGCTCGAAAATCCGAACGCGTTGACCAACTTCGTCCAGATGCTCTCGATCTTCCTGATCGGCGTCGGCTTGACCTGGACCTTCGGCAAGGCAGTGGGCGACACGCGTCAGGGCTGGGCGATCCTGGCCGCGATGGCGGTGCTGTTCCTCGCCGGGGTGGGAGTCACTTACTGGCAGGAGGCGGGCGGCAACCCGAACCTCGCCGCGCTCAGCGTCGAAGGCGCGAACATGGAGGGCAAGGAGGTGCGCTTCGGCGCTGCAGCCTCCGCCCTGTTCGCTGTCGTCACGACGGCGGCCTCTTGCGGTGCGGTCAACTCGATGCACGACAGCTTCACCGCGCTTGGCGGGATGATCCCGCTGTTCAATATTCAGTTGGGCGAGATCATCGTCGGCGGGGTCGGGGCCGGCATCTACGGCTTCCTGCTGTTCGCCATCCTCGCCGTGTTCGTCGCCGGGCTGATGGTCGGCCGCACCCCCGAATATGTCGGCAAGAAGATCGAGGCACGGGAGGTGAAGCTTGCCGTGCTTGCGATCGCCGTGCTGCCGCTGTGCATTCTGGGCTTCACGGCGCTGAGCGCGGTCACGGAAGCAGGCCTGGCGGGACCGCTTAACAAGGGCACGCACGGCTTTTCCGAAATCCTCTACGCATTCAGCTCGGGGACCGGAAACAACGGCTCGGCCTTTGCGGGCCTCACCGCCAACTCGCCCTGGTATAACGGCCTGCTCGGCGTGGCGATGTGGATCGGGCGGTTCTTCATCATCCTGCCCGTGCTGGCGATCGCCGGCAGCCTGGCGGCCAAGAAGTACACGCCGGCGACGTCGGGCTCGTTCCCGACCACGGGACCACTCTGGGTCGGCTTGCTCGTCGGGATCATCCTGATCCTGGGCGGACTGACTTTCCTGCCGAGCCTCGCGCTCGGTCCGATCGCTGATCATCTCGCGATGATCAACGGCCAGCTTTCCTGATCTCGGAGCGCCAATCATGGCCCAAGCCGCAAAGTCCCTGTTCACGGCCGCGCTGATCGGCCCCGCGATCGGCGACGCCTTCAAGAAGCTCGATCCGCGTCAGCTGATCCGCAATCCTGTCATGTTCGTGACCGCGGTGGTCGCGGTCCTGCTCACCGTCCTGCTGGTCGTCGGGCAAGATTCGCTCTCGACCGGATTCAAACTCCAGCTCGTCATCTGGCTGTGGCTGACCGTGCTGTTCGGTACGTTTGCCGAGGCGTTGGCCGAGGGTCGCGGCAAGGCGCAGGCGGCCTCGCTCCGCGCCACCAAGGCCGAGCTGACGGCCAAGCGCCTGAAGAATGGCAATACCGAGCAGGTCGCAGCAAGCCAGCTTCGGGCGGGGGACGTGGTGCTGGTGCAGACCGGCGAGCTGATTCCGGCCGACGGCGAGGTGGTCGAGGGTGTCGCCTCGGTCAACGAAGCGGCGATTACCGGCGAGTCCGCGCCGGTGATCCGCGAGGCGGGCGGCGACCGCTCGGCGGTGACGGCGGGCACGCGGGTCATTTCCGACGAGATCAAGGTGCGGGTGACGGCCGATCCCGGCCAAGGCTTTCTCGACCGGATGATCGCGCTCGTCGAAGGCGCCGAGCGGCAGAAGACGCCGAACGAGATCGCGCTGACCATATTGCTGGTCGGGCTGACGATCATCTTCCTGATCGCAGTCGCGACCGTTCCAGGGTTCGCCAGCTATGCCGGGGGCAGCATTCCGGTCGCTATTCTGGCGGCGCTGCTGATCACGCTCATTCCCACCACCATCGCGGCCTTGCTGTCGGCGATCGGGATTGCGGGCATGGACCGGCTGGTCCGGTTCAACGTGCTCGCCAAGTCGGGGCGCGCGGTCGAGGCGGCGGGCGATGTGGACGTGCTGCTGCTCGACAAGACGGGCACGATCACGATCGGCGACCGGCAGGCGAGCGAGTTCCGCGCGGTCGCGGGCGTGTCGCCCAACATGCTCGCCGAGGCGGCGCTGCTCGCCAGCCTCGCCGACGAGACGCCGGAGGGCCGCTCGATCGTGGTGCTGGCGCGGGAGAAGTTCGGGGTCGCCGCCTCCACGCTACCGGCGGATGCCGAAGTGGTCCCGTTCACCGCGCAGACCCGCATCTCGGGCGTGCGGACCGGCGGCGTGCTGATCCAGAAGGGCGCGGTCGACTCCGTCCTCCGCGCGCATCCCGGGCTGGGCGAGACGGCGGGTGCGACCGAACTCCGCCGCATCACCGACGAGATCGCGCGCGCGGGCGGCACCCCGCTGGCGGTCGCGCGCGACGGCCGGCTGCTCGGCGCCATCTTCCTGAAGGACGTGGTCAAGGCGGGCATCCGCGAACGCTTCGGCGAGCTCCGCCAGATGGGTATCCGCACGGTGATGATCACCGGCGACAACCCGCTGACCGCCGCCGCCATCGCCGCGGAAGCAGGCGTCGACGACTTCCTTGCCCAGGCCACCCCTGAGGACAAGCTGGCGCTGATCCGTAAGGAACAGGCGGGCGGCAAGCTGGTCGCGATGTGCGGCGACGGCACCAATGACGCGCCGGCGCTGGCGCAGGCGGACGTAGGCGTGGCGATGAACACCGGCACCCAGGCCGCGCGCGAAGCGGGGAACATGGTCGACCTCGACTCCGATCCGACCAAGCTGATCGAGGTCGTCGGGCTCGGCAAGCAGCTCCTGATGACGCGCGGGTCGCTCACCACTTTCTCGGTCGCAAACGACGTGGCCAAATATTTCGCGATCATCCCGGCGATGTTCGCGGCGCTTTATCCGTCGCTCGGTGTCCTCAACGTCATGGGGCTGGGCACGCCGGAGAGCGCGATCCTGTCGGCGATCATCTTCAACGCGCTGATCATCCCGCTGCTCGTGCCGCTGGCGCTCAAGGGCGTCGCATACAAGCCGATGGGGGCGGGGGCACTTCTTCGCCGCAACCTCACCGTCTACGGGCTGGGCGGGCTCGTGGCGCCGTTCGTCGGCATCAAACTGATCGACCTGGCCGTCAGCGGCTTCGGTCTTGCCTAAGGAATATCCGGCATGGGCAATGATTTCACGAGCGGCCTGCGTCCCGCATTGGTGCTCACCCTCCTGTTCGCCATCCTGCTCGGGATCGGCTATCCGTTGGCGATGACCGGCTTGGCGCAGGCGATCTTCCCGTCACAGGCGAGCGGCAGCCTCGTGCGCGAGAACGCCGATGGCACTGGGCGCGTGATCGGCTCGACCGTGCTGGGCCAGGCGTTCACGAGCGAGCGCTACTTCCAGACCCGACCGTCGGCGGCAGGCAAAGGCTATGACGCGCTCGCCTCGGCGGGGTCGAACCTTGGCCCGACCGACACGCGGCTTGTCGATCGGGTCAGGACCGATCTGGCGACCCGCCGCGCCGATGGTGTCACCGGCCCGGTCCCGGGCGACCTCGTCACCGCGTCGGGATCGGGGCTCGATCCCGACCTGTCCCCGGCGGCGGCGCTGGCCCAGGCACCGCGTATCGCGCGCGCGCGTGGGCTGCCCGAAGCGGCCGTCCGCGACCTCGTGACGCGCCACACCGACGCCCCCACGCTCGGCTTTCTCGGCGAGGCGCACGTCAACGTGCTGGCGTTGAACCGCGACCTCGACCGGCTTGGCGGCGGCACGGCCCCGCGTTGACGTCCGAGCGCGACCGCCCTTCGCCCGAGTCCTTCCTGCGCCAGGCGGCGCAGGAAGGCCGGGGCAGGCTCAAGATATTCCTCGGCGCGGCCCCCGGCGTCGGCAAGACGTTCGAAATGCTGTCGGAAGGCGCGGCGCGCACCAAGGCCGGGTTCGACGTCGTGGTGGGTGTGGTCGAGACGCACGGCCGCCGCGAGACGGAGGCACTCACCGCAGGCCTCGACCTCCTGCCCCGGCGCGAGGTCGAGTATCAGGGCCGGACCCTACGCGAGATGGACCTCGACGCGCTGTTGGAGCGACGCCCGCAACTCGCATTGGTCGACGAACTCGCCCACACCAACGCGCCCGGATCGCGCCACCCGAAGCGATGGCAGGACGTCGAGGAGCTGATCGCCGCCGGGATCGACGTCTATTCGACCGTCAACATCCAGCACGTCGAAAGCCTCAACGACGTGGTCGCTTCGTTCACGCGCGTTCGGGTGCGCGAAACGGTGCCCGACAGCGTCTTCGAATCCGCCGAGATCGAGGTCGTCGACATCCCGCCCGATGAGCTGATCGAGCGGCTGAAGGAAGGAAAGGTCTATGTTCCCGAGGAAGCGACACGGGCGCTCGGCAGTTTCTTCTCCAAATCCAACCTGTCGGCCCTCCGCGAGCTGGCGCTACGCCGTGCGGCGCAGGCGGTGGACGCGCAGATGCTGGAGCATCTGCGGGCGGGCGGCGTCGGCGGTACTTGGGCGGGCTCCGAACGCATCGTGGTCGCGGTCAGCGAGCTACCCGGCGCCGCCGGTCTGGTACGTGCGACCAAGCGCATCGCGGATGCACAGCACGCGCCCTGGACCGCCGTCCATATCGAAACGCCGCGGAGCCGCACCTTCGGCCCCGACGAGCACCGCCGTCTCTCCGACGTGCTGGCGCTCGCGACCCAGCTCGGCGCGCAGGTGGCGAGCGTTCCGGCGACGTCTGCGGTGGAGGGGTTGAAGCAGTTCACGGTCGACGCGCGCGCGACGCAGCTAGTCGTCGGCAAGTCCGCCCGGTCGCGCTGGTTCGAGCTGCGCCACGGCTCCGTCGTCGACCGGCTGGTGCGCGAGACGCCGGGTGTCGCGGTCCATGTCCTTCCCTTCGACGAAGTGACCCCCAACAGAAGCACCGCGCGGCCAAGAGCCGGCGCACGCCGGAACGAGGAGCCCTGGAGCGGTTACGCCTGGACCGCGCTCATGGTCGCAGGAATGACTGCGGGCGCTAGCGCACTGTTCCGAGTGATCGACCTCGGCAACGTCGCACTGCTCTTCCTCCTGCCCGTGATGGTGGCGGCCAGCCTGTTCGGGCTCAGGACCGGCCTGTTCGCGGGCGTGACCTCCAGCCTCGCCTATAACTTCTTCTTCATCCCGCCGACCGGCACGTTCACGATCCGCGATCCGGAGAACGTCGTCTCCTTCTTCGTACTGCTCGGCATCGCGGTCGCGACCAGCCAGCTCGCCTCACGTGTCCGCGCCCAGGCCGATCTGGCGGCGGCGAGCGCGCGCACCAACGCGACGCTGGCGGGGTTCCTGCGCCAGCTCACCGCGCTCGGCGACCGCGACGAGATCGCGAAGACGGTCGCCGGCGAGATCGCCCGATTGTTCGACCTGCGCGCCGTCGTGTTAAAACATGACGGCTCCAGGCTCACGACCCTCGCGGCGAGCGAACCCGGCGGTCGCCTCGATATAATGGAATGGGCGGCCGCACAGTGGGCGTTCGACACCGGCAAGCCCGCAGGCCGGGGATCGGGGACGCTCGCCGCTTCCGAATGGTATTTCCAGCCGCTCACCTCGGGCGAGCGGACGCTTGCGGTGCTCGGCCTGACGCGAGACGACGGCGGGGAGCCGGTGCGGTCCGACCAGTGGCCGCTCCTGATGAGCTTGGTCGACCAGGCGTCGCTGGCGCTCGAACGTATGCGCCTTCAAGACGACATGCGCGACGTCGACCGCCTGCGCGAGCGCGATCGCCTTAGAACCGCTCTGCTATCGTCGGTCAGCCACGACCTGCGCACGCCGCTAACCTCGGTGATGGCGGCCGCCGCCGAACTTCGGCGCGGCTGCACGCCCGAGCTGATCGACACGATCGAGGCCGAGGCGGCGCGACTGAACCGGTTCGTCGCCAACCTGCTCGACATGGCGCGCGTCGAGGCCGGGGCGCTCCGCCTGGCGATCGAGCCGGTCGACCTGACCGACGCGGTGGCCGGCGCCGTCCATGATACGCGCCGGTCGCTAGAGGGTCACCCGCTCCAGCTGGAGGTGCCTCCGAACCTGCCCCTGGTCCGCGTCGACCCGCAGCTTTTCCATCATTGTCTGCTCAACCTCCTCGACAATGCTGGCCGATACGGCACGCCCGGCACCCCGATCACGATACGGGGTGACCGTCGCCCGGGCTCGCTGGAGCTGTCGCTCCTGGATGAGGGGCCCGGGATCCCGCCCGGGCGGGAGGGCGAGGTGTTCGAGACGTTCAGACGGCTGGAAGGGTCAGACCGCGCGGTGGGCGGCACGGGGCTGGGGCTCGCGATCGTCAAGGGCTTTGCGGAAGCGATGGGGCTGACTATCGCCGCGTCGAACCGTGTCGACCGCGACGGCGCGTGCTTCAGCCTGACCTTTTCCGAAGACCTGCTGGTGAGGGACGTGGGTCAGGAGCGCGACCTGTGAACGAGCGGTCAGTGCTGATCGTCGACGACGAGCTGTACATCCGCCGGCTGCTCCACGGCACGTTGCAGCGCGCGGGTTACCGGACGCTGGAGGCGGGCACCGCGCGCGCGGCGTTGGATGCGGCGGCCGCGTCCGCTCCCGCGGCGATCTTGCTGGACCTGGGGCTGCCCGACCGCGACGGCTTGGAACTCGTCCCGCTGCTCAAGAAGTCGGGCAAGGCGGCGATCATCGTCGTGTCCGCGCGCGAGTCGACGGACGATAAGGTCGCCGCCCTCGATCTCGGCGCGGACGATTACGTCACCAAGCCGTTCGACACCGAAGAGCTGCTGGCCCGCCTCCGCGCGGCGCTGCGGCACAAGCTCGACGAGCGGGGCTCCACGCCGCTCGTCCGGGCTGGAGAGGTCGAAATCGACCTGGTCGACCGGCGGATCAGCAAGGCGGGGGAGGCGGTGCACCTCACCCGCAAGGAATATGAGGTGCTCGCGGTGCTGGCGGCGGCGCCGGGCCGTGTGGTCACGCACCAGACGATCCTCCAGGCCGCCTGGCCGTACGAGCACGACCGCCGGGTGGAGTATTTACGCATCGTGATCCGCAACCTTCGACAGAAGATCGAACCCTCGCCGGCCGCGCCATCGATCATCAGGAACGAGCTCGGCATCGGCTATCGCCTCATGGCCGACGCCTGATCGATCAGGCCATCTTCGCTGCCAGGATCCATCCCCACACGGCCAGCGTCGCGACACCACCCGCCAGGGTCCATTGGACGGCGCTGCGAACCAAGCGGCTTTGCGCATCGATCGACCGCACGAAGGCGGCGAACAGACGTTGGCGCAACGCGTCTTCGTCCTCCAAACCCTCGCTGTCGAACTCCTCGCCGATCAGGAGCGCTCGCAGACAGAACCAGCTTGAGATGATGACCGGCGCGATGCCGACCAGGCTCGCGACCGTCAGCAACGGCTGGCTCGCCGCGTCCAGGCTGAGCGGCGCGCCTGGCGACGCCGAGATCGGATGCGTGCCGATCGTGATCACCAGCGCGTTGAACGCCAGCATCGCGCCCAGCCGCACCGAAAGGTCGAGATCGCGATTCTCCAGAAACTCGAGATCGGCGACGAAGCCCCGGTCGGGCGGGTGGCCGCGCATGGCCTGGAACGCACGCAATCTTGTTCGGTAGGAGGCCTCTCTCATTCGGCCGAACTATCTTCCGATCGCGCCGCGCGCCATAGTCCGGCTACTCAACGCCCGGCGACCGGGCTTTCCCCGGTTTGGGATCATAAGGCCATCGTGCATAGCCGAACCGGGGTCGGAAGTCGTAGGAATCTGCGGATTTGTTGAGACCACATACCCATCAAGAGCGCCGGGGCCGCGAAGCGTGGCCAGCATCTTCTGCACTGATCTTACTGCACTTTCCCCATTCTTCTGCGGTCCGCCGCATAGGGTGTGCTTGGCAAGAGCTAAGATTCGGGATCGATGGCGTCGGGAAAGGATACAATCATCACGGATGTAAAACCGTTACCGGCGGGACACTTAGGCGCGATTGGACCGCGAAAGGGCATCGACTTTCCAGTCTGTCTGGCACCGTCGTGTTCACCCATTGGACCTGATTGGGGACCAACTAGCAAACTTGAAGGTGGCGTCTTAGACGTTGGTTACCGCCCCGCGTGCCGAACGAATGTGCGGGATGGCACGGCCCCACAAGCGCTCGTTGAGTCCACGATCTCCGACTTCTTCGGGTGCTAAATGGCTAAACGTATCGTTCTTGCGCTTCTCTGCCCCCGAGCTATCCCGCCTGCGGGAAGGTGCCATTCGAGAGAAACGAATAGTCGGCACTGCGTGTCGTGAGATCGAACGGCAAAACGTGAAGTTTCAGACCCTCGGATAGCGAAAACGGGGGAAGGGGTCCGCCGAACGCGGTCGTTTGCGGGTAGACAAGAAACATGTCTCCGGCGCCCTCAAGGTAGCTTTGGCCGTACGCATGCAACTGATAGAAGTCGGCCTGATTGAGGCCGTAGCCGGCGCTGCGATCGCCATTTAGCAGCTTCCACTTCGCGTCGATAATCCATCGGCATACACCATGTTGAACTAAGATATCGGGTCGCATCCGGAACCAGTTGCTGCCCTGGTGACGGCACAAATGAAGATCGCCGGCCTGCGCCCGAATCTCAAATCCGGGTGGGGCAACCCGGCGCAACGACGCCACCACGTATGTCTCAAATAGGCGTTCCATCGGGAACAGCATGCTCAAGCCGCTGTCTCGGCCGGCGATTGCGAAAGGAGCCTGTCGCAGAAGAAGCAGCTCGCATAGCGGCCTGATTGGCGCGTAATCGGCCATCAAGCGGTCTTCCCCCCAGCGGACGAAATCCGCGGCGATCTCTCGACTTTCAGGTACATCGTCTAGGATCGCCGACAGCTCGCGAGCGGCACGCCAGGTGTCGCTTGATCGGGTCGATCTTAGGACCAGCTCAACGGACGACCGGATCAAGCGGTTCTCCGGTCGGTTAAACGTGAAAACGTCCTGGCGGAAATTGAAAAGGTGCGCTGTGCCAGGGCCGGATCGGACTTGACGCGCTACATCAAGCGATCCGCGAAGAAACGGTTCGCGCGCATCAATTTGCCGGTAAGCCTGTCGGAGACCTCGCCTGATCAGTTCGGACGCTTCCTCCAGAAAGCGCGCTGCAAGCCATTCGGGGAGCGGTAACTTGAACCTCGCAATCTGGGAAATGGTGCCGGTTCGCGGCTTTAGCCGCAGCGCCTCTATGACCATGCTGACGAGGAGGCCGCGTGCGTCGCCTATGCTGCCGGCCTCCTCCGTGTGCTTCGGAAGAATCTCAATCCGAGTGCCGCAGGGCGTGTCAATAACGCCCACATAGTTGAGCACCCGAAGCACTCGTGAGGTCTCAAGGCTGATGATCGCGGCTCCGGCCTCGCGACGCGTGGCATGCTCCGCGAGCCAGTGAAATGCACTTGCCGAGATCGACGCCTGATCGAGAGACGGCGAGACTGGTTCGGTGGTTAACCTCCCGAACTCTCGGATGATCGGCACCCGTCGCCTAGCCGATAATCGCGCGGTAGGCAGACGGGCGGCTAAGTGCCTCCGGATTGAGGCGCCAGGCTTTGCTGGTCGGCACTTCCAAGTCACCGGAACCGAACAACTGCTCGACGCCTTCGGCACGCTCGATCACAAAGTGGTCTGCAACGTCGCTCTTCCGATGATCATTGAGGACGAGGCGCACGCGATTCCAGTCGTCGAAAAAGTATTCCTGCAGCAGCGGAATAACCTGGGTCGCGAACACCTGACGCAGGGGCTCAAGGTCGTCAGACGCCTCTAGGCGGAGGAAGTATGCATGACCCAGGCGATGGTCGCGATCAAGCAGCGCCTCGATCCGCGCGTTCATCGCTTCGAGCAGCTTTGCAAGGTCAACTCCAGCGACCTCCACGCCCTCAAGAGCGGAGGGATCCGGTTCGACTTCCTCGAACACGAAACGACGGCGAAGCGCCATATCAATCGTCGCCAACGAGCGGTCGGCCGTGTTCATCGTGCCAATGATGTGAAGCCCGCTCGGTACGCTGAACGGCTGTTTGGAATAGGGCAGGATGACACGCAGCGCCTCGCTGGCGCCCGCGCGTTTTGACGGCTCAATGAGCGTGATCAACTCGCCGAAAATCTTCGACACATTGCCCCGGTTGATCTCGTCGATGATCAAAACGCGTCGCGTGCTAGGTGGAAGCGGGTTAGCTTGCGCTGGGCCGATCGCGTCGAGGATCAGCGGTAAAACGTTGGCATAGCCATTGACGATGTATTTTTCCAAGCGGCTGTCTGGCACCTTCTCGAAGATCTTGCTGCGGCGTACATCATCGACGACAATCTTGCCGTCGGCGATCATCCCAGCGAGCGCGTCTATGATCGCCCAAGGCATAGGAAGGCTTGAGCCGTTAGGCTTGTCGAGCCAAAGAATTTCCGCGGTGGATCGGGTCACGACATAGCCGCTTCCAAGCCGCGTCCCGGCAACAAGACGGTAGCTGGGGAGCGACTCGATGCAGAACGATTTTAGTAGGCCGTCGGCCACATGATAGTGGATGGATCCGTCCGGTAGGGCCTCCGCTCGGAGTCCCTCTACGAAGTCCTCGTAGCTGAAACTTTGATGAAAAGTGACGAACCGGATCAACCCGGCTTCAGCCAGGTCGTCGAACCGACCTTTCATCGCTTCGCGGTCCCCGTCGTTCTCGCTGACGAACCGAGGGTCAAGGATCTGGAGAGCGCGGTCGATCGTGCGGTAAGTCTTGCCAGTTCCGGGTGGTCCATAAAGTATTTGGTTGAGGGGTTGAGCGCTAATTTCGCCGATGAAGGTGGATAGCTTCCCTCCGTCTTGCTCTACGGGTTCTCCGGCCTGTGGGGGATCGGCAGACCAAATCTTCTTGAATGCATGTTGATAGAAGTCGATCGGGCCGCCTTCTGTCGTTTCATGCCGATTCCGCAAAGCAAGCAACGCCCTATCCTGATCAACCTTGGGCAGTCGTTTGACCTGCTCTAAGGTAAGCCCGCCAAGCGTAGTGAGGATCCGCCGGATATCGCCGGGGCTCGCCATGCGTTCGAAATCGTCAGGAAACAGCAAGAAGGGCAGGATGTGCTTCAACTGCCTATATCCGTCATCGGGCACATCTTGAAGCCACTGGGCGAAAGCCCAAGCGTCGCCGCAAAGCGCTTTCCGCTCTTCTACTGGATACTCCTTAAGTGCTCGCGTGGCGTTGATGAGAAAGCGCAATTCGCGCTGTCGATGGGCAAGGAACCCGGGTCCCGCCGAGCCGACGCCGCGCAAGAGGCTTTGGTCGAGCATTGGGTGGTCCGAGGGTAATTGCGCTCCTGACCAGCTCCAAGCGGTCATCACCTGACGGCGCTTGGAGTCGGGTCCGATGTTGCTGGGGAATAGGCACATCGCCCATAGCATCTCTGCCACTAGCTGGCATGCGGGAGCCGACGCCTCCGCAAACTGGCGCTGCAACTTGTTCTGGAAGCTGTCCTTCCCGCTATCCGGGTGTCCGTTGAAACACCGGTCTACCTCGTCGATCGTTTCGTGCTTCCAAAGCGACCCCTCGCTGAGCACCGATCCATCATCGATCAAACACCTATCCTGCCACGTTTTTGCGGCTCTTAAGGTGACCTCCATGTTGTCGTGGTGGGGATTGTATCGCGACAATCGTGGTCCCTCGTTTCGAGTTTCAGCGGCCTTGGGCGCGATGGTAGCTGCGAGATCGGGGACGGCAAGCGTTAGAGTTAGAAGCGCGGCTGTTGCGCCCAGGTTGCGGGCTGAGGGAGGCGCAGGCCGGATCTCACCATCCGGCGATCGATCGAAAGCCCTTGAGGAGGCGGGTGGAACCAGTGTATCAGTGAGATCTCCCCGCCGGACCAGCTCCCTCGGTCTTCGGCGGCACCTCTTTTTGGGGTGTCTTCCCGCCTTGGTATGCTAGGGTCGCCGCGAAAGGTAGTGGGGGCCGGCAGTGCGATGACGTTGATCGAGTTGTTTTGCGGTACGGGTGGATTTTCCCGTGGCGCGCATGCGGCAGGATTTCAGGTCGCCGTTGCTTACGACATCGATAAGATTCTGACATCGTCCTATCGAAGAAATTTTCCTGCTACTCAGCTTTACCACCGCGATGTTGCTGCTCTGACCGGCCGCGAGATCCGTGCGCACGCTGGCGCAGAAATTGATGGCGTTTTCGGCGGCCCACCCTGTCAGGGATTCAGTGAGGTCGGCAAGCGCGACCCGTCTGATCCACGCCGGAGCCTCCTCGACCACTTCTTCCGTATTGTTGCTGAGATCCAGCCTAAGTTCTTCGTCATGGAGAACGTTCGAGGGCTCAACTTTCCCCGTAACCGGCCCGTTCTGGACGCGGCATTGTCCCGGGTTAACGACCAGTATGACGTGCTCACACCGCATATTCGCGATGCTGCGGAGTTTGGAGCGGCCACTAGCCGGCCCCGTCTTGTCGTCATCGGCATTCGCAAGAATTTGCGGCGCCCGCTGGCGATGAGCGATTTAGACGCAATGCGCTCGCCGGGCCGGGCTACCGTGCGGCAGGCTATAAACGATCTGTGGAAAGCGATAGCTATTGAAGACCACGCTGACCTCCCGGGCTTTGATCGGTGGAAGGCGGCCGGGCGAGGTCGGCCTACAAACTACGTTGCGCAACTCCGATCGAAGGATCGGTCTTTCACAGGCCATCGGGTCACTGTTCATACACCCGCCGTCATCGCGCGATTCGCGAAGGTCCCGCCTGGCAAAATGGAGAAAGTTGGCCGCCACCCCCGACTTAAGCTCGATGGACTATGCCCCACATTGCGCGCGGGAACCGGTTCCGAATTGGGCTCCTTTCAGTCAGTAAGACCAATCCATCCTTATCAAAACCGCGTCATCACCGTTCGCGAGGCCGCGAGACTACAAGGATTTCCAGACGAGCACGTCTTTCACCCGACCGTTTGGCATAGCTTCCGCATGATCGGGAACAGTGTGTCTCCTATGATGGCCCGAGGCATCTTCGAAGCAATTCGCGATCGTTTGTCTCGCCCGGAGGAGGCGACCATCGCCACGAGCAGCCCGGCGAAACAGGCCTTCGTCTCGGTAAAGCGAACTGCACGTGGAGATGCTCGCATGGCTGAAGCGGCGGAGTAAGCAGCTGGTCGACGGACTTACGCCTGAACGTCGCTCCTGGCTTATGTCCCAGGTGCGAGGAAAGAACACGACACCCGAGATGCGGGTCCGCCGGACTGCTCATGCTCTTGGCCTTCGCTTCAGGTTGCATCGTGGCGATCTGCCGGGAACGCCAGACCTCGTATTTCCAAAGCACCGCACCGCTCTGTTCGTTCATGGCTGCTTCTGGCACCGACATCAGAATTGCCCGAAATCATCTTTACCCAAGTCGCGAGTTGAATATTGGGAATGTAAGTTCCAAAGAAATGTATTGCGAGACTCAGAAGTTGAAGAGGCACTCCGCAAGGACGGCTGGCGTGTAGCTTTGGTTTGGGAATGCGAGACCAAGAATGCCGCTCAGCTGCGAGAGGCTTTGTTCAATATGTTCTGCATCGCTCCTGGCTCTTAGCTTACGATTTGCGCGTAGACAGGGTAATGGCGATAGAAGGTCTCGAAAGCTCGGATCTGCTCATCTTCAAGATCGAAACCAAGCTCCTGTACCGCATCACGGTTTAAGCCCGGACGTCGGGGTAAGTTCGCCTGAAGAACGGCGGCTTCAAGCAGGGTCAAATGCGGAGCGATAATCGGATCATCTACAAACCCGGGCCAGCGCGGTGATCGGACGGTGCTACGAACAAATGCGCGTAGTTCTTGAGATGGAAAGATTGCACCCACTGTAATCATCGTTGCCTTGTCGCGGTAGGAGATATTAAAAGCCGGAACGCAACTGTTTACCTTCCGAATCTTGGTGCTTGTTGATACCATCGCGTCCTGAACTAAGCCGGCCAACGTTTGAGCAAGTCCGAAGCCGCGTACTGATCTCCGCCGGAGCGTGTCTGGTGCCAACCTTCCGAATAGTGTCTTCACACGTTCTAGTCTCTGTGAATCGTCGGCACCATAATGCCGCTCTCCAGCATTGAGCGTTACGAGCAGCACGCTGTTCGGCGCCGCATTCTCCACGTTGAACCGAAGCTCGTCCAGTTTGTCCTCGTCAAGCCCTTCGTCGTAGTCCAACCACATAATCGACGGATGAGTTGGAAAGCGTGCCTCATCGTACAATGCCGGTATTACATCCGAGGAAACCCCCTGCTTCATTCTTATGAAGCGATATGGCTTGTTAAAAACTGCACGTCGATAGCCGACATCGTTGCTTTCGATAGAAACCATGCGTGAAATCCGAAGGATCTTGTGTGCTAAGAGGAAATCCGTGAACCAGATGGAGCCAAAACCCACATAAGAGGCCCTGCTCCAATCGAGCTGGTCTTGAAGTTGCCTTAGCCCCTCGAAGATAAGACCGCGCTGGATGGTTTTGCTAGGGCGAAGGCTGTAGTTCACCCCATTGAAGGACGCGTCGCTCATTCGCCTTGCACTAGCTCGTCGTAGGCATAATCGAAGGCCGCAATGCCGACGTCCTTATTGCTCATGTTCACGTTTCCGAGAGCCTTGGCCAGCTCAACGATCCGGGTCTTGAGTGCCATAAACTGAATGCTGGACTCTCGCTGCCTTGTTTTCTGAACCGACGGCAAGGCCACTTGAGCACGAGGCTTGATTGCAAATATCGACGTGCGTCCAGCCTCCTTTTCGACGCGATCAGCCGTCTGCTGGTCCGCTTTTCGTTCGTGAGTGTACGTAATCCACGCCCGAGTAGACTCTCTCATTTTGGCGCGCGCGCGGCGGTATACAACGGAAGACAAATCGACACTACGTTTCGTAGTTGTCAGTGGAAGAAGTTCTGTATCGTCCGCTGTGAAAACGATGAGTCCAAAAAAGCCCGTATATTGCGGATGCCAGGATGGGAAATCATCTCCCCATACTGATAGGTATGTTTTATCAGCCGCCATGACGATGCGGCCGTTGCACGCCACATACCACCCGGACCTGTCCTCTCGATTGCCCTTGTCGCTCGGTTCATTGTCTGATGGAGGCGGAAAAGCAAAGCCGGCGGCCATTTCCACGAAGACATCGCTCCCGCCCACCACTTCTTTCCACTTAAGGTACTGCGGAGCAAACTGGTCGCTTGCGATCAACTTGAAGTCCTCGCCGACGACCTTTTCACCGTTAACGCGTATCGTCAGACCGCGGCGAATATGTAATGCGTAGTCGCGACCTATTGTGCGCTTGAGACTTCGTTGAAACTCTGGGTCGGCAAACGTCAGGGCGGCCAGGTCCGTCAAACCTCCAACCTCGATCATGAGGCCATCTTCCCTCATCGGATCGGCAGACTCGATCGGGAAATCCCAGTTTGTACTTGTTCCTTCCACCCACCGCTTAACATTTATCGGGACAACAAAGGCGTCCCTAACGCCATCTGCCGTATGGGTGCTCCGAACACTTATCTTTGTGCCAATTTTGAATACCGCCCGTTTAAGTCCGATGCCGTAAACGCCAATGCTAAACTCGGCGTTGTCTTCTGGATCTCTTGCTTGCCTGCCGAAAGTGAAAGCATACTTAGTAGCGCTGTCGAGAGACATGCCGCCACCGTTGTCCACGATCTCGAAACTTTCGTCGTCGAATTTGAGATTGATCGCTGTCTTAGAGAAGTCCGGCCCGTCGCTTATCGTCAAGGGCTTCTTTCCTAAGGCCTTCCAAGCGCTATCGACGCTATTATCTACTAAGTCGAGGATGCAATCCTCAACGGAGATATCGCGCGTAAGCATTCGAACGAAAAACGCTCGGCTGGCATTTGCGTTGGCCTTACCGATATTAGACATGCATTCCCTTTCGGAAGAAAGCGGCGGCTACGGTACTAGAGGCGCTTCATCGACATATCGTCTGCCTGGACGCGGCCTGCGTTGGAGAAGCCGGCCCACGCCCCGTCCCCGTGCTTCAATCCGGCGTGAAGCTTAAGTTGAAAAACGCCGTAGTAGCCGCGGTTCTGGTCTTCGGGGTTGTACCATCGTCCAGTGAGATTCCTCTCGTGCAGCTTACCGATGAAGACGCAATCCTCGCGGTCTCCTCCTACCAGTGTTGCCGACGTCCGGAACGTGACGTTCGTGAACAAGCGGCGGACCTTTACCCGATCAACGTTTTGGGGCGGGAATCGCGTGCTTTGAACTTTCCAGACAACCTCCCATTCTCCGTGGAACGGCGACTGGGGCGATATCCACCAAAAGGCTCTGATGAACCGCGCATCGCGCCCGATTGCCTTTAGGGGCTCCCGCATGATCAGCCGCGCAGCAAGGCCAAGGGTGGCCAGAGCGGCTCCGGAGAGCAACGTCAGCCAATCGACCGCTAGCAACCAGCGCCAAATCTCCGCAACCACGTCCATGCAGCCCCCCCGTTTGAATGAGCCTAGTCAGGGCATGGATGGCGAGCAAGCGGCGCCTGAACCTCGCGGCGGAGGAGCCACTTTTTGGCGTGGTATCAAGCGGGTTGCTGATCGGGCGGGTTGGCTCTCAGGGGCAATCCAACATGGCGTAAATCGCTGATCCGATCTGCTCCGCAGCCTTCAGCACATGCTCGTCATCGAGGTGAGCATAGCGCGCGGTCGACGCCGTTTTCGCGTGCCCCAAGAGCCGGCCGATCATCGGCAGCGTTTCTTTGTTCATGGCCGCGTGACTCGCGAAGGTATGCCGCAGGTCGTGCAACCGCACGCCTGTTAAGGCTGCGTGCTCAAGGAGTCCGTACCATTGGTGATGGATGTTTCGGATCGGCTTGCGGAGCGCTGCATTCCAGAACAGCCAAGGCACGTCCTTGCGCTTGGGCAAGGTGGCAATGAGTGCTCGCGCCTCGTTGCCCAGCCAGACAGTCCGCGGCCCGGTCTTGCTGTCGCGCAGCAAGAGCCGATTGCCCTTTACGTCCTGCCATTGCAGCCCGAGCACCTCGCCCAATCGGCAGCCGGTGAGCAGCAGTAGGGTAACCGCTGTCGCTGCGCTGGCCCTCACGCTGTCCTCGGCGACGCGCTCCTCCGCCAGCACTTGCCCCAGCCGCTCCAACTCCGCGCGGCTGAGAAAACGCTCGCATTCCCTGCGGCGGTTCGGGCGTACCGAGCGGCAAGGATTGGTGTTCTCCAGGCGGTAGCCCCAGCTCTCCGCCTTGTTCAGCATTGCGGCGAGTATGCCGAGCGTCCGGTTGGCAGCGCCGGGGCCGGTGCGGTTGTTCAGGTCGGCGAACCAACTCGTGACGTGCGCCTCATTCAACTCGTCGATGAACACGCCGGAGAAGGCGCGATCGAGATAGAGCGCGCGGTACTGCGTCTGCGTCTCGTAGGTCGAAGGCTTCCACTTCGGCGACCAGCGATCCCAATATTCCTTGAGGAAGTCGTCGAAGCGCGGCGCGGACCGGATGCGCTTACGATCCGCGGCGGGATCGAGCCCTACCTGCGCGTAGGCGAGCACGCGCCGGGCGACCATCGTTGCCTGATGGCGCGTGATCACGGCGGCAGACCCGATCGTCACTGTCCGCATCCGCCCGGCCATCCGGGTCTGGACGATGTAGACGTTGCGGCCCGTAGCATAGTGACGGATGCCGAACCCGTGCTCGATGCCGAGCCAAGTCGTCGTGCGCGGCTTGCCTCGTGGCATTCGCAGGTGAACAACGCTGGCGCCTACCTCCGCGAGCGCGTCGGCAACGACCTGCCTGAGCGCAAGCGCGGTCACAGTCGCAGCCCTATCGCCTGAGCGAGCGAGCCTGATATCCTCTGTGCCGCGTCCCCGATCACGTCATCGGACAAGTGGGCATATTTGGCCGTGGTTTCCGGAAGCGCATGACCGAGCAGCTTGCCGATAGTGGCGAGCGGCACGTTGTCCATAATCGCCGTAGACGCGAAGCTGTGGCGCAGATCATGCACGCGCACGTCGGGTAAGGCGCAGGTGCGGCGGAACCGCTCCCACCAGCTTTGAAAGGCGAGTGACCCCGTGCCGCGCTTGTTCGGGAAGACGAGCGAGCAACCCTCGTGCCTTGGCACCGCTTCGAGCACCGCCAGCGCCTGGCTGTTCAACCAGACGGTTTTCTGCCCGGTCTTGCTGTCGGGGAGGGCGAGATGCGGCGGCTTGACCCATTCCCATCTGAGATCGCGTATCTCGCTGATCCGCGCGCCTGTGTAGAGCAGCAGCCGAACTATCGCGACCTCGCCGGGGCTGGACGCCTCCGCGTCGCGGAGCGCAGCTCCGACGCGGCGATACTCAAGCGGTGTCAGATAGCGTTCGCACGGCGGGCGCTTGTAACGCGACATGCCCCGGCAAGGGTTGGAGCCTTTGCGGCGAAGGCGAAGCTGTTCGGCATACTTCAATAGGGACGCCAGCACCGGGAGGGTCCGATTGAACGTGACTTCCCTTCCGCCCGCCAAGCTGTCTCGCCAGCGGAGCACGTCTGCCGGAATGATGTCGGCAACTCGGATCGCGCCGAAGATGGGCAGCAATTCGCGTTCCCAAGCGCCAAGGTTCCGCTTCTGCGTCGAAGGCTTCCAATAGCGGGCGATGTCTCCCCAGTAGGTTTCGACAAAGTCGCTGAGGATCGGCGTCGCCTTCACGACCGTTCGCTTCGGCAGGCCGTCGAGCGCTACCTCGGCTAGAAGCCGCCGCGCCTGCGTCCGCGCAAGCACGGCGTCGACATCGTCGGTGCAGCCGAGCGTGATCCGACGATGCTTCCCGCGATGCCGGAGGCGGACGAACCAATAGTAGCGCCCGGTCGGCCGCACTCTCAAGCCGAACCCTGGCAGCTCGGTATCCCAGATGCAGTATTCCGAGACCGCGAGCGGCAGCTTTCGCCGTGCGAAGTTTCCGTCAAGGAAGGCCCGGCGACCGGGCTTGTGCCGGCGGGGGACCATAAGGCCATCATCATTAGCAGGACTGGGACCGAAAGTTGCGGAATCCTGCTGATTTTGTGGGACCGGGTGGCCATCGGCAGCACGCGATCCGCTGAGCGTCGCCAGCATCTCACGCACTGATTTTACAGCACTTTTTCCCATAAACTGCGGCTTAGCCGCGTAAGGTGTGCTATGTGCTATGTTCCGCAGGCGCGGTTCGGCGGGAATAGCTTGGGGCGGCGGATCGACCTAAATTGCCGAGCACAGCGATCGAGGAGATCCGAGTGGCCGATTTCAGGATGATGATGCGGGCACCGGGTGGCCCGGAGGTGATCGAGCGGGAGGACATCTCGCCTTCCGCGCCGGGCGCCGGTCGAGTGTTGGTGCGCCACCGCGCGATCGGGCTGAACTTCATCGACACCTATCGGCGCTCCGGCCTTTACCCGGTGGATCTTCCCGCCGGTCTCGGCACCGAAGCGGCGGGCATCGTCGAGGCGGTCGGCGCCGATGTACACGACTTCGCGCCGGGCGACCGCGTGGCCTATGCGACCGGGCCGGTCGGCGCCTATGCGACGGCTCGCGACATCGCCGCCGAGCATCTTCTGCGGCTACCCGACGCCGTCGATGACGAGACGGCGGCGGCGGCCACGCTCAAGGGCATGACCGCTTGTTTCCTGATCGAGGATTGCGCCAAGATCCGGGCCGGACAGGCCGCCTTGGTGTTCGCGGCCGCGGGTGGCGTCGGCTCCATCATCGTCCAATGGCTGGCCCGGATCGGCGTCACGACGATCGCGCATACCGGGTCGCCCGAAAAGGCGGACCTGGCAGGGGCGCTGGGCGCCACCCACGCGCTTTCCTGCCCCATGGACGGACTTGCGGCGGCGGTACGCGACCTGACCGCCGGCCGCGGCGTGGATTGCGTGTTCGACGGCGTGGGCGCGGACAGCTGGCAAGCGTCGCTCGCATCGGTGGCGCGTCGCGGACTGTTGATCACCTATGGCAATGCGAGCGGCCCGGTGCCTGCCTTTGACGCATTGGCGTTGATGCGTGCGGGCTCGATCTTCGTCACGCGGCCGACGCTGGGCGATTATGCGGCGACCGCGGATGATCTGCGACGCCTCGCCGCGCGGCTTTACGGACATATCGAGAAACAGGGGCTCGTCGTTCCGATCGGACAACGTTTCGCGCTGGGCGACGCCGCCGAAGCGCATCGCCGCCTCGAAGCCCGCGCTACCCATGGTTCGTCCATCCTGACCGTTGCTTCGGGCGACTGACGACACCTTGACCCTCCCCCGTCGCGATCGGCATGGCCGCTTTCCACGGTGCAACTTGGCGGTGGCGAAGAACGGACGGACTCGCTAACCCGCCCGCAGCGTCCGCGCGTGATGGCACGACGGTGGAGAGCAGTTCTTGCGAACGACGATCAAGCAAGTATCCGCCGTGGCGGGGGTTTCGGTAACCACCGTATCGCGTGTTCTCAACAAAGAACCCTATGTGAAGGCGGACACGCGGCGCAAGGTCGAGGCCGCGGTGGCGGCGCTCAACTTTCGTCCCAGTACCGCCGCGCGGGCGCTGGCCGGGCAGCGTGCGCATCAGATCGCGCTGATCTACAACAATCCCAGTCCCTATTACATCTACAACATTCAGGCAGGCGCACGGGCGCATTGTCTGGAGCGCGGTTTTCGCGTGATTTTCCAGGAATGCGACGCGGCCGCGCCGGAACTGCTGGAAGATGTGCTGGGCCTTATCGAGGAGACGCATCTCGACGGGCTTATCCTCTCGCCGCCGGTGTCGGACGCGCGTGACGTGATCGCGGAACTCACGCGGCGTGGAGTCCCGTTCGTGCGGATCGCGCCGGGGCGCGATCTGTCCGTCTCGCCCTTTGTCCATATGGACGACATAGCGGCGGCGGAGCAGATGACCGATCATCTGGTCTCGCTGGGCCACCGCGACATCGGCTTCGTCATCGGCCATCCCGACCATGTCGCCAGCGCGCAACGCCTGAAAGGATATAGGCGATCGCTTCGGCGGCACGGGATCGCGGTCGATCCCGACCGCGTCGTGCAAGGTAGTTTCGATTTCCCGTCGGGGCAGAAGGCCGGACGCGCGATGTTGTCGGGCGCGGACCGGCCGAGCGCGATCTTCGCGAGTAACGACGACATGGCCGCGGGGGTGCTGGCGGCCGCGCACGAGCACGGACTGTCGGTGCCCGACGACGTGGCGATCGCCGGCTTCGACGATAGCGATCTGGCGCGCGCGGTCTGGCCGTCGCTCACCACCATCCGCCAGCCGGTCCGCGAGCTCGCCCATGCCGCCGCCAAGCTGCTGATCGACAAGGGCGGCCATACCGGCCAGCTCCTGCGCCATGAGCTGATCATACGGGGCTCGACCCAGAAGCGTTGAACGTCCGACTTGACAGAAGCCCGCTCTTTCTGGATGTTTCTGGAAACGCTTCCATAGACGGGGCGGATGGAGAGGGCATGAAAGTGGAACTGAACGCGCGCCGGCTATCGGTGCGCTGTATCGTCGCTGCGGCGGCGCTGCTGACCACGACGTCGCTGTCGGCGCAATCGGTCATGGGGCGCGGCCCGGGGGTGGCCACGCCGGGCTCCTGGCCCGCTGCGGTTGCGCCGACGGCGCGCGACGCCGGGGTCGAAGCGCGCATCGACGGACTGTTGCGGCGCATGTCCCCCGAGCAGAAGCTCGGCCAGATCGTCCAGGCCGACATCGCCAGCGTCACCCCCGACGATGTCCATCGTTATCATCTGGGATCGGTGCTGAACGGCGGCAATTCCGATCCGGGCGGCAGATATGATGCTCCGGCGCGCGACTGGCTGGCCGCGGCCGACGCCTTCCACGCGGCGTCGATGCGCCCGTCGGGCAGGCTGCCCCGCATCCCCGTGATCTGGGGTAGCGACGCGGTTCACGGCCACAACAATGTCGTCGGCGCGACGCTGTTTCCGCACAACATCGGCCTCGGCGCGACGCGGAACCCCGAACTGATCCGCCGCATCGGCGAGATCACCGCGATCGAACTGCGCGTCACCGGCCTCGACTGGACCTTCGCACCGACCTTGGCGGTGGTGCGCGACGACCGTTGGGGCCGGACCTATGAAGGATTCGGCGAGCATCCGGAGATCGCGACCGCCTATGCGGGGCCGCTGGTCGAGGGACTTCAGGGCAAGATCGGCGCCCGCGACTGGCTGCGCGGACCACACGTCATCGCCACCGCGAAGCATTTCCTGGGCGATGGGGGCACCTATGGCGGCAAGGACCAGGGCGACGCGCGCATCGACGAAGCGGGGCTGCGCGCCCTGTTCGGCGCCCCCTACATCCCCGCGCTCCGGGCCGGCGTCCAGTCGGTGATGGCATCCTTTTCGAGCTGGAACGGGTCCAAACTCCACGGCAACCGGTCGCTGCTGACGGGCGTGCTCAAGGAACGGATGGGGTTTGACGGCTTTCTGGTGGGGGATTGGAACGCGCACGGACAGGTGGACGGCTGCACCAACACCGATTGTCCCGCTTCGATCATCGCCGGGCTCGACATGTTCATGGCGCCCGATAGCTGGAAGGCGCTGTATGCGACGACGCTGGCCCATGTGAAGGCGGGGACGCTGCCGGTGGCGCGGCTCGACGATGCGGTCCGGCGCGTGCTCCGCGTCAAGCTGCGCGCCGGGCTGTTCGAGACCGGCAAGCCGTCGTCGCGACCGTTCGCCGGCCGCTATGATCTGCTGGGCTCGCCGGCGCACCGCGCGGTCGCGCGCCAGGCCGTGCGGGAGTCGCTGGTGCTGCTGAAGAACAGGGCCGGGCTGCTGCCGCTCAGGGCCGGCGCGCGGGTGCTGGTGGCGGGCGACGGCGCGGACAATATCGGCAAGCAGGCGGGCGGCTGGACGCTGAGCTGGCAAGGCACCGATACCAAGCCCGCCGACTTCCCCAACGCCCAATCGATCTGGGCGGGCATCGCGGAGGCGGTCGCGGCGGGAGGCGGCACCGCGTCGCTGTCGCCCGACGGCGCGTTCACCACAAAACCGGACGTGGCGATCGTCGTGTTCGGCGAGGATCCTTATGCCGAATTCCAAGGCGACCGGCCCGATATCGCCTTTGACGATGGCCGGAACTCGCTCGCGATCCTGCAACGCCTGAAAAAGGCGGACGTGCCCACCGTGGCGGTGTTCCTGTCGGGGCGGCCGATGTGGGTGAACCCCTATCTCAACGCCGCCGACGCCTTTGTCGCCGCCTGGCTGCCGGGATCGGAGGGCGGCGGGGTCGCCGACGTGCTGTTCGGCAAATCCGACTTCAAGGGCAAGCTGCCCTATAGCTGGCCGAAGCGCAGCGACCAGACCGCGGTCAATATCGGTGACGCCAATTATGATCCGCTCTTCGCTTATGGTCATGGCCTGACCTTCGCCGATCGAGGCGACGTGCCGCTCCTGTCCGAAGCGCGCGCGACCGGGCCGGCGGCGACGTCCGGCGTGCTGTTCGCGGCGGGCAAGGTGGTGGCGGGTGGAAAGCTGCTGCTCGGCTCGCCGGGCGCGCTGTCGACCAATCCGGGGCCCGACCTGATCGCCGCGCGCGCGGCCGATCGCCGGGCGCAGGAGGATTCGGTCCGTATCGCCTGGACCGGCCGCGCCGAGGCGGTGGCGGCGATCGCGACCGCGGAGCCGGCGGACCTGACCCGTCAATCCAATGGCGACCTGGTGCTCGAGATCGACCTGAAGGTCGACGGAGCGCCATCCGCGCCGGTGACGCTGGCGATGGACGGAGGTCGCTATCCCATCACCGCGCAACTGGCCGAGGCCGCGCGGGGACGGGACTGGACCCGCATCGCGGTGCCGCTGCGCTGCTTCGCCGGGGCGGGCGCGGATATGAGCCGCATCGGGACACCGCTGGCGATCACCACCGCCGGGACGCTCGACCTGACGATGTCGGGCGCGCGGATCGCCTCGGCGGCCGGTCCGAAATCGAACTGCAACTAGAACAAGACGAAATCCAGGGGAGAATGATCATGATCACGAGGACGTTCGCGGTTCGCGCCGTCGCCATGTTGCTCGCGGGGGCGGCTCTGCCTGCCGGGGCTCAGACCATCTCCGGATCGGATCGGCAGCCGGAGGAGGTGCGCGACGGCACCGACGAGGACATCGTCGTCACCGCCAATCGGCGCGAGGAGAATCTGCAGGACGTGTCCGGGGTCGTCCAGGCGTTCACCGCCGATTCGCTGCGCCAGGACGGCATCACCGAACTCCGCCAGCTCCAGATCGCGGTGCCCGGGCTCAGCATCGCCAACCAGGAAGGCAATGTCGAGATCTTCATCCGCGGCGTCGGGTCGGCGAACAACACCGAGCTGGGTGATCCGGGCGCGGCCCCGCATCTGAACGGCACCTATATCCCGCGTCCGCGCGGGTTGGGACTGATGTTCTACGATCTCGAGCGGGTGGAGGTGAACAAGGGACCGCAAGGCACCCTTTATGGCCGTAACGCGCTGGCGGGCACGCTCAACATCATCACCGCCAAGCCCCGGCTGGGGGAGTGGGGCGGCTATATCCAAGGCGAATATTCGAACCGCTCCTCCTATGCGGCCGAAGGCGCGATCAACATTCCGCTGGGCGAGACCGTCGCCGCACGCATCGCGGGTACATATGTCAATCGCGACTATGGCTTTCGCAACGTGTCGACGGATCCGCAGGCCCGCCGGCTCAAGCCCGCGGGATTGGAAGAGAATTACGCCGCTCGTGGTTCGCTGCTTTGGGAGCCCAGCGATCGGCTGACGATGTCGGTGATCGGCGATTACGGCAAGGAGACCGGCACCGGCTATCCCGGGTCGAGCATCTTCAACGCCGTGATCCAGTCGGGCCTGCGCGCCGAGGATCTGCCGCTGCGCGATGTCGCCTATCGCGGCGGGCAGGGCGACATGAGGAACGAGCTCTGGGGCGTCCAGGGCAAGATCAACTATGATTTCGGCACCTTCCAGGGCGAGGTGAGCGGCAGTTATCGGTCGATCGATTATTTTCAGGTCAATGCCAGCGCCGACGGAATCGACTTTCCCGGCCGCGACCTGAGCGCGATCCAGTACGACAATTTTTCGACCAATTTCTGGCAGACCCGCTCCAAGAGCCAGGTCTACGAAGCGCGGCTGTTCGCCAACAGCGATCAGGCGCTGCGTTGGAACGTGGGTGGCTTCTACTTCAAGGAGAAGCAGGGCGTCGGCTTCTTCGCGCTCGCCGATCGTGGCTATTGCTGCTATTCGGGAACCGAATTCACCATGCCCGATGTGCGGGGCGAGAGCTTCGCCTTTTATGCCGACGGCACTTACGACGTCACCGACCGGGTACGGGTGCTCGGTGGCATCCGCTATACCGAGGAAAAGAAGTCGCGCTTCGGCATCGGCGGCAATTGGGCGCTGACGCTTGGCGGGGCGGACTCCCTCTGCTGCTTCGCGACCCGGCTGGGAACGGAGGGTTTCCGTCCGGCCCTGCTCGGCCGCCCCAATTTCGACCTGTCGGAAAGCGAAGCGATCGGCGCCCGCATCCGCGCGGGCACCGCAACCCCGCAGGACTCGGCGCGGCTGACGCAGCTCAACGCCCAGTTCCTCATCCAAGGGATCGCGACGCCGGGTCTGCGCGACACCTTGGTGCAGCAGATCCAGACGATCGCCGGCGGCACCAACCCCAACGGCACCTGCATCGACCGGCCCGACATCGACAATGGCTTCGTCAACTGCCCCGCCAACGGGTCCTTCTCGTTCGCCAATGTCGGAGCACCGACGCAGCAGGTCGGCCGCTCGAAATTCGACTTCATCGATTGGCGCGCGGGCGCCGAGCTCGACATCACCGACGACAACATGCTCTACGCCAAGGCGTCGACCGGCCACAAATCGGGCGGGTTCAACGACAGCTTCAACGGGTCGACCATTCCGGAGGAGTTCAGTCCCGAGGACGTCCTCGTCTATGAGATCGGGACGCGCAACGTCTTCCAGTTCGGCGGTCGGCGCGCGGTCTTCAACCTGACCGGCTTCTATTATGACTATAATAATCAGGTTTTCCAGGACCTGACCTGCATCAATCTCGACCAGGCACAGACCCCGCCGGTCTGCAACGGCTTCTCGCTGGTCAACCGCAACATCGGTTCCTCGCGCATCTATGGCGCGGAGGCGGAAGCGAAGTTCCGCCTTCCCGGTAATTTCGGGCTCGACCTTAATATCGCCTATCTCGATACCAGGATCACCAGCGGGACCGTGGCCGATGCGCGGGCGCAGGATTTCGGCGCGGGCGGCAATTCGCCGCTGATCAGCCTGGTCGGCAACCGCTTGCCGCTCGCCTCCAAGTTCAACGTCGCGGCCCGGCTGAGCCAGGACTTCGCCGCTGGCCCGGGCCGGATCGACTGGCAGGCGCTGCTCAACTACCGCTCGTCCTTCTTCCTGTCCCAGTTCAACGAGGACGACATCGTCTTCCTCGACGGCGACAGCCAGAGCGCCCTGGAAGCGGGATTCCCGGATCGACAAAAGGGCTTCGTCACGCTCAATCTGGGAATCGGCTATACGCTGGGCAATTACCGTCTCGAAGCATGGGCGGCGAACTTCCTGGCGGAGGAGGCCTCGCAAAAGGCGCTGGTGGGCTCCTCGCTCAACATCCGCTTCCTCAACGACGCGCGCAGCTACGGCCTGCGCGCCCGCGTCAACTTCTAGGCGACACCGCGTGGCCGGAACCTCTCGGGGTTCCGGCCCGCCCCGGAGAATCCTGTCCAATGCCGACCGACCCCATCGTGCTCGCGCCGCGGGCGCCTTTGCCGCGTGCGCGTGACTTGATCCGCGGGCCCTTGCGGCCCGGCAAACGATGAACGCCGCGCCCGCCGACGAGCTGGTGGTGGCCGATATCGGCGGCACCCATGTCCGCTTCGCGGTCGCGCGGATGGACATGGACGTTCCGTGTCTCGACCGGGCCTTGGTCCTCCGCGTCGACGAGCATCCCGATCTGCACGATGCGTGGCGGCGATATCGCGACTGGGTGGGCGGGTCGTTGCCGCGCGATGCGGCGATCGCGGTCGCCGCGCCCGTCAACGCCGAACCGCTGGTCCTCGCCAACAACCCCTGGGTCATCCGTTCGTCGCGCCTGGCGGTCGAACTCGGGCTCGACCGGTTGGCGATCGTCAACGATTTCGGCGCGGTCGGCCATCTCGTTCCCGCGCTCGGTATCGATGCCTTTGCCCCGGTCGCGGGACCGAGGCACGACGCGCGGAGCGACGGGGTTACCACGATCATCGGGCTGGGCACCGGTCTGGGCGTCGCGCTGGTGCACCGCGCAGGCGACCGGATAACCGTCGTCGAGACCGAGGCGGGCCATGCCGGCTTCGCGCCGGTCGACGATCTCGACGATCGCATCTACCGGCTCGCGCGGCACGCGCACGGCCGGGCCTCGGCGGAGCGTGTTCTGTCCGGGCCCGGTTTGGGCTGCGTCCACCAGGCGGTCTGCGAGGCGGCGGGCGTAGCTCCGGCGTCCTTCACCGTGTCGGAACTCTGGACCGCGGCGATCGACGGCACGGACGCGAATGCTTCGGCGGCCCTCGACAAGCTGATCGGCTGCCTGGGCGTATTCGCGGGCGACATGGCGCTGGCGCATGGCGCGAGCCGGGTCGTCCTCTCGGGTACGCTCGTCGGGCGCATCGCGGACCGGCTCGCGACACCGCTCTTCGCCACGCCCTTCACCGCCAAAGGACGGTTCGCGGCTCATATGGGCACCGTCGCCGTGCAACGACTCTCGGTGTCGGAGCCCGGACTGGTCGGCGCCGCCCTGGCGTTTCGCAAGGTGATGAGCCGTAGATAGCCCAGGATTCCTTCACCTTCGCTCGAGCGGATTCGCCGGATGCAGCGGGCTGCCTCGACCCCGAGATGGCCGTCTCCTCGCTTCCCCTACTCAGGGTGACGGTCCGGTCCGGCGCATGGTCCTCGACCGGCCGAGCGAAAGCGGTTGCGTGATGGCGGTGGAGTCGTCAGTTCACCCGCTGTCGTAACGATCTACCGCCATTGAGGATTTGTCCGCGACACCGGCCCGAGGCAACAAGGCGAGTCGATGAGTACGGGGTGTTTCAGATCGGCCGTCGGCGCTGCCACCACGCTGGGGGCTTGCCTGCTTTCGGCGGCTGCCGCGGCGCAGTCGGTCGACGATCTGCGCAACCTGTCGATCGATCAGCTCGCCGAGATCGAGGTCACCTCCGCCTCCAAACGCCCCGAGCCGGTCAGCGCGGCGCCGGCCGCGATCTATGTGATCACGGGGGACGATGTCGTCCGTTCGGGCGCCCCCAGCCTGGCCGAGGCGCTGCGGCTGGCACCCAATCTGCAGGTGCAGCGCGTCGACGCGCGCCAATATGCGGTCAGCGCGCGCGGATTTGCGGGCTATGAAACGTCGAACAAGCTGCTGGTTCTGGTCGACGGGCGCAGCATCTATTCGACGCTGTTTTCCGGCGTGCTGTGGGACCTGCGCCAGATTCCGACCGAGGACCTGGACCGGATCGAGGTGATCAGCGGCCCGGGCGGATCCTTGTGGGGCGCGAATGCGGTCAACGGCGTCATCAACGTCACCAGCAAGTCGGCGCTCGACACGATGGGCGCGCGGGTCGCGGCCGCGGCGGGCCCGCTGGAGCGCAACGGCTATGCCCGGTTCGGCGGCGCGCTGGGCGAGGCCGGCGCCTACCGCGTCTATGCCGGCGGCTACGACCGGTCGGGGATGCCCGCCGGCAATGGCGGTCCGTTCGAGGATGGCGGGCGGGGATTGCGCGGCGGGTTCCGCACCGACTGGTCGGCGGGCGCCGGCAATATCACCGTCCAGGGCGACCTATTCCGGCAACGCGGCGATTCGGGCAGCCGCGACAAGGGTCACAACCTGCTCGCCCGCTGGACGACCCCCGTCGGCCAGGCTGGCGGGCTGCAGGTCCAGGCCTATTACGACAGGTTCAGCCGGGATTTCTCCGGAGTGTTCGATGCGCTCGCCACCTATGACTTGGCGGTCCAGCATGACTGGACGACCGGGCGGCACAAGATCGTCTGGGGCGGCGGCATCCGCGCGACCCGCGACAGGTTCGTCAACGGGGCGAACGCCTTCGGGCTCGATCCGATCAGCCGCACCCTGTGGATCGGCAACATATTCGCGCAGGACAGCATCGCGCTCACGCCGACCCTGACGGTGACTGCGGGCGCCAAGGCGGAACAGCAATCCTATACCGGCCTTCAGATCCTACCCAGCGTCCGCCTGGCCTGGCAGCCGGTGGAGGGGACGTTACTGTGGAGCGCGGTGTCGCGCGCGATCCGGGCGCCGTCGCGCATCGATCGCGAGCTCGTCTTCCCCGGCGTGCTGGAGGCGGGCGGATTCCGGTCGGAGAAGCTGACCGCGATCGAGGCGGGGTATCGCGGGCAACCGACCGCCGACACGTCGTTGTCGGTATCGGTCTTCTACAATCTGTACGACGACCTGCGCACGACGAGCACCGACCCTGTCACCGGCTTCCTGCCGGTGCGCCTGGCCAACGACCTGCGCGGCCATGAATATGGTGTCGAGGCCTGGGCCACCGCCGCGTTGACCCCGTGGTGGCGGCTGAGCGCGGGGCTGTCGACGCTTCACAAGGACTTCAGGCTCCGGCCGGGCGCGACCGATCTGGAGAACGGGATTTCGCTGGGGAACGACCCGGATTTCCAGCTGCTGCTGCGGTCGCGCTTCGACGTGACGCGCGACATCGATCTGGACGTGGCGCTGCGCGGGGTGGACAGCCTGCCCGACCCGCGCGTTCCGACCTATGTCGAGGCGAATGCGCGGATCGCCTGGCGGGCGCGGCCGGGAGTCGAGCTGTTCGCGGCGGGCGAGAACCTGCTCCACGACCGCCATGACGAAAGCGCCGATACCGACCGCGGGCAGCTGATCCGGCGCAGCGTCGTCGCCGGCGTCAGGCTGGACTTCTGATGCCCCCATCCTGGCCCATCATCCTGTCGCTGGTCGGCCTGGGCGCGTCGGCGGCCCGGGCCCAGTCGCCGCAGCTCGAACCGGCGGTGAAGGCGGCGTATCTGGCGAAGTTCGGCGCCTATGTCGCCTGGCCGCCCTCGGCGTTGCCGGGCGATGCCAGGCCGCTCCACCTGTGCATCCTGGGCCGCGATCCGTTCGGCGCGATGCTGGACAGGACCCTGTTCGGGCAGCGGATCGACCAGCATCCGATCCTGGTACGGCGCCTGTCGGCCGGGGCCGCGAGTTCGGGATGCCATATCGCCTATCTGGGCGGCCTGCCGGGCGCGCAGGTCGGCGCGGCGATGGCGCGGTTCGGCCCCGCGCCGGTGCTGACGGTCACCGATGCCCGGTCCTCCCCCGTGCGCGGCATCGTCCATTTCGCGGTCGCGAACGGGCGCGTGCGCTTCCATATCGATGAGGCGCTGGCGGCGCGCAGCAACATAGCGATCAGTTCCAAGCTGCTCGGCCTGGCCCTGTCGGTGAAGCAGCGGGGAAGCCCGTGACGGAGCCGATGATGAGACGGCGCTGGATCATCTTTCCGCGCGCCGCGGCGCTCGCGGTCGGCGTTCTGCTGCTGCTCGGGCTGCTCGTCGTCTCGCAGGCCGAGCGCAACTACCGCGAGCAGAAGAACGCGGAGATCGCCGTCCAGGCGCAGATATTGGCCGCCAACGTCACCGCGGCGCTCGATTTCGACGACCGCGCCGCCGGCCGCGAAGCGGTGCTGTCGCTTCGCGCCAATCCGCAGATACGAAGCGCGGTCGTGCGCGATCGGAACGGCGCCGTGTTCGCCGGATATGGTCAGGACGGCGCGGCGATCGCCTCCGCCCCGCCCGCGACCGGGAAATCCGGGCTGGTCGTGCAGATGGCCCCGGTGATGCGGCAGGCGGCGCAGATCGGGTCGGTTCGCCTGACCGCCGATGTCGAACCCTTCTCCCGCCGCCTCACCCGCTACGGGCTGATCGGGCTGCTCGCGACGATGGCGTCGCTGGCCGTCGCGGTTTTGGGCGTGACCCAGGGCGTCCTTCGCCGTGCCAACAAGGACCTGGCCGACAGCAATGCGGAGCTCAAGCGCCAGATCGAGGAGCGCGAGCGGGTCGAGGCACAGATGCGCCAGGTCCAGAAGATGGAGTCGATCGGGCAACTGACCGGCGGGATCGCGCACGACTTCAACAACATGCTGGCGATCGTCATCGGCAATCTGGAAATGGCCAGCCGCCGTTTCGACAATGCCCCCGAAAAGGCCAGGGCGGCGATCGGTCATGCGAACGAGGGCGCGACGCGCGCGGCCGCGCTGACGCGGCGCCTGCTCGCCTTTTCGCGCCAGCAGCCGCTCGAGCCGCGCATCGTCGATCTCAACAAACTGGTCGGCGGCATGTCCGACCTGCTCCGCCGTACGCTGGGGGAGCAAATCCGGATCGAGACGGTGCTGTCGGGCGGTTTGTGGCGGACCTTCGCCGATGTCAGTCAGGTCGAGAATGCGGTGCTCAACCTGTGCGTTAATGCGCGCGACGCGATGGAGGATGGCGGCAATCTGACGGTCGAGACGGCAAACGCCTATCTGGACGACGATTATTGCCGGGGAACCGACGGGGTCCGGCCGGGCCAATATGTCGCGATCGCGGTGTCGGACACGGGACCGGGGATGCCGCCCGAGGTGATCGAGCGCGCCTTTGATCCCTTTTTCACGACCAAGGATGTCGGCAAGGGCACGGGGCTGGGCCTCAGCCAGGTCTACGGCTTCATCCGTCAATCGGGCGGCCATGTGCGGATCTATTCGGAGATCGGCCAGGGCACGACCGTCAAGATCTACCTTCCCCGCCATGTGGGCGAGGACCAGGACGACGGCACGCCCGCCCCCGACGCCGCCACGCTCCCGCGTGCGCGCGGCGAGGAGACGATCCTGGTCGTCGAGGACGAGGCGGAGGTCCGTCGCATGTCGACCGATGCGCTCACCGAGCTGGGATATGGGGTGATCCAGGCCGCCAACGCCGCCGAGGCGCTGCAGGCTTTGTCCCGCCATCCGGAGATCGCGTTGCTGTTCACCGACGTCGTCATGCCCGACCTGAACGGGCGCCAACTGGCCGAGGTCGCGCGGCAGCAGCGTCCCGACCTGCCCGTCGTCTACACGACCGGCTATACCCGCAACGCCATCGTCCATAACGGCACGCTCGACCACGACGTAGCGCTCGTGCCCAAGCCGTTCACCATCGAGCAGCTCGCCCGCAAGATCCGCTCGGTGCTCGACGGCAAAGCGTGATCGAATGCTCTGACCCACAGGGGGTTCCGGTCGTCCGGCGGGATGCGCGGCTCCTGAACTTTCGGCCCTAAACTTTCAGCAAGGACTCGGCGCTAGAACGATGCGGTGAGCGCCCGCGCGTCCTTGCCGATGACCATGCCGACGGGCGGACGCCGGGGCCTGCCATGATGGTGGTGTTTCCCTGGGCGGTCGCGGTCGTCTGCCTGCTCGGCTGGGCGGCGAACGCGCTGGTCGTCAGGCGACGCATGGCGCAACTGGTCGGGGTCGCCGAGCGGACCACCGGCGGAGCCGTAGCGGGGTCGATGGCGCAGCGGCTGTCCAGGAGCGTGAAGGTCCTGGTCGATCGCAATTCCAGCTTCAGCCCGCGCCTGGCGCAGCTTCATTCGATCACGGGACTGCCGACGCGCGAGCCGCTCTTCGCGCGCATGGCGACGGACGGAGAAGGCCTGCTCGCCTTGCTCGCGTTCAAGGATTATGACCGGCTTTGCGGATTCGATCCACATCTGGGCGACCGTATGCTGGTCCGCCTCGTCGAGCGGGTCCAGGCGATGCTCTCCTCCGGGCGTTTCCTGGCGCATGTCGACCGGGCGCATCTGGCGATCTGGACGGCGGGGCCTCCCGTCGACGTAACCGGCGCCGAACTGGACGCACTTTTCTACGCGCTCGGCGATCGCCTGGTGGACGAGGGGTACGAAATCCTGCCCGAGATCGTGCTTCGCCGCATCGGCTTCGATGCGGGTGCGTCGACGCCGCCATCGGCGCTGACCCGCGCGCTGGCGTCGTTCGGCGCCGGCGAGCCCGATCTCGAGGCGGTCGACCCGCAGGCGGTCGCCCGTGACCGCTTCGCGCTCGAACAGGATCTGCGCCAGGCGGTAGCGCGTGGCGAACTGCTGCTCCACTTCCAGCCGCTGGTCGACGCATCGGAACATCGGGTCTGCGGCGCGGAGGCGCTGATCCGCTGGGAGCACCCGGCGCGCGGGCTGGTGCCGCCGTCGCGTTTCGTGCCGGTCATGGAAGAGGTCGGGCTGTCCGACGAGATCGGGCTGTGGACGCTCAACGCCGCGGTCCGCGAGACGCGCTTGTGGGCGAGCGCGGGGCTGGGTGCCCTGCGCGTCGCGGTGAACGTGTCGGGACACCAGCTCGAACGCCAGGATCTGGCGCTGCTGGTCGAGCGCACCCTGGCCCGTCACTCCGCGGGCGCCGACGCGCTGGAGATCGAACTGACCGAAAGCGTGGCGATGGGCGACGGCGCCAGCGCCGCGCGGCTGTTCGGCGCGCTGCACGAGCTGGGCGTGAAGATCGCGATCGACGATTTCGGCACGGGCTTCTCCAGCCTCAGCACGTTGCGCACCCTGTCGTTCGACAAGATCAAGATCGACCGCGAGTTCGTGACGGGCGTTCATGTCCGCCGCGACAGCCAGGCGATCTGCCAGAGCGTGCTCGCGCTCGGCCGGGGTCTGGGCATCCAGGTGCTGGCCGAAGGCGTCGAGCACCGCGCCGAATATGCCTGGCTGCGCCGCCACGGCTGCCATTTGTTTCAGGGCTTCTATTTCTCGCCGCCGCTTCCGCGCGGCGAGTTCACCGAGTTCCTCCGCGACGGGGAGCGGCTGGCCTGCCTGCTCGCCCTCGACCCGGACGATCCGGACCGGCGGTTCAACGAAAGGCGACAGGCGTGAACGACAGGACGAAACGGTGGCGGGCAGGCGGCTTTCTGGTCCTGGGATTGGGGCTGGCCGCGTGCGGCGGCAAGGGCGCTCCCCCGCCGCGCGCGATCGCGATTCCCGCGCCCTCCCCGGCGAGCGAGGTGGATGCGATCCTCGCGCTGCTCGACCAGGGCGACGGCGAGACGGCGCGCAAGCGGGTCGCGGCGGCGCTGAAGAGGGACCCGATGGATGCGTCGCTGCAGGTGCTGCGCGACTCGCTCGACCGCGATCCCGTCGACCTGCTCGGGCCGACCAACTATTCCTATACCGTGCGCCCCGGCGACACGATGACCGGGCTCGCCGAGCGGCTGCTGGGCAACAGGCTCAAATCCTATCAGCTCGCGCGGTATAACGGCGTCGAGAAGCCGGCGGAGCTCGCGCCCGGCCGGGTGCTGCGGATTCCCGGCAACGCGCCCGTCGCCCGGAAGGCGGACGCCGCCGAACCGCGCCGCGACGCGAAGCGGCGGCCCGACGCGCCGGCCAGGCCCGCGCTGGCGACCCCCAAGGCGCGGTCGACGCCCGGTCCGGCCGCGACCGTCGCGAAATCGCGCGCCGCCGATCCCGGTGGCGCCAGGGCCGCGCGCGCGGCGGGGCTGGCCGCGCTCAACCAGGGCCAGGTGAGCCGCGCGGTCGGGCTGCTCCGCCGCGCCGCGACGCTCGATCCCGCCAATCCGCTGGTCGGCCGCGATCTCGCCCGCGCGGAGCGGATCGCGTCCACCGTGCGTGCGCGGCGGTAAGGCGGTGGTTACGATCGCCGCCTATACCGTCCGACGATGACGATGCGGAGGATAGCCGGCGCATGACGATGATCGGCCGCTACGAGGTGCAGGGCCGCCTGGGCGAGGGCGCGATGGCCGACGTCTACCGCGCGCACGATCCCGGAATCGGGCGTGTGGTCGCGATCAAGGTGCTGAAACCCGAATATGCGCGCAATGCCGAGATCGGCCAGCGCTTCCTGCGCGAGGCGCGGGCGGCGGGGGCGCTCAACCATCCCAACATCGCCACTGTTCACGATGTCGGCGAGGCGGACGGCGTCGCCTATCTGGCGATGGAGCTGATCGAGGGGCGCCCGCTCGACACGGTCATCCAGGCGCAGGGGCGGCTACCCTATGAACGCGTGCTGCTGCTCGCCCGCCAGCTCGCCGACGCGCTCGCCTATGCCCACCGCGCGGGAGTGGTCCACCGCGACGTGAAACCGTCCAACATCCTGCTGTCGGAGGATGGTCGCACCGCCAAGCTGCTCGATTTCGGAGTCGCGCGGCTGGGCGGGGCCGGCGGTTGGGGCGATGCCGACGGCCTGGCCCGGACCCAGGTGGGCCAGTTGATCGGTACGCCGCGCTATATGAGTCCCGAACAGGCGCTGGGACTTCCGGTCGACGGGCGGGCGGACCTGTTCTCGCTGGGTGTCGTCCTGTACGAGATGGTGACGGGCAAGGTCGCCTTTCCGGGCACCAGCCTCGCCACGCTCGCGATCCAGATCGCGCAGGATCGGGTGGAGCCGATCGATCGGTCCGCGCTGGGCTGCCCGCCCGGCCTGCGGTTCATCATCGACAAGCTGCTCGCCAAAAAGCCCGACGCGCGCTTTGCCGACGGCGAGGCGCTGGTCGCGGCACTCGATCGCGAGATCGTCGCGGGCAAGGATGTCGAGCCCACCCGCCCCGGCCTCCCGCTCCGCCTGAAACTGCCGCTCGCGCTGATGGGCGTCACCGCGCTCGCGCTGTTCGGCAGCGTCTACTCGATCCAGGGGCGCGAACGCGTGGCGCTGGAACATATGGCGGTGCTGTCGGGGGAGACGATCGCCACCTTCGTCACCGGCAATGCCGCGGTGACGGCGGCCGACAATGCCAGTCTGCCTGCCGATCAGCAGGACTGGTCCGCGCTCCAGGCCTTCGCCGTCACCGCCGCCAGGGATCGCGGCGTCCGCGAGATCGTCGTCGCCGACGGGGCAGGCATCGTGCGCGCCTCGAACCGCCCCGCGCTGCTGGGTCGCCGCTATTCGCCGCCCGCGCGGGAGCGGCACGTGGAGGGCACGCAGGCGCCCGTCACGACCGCGCCCGACCGGGGCGAGGGCG
Organism: Sphingomonas sp.; assembly: GCF_036388435.1. GTDB lineage: Bacteria > Pseudomonadota > Alphaproteobacteria > Sphingomonadales > Sphingomonadaceae > Sphingomonas. Next base: position 36,212 of record NZ_DASVRV010000003.1, read on the forward strand.
CGGGGCTGCGTTTCGTGCGGCCGATCCGCTATGCCGGCGCGAATTTCGGCACGGTCGATCTGGTGCTCCGGCGCACGGCGCTCGATGCGGCACTCGCCAATTCGCGCGCGCTGCTTATCGCCCTGTCGGCCGCGGTGATGGGGGCGGTGATGCTGGTGGGTTATCTAAGCGGCGCCTTCGTCGCCCGCCCGCTCCGGCGGCTGCGCGAGGCGCTGGACGCGGCGCCGGAGGCGGGCTTCGCGCTGCGCATCTCGCACGGGCGGCGCGACGAGTTCGGCGCGGCGTTCGACGCCTTCAACCGCGCCGCCGCGGCTGTGGAGCCGCAGCTCGGTGGCGCCGGCGTCGAGGGGGAGGCGGCCGTGCTCGCCACCCGCATCGCGTCCGTCCCCAGATTGGCCGCCTGACCATGTACATGCTCCAGCTCTTCGACGCCGCCGACGCGATCCAGCCGCTCGACGCGCGCCTGATCCGCGACGGCGTGCTCAGGATCGGGCGCGATGCCGCCGCCGACTGGCCGATCGTCGACCCCGATTGCGCGCTGTCCCGCTCGCATCTGGAGATCAGCGCCGACGGGACGGGGCTTCGGCTCCGCTCGCTGGGCGCGAACGGGGTGTTCGACGACCTGTCCGGCGCGCGCTTCCCGGATGGCGAGGAAGTGGACGTGCCGTTGCCCGGCGCTTTCCGGCTCGGCCGCTTCCGCATCGTCGCCACCCATGCCCCGCATGGCGAGATCGACGTGACGGGTGGCCGCACCCTGATCCTGACCCCGCCTCTGGGGTCGTCGACCGAGGTGCCGAGCGACTGGACCGACGGCACGGGTCCCGTCGCCTTTGCGGAAGGATCGTTGCTGGAGGCCTTTTGCCAGGGCGCCGGCATCGACGCGTCGACGCTGTCGGGCGAGGACTCGGAGGAGGTCATGCGCCGGGCCGGCGCGGTGTATCGCCAGATGGTGCTCGGCGTCGGCGACCTGATGGCCGAGCGCGACCGGGCACGCGGGCGTTATCAGCTGACCCGCACCACCATCCGCAGCGCGAACAACAACCCGTTCAAATGGGCCCCCTCACAGCGGCTGGCGATCGACCTGCTGCTCGCGGGATCGTCGGGGTTCCTGTCGGGTCCGGCGGCGCTCCAGGCATCGTTCCGCGACCTGAAACGGCATCTGGTCGCGACCTTTGCCGGCCTGCAGGGCAGCCTGCGCTCGGCGGTCGACGCGTTCGATCCCGTCGGCATCGACGCGGCCATGGCCGACCGAAGCTCGCTGCTGAAGAGCCGCGCGGCGTTGCAGATGGCGGAGGTCGGCGAACGCCATGCCGACCTGAAGCGCCAGCTTGAACAGGGGATCGAGGGATCGCTCGATCGCGCCTTTGTCGGCGCCTATGACGTCACCGACGCGACGCTTCAGCGCGAAACCGGACGCGAGTGATCGCGCTGCTTCGACGGATGCGCCGCCGGGATGCAAGTCCCGGTCGCCCCGTGTCGGCGCGCACGGCCCCGGCCTCCGCGATCGCCGTCCGCTCGGTCCACCGGACGCATGTCGGGCGGGTGCGTCAGATCAACGAGGACCGGGTGCTCGACCGCCCCGACCGGATGCTGTGGGCGGTCGCCGACGGCATGGGTGGGCATAGCGCGGGCGACCGCGCCGCCACCGCCGCGATCGAAGCGCTTGACGCGCTGTCCGACCCTATCACTTCGTCCGCGATCCTGGGAGCGCTCGACGCGGCCAATCGTCGCATCGCCGCCCAGGCGGTACGCGGCGGCAGCGGCACCACGGTCGTCGTGGCCTGGCTCGACGGCCCACGTCTTCACCTGTTCTGGGTCGGCGACAGCCGCGCCTATCGCGTCCGGGCGGGAGCCAACATGCTGCTGACGCGCGATCACAGCCTGGTGCAGGAGATGGTCGATGCCGGTGTGCTGAGCCCGTCCGAAGCCGCGCGGCACCCCCAGGCCAACGTCATCACACGCGCGCTGGGCATCGCGCCCAGCGTCCAGATCGACACGGTCGTGGTCGACCTGGTCGCGGGCGACACCATCCTGCTTTGTACGGACGGCCTTTCGCGATCACTCGACGCGCGCGACTTCGCGCTGGGGCTGGAGTCGGACGAGCAGGCCGATCGCTTGCTCGGCAACGCGCTCCAGCGCGACGGCAGCGACAACAGCTCGCTGGTCCTGATCGCCGCCGGCGCCGCGGCCTGATCGGTCGGTGCGGCGGGCTGTCCCCGCCAAGTGCGAGCGTGTAGGCAGGTCTCGATATCAGGGAGGTCGGAATGGGCGTCGTCGCCGGGGTCATGCATGAACGCGCTTGGCTCACGGCCGCTATACTGGCGGTCGGGCTGGTCGCCGGCCCCGGAACGGCATCGGCGCAGTCGACCGAGCGCGGATCGCTGCACCGCTTCGACCCGTCGGGCCGTCCCGCCTGGACCAGCCCGGAAAACCCGACCGGCGCCAAGGGCGCGGGCGGGCGCGAGAACCGCGGCGGCAAGGGCCATGCCTTTGAAACGATCGCCGCCGGCGCGAGCCATGTCCTCGCCGACATCAGGGATGCGGGCATCATCGACCGGATGTGGATGACGATCGACGACCGTTCCCCCGAACGGCTGCGCGCCTTGGTCCTCGACATTTACTGGGATGGGGCCGCCACCCCCGCCGTGTCGGTCCCGCTCGGCGACTTCTTCCTCCACGGCGCGGGCGAGATGAGGCCGATGGAGACCGACCTGCTGTCGAGCGCCGAGGGCCGCTCCTTCATATCATACATCCCCATGCCGTTCCGGCGCGGCGCGCGGGTCGTGATGCGCAACGAGTCGGACAAGCAGCTCAACCTCCTGTTCTTCGACATCAACCACCGCCGGGTGGCGGTTCAGCCCGCCGACGCGATGTATTTCCACGCCTGGTGGACCCGCGACCGGGCGACCAGGATCGGCGATGCGCACGACGTGCTGCCGCGTCTGAGCGGGCGTGGGCGCTTCGTCGGCGCGAGTTTCACCGTGCTGACCAACCCCGTCTACGAGAAGAGCTGGTGGGGCGAGGGCGAGGTGAAGATCGCGCTCGACGGGGATGGCGATACCTCCTCGCTCATCGGCACGGGCGCGGAGGACTATATCGGGACGGCCTGGGGGCAGGGCGCCTTTATCAATCGCTATCAGGGCGCCCCCGTATCCGACGAAGCCGCAGGGCGCTGGACCTTCTACCGATTCCACGTCCCGGACCCGATCTTCTTCGACCGTGACGTGAAGGTCGAACTGCAACAGATCGGCGGCTGGCCCAAAGGGGAAGTGATGCGCCTGCAGCGTCAGGGGGCGCCGATGCTGCCGGTCACGATCGATCCGGGCTCGCGCGTCGACTTCCGGCGATTGCTCGACGGCGCGGCGCCGGTGCCGCTGACCACCCCCGGCCTGCCCGAGGGCTGGACCAACTTCTACCGAAGCGACGATGTGGCGTCCGTCGCCTATTTCTACCTCGACCGGCCGGAGAACGGCCTGCCGCGCATCGCGCCCGTCGCGCAACGGCTGGCCGGCCTCCGCAAACCCGCGCCTACCGGGGCGCCGACGGCGGTTCAGGCCTATACGCCGCCTGCACCTTGACCCTGCCGGCCGGTCGTCTCCTCCCTCGCGCGCCTTTTATGTGATATATAGGCTTTGTCTCGACGAGGGTGGCTGCTATCGTTGCCCCATGTTCGAGAATGACGGCCGGGATCACCGGCAGGGGAGCGATATGTCGGCGAAACTTCGGTGCGACGCGACGCGTCCGGGGCGTCACGCATGAGCGGCGAAACGCCGAGCGGCCTGCGTTCGCGGGCATGGTTCAACAACCCGCACAACACCGACATGACGGCGCTTTATCTCGAGCGCTATCTCAACTTCGGCTTGTCGCTGGAGGAGCTGCAGGGCGATCGCCCGATCATCGGCATCGCCCAGTCGGGCAGCGATCTGGTGCCGTGCAACCGCCATCACCTGGTCCTGTCCGAACGCGTCAAGGCGGGCATCATCGAAGCGGGCGGGGTCCCGATCGAGTTTCCGACGCATCCCCTTCAGGAAACGGGCAAGCGTCCCACCGCCGGCCTCGACCGCAATCTCGCCTATCTGGGGCTGGTCGAAGTGCTGTTCGGCTATCCGCTCGACGGGGTGGTGCTGACGATCGGCTGCGACAAGACGACCCCCTCGGCGCTGATGGCGGCCGCGACGGTCAATATCCCGGCGATCGCGCTGTCGGTCGGGCCGATGCTCAACGGCTGGCACAAGGGCGAGCGTACCGGGTCGGGCACCATCGTCTGGAAGGCGCGCGAGCTGCTCGCGGCGGGCGAGATCGATTACAAGGGCTTCATCGACCTGGTCGCGACCTCGTCGCCGTCCACCGGCTATTGCAACACCATGGGCACCGCGACGACGATGAACTCGCTTGCCGAGGCGCTGGGCATGTCGCTGCCCGGTTCGGCGGCCATCCCCGCGCCGTACCGCGACCGTCAACAGAATGCTTGGGAGACGGGACGCCGCATCGTCGAGATGGTGCGCGCCGACCGCAAGCCCTCCGACATCCTGACGCGCGAGGCGTTCCTGAACGCGGTGCGCGTCAACTCCGCGATCGGCGGATCGACCAACGCGCCCATCCACCTGAACGCCATGGCGCGGCACGTCGGCGTCGAACTGACGCTGGAGGATTGGGAAGGGCACGGCGCCGACGTGCCGCTGCTCGTCAATCTGCAGCCCGCGGGCAAGTATCTGGGCGAGGATTACTACCGCGCGGGCGGCGTTCCCGCCGTGATGGGCGCGCTGATCGACCAGGGGCTGATCTTCGGCGACGCGCTGACCGCCAACGGGCTGACCGTCGCCGAGAACTACACGGGCAAGCACAGCCTGGACGAGGACGTGATCCTGCCCTTCGACCGGCCGCTCAAGACGGGGGCGGGGCTCACCGTGCTGCGCGGCAATCTGTTCGACGCGGCGGTGATGAAGCTGAGCGTCGTCTCCCCCGAATTCCGCGCGCGTTATCTGTCCGATCCGGCCAGCCCCGACGCGTTCGAGGGCAAGGTCGTCGTGTTCGACGGCCCGGAGGACTATCATCACCGCATCGACAGCCCGGAACTGGGCATCGACGAGCGCACCATCCTGGTGATCCGCGGGGCCGGGCCGATCGGCTATCCGGGCGGCGCGGAGGTGGTCAACATGCGCCCGCCCGCCGCGCTGATCCAGGCGGGCGTCCATGCGCTGCCCTGCATCGGCGACGGACGCCAGTCGGGGACCAGCGGGTCGCCCTCCATCCTCAACGCCTCGCCCGAGGCGGCGGTCGATGGCGGCCTGGCGCTGCTGGTGACGGGCGACCGGGTGCGGATCGACCTGAATACGCGCCGGGTCGACCTGCTCGTCGACGATGCCGAGATCGCGCGTCGCCGCGCCGCGCTCAGCGAGGCGGGAGGCTACCGGTCGCCCGCGTCGCAGACGCCGTGGCAGGAGATCCAGCGATCGCTGGTCGGCCAGTTCGAGACGGGCGCCGTGCTCGAGAACGCGGTCAAATATCAGCGCATCGCCCAGACCAAGGGGCTACCGCGCGACAGTCATTGATGCGGCACGGGCGGATCACGCCCGGCCGAACGATTTGGGAGAGAATGGAATGGCGCGCAGGTTCCTGGGACTGCTGATGGGAGTGGGGGCGATGATCGCGACTCCGGTGATGGCGGCGACCGCCAAGAAGGGGAGCTTCGGCCGGCTGCCCGACGGGCGCGACGTGGCGTCGGTGACCCTGTCCAACGGTCGCGGCATGTCGGCGACGCTGATCGCGTACGGCGCGGCGATCCAGTCGGTCATGCTCCCCGACCGGAGCGGCAAGACCGCCGATATCGCGATCGGCCACCGGACGATCGGCGAATATGTCGCCAAGCCGCAATTCTTCGGCTCGACGGTCGGCCGCTTCGCCAACCGCCTCGCCAAGGGGCGGTTCACGCTCGACGGGCGCAGCTACCAGACGCCGATCAACAATGGCGAGAACGCGCTCCACGGCGGCACTCAGGGTTTCGACAAGGTGTTGTGGGAGGTCCGCGAGGTGAAGTCGGGGCCGACCGCTTCGGTCACGATGCGCTATGTCAGCCCGGACGGCGACCAGGGCTATCCCGGCCAGATGACGGTGGACGCGACCTACAGCCTGGACGAGCGGAACCAGCTCACCATCGAATATCGCGCGACCACGACCAAGCCGACCATCGCCAACATCACCAACCACGCTTATTGGAACCTGGCCGGCGAAGGCGCCGAGGCGGGCGCCATGGGGCATGTCGTGACTATTCCCGCCGACACCTTCCTCCCCACCGATGTGGGCGCGATCCCGACGGGCGAGCGCCGGTCGGTCGCGGGCACGGTGTTCGATTTCCGCCGGCCCACCGCGATCGGCGCGCGCGTGCGCGACGCGTCCGACCGGCAGATCGAATTCGGCCGCGGATACGACCATAATTGGATCATCGGCCGCGAGGTGACCCCCGGCCTGCACCTGATGGCCCGCGTCGCCGATCCCGTCTCGGGCCGCGCCTATGAGCTGCATTCCAATCAGCCCGGGCTGCAATTCTATTCGGGCAATTTCTTCGACGCGACGAGCATCGGCAAGAACGGGCGCATCCACCGCATGGGCGACGCGATCGTGATGGAGCCGCAGCTCTTTCCCGACACGCCCAACCAGAAGGGCTTCCCCTCCGCGCGGCTGGATCCGGGCCAGACCTATCGCAACATCATGGTCTATCGTTTCTCGACCGGCGGCTGAGCCGACCCGACCTTCAGGAGCCCGAGCGCATGACGTTCAAGCTGTCCATCCTTTTCGCCGCCTCCGCGCTGACGATCGTCGCCGCGCCGGCGCAGGCGCGCGAGCAATGGTCCAAGGCGTCCGCCAATGGCTGGTACGAGCGCCAGCCCTGGCTTGTCGGTGCCAACTACAACCCCGCCACCGCGATCAACCAGTTCGAGATGTGGCAGGCGGACAGCTTCGATCCGGTGACCATCGACCGCGAGCTGGCGCTGGCGCGGTCGATCGGCATGAACACCATGCGCGTCTACCTCCACAACATGCTGTGGGAGAATGACGCCGAAGGCCTCAAGCGTCGGATGGATCAGTTCCTGACGATCGCGGCAAAACACAATATCCGCCCGATGTTCGTGCTGTTCGACAGCTGCTGGGACCCGAACCCGGTCGCCGGCCCTCAGCGCCCGCCCATCCCAGGCGTCCATAATTCGGGCTGGGTGCAGGCGCCCGGTGCCGCACGCCTCGCCGATCGCAGCGGATACGCCAAGCTGGAGGCGTATGTGAAGGACGTGGTCGGCCATTTCCGCAACGACCGGCGGATCATCGCCTGGGACGTGTGGAACGAGCCCAACAACGAGGGCGGCGGCAACTACAAGCCGACCCCCGACAAGAAGCGTCTGGTCGCGGCGCTGCTCGGCCGCATGTTCGACGCGGCGCAGGGCGTCGACCCGATCCAGCCTCTGACCAGCGGCCTATGGATCGGCGAGACCTGGGACAAGCAGGCCAGCCTCGACGCCGTGGAGCGCATTCAGGTCGCGCGCTCCGACGTGATGTCGTTCCACGATTACAACTGGCCCGAACAGTTCGAGCGCCGCGCGCTCCAGATGCTCAGCTATGGCCGGCCCGTCCTGTGCACCGAATATATGGCGCGCGGCAACGGATCGACCTTCGACGGATCGCTCCCGATCGGCAAGCGGCTGAACATCGCGATGATCAACTGGGGGTTCGTCGACGGTAAGTCGCAGACCCGGATGCCCTGGGACAGCTGGGAAAAGCCCTATACCCTCAAGGAGCCGACCATCTGGTTCCACGAGGTCTTCCGCGCCGACGGAACCCCCTACCGCACCGCCGAAACCGACCTCATCCGCCGCCTGAGCGCCGCCCCCAAGGGGGTCGTGCCCCCGGCGCCGACGCTGGCCGTGGCGGCGCGGCGGTGAGCCGGAGCGGCGCTTAGGCGGTGCGGCGCGGCGTTCGGTCGCCGCGCTACCGTTGACGCCCATCTCCTGAATGCCGGCGATCCAGGCGGCCCTGGAAAGTGCGGACTCCGGGCGCCGTATACCGGCGAGCATTGTCCGCGGCACGTCCACCTGCTCGCCTGGGAGCCCTTGATGCTCATCAAAGCCGCACATCGCCGCGCGCTTGCCGGTTTCGCCGCTCTGGCGCTGTCGAGCCTTGCAGTATGGCCCGTCCGTGCCGCCGCGCAGCAGATGCCGCCGACGCTGGCCTCCACGACCTATGAACGGCTCGATCCGATCTTTGCGGAGTTCCAGCGCGAGAACCACATTCCCGGCCTCGTATACGGGATCGTGGCCGACGGGCGGCTGGTGCATGTGCGCGCGTTCGGCGTCCAGGATGTAAAGGCGCGGCGGCCGGTCACGCCCGACAGCCTGTTCCGCATCGCCTCGATGACCAAGGCGTTCACCGCGCTCGCGATATTGTCGCTGCGCGATCGGGGCCGGCTCTCGCTCGACATGCCGGTCGACGCCTATGTCCCCGAGCTGAAGGACTGGCGCTATCCGACGAGCGATTCGCCGCGGATCCGCGTACGCGATCTCCTCAACCACAGTGCCGGTTTCGTCACCGACGACCCCTGGGGTGACCGGCAGACCCCGATGCCCGAGGCCGCGTTCACGACGCTGCTCCGCACCGGCGTGCCGTTCACGCGCGCGCCGGGGCTGCAGATGGAATATAGCAATTTCGGCTATGCGCTGCTCGGCCGCGTCGTCGCCAATGTTTCCGGTCAGCCCTATCGCACCTATGTCGAGCGCACGCTGCTCCGGCCCCTGGATATGCGGTCGAGCGGGTTCGAAGTGACCGAATGGCCGATCGAGCGGCGCGCGATCGGTTATCGTTGGGAGAACGACGCCTGGACGGAAGAGCCGACCATGCGCCACGGCGCGTTCGGGGCGATGGGCGGGCTCCAGGTCAGCGCGAACGATTATGCCCGCTATGTCGCCTGGCTACTCTCCGCCTGGCCGTCGCGCGACGGGGCGGACGTCGGCCCCGTCAAGCGGGCGACCGTGCGCGAGCTGACTCAGGGCTCGAACTTCGCCGGACGGCAAGAACGCATCCTCGACGGGCGGCCGTGCCCGCAAGCCGTGGCCTATGGGATGGGCATGCGCGTGTTCACCGACTGCGAACTGGGCACCGCGCTCAATCACGGTGGGGGCTATCCGGGCTATGGGTCGGGCGTGCTGCTGCTGCCCGACCATGGCGTGGGTCTGTTCGTGTTCAGCAACCGCACCTATGCTGGTGGTAGCGACGCGCTGTGGCGCGCGGCGTCGATGCTGAACGAGGCGGGGCTGCTTCACGAGCGGGCGCTGCCGGTGAGCGCCGCGTTGAACGAGGCCTATGCCGCCGCCCGCGCCATATACCGGGACGGCGACGCGCTGGCGTTCCGGGAAAAGCTCGCGGGCAACTTCCTCCTGGACCGCTCGGCCGCGAACTGGCGCCGCGAGCTCGCGGCGATCAAGGGCCGGGTCGGCGCGTGCGAGCGTGACAGGCCGATCTACGCCCGCGGGGCGCTGTCGGCGAATTTCCGCTGGCTATGCGACCGCGGCATGGTCGACGGCTATCTCCTGCTCGCGCCGACCACGCCGATCACGATCCAGCAGCTTCGACTGACGGTCGCACCGCCACCGCCGAGCTGATCCGACGATCCAGCCCGGTCGTCGAGCCTGCTCGGCTAGCCTATCGCCTCCGCGCGTTCCATCAGGACCAGCACGTCGCCGATGATCTTGCGCATCGCCCGGCGCGCGGCGTCGGGGTCGCGGGCGGCGATGGCGTCGAGGACCGCCTTGTGGTCGGCGATGCTCGCGGAATGGCCGATCAGCCGGTTGGTGAAGCGGATCGAGGTGCGCAGCGCCGTCGTCACCACGTCGCGGAACTGGACATAGAAGGGGTTGCGCGACGCGCGCAGGATGGCGACGTGGAAGTCGATATCGGCCTCCAATATGTCGTCCTGCCCCTGGTCGGCGGCGGTCATCCGCTCCAGCCCGCCCCCGATATCGGCGAGATCGCCCGCATCGGCATGGCGCGCGGCGAGCGCCGCGGCCTCGGGTTCGATGGCGATGCGCAATTCGTTGAAATGCTGGAGCAACTCGAGCGAGAATTTCCGCTCCAGCAGCCAGCGCAGCACATCGGTGTCGAACAGGTTCCACGAGGTCCGCGCCTGAACGACGGTGCCCTGGCGCGGTCGCGCGCTGAGCAGGCCCTTGGCGGTCAACATCTTAACCGCCTCGCGCGTGACGGAGCGGCTGACGCCGTGCTGCCGCGACAGCTCGCCCTCGGTCAGGAAACCCCGCCCGTCGAAGCGGCCATGGACGATCGCGCGGCCCAGGCTGTCGAGCAGCCCGTAAGTCAGGTTGCGCCCGAGCTGGGTGCGCACCCCGTCGGGATCGGCCCGATATTCTTCCTCGCCCATGGTCCTCCGATTAGATGGTCAAGCGTCGGGGCGCGTGGAAGGCGTGTACCACGCGCCGTCGGTCCGGCAAGCCGCCTGGCGCGCGGGCGGTTGCGCGGCGTCGATCGGTCGGGCTAGCGCGAGCCCCGGAGGACCCGTCCATGATCGCGCGCACCCTGCTTCTCCTGTCCGCCCTGCCGTTGCTCGCCGCCCGGCCGCAGGTCGAGCCCGAACCGCGCAATCCGGTGATCGTCGGCGCCGACCCGCATCTGGCGGTCGTGTGCGACCGGTACTGGCTGTACCCGACCAACGCGACCGATCCGGCCGACGGGTTCCAGGCGATACGCTTTTATGGCTATTCCTCCCCCGACCTGCGCCGTTGGACGCGCTCGGCGCCGCTCCTCGACATGGCCGCGATCGACTGGATCGACGATGACGGCGCGGACAAGCATTATCTCTGGGCGCCTGCGCTCGCCCGGGCGAACGGGCGCTTCTACCTTTATTATTCGGTCGGACCGCAGAATCCGACGCCCAGCCGTATCGGCGTGGCGGTGTCCGACCGCCCCGGCGGCCCGTTTCGCGACACCGGACGGCCGCTTCTGACGGGCGGGCAGGGGTTCGAGGCGATCGATCCGATGGTGTTCGTCGACCCGGCTACGGCCAAGCCCTATCTCTACGCCGGCGGCAGCGCGGGCGCGACGCTGCGCGTGTTCGAACTGAAGCCGACCATGACGGAGATCGCGCGCGAGATACGCGTGGCGACGCCCCCGCTGTTCACCGAGGGGCCGTTCGTGCACCGGCGCGACGGCATCTATTACCTGTCCTACAGCCATGGTCGGTGGGACGGGCCGAGCTATTCGGTGCATTACGCGACCGGTCGCTCGCCCGAGGGGCCCTGGACCTATCGCGGGCGCATCCTGAGCAGCGACGGCAGCCGCAAGGGTCCCGGCCACCATTCGATCGCGCGCAATCCGACCACGGGCGAATGGTTCATCGCCTATCATCGCTGGGACCGGACCGACGCGACGCGACCGTTCAGGGGCGTGCGCGTGACGGCGATCCAGCCGCTGGTCCATGACCGGCATGGTCGGCTTCGTACCATTCGCATGACGAACGCAGCCCCGCCCGCCGCACCGATCGACGCGCCGTCCTGCTGACGCGCGGAGCGTTGCGGGAAGGTTACACTTCCCGCAATTGTGCGATAAATAATTCGTCTTCGCTTGCCGCCGCCGTCCGAGCGGCCCTACACCGCCCGCCATTATGGCGAGCGGGGGTTCGACCCCGTCGCCGATCAGCAGGGGGGATGACATGAACGCCAAGACGCAGCTCCGCGCCACTACCTCGGTCGTGGCCTTGCTCCTGAGCGCCACGCCGGCCTTTGCACAGACTACCACGGCCCCGACGGACACCCAGGCAGCGGGTGCGGTCGACGGCGATATACCGGTTGCGGACCCGGCCGTAACGGCGGAGACGCCGGCGGCCCAGGCCGGTACCCCGGTCGCGGCCGGTGAGGAAGAGGCCGTCACCGGCGACGATATCGTCGTCACCGGCCTGCGCCGCAGCCTTGAATCGGCGCAGAACATCAAGCGTAATTCCGAGCAGTTCGTGGACGCGATCGTCGCCCAGGATATCGGCAAGTTGCCCGACATCACGGCGTCCGCGGCGCTGGCGCGCGTGACCGGCGTTCAGGTCAACCGCGCGGCCGGCGAAGCGGCCCAGGTCCAGATTCGCGGCCTGCCCGACATTTCGACCACCTATAACGGTCGCGAGATTTTCACCGCCGAGACCCGCAATGTCGCGATCCAGGATTTCCCCGCCGGCGCGGTCGGCGCGCTGGAGGTGTTCAAGTCCAGCACCGCCAATCTGATCGAGAGCGGCATCGGCGGCCAGGTCAATGTCCGCTCGCGGCGCCCGTTCGACTTCACGGGCTTTCACCTGTCCGGTTCGGCCAACGGCGTGCATTTCGAGCAGAGCCAGGACGTGACCTGGAACGGTAACCTGCTCATCAGCAATCGCTGGGACACGGGCATCGGCGAGATCGGCATCCTCGTGAACGCCGCCATGACCAACATCCAGTATCTCGACGCGACCCGCGAGAATGATCGCTTCATCACGCCCGACCCCAACGTAACGCCTGGTGCGGGTGATTTCGTACGCCCGAACGGGCAGGGTGTCTTCTACAGCCGCGGCGATCGCTGGCGTCCTTCGGTCAACGGCGCCATCCAGTGGCGCCCGACTCCGGATCTCGAATTCTATGCCGAAGGGCTGTTTCAGGGTTATCGGGGAAAAGACAGCAATCATTGGCTGTTCGTGCCGACATTCGGGGCCAGCCAGTTCAGCAACGTCGTGCTGCGTGATGGCAGCAATTCGGTCGAGAGCTTCACGGTCGCCAACGCTGCGAATCCCGACGGTTATGACGAGTTCCGCGACTCCAAGACCGATACCTATCAGGCCGCGGCCGGGTTCAACTACACGGGCGGTTCTCTGAAGGTCAGTGGCGACGTTGCCTATACCGACAGCACCTTTACCGAGAACCAGGCCAATATCGACTATGCGTTCAGGAGCTCGCCGGTTCGCAACGTCAATTTTGATGTGCAGCAGGGACGTGGCGGCGGCACGTTCGACTTCCTGAACTTCAACGCGGCGGATCCCGCTAATTATCTGTGGCGCGGCCTGTTCGATCGCTCGTTCCGGGCGTCGGGCGACGACATCCAGGGGCGGATCGACGCGCAGTACGAGACGGGCTTTGAATTCCTGTCGCGCATCGACCTGGGCGTGCGATACAATGATCGCAATGCGACGCGGAGCAATGGCGGGCGTTATATCCCGACCCTCGATCGCGGTATCGGCATCGCCGAGCTGCCCGTGGATATCAGGCAATATCCGCGCGGTTTCCGTTTCGACGACCTCCAGGCCGAAACCCAGTTTCCCGCGCCGACATTCGGCAGCGTGTTCCGCAACATCAACACGCTACGCACGCTCACCGGCTTTCCGACCGGGCCGACGCCGTTCAACCCGGACGAGACGTTCACGGCGAACGAGAAGGCCTATGCCGGCTACGCGCAGGTCCGGTACGGCTTCGACATCGGCATCCCCGTCGACGGCACGATCGGTCTCCGCGCGGTCCATACCGAGACCACGCTGAACGGAACCTCGCGACAGAATCCGGGTACCGGAGGGGAAGTCACGTCGCCGATCGTCCGCACGAACAAATATTGGGATTACCTGCCGAATGCGAGCATCCGCTTCGCGCTCACCGATCAGCTTCAGCTTCGCCTCGCTTATACCGAGACTCGCACCCGGCCCAATTTCGACCAGTTGAACCCCGGTGGTTTCCTGGGAACGCCGCCCGCCATCTGCAGCACCAACGTCGATGCGCAGAACTGCTTTGTGGATTATGGTGGGGGCAACGCCGATCTCCAGCCGCTGGAGTCCACGAACTACGACGTTTCGCTCGAATATTATTTCTCGCGGACGGGCCTCTTAGCCCTGTCGGGTTTCCGCCGTGACACGAGCAACTTCATCTTCCGCGACACGACGACCCTGGTCATCCCCAACGCGCCCGACGTCAGGGGCAATTTGCCCGTCAATGGCGGCGAAGGCCGCATTCAGGGTATCGAGGCCCAGTTCACCTCGTTCCTGGACGTCGACTTCGTGCCCGAATGGGCGCGGGGCTTCGGGCTGCAGGCGAATTACACCTATATCGACGGCGGCACGGAGCTTTCGCCCACCCAGGCCCTGCAATTGCCCGGGCAGCAGCTGGTGCCGTTCGTGTCCAAGCACGCCTATAACTTGGTCGGCATCTATGAGCGCGGCCCGATTTCGGCGCGGCTCGCCTATAACTGGCGGTCCGACTTCGTGGTCGAGTATCAGAACCTCCAGGCGAATTTCCTGGCGCCGCTCTTTCAGGACTCGATCGGTACGTTGGACCTTTCGCTGTCGGTGAATCCCACCGATAACATCACGGTGGCGTTCGACATGCTCAACATCCTGGCCGAGCCGGTCGAGACCTACCGTGTCTATAACAGCGCCGGTGACACCTATCGTTTCCAGACCAGATATATCGAGCGCGTCTACTCGCTGGGCGTGCGCTTCCGGTTCTGACCGGTGACGGCGCAGGTCCGCATCGTTCCCCGCGGCGGCCAGCGCGACCAGCTGGGCGAGGGGCTGTTCTGGTCGGCGCGCGAGGGGGCGATCTATTGGACCGACATCCTCGCGCCCGCGCTCAACCGGCTGTCGCTCGCCGACGGGCGGGTGACGCGGTGGCCGATGCCCGAGATGATCGGCTGGGTGATCGAGCGCCGCGACGCACCCGGCTTCGTCGCCGGCTTCCGGAGCGGGTTCGCCGAGCTGACGCTCGACCCCGTGCGGGTCGTGCCGATCGCCGATCCCGAGCCCGACCTGCCCGACAACCGCCTGAACGACGCCAAGGCGGACCGCCGGGGGCGGATCTGGGCGGGCACGATGCCGATCACCGCCGATCGCCCGAGCGGCAGCCTCTACCGGCTCGATCCCGACCGCCGGGTCGCGCGGGTCGACACCGGCTATACCGTCGCCAACGGCCCCGCGATCAGCCCCGGGGGCGAATGGCTCTACCACACCGACACCGTGCCCGGCCGCGTGTACCGCTTCGCACTTGACGAGGACGGGATACGCGACCGTGGCCTGTTCATCCAGTTCCAGCCCGGCTGGGGCAAGCCCGACGGCATGACCGTCGACGCCGAGGGCGGGTTGTGGATCGCGCATTGGGGCGGGGGGCGCATCAGCCGCTTCACCCCCGACGGCGCGCTCGACCGGTCGATCGCGCTGCCGGCGTCGCAGATCACCAATATCTGCTTCGCGGGCGAGGCGCTCGACCGCATGTTCGTCACCTCGGCCGCGACCGGGCTGGAGGGCGAGGCGGAAGCGGGGGCGCTGTTCGAGGTCGATGCCGGCGTGCGCGGGCTGCCGCCGGGACGGTTCGCGGGCTAGACCGCCCGGCCCGGCCGCTCGCCCGACAGCGTCCGCACCTCATAGATGAAGGCGTCGGTGCCGCGGGTCTCGAACCGCACCCGCACCGACTTCCTGCCCGCGACCAGGGCAGGGGGAAGCGGATAGTCGATTCCGACGAAGCGCTTTTCCGGTTCGGTCGCGCGGCGCTCGGTCGCGACGCGTACGCCCTCGACGATCACGTCGAACCGCTTGTCCACCTCCTCGCCCCAATAAAGTACGCGCAGCGCGGTCGCGTCCTCGCGCACCGCCAGCGTGACCTCCAGCCAATGCCCCTCGCCCCAAGGTAGCTGGCGCGCGCTGCGCCCGGCGAAGGAGAACAGGTCCGAATGATTCGCGGCGAAGCGGTGGTCCTGTTCGGGCTGCTGCTCGCCCAGCGCGACCACGTCGATCGTGCGCGCGGCGAGCGCCGCCTGTTCGGCCGCGACCGCCAGATAGGCGGCCTCCTCGGTCCGCCACCGCTCGGGCGTGAACAGCGGGAAGTAGACGGCGGTGCGCCGGTCATATTGGGTGAAGAAAGGCCGTAGCGTCAGCGCCCCCGGCGCGGCATCGGCCATGCGGAACAGGTGCGCGCGGGCGTCGACCGGCGTCAGTGCGCCCGTCGCGTTCGCCGCGATCAGCGCGGGCGGCGGTCCGGCGAAGCGGGTATCCGCCGGCCCCAGATCAGCGGCGAGCACCACCGGCCCATGGACGAAGGCGGTCAGGCGGGGATCGTCGGGCGTCGGCTCCGCGCGCACCGTCATGGGCAGGGTCAGCGCGATGCGGTCCCCCGGGCGCCAGCGCCGCGTCACGACCGCATAGCCGCGCCGCCGCTCGAACGCCGCCGGCTGGCCGTTGACGCGCAGCGACGGCGCGTCGCACCAGCCGGGCAGCCGCATGGCGATCGCCAGTTTCCTGGCCCCGGTCGCACGGACCGTCACCGTCACCTCGTCGCCGAACGGATAATCGGTGTCGAGGTCGAGCCTGAGCCCGCGCCAGTCGAGCGTCGACGGAATGAACAGCGCGACGTGCAGCGTGTCCGCCCCGCCCTCATTCCCGTCCCCATTCTCGCCGACCCACCAGATCGAATCGCCATGCTTGCTGTGGCTTTCCAGCCCCGACCCGACGCAGCACCAGAAACTGTCCTCGGCGGTCGAATAGGTCCGGCGCGCGCCCGAGCTCAGCGGCATGAAATACACGAACCGCCCGGTTTTCGGGTGCTGGTGCGCCATGATGTGGTTCAGATGGGTGCGCTCATAATCGTCGAACAGCGCGCCGTCGGGCTCCCAGCCATGGAGATGGCGGGTGAGCTTGAGCATGTTGTAGCTGTTGCACGCCTCGCAGGTCCGCTCGCTGATCGCGCCCGCGATACGGCCCGGCCGGCCGAAATGCTCGCGCTCCGAATTGCCGCCGATCACATAGCTGTGCCGCTCCGTCACGGTGCGGTGGAAAAAGCGCGCGGCGGCCGCGTGGCGCGGATCGCCCGTCAGCTCGTGAAGCCGGGCCAGCCCGATCACCGTCGGAATCTGCGTGTTGGCGTGAAGCCCGGGCAGGATGTCGCGCCCCTGCGACAGCGGGTCGAGCACGCGGCGGTGGCGGATACGCTCCGCCACGCGCAGCCAGCGCGGGTCGCCGGTCAGCGCATGGGTCTCGGCATAGCTGTCGTTCAGCCCGCCATGCTCGGCGGCGAGCAGCAGCTGCAGCTTCGCGTCGTCCAGCCCCTCGACGATGTCGGCCAGATAGCCGGCCATCGGGAGCATCACGGGCAGCGCGTCGGGTATGTCGGCCAGTCGGTACGCGTCGATCAGCCCCGCATGGACCTTGTGCCAGACATAGAGCGGCACCCAGCCGCCATTGACGTCGAAGCCCCCGCTGCGGACCTCGCCGCGCCTCAGTTCCTCGAAGACGATCTTGCCGTCGACGGGCCTGCCGTCGCGCTCGACGGTGGTGCCACCCACATAGCCGTCGCCCTGCGCGCGCTGGATGCGCGCCAGTTCCGCGACGGTATAGGCCAGCCGTTCGCGAACACCCGCGTCGCCCGTCTGCGCCCACATGAGCGCGCAGGCGGACAGGAAATGACCGAGCGTGTGACCCGCGATGCCCCGCGCTTCCCAACCGCCGTAGATCTTGCCCTTCACCGGTAATCCGGCGCTCAGGTGGAAATTGTGCAGCAACCGGTCGGGATCGAGCGCGAGGAGCGCGCGGCGATTGGTCTCCACCGCGTCGGCATAGAAGGAAGGTTTCAGGCGGACCGCGGAGAGCGGCGCGGGGCTGGTCCTGATCCGCGCGCCCGGTGCCGGCGCGAAGGCGAGGCCGGGGCTCGCGAACAGCAGCGTGCTCGCCGAGGCGAGGAACGTGCGGCGCCCCATGTTCCCGGCCATGTTCCCGGCCATGTTCCCGGCCATCATCTCGACCTCTCGACCCGTGCGCGTCGCGACGCCGTTGACGCGCGATATCGGGCTACGTAGTCTGACAAATCAGGCAAGGGCAAGCCCGGCGGTCCGATACGCATCGGCCGCGACGAAGCGGTGCCCGGCAAGGGAGATGGACTATATGGCGACCCCGATCCGAACGGCGGCCCCCACTGTTGGCGACAGTTCGGCCTCGGTCGCGGGCAGTTATCGCCCCGCGCTCACGCTGCTCGCCAGCCTGTTCTTCATGTGGGGTTTCATCACCGTCATCAACAACACGCTGCTGCCGCATCTGCGCAGCGTGTTCGAGCTGAACTACACCCAGACGACCCTGATCGAGTCGGTCTGGTTCATCGCCTATTTCTTCGCGTCCATCCCCTCGGCCAAGCTGATCGAGCGGATCGGCTATCAGCGGTCGCTGGTGGTGGGGCTGACGGTCATGGCGGTCGGCGCGGTGATGATGGTGCCCGCCGCGCGCCTCCCCTCCTACGTCGTCACGCTGGTCGCCTTGTTCGTGATCGCCAGCGGCATCACGCTGCTCCAGGTCGCGGCCAACCCCTATGTCGCCGTGGTCGGTCCGCCCGAGACATCATCGGCGCGGCTCAACCTCGTTCAGGCTTTCAACTCGCTCGGCACGATGCTGGCACCTGCCTTCGGGGCCTATCTGATCCTCGGCCGGTCGGTCGGCGGCACCTCCAAGGCGGGAACGGTGCTGACCCCGGCCGAGCGGCTGGCGGACGCGCAGTCTGTGGTGCTGCCTTATGTATTGGTCGCGATCGTGCTCGTCGTGCTGGCCGTGATCATCGCGCGTTTCCCGCTGCCCGCCATGGGATCGGCCACCAACCGGCTGGCGCGCGAGGACCGCAAGCGGCTGTCGCTTTGGAACCATCGCAACCTCGTGTTCGGCATTCCGGCGATCTTCATCTACCTGATCGCGGAGATCGGCGTCGCCAATTTGTTCGTCAACTTCGTCACCCAGCCCGACATCGCCGATCTGACGCCCGAAGCGGCGGGCCATTACCTGACCTTCCTGTGGGCGGGAATGATGATCGGCCGCTTCGCGGGCGCGTTCGTGATGCAGCGGATCGCGCCGGAGAAGGTGCTGGCCTGGTTCTCGATCGGGGCGTTCGTCGTGATGATGGTGACGACCTTCGCCAGCGGGCCGCTCGCCATGTGGTCGCTGATCCTCGTGGGGCTGTTCCACTCGATCATGTTCCCGACCATCTTCACCCTGGGCATTCGCGGCCTGGGACCCTTGACGGAGGAAGGGTCCGGGCTGCTGATCATGGCGATCGCGGGCGGCGCGTTGGTCGTGGCGCAGGGCTGGCTCGCCGACCGCTACGGCCTGCAATGGTCGTTTCTGCTCACCGCGGCTTGCGAAGTGTATATCCTGTTCTACGCGGTATGGGGATCGCGTCCGACCCACGCGCTGCCCGATCCGGAGGTCGTCGGCTGAGCCGCCGCCGGCCGGGCGCGATCGATGTTGCTCTATGGGCCTAGTCTGAATATGTCGGACTAATAGGAGCAATCACGATGACCGACGACATGGCGACCTTCCGCTCGATCACCGCCGCCACGGGCGAGGCGGTCGGTGGGCCTTTCGCGACGCACGGGGCCGCTGATGTGGAGGCGGCTTGCTTTGCCGCTGCGGCTGCGTTCGACGCGTACCGCGCGACGGACAACGAGGCGCGCGCGGCCTTTCTGGAGCGTATAGGCGAGGAGATCGTCGCGATCGGGGACGATCTGATCGCGACCGCCTGCCGCGAGAGCGGGCTGCCGCGCGCGCGGATCGAGGGCGAGCGCGGGCGCACCGTGGGCCAGCTCAAGCTGTTCGCGGGCGTCGTGCGCCGGGGCGGCTGGATGGGGTTGCGGGTCGACCCGGCCCAGCCCGACCGCGCGCCACTGCCGCGCCCCGACCTCCGGCTGCGCACCGTTCCGCTGGGACCGGTCGCGGTGTTCGGCGCGTCCAACTTCCCGCTCGCCTTCTCGACGGCGGGGGGCGACACCGCGTCCGCGCTCGCGGCGGGGTGCCCGGTGGTGGTCAAGGGTCATCCCGCCCATCCCGCGACCGGCGCGCTGGTCGCGGGCGCGATCCGCGCGGCCGTGTCGGCGTGCGGGATGCCCGAGGGGGTGTTCGGTCACCTGGTCGGCCCGGGCAACGAGCTCGGCTCCGCCCTGGTCCGGGACCCGCGCATCGCGGCGGTCGGCTTCACCGGGTCGCGGGCGGGCGGGCTGGCGCTGGTTCGGCTGGCCCAGGCGCGCGAGGTGCCCGTGCCCGTCTATGCCGAGATGTCGAGCATCAACCCCGTGCTGCTCCTGCCCGAAGCGCTCGCCGCGCGCGGCGCCGCGCTCGGCACCGCGTTCGTCGGGTCGCTGACCATGGGGGCGGGGCAGTTCTGCACCAACCCCGGACTGGTGCTCGCGATCGAAGGCGAGGGGCTGGACGCGTTCGTCGAGGCGGCGAGTACGGCGATGCGCGCCGCGGCGCCCGCGACCATGCTGACCGGCGGCATCCACGCGGCCTATGAGCAGGGCGTGGCGGCGCTCGACGCGCACCAGGACGTCGAGCCGATCGCGCGGGGCTGCGCGGGCGAGGGCGTGGCGCAGGGCCAGGCGGCGCTGTTCGCGACCACCGCCGGGCGTTTCCTCGCCGACCGCGCGCTCGGGCACGAGATCTTCGGGGCGGCGTCGCTGTTGGTCCGCTGCCGCGACGAGGCGGAGATGCGCGCCGTGCTGCTCGCCGCCGAGGGGCAGCTGACCGCGACGATCCAGATGGACGCGGGCGACACCGCGCTCGCCGCGCGGCTGGTGCCGCTGCTCGAGCGCAAGGCGGGCCGCATTCTGGCAAACGGCTGGCCGACGGGGGTCGAGGTCGCCCATGCCATGGTCCATGGCGGTCCCTATCCGGCGACGTCGGACGGGCGCACCACCTCGGTCGGGAGCCTCGCGATCGATCGGTTCCTGCGGCCCGTGTCGTACCAGAACCTGCCCGCCGAGCTGTTGCCGCCCGTTCTGCGCGACGGCGGCGCGGGCGACGCGCCGGTGCTGCTCGACGGGGCGATCGTCACGCATTGAGTTGATGCGACGACCGCCGGAGCGGCGTCGGGATTTGGGAGAAACGGATTGACCCTGCGCCTGCTGCAGCACCGCGATGACCATGGAGCGCGATCGGTGATCGCCGCCGACGAGCATGGGGCCGCTTTCGTCATGGCCATCGAGAGCGTCCGCGAGCTCGCCATGCGCGCGATCGCGGGCGGCACCGACCTGGCCGGGGTGGTCGCGGCGTGCGGGCGCGGCGCGGCGGTCGACCTCGCGGCCGAGCTCGCCGCCGGTCGCCTGCTCTCGCCGATCGACCATGACGACCCTGCGCATCTGATCATGACGGGCACCGGGCTGACGCATCTCGGATCGGCGGAGGGGCGCGACAAGATGCACCGCGACGCGGCGGCCGCGGCGACCCAGACCGATTCGATGCGCATGTTCCTGGAGGGGGTCGAGGGCGGCAAGCCCGCGCCCGGCGCGACGGGGCAGCAGCCCGAATGGTTCTACAAGGGCGACGGCACCGGGCTGGTCGCGCCGGGCGCCCCGCTGACGATGCCGCATTTCGCGCGGGACGGCGGCGAGGAGCCCGAGCTGGCGGGCGTGTACCTGATCGGCCCCGACGGAACGCCGTTCCGGCTGGGCCTGTGCCTCGCCAACGAGTTCAGCGACCATGTGACCGAGCGGCACAATTATCTGTGGCTCGCCCATTCCAAGCTGCGCGAGGCCGCGCTCGGCCCCGAGCTGCTGGTCGGGCCGCCCCCCGCGCATGTCGAGGGCGCGAGCCGGATCCTGCGGGACGGCGCGACCTTGTGGGAGAAACCCTTTCTGTCGGGGGAGGCGAACATGTCGCACAGCCTCGCCAATCTGGAGGCGCACCACTTCAAATATCCGCAGTTCCGCCGGCCCGGCGACGTCCATGTCCATTTCTTCGGCACCGCGACCCTGTCCTTCGCCGACGGGGTGCGGACCGAGCCCGGCGACGTGTTCGAGATCGAGGCCGCGCCCTTCACCTTGCCGCTCCGCAACCCGCTCGCGCGCGCCGAAACGGACGCGGTCGTCGTCCACACGCTCTGACCAGAGACCGACCGGGGAACCATGATGCTCAAATCACTTCAAGCCGCGGCCGCGCTCCTCCTGGCCGCCGCGACCGGAGCAGGCGCGCAGACCGGTCCCGCCCCCCAGACCGCCGAGATCGCGATCCGCGCCGATCGGCCGGGCCCGACCTATGACCGGCGCATCTTCACCCAGTTCGCCGAGCATCTGGGCACCGGCATCTATGGCGGGCTGTGGGTCGGGAACGACAAGCGCATCCCCAACACGCGCGGCTTTCGCAACGACGTGATCGCAGCGCTCAAGGGGCTGGCCGTGCCAGTGGTCCGCTGGCCGGGCGGTTGCTTCGCCGACGAATATCACTGGCGCGAGGGCATCGGCCCTCGCGCCAAGCGTCCCACCAAGATCAACACCCATTGGGGCGGCGTCACCGAGCCCAATATCGTGGGCACGCACGAATTCTTCGACTTGGTCGGCCAGCTGGGCGCCGAGGCCTATGTCGCGGGCAATGTGGGGAACGGCACCCCGCAGGAGATGGCGGAGTGGGTCGAGTATATGACTGCGCCTGCCGGCACGCTCGCCGAGGAGCGTGCGCGCAACGGACGCAAGGAGCCCTGGGCGGTTCCCTATTTCGGGGTGGGTAACGAGTTGTGGGGCTGTGGCGGTAACATGCGTGCCGAATATGCCGCTGACCTGACGCGTCGCTACGCGACCTTCATCAAGGCGCCGGCGGGCACGCGCATCCTGAAGATCGCGGCCGGTGCCAATGTCGACGACTATAAATGGACGGAGACGCTGATCCGGGAAGCCGCCGGCCAGATCGACGCCATGTCGCTGCATTACTACACGGTGCCGGGCGGGTGGCCGCCGCGCGCCCCCTCTACCGAGTTCGACGAGGCGGGCTGGGCGGAGACGCTGTCCGAGACACTTCGCATGGACGATCTGATCACCCGCCACACCGCGGTCATGGACAAATACGACCCGCAGAAGCGCATCTGGCTGGCGGTGGACGAATGGGGCACCTGGTATGCGGGCGATCCGGGCACCAATCCGGGTTTCCTGCGCCAGGGCAATACGTTGCGCGACGCGCTGGTCGCCGCGGTCAACCTCAACATCTTCGCGCGCCATGCCGACCGGGTGAAGATGACCGCGATCGCGCAGATGGTGAACGTGCTCCAGGCGATGGTGCTGACCGACGGGCCGCGCATGGTGCTGACGCCGACCTATCACGTGTTCGAGATGTACAAGCCCTATATGGACGGGACCGTCCTGCCGGTGGAGATCAAGTCGCCCTGGTACAATAAGGACCGCTGGGTGATGCCCGCCGTAAGCGCCTCGGCGGTGCGCGGCAAGGACGGGCGGGTCCATGTCGGGCTCGCCAATCTCGACCCTAACCGCGCCGTCACCGTGTCGACGACGGTGACGGGCGCGATGGCGACCGGGGTGACGGGCCGCGTCCTGACCGGGGCGGCGATCAACGCCCGCAACGATTTCGGCGCGGCGCCCGCGGTTGCGCCGGCCGCGTTCACCGGCGCGAGCATCGCCGGCGGGCGGCTGACCGTGACACTGCCCGCCAAATCCGTCGTCATGCTGGAGCTGCGCTGATGATCACCCGTTCGGTGCTGACGCTGGTCGCGGCGACGCTCGCCACCGCGGCGATTGCCCAGTCCACCCCGCCCACGACCGAAAAGGGCGCGCTCAACGCCAGGCTGACCGGCGATTTGACCCCGACCCACGACCCGGTGATCGCGCGCGAGGGCGACACCTTCTACGTATTCCACACCGGCACTCCCGTCCGGCTCCGCACCTCCAGGGACCTGGTGACCTGGAAGGATGCGGGCCCGTTGCCCGTGACCCTGCCCGGCTGGGCGAACAAGGCGGTGCCGGGGTCGGAGGGCATGTGGGCGCCCGACATCTCCTTCGTGAACGGGCGCTGGCGGTTATATTATTCGGTGTCGACCTTCGGGTCGAACCGGTCGGCGATCGGGCTGTTCACCAGTCCGACGCTCGATCCCAAGGCGCCCGGCTATGGGTGGCGGGACGAGGGGCTGGTCGTCGCCTCGACCGAGCGCGACGACTTCAACGCGATCGATCCCAACTTCGTGCGCGACCGAGACGGCCGGCATTGGCTGGCGCTGGGCAGCTTCTGGACGGGGATCAAGCTGTTCGCGCTCGACCCCAGGACAGGCAAGGTCGCCGACCTCAAGGCGCGGCCCCATGCGATCGCGCGCCGTCCCGCGCCCGCCGGCGGTCCGGCGCCGGTCGAGGCGCCGTTCATCGTCGATCACGGCGGCTATTACTACCAATTCGTTTCGTACGACTATTGCTGCAAGGGCGCGAACAGCACCTATTACACCGTCGTCGGCCGGTCCAAGGCGATCACCGGGCCGTATCTCGGCAAGGACGGCAGCACGCTGATGAACGGGGGCGGAAGCATCTTCCTGCGCGCCGACCTGCAAGAAAAGCAGCGCTTCCGGGGTCCCGGCCATCCCGGCTTCCTGCGCGACGGAGGCAAGGATTACGTCGTCTATCACGCATACGATAAGCAGAACCGGGGCGTCCCCACGTTGCGCGTCGCGCCGGTGAGCTGGGGCGCGGATGGCTGGCCCGTGGCGGATTACTGACGCCGACGCGTGACCGGTCAGCGACGGCGCGCTGACCGGCCGATCGGTTCACCTCACTCGGCTTCGGCGTTGGCGACCGGGGCTTCGTCGGGCGCGGCCTCCTCGCCGCGCGACGCGCGCGCCGTCATGCCGGTCGCGGACGCGTCGTCGAGCATCTGTTCGTCGGGCAAGGTGGCCGTCTCGGGCGGAACTTCGGCCGCGGCATTGCCGTCCGTCTCGGCGGGCAGCGGAGTCGCGGGAGCGGACGGTTCCACGCCGGGCAGATTCATGGTCACGCCCGAGTCACGTTCGGTCTCGGGAGCGAATTCAGGTTCGGGCTCCGATCGCGAGCAGGCACCGAGTCCCCCGATCGCGAGCATGGCGGCGAGTATCAGGCGGGGCGGATAATTGTTCTTCATCGTCATTCCCTTCACTTGACGGCGACCAGCTGGCGCGCGGATCGCGCCTCGACCTTGCTCGCCAGCGTTTCGTCCCAGCGATACGGATCGTCGCGGAAACCGACCTGCCCGTTCGCCCCCGCAAAGGCGGTCCAGTAGAGCAGATAAACCGCGACCGGGTCGGCCAGCTTGGCACGCACCGTCTTGCCCGCCGCCACGGTCGCGTCGATCGCCTCGGGCGTCCATTCCGGCGTGGTCTTCATGAGCAGCTTGGCGAGGTCGCCGGGCTTTTCCAGCCGGACGCAGCCATGGCTGGCAAGCCGGTCGAAGCGCGAAAAGCCGGCCTGGGCGGGCGTGTCGTGGAGATAGACGGCGAAGTCGTTGGCGAAATCGAACTTGTACCGGCCCAGCGCGCTGCGTTCGGATGATTGCTGGAGCCGCTTGCCGCCACCACCAGTGTCGATCACGCGGAATCCGTTGCGTTTCAGATAGCCCGGGCTGGCGCGCTCCTTGGGCCAGAGCTCGCCATTGGCGATCGAGGAGGGGACGTTCCAGGGCGGGTTCAGGACGACGCTGTGGATGCTCGACACCAGCATCGGCGTCTCGTTGGCGGGACGGCCGGTCACCGCCTTCATCGACATGACGGGGGCGTCGCCGTCGAACACCGTCAGCACGGCGGCGGCGATGTTCACCTGGACGCGCCGCTGTTCCAGCCGCGCGGGCAGCCAGCGCCAGCGCTCCATATTGGCCATGATCTGGCGGACGCGCGCGCCGACCGGCACATTGAGCGCGGCGGCGGTCTGCGGGCCGACCAGGCCGGTGGGGTTGAGGCCGTAGCGGCGTTGCGCGCGGCGTACCGCCTCGACGAGCGCCAGGTCGTAGCGATCGCCGGGGGCGACTTGCGCGTCCTCGATCGCCAGCCGTCGGCGTATCGCCGCCACCGCGGGGCCGCTCGCGCCGAATTTGAGCTCCCCGGCGCCCGACAGCGTCGGCCATCCGCCCGCCGTCGCGATCGTGCGATAGCGGGCGAGCCCGGCGACGAGCGCGTCATAGCCCGCATAGGGCGGCGGCAGCGAGGCGGCCCAGGCGGTCAGCCGGTCGCGCTTCACCGCGTCAGCAAAGGCGGGAAGGGGGTCATAGGGCTGCGGCTTGATGCCCCAGCCGCGCTGGAAATCGGCGACGTCCAGCCGCCCGGCATGAACCGCATGCGCATGGTCGAGCGCCGCGCGGACCAGCGCGTCATTGTCGAGAATCGCCGGCTGCGGAGCGGCATCCTCGCGCAACCCTTGGGTCAGCGCGTCGGCGGCGAGCAGGTCGGCCAATTGCCGGGCCTGCGCCTCGGACAGGCGCGGCAGGGCGACCGGCGGCGCGAGCCTGGGCTCCGCGACCGGCGCGACGGCGGGCGCCGGGACGAACTGCTGCGCCCCCGCCGGAGCGCCGATCAACAACGCGCCCAGCATCCAAGGGGCCACGCGATAACGGGTCGGATTGCGCCGGTGGTCGGTGGTCTTCATTCGATGGGGCCCTGTTCGCGCGTGAGATCGCTTCCTGCCTTACCCGATCCTGCCCCAGGATGAACGGGCTATCGTAGTCGCCGCGTTATCGAGGAGCGGGCGGCCCGCCCTTTTTCGCCGCGGGGACGATCCCGTCGGCCAGCAACGCGTGGAGCGCGGCGATGTGGCCCGTGTCGCGCGCGCCGGTCGCGTCGGAGGTCATCACCACGGTGAGGCGAAGATCGGGAACGACATAGAGCATCTGTCCGCCATAGCCCCAGGCGAAACGCACCGGATGCCCGCGCGCGTCGCCGATGAACCAGCCATAGCCGTAATTGCCCCCGCTCCAGGACGATACGGTGCGCGGCGTCCAGCTGGCCGCGATCCACGACGCCGGCAATATGCGCCGACCGTCCACGACGCCGCCCGACCGGTAGAGCTCGCCGAACCGGGCGAGCGCGCGCGGGCTCATCAGCATGTCGTTGCCGCCGAAATACACGCCCTGCGGATCGCGCGGCCAAGGCGGAATGGCGATGCCCAGCGGCTGCGCCAGCCAGTCCTGCGCCAGCGCATGGGTGCTCCGCCCCGACGCGCGGGTCAGCATCGCCGACAACAGATGCGTGCTGCCGGTCGAATAGAGCATCGCCCCGCCGGGCTCGCTGGCAAAAGGACGCGACAGGGCGAAGCGGACCCAATTGGGGCTCGACACCCAGCGCCCGTAATTCTCGCCCGATGTCCGCTCCAGCCCAGCCTGCATCGACAGCAGATTGCCCACCGTGACCCGCGCCAGCCGCGGATCGGCGCGCGCGGGCGCGTCCGGGCCGAGCACCGACAGGATCGGCTGGTCGACACCCTTCAGCACTCCGCGTTCGATGGCGATGCCGACCAGAGCGGAGATGACGGATTTCGACGCGGACTTGATGTTCACCGGCCGGTCGAGCGCGGGCCCGCCGTTGAAGCGATGTTCGGCCAGGGTCCGGCCGTCGCGCATTACCACCAGCGAGCGCAGGCGCGGGAGCCGCGACGCGGCGGCGACGGTGCCCGCCATGGCCGCCGAATTCAGCCCGGTCGTCGCGACGGGTGTCTGGGCTCCGACTTGGGTGGCCTCCCGCCCGGCGGGTGCCTGACCGCAGGCGAGCAGCGCGAAGGGAAGGATGAGCAGGCCGCGCGATGTCATGCGCCCGATATGGGCGCGCGCTTGCCCAGACCAAGCGCGGCGGGGCGCACCGACCCTGTACAGCGCGGTCGCGGCACGGCTAACAGGACGCGACCGGCATCATCGCCGCGCAGGGGACAGGAACGGCATGAAGCCACTCGACGGCGTCCGCGTGCTCGATTTCGGGCGCTACATCGCCGGCCCGTACTGCGCCGCCCTGCTCGGCGATTACGGCGCGGAGGTGATCCGGGTGGAGCGGATCGGCGGCAACGAGGATCGGTTCCCGGTGCCCGTCGCGGAGGACGGCGCGGGTGCCGGGTTCCTGCAGATGAACCGCAACAAGAAGTCGCTGGCCTTGTCGCTGGGGAGCGAGGGCGGCCGCGCAATCGTTCGCCGGCTGGTCGCGACCGCCGATATCGTCGTCGCCAACATGCCCGCCGACGCGCTCGCCAAGGCGGGGCTCGACTTGGCCTCGCTGCGGGCGATCAAGCCCAACATCATCCTGGTCACGGCGACCGCGTTCGGCGAGGCGGGGCCGATGGCGGGGCGGGTCGGCTTCGACGCGGTGGGGCAGGCGATGTCGGGTGTTCCGTGGCTGACGGGCACGCCCGACCAGCCCTATCGCGCGCAGGTCAATTACGTCGATTTCGGCACCGCGCTTCACTGCGCGTTTGGGGCGATGCTGGCGCTGCGCGAACGCGACCGGACGGGGCGGGGGCAGCAGGTGTCGGGATCGCTGCTGGGCACCGCGACCGCGATGGCGAACGCCTTGAGCATCGATCACGCGCTCAACGGCGTGGAACGGACGCCGATGGGCAATCGCAGCTTCGGCTCCGGCCCGACCGACATGTTCCGCACCAGCGATGGGTGGATCATCACCCAGATCGTCAGCAATCCGATCTTCGCGCGCTGGGCGAAGCTGGTGGGCGCCCCTGAGTTGATCGACGATCCGCTTTACGCCGACGACATGGCGCGCGGCGACAATGGCGTGGCGCTGAGCGAGCGGATGGCGGCCTGGTGCCTGGGTCGCACGACAGAGGCGGCGATGGAGGCGCTGGGCGCGGCGCGGATACCGGCGGGGCCGGTGCTCGCGCCGTCACAGGTCATGGCGCATCCCCAGGTCCAGGCGTCGGGCTTTGTCGAGCAGGTGCGCTATCCCGGCACCGCCGCGCCCGCGCCGATTGTCGGGGCGCCGCTGACCCTGAGCGACAGCCCGCGCGACCCGATGGTCCGCGCGCCCCAGGCGGGCGAGCACAGCGCGTCGATCCTGGCGGGGATAGGCTTTGCGGCCGACGAGATCGCCGCGCTGGTCGCGGCGGGCGCGATGCAGACGGGCGAATGACGGACCCCGCGCGCACGCCCGTTATCATCGGGGTGGGTCAGGTCGAGGACCGGACGGCGGACCCGTTCGCCGCGCTCGACCCGGTGGCGCTGATGGCGGACGCCCTGCGCGCGGCCGACGCCGATGGCGGGGGCGGATGGCTAGGCGCGCTCGACTCGCTGGCGGTCGTTGACCAGCTGTCGTTCCGCGCGCTCAATCCCGTGGTCGACGCGCTGGCGGCGATGCTCGGCACCGCGCCCGCGCACCGGTTCCAGACCGCGATGCCGATGGGCGACAGCCCGGTGCTGCTGCTGAACCAGGCCGCCAACCGCATCGGCGCGGGCGAGTCGGCCGTCGCGGCGGTGGTCGGCGGCGAAGCGCTCCGCACTGCCGCCAGGCGTGCGGCGGCGGGCGCGGGCGGAGGCGAGGCGGATCACAATGCGATGCGCACGCGCCACCGCGGGCGCGCGCCGGACTACCGCCAGCGTTACGGGCTGACCGCGCCGGTGGACGTGTATCCGCTCTACGAGAATGCGACGCGCGCGGCCTGGGGCCAGACGCTCGCCGACGCGCAAGGAGAGAGCGGCCGCATCTGGTCGCTCTTCTCCGAGGTGGCGGCCGACAATCCGAACGCCTGGCTCCGCACGCCGCGCAGCCCCGCCGAGATCGTCACACCGTCGGCGGACAACCGGCCGATCGCCTTTCCCTACACCAAGCTGATGGTCGCCAATTCCTCCGTCAACCAGGGCGCGGGGTTTATCGTCACCAGCCTCGAGCGCGCGCGGGCGCGACGCATGATGGCGGAGGACCGGATGGTCTTCGTCGGCCATGGCGCGGCGGCGCACGAGCCCGACGACGTGTTGGCGCGCGACGGCTATACCGCCTCGGCCGGGATGCGCGTGTCGCTCGAGCGGACGCTCGCGGGTAACGGGCTGACGGTGGAGGATCTGGACTGGGCCGAGCTCTACTCCTGCTTTCCCTGCGTGCCCAAAATGGCACGGCGGGTGATCGGCTGGCCGGAGGATCGCGCGGCGAGCGTCGTCGGCGGGCTGACCTTCGGGGGCGGGCCGATCGGCAATTATATGAGCCACGCGGTCGCCGCGATGGTGGAGCGGCTGCGTGGGGGCGGGGGGCACGGGCTGTTGTTCGGCAATGGCGGCTTCGCGACGCATAATCACGCCATCATCCTGTCGCGCGCGCCGCTGCCGGGCACGGGTTTCCCGCGCACCTTCGACGTCCAGGCGCGGGCCGACGCGCTGCGCGGGCCGGTGCCGCCCGTCGACGAGGATTATGCAGGACCGGGGACGATCGAAACCTATACCGTCCTCTACGACCGGACGGGTGCGCCCAGCGCGGGCGCGATCGTCGCGCGCAATCCGGCCGGCGCCCGCTTTCTGGCGCGGGTGCCGCCCGAGGACGCGGCCACGATCGCTTGGCTGACCGACGGGCGGAGTGAGCCGGTCGGCTCGGCCGGAACGGGAAGGCGGGGCGAGGGCGGCCTGCTGGTCTGGCACCCCGAAAGCTGAACGCGCGGGCGGCGGTGAACGGCCGCCGCTTCTTCAGCCCGCCGCCACTTCCTTGAGCGGCACCGACGCGTCGGCGAGCCGGGCGGGATCGAGGACGCGGCGGCCGACCACGAGCGCGCGGCCTTGGACATAGTCGCGCGTCGCGTTGACGCAGTCGAGCGCGCGCACGGCGCCGTCCTTCAGGTACAGGACCGAAAAGCTGCGCGTCGCGGGATCGCCGCGCAGGACGATCCGATCATGGCCGGTGGACAGCCCGACCGTCTGGAGCTTCAGGTCATATTGGTTCGACCAGAACCAGGGCACCGCGTCATAGGGCTCGGGCGTGCCGGTCAGCGCCTTGGCGACGACATTGGCCTGGTCGTTGGCGTTCTGCACGGATTCCAGGCGAATGGTCGCGCCATCGGCGAAGGCGTTGACGTGCGCGGCGCAGTCACCGATCGCATAGATGTCGGGCAGGCTGGTCCGGCACAGCGCATCGACCGCGACGCCGTTGCCCCCCGCCGCCCCCGCCGTGATCAGCGGATCGGTGGCGGGGATGATGCCGATGCCGACGATCACCATCTCGCACGGCAGCACGCCGCCATCCGCCAGGCGTACGCCGCATGCCGCGCCGTCGCGCGCCTCGATGCACTCGACCGCCACCCCGGTGCGCAGGTCGACTCCCCGCGCCCGGTGTTCGCCTTCGAAGAAGCGCGACAGCGGCTCGCCCGCGACGCGCGCGAGGACGCGGTCCTGTGCCTCCAGCACCGTCACCGCCTTGCCGAGCTTCGTCAGCACTGCCGCCGCCTCCAGCCCGATATAGCCGCCGCCGATCACGACCACGCGGGTGACGCCCGGCAGTTCGGCGATCATGCGATCGACATCGGCGCGGTTGCGGACGCCGTGGACCCCGCGCAGGTCGTGCCCCGAACAGGCGAGCCGCCGGGGGCTGCCGCCCGTCGCCCAGACCAGCGCGCCATAGCCGATGCGATCGCCGTCAAGGTGCGTCACGGCGCGACCGGCGGGATCGACCGCGACCACCGTGCGTCCGGGCAGGAGCGCGATGTCGCGGTCCGTCCAGAAGCTGGGCGGACGGATCAGCAGCCGCTCGAACGGCTTGTCGCCCGCCAGATATTCCTTGGAAAGGGGCGGGCGTTCATAGGGCAGCTCGGCTTCGTCGCCGAGCAGCGCGATGCTGCCCGCATGACCACGCTGGCGCAGCGCCACCGCCGCCTGCGCGCCGGCATGGCCGGCGCCGACGATCAGGATGTCATATCGTGCTTCGGTCATGCCGTTGTTTCCGCCTAGTCCTCGGGCGCGATCGTCACGCGCAGGCCGTCGCTAGCAGCTCCGGCCGCCAATTGGCACGACAGCCTGGATGTCGCGGTGCGATGGCCGGAGCCGCCGGGCAGGTCGTTCTCGTCGAACGATAATCGGGGCAGGGCGCCACCACGATCCGCGCCATCAATAGACCACGACGCTGCGGATGCTCTCACCGGCGTGCATCAGGTCGAAGCCTTTGTTGATCTCGTCGAGCGAGAGGACATGGGTGATCATCGGGTCGATCTCGATTTTGCCGGTCATGTACCAGTCCACGATCTTCGGCACGTCGGTGCGGCCCTTGGCGCCCCCGAACGCGGTGCCGCGCCAGTTGCGCCCGGTGACGAGCTGGAACGGGCGCGTCGCGATCTCCCGGCCCGCTTCGGCGACGCCGATGATGATCGACGTGCCCCAGCCCCGGTGGCAGGCCTCCAGCGCTTGGCGCATCACGTCGGTGTTGCCGGTGCAGTCGAACGTATAGTCCGCGCCGCCATCGGTCAGCGCCACCAGATGCTCGACGATGTCGCCGGCGACGGTCTTGGGATCGACGAAGTGCGTCATCCCGAAACGCTTGCCCCATACCTCGCGGTCGGGATTGATGTCGACGCCCACGATCATACCCGCGCCCGCCAGCCGCGCGCCCTGGAGGACGTTCAGGCCAATGCCGCCCAGTCCGAACACGATCACCGTGTCGCCGACCGCGACCTTAGCGGTGTTGACCACCGCGCCGACCCCCGTCGTCACCCCGCAACCGATATAGCAGCTCGTCTTGAACGGCGCGTCGGGGCGGATCTTCGCCACCGCGATCTCGGGGAGGACGGTGAAGTTCGAGAAGGTCGAGCAGCCCATATAATGGAAGATCGGCTGACCCTTGTGGCTGAACCGCGTGGTGCCGTCGGGCATCAGCCCTTTCCCCTGCGTCGCGCGGATCGCGGTGCACAGGTTCGTCTTGCCGCTCAGGCACGACCTGCATTGGCGGCATTCTGGGGTGTAGAGCGGGATCACATGGTCGCCGACCGCGACCGAGGTCACGCCCGTGCCGACCTCCCGCACCACGCCGGCGCCTTCATGGCCCAGGACGCTGGGGAACAGCCCCTCGGAGTCGAGCCCGTCCAGCGTGTACGCGTCCGTATGGCAGATGCCCGTCGCCATGATCTCGACGAGCACCTCGCCTGCCCGCGGGCCCTCCAAGTCGAGCTCGACGACCTCCAGCGGGCGCTTGGCCTCGAACGCGACGGCGGCGCGGGTCTTCATGAACGGGGCTCCAGCGAATCAGATAGTGGCGGGGCGGGCTGCGACACGTCGCTACCCCGGTATATGCGTTTCGCGGACGCGCAAAAGGACCATGCGTCGCAATTCCCGCCTGCCTATGCCCATCGGCCGGATCTCCTGGCTGTCGTGGGTACGCGCGACGGAGCCCGCCAGGTCCGGCGCGATCCCGTCCGCGACAACGATAGGGAGATGGTTTTGCGGCGTCCGGTCGGCCAGCGCCCGCCATCATGCTAAGAAGCCTGCGACCATGCGTCGGACCCGGTTTAGGGAAAAGAACGACCCGCAAATCCTGCGAGATGATGAGCAATTCGGTCGCCGAGGCGGGGTATAGGCACTCGGTTATGCCTTCGCGAAACGACCGGGTGAGCGCGGCGGCGGTCGTGTCCACCGCGCGGCTGATCGTGAAGGCACCGAACCCCTGGATCGCCTATGTCCCGACCAGCCGGGCGACACTGGACGGGTCGCGCGCGACCGCACGGCGCTCGATCGGGCGAAAGGTCGGGGCGCCGCGACGAAGAAGCCCTCCGCCGTTCAGCCGATCCGGTCGCCGGGGACAATGGCGGCCGGGTCTTCCGCGGCGTTGAGCGCGGCGATCTGCTCGTCGATGATGTTGCGCAGGGCCAGGATGAGCGGGGCGAGGTCCATGTCGGGTCGCATCAACTGATGATGAAGCATTCCGAGCGAGACGGTCATGATCCCGTCCGCCACCACCGCTCGCCGTTCGGCCCGTGCCTCGCCGGGCGCGAGCAGCGTGAGCGCGACCAGCAGGTTCGCGCGCAATCGGTCGTGGATCGACGCGAAGATCGCCGCGACCCGCTCGTTGCGCGACGACTCGGCGACAATCTCGGCGAATAATCGGCCCCCGCTCGGATCGTCGTCGGGTTCGACGAAATGGTGGAGCCACGCGAAGACCCGCTCCCGGTCGCCGTCGCGAATCGCCGCGTCCAGCGCCTCGGCGGCCATGAAATGCCTGCAATCCTCCTCGACCAGAGCCGCGACGATTTCTTCCTTGGAGGAGAAATCGCGATAGATTTGCCCCACCGCGATGCCGGATTCACGCGCGATCTGGGCGATGCCGGTCGCGTGAAAACCATTTTCCACGAACAGTTTACGCGCGGTCTCGATCAGCTTGCGCCGCCGCAGATCGGCGCGACTGGGCGGTTCGGCGCCGCATTTCTCGTCCTGCTTCATTCAGTGTTCCCTGACGGACAACGCTTGACGATGCTCCTCACTTCGCAGTAGCAGCAATTGTGAGTGATCGTTCACTCACAATTCTCGCTTATCGGAAGCAGGCATGACGTTCAAGAGATTGGGCAAGGGACCGGGCAAACGGGTCGGCACGCGCGCGGGCTTGGCCTTGCTCCTGCTGGCGCTCGCCGCCTGCGGCCAGGGTAGCGAGCAGGCGCAGCAGAAAGGACCGCCCGGGCCGATGCCCGTCGGTTTCGTGACCTTGCGCGAGGAGCCGGTCACGCTGACGACCGAGCTGCCCGGCCGCACCGCCGCGTTCGAGACGTCGGAGGTGCGCCCGCAGGTCAACGGGCTGGTCCGCGCGCGCTTGTTTACCGAGGGCGATTTCGTGCGCCAGGGCCAGCCGCTCTACCGCATCGACCCCGCGCCGTACGAGGCGCAGGTGGCGAGCGCGCGCGCCGCGCTCGCGCGTGCCCGCGCCGGCATCGCGTCCAACGCGGCGCTGGCGCGGCGTTATGGCGAGCTCGTAAAGCTGAACGCCATCTCGCGTCAGGAATATGAGAACGCGCTCACCGCGTCGAATCAGGCGCAGGCCGATGTCGCGGCCCAGAATGCGGCGCTGCGGACCGCGCAGATCGACCTCGCCCGCACCACCGTCACCGCGCCCATCTCCGGGCGGATCGGGCGATCCACCTTCACCACCGGCGCGCTCGTCAGCGCCGCGCAGGCCGAGCCGCTGGCGACGATCCAGCGCCTCGACCCGGTCTATGTCGACATCCAGCAGTCTAGCGCCGACCTGCTGCGCCTCCGCGAGCAGATCGTGGCGGGTAGCCTGTCGCGCGGCGGCGGCGCGGCGCGCGTTCGGCTGCGGCTCGAGACCGGTTCCGTCTACCCCCAGGAAGGAATGCTCCGCTTCGCCGACGTGACGGTCGACCCCGCGACGGGATCGCAGACGATCCGCGCGCTGTTCACCAATCCCAACGGCCTGTTGCTGCCCGGCATGTTCGTCCGTGCCGAGCTGGTCGAGGGCGTCCAGGGTCGCGCCATCCTGGTGCCGCAACGTGCGGTGACCCGCGACGAGCGCGGGCGCGCGACCGTGATGGTGATCGGCCGGGGCGATCGGGCCGAGCCGCGCGTGATCCAGACGAACCGCACCCAAGGCGCGAACTGGATCGTGACCGGGGGGGTACTGCCCGGCGACCGCGTGATCGTCGAAGGCGCGATGATGCTGCGCCCGGGAATGCCCGTGCGCGGTCGGCCCTGGTCGGACAAGCCCGCGGCCACGGCTCCGGCCCCCGCCGGCCAGGCGAAGTAACCCCCATGGCCCGCTATTTCATCGACCGTCCGATCTTCGCCTGGGTGCTGGCGATCTTCCTGATGCTGGCCGGCGTGCTGGCGATCCGGTCGCTGCCGATCGCGCAGTTCCCCGCCATCGCCTCGCCCGCCGTCGCGATCACCGCCACCTATCCGGGCGCCGACGCCGAGACGCTGGCGACCACGACGACGCAGATCATCGAGCAGCAGCTCAAGGGCATCGACAACCTTCGCTATTTCTCGTCCTCGTCCAGCTCGGCGGGACAGGTGACGATCACCGTCACCTTCGAACAGGGCACCGATCCCGACATTGCCCAGGTGCAGGTGCAGAACAAGCTGCAGGCGGCGACCCCGCTGCTTCCCCAGGAAGTGCAGCAGCAGGGGCTGCTGGTCACCAAATCCTCGGCCAATTTTCTGGTGATCGTGGGCCTGTACTCCGAGGACGGCAGCCACGACGGCACCGACCTGGCCGATTATGTCGCGTCGCGGCTCCAGGACCCGCTCAGCCGCGTCAATGGCGTGGGCAACATCCAGCTCTTCGGCGCGCAATATGCCATGCGCATCTGGGTCGATCCGGTGAAGCTGAGCAGCTTCCAGCTCGCCATGTCGGATATCAGCGGGGCGGTGCTCGCGCAGAATGCACAGGTCTCCGCGGGCCAGCTTGGCGCGCTGCCCGCGCCCGGCGAGCAGATGCTCAACGCCACCGTATCGGTCCAGTCGCGGCTGCAGACGCCCGAGCAGTTCGGCGCGATCCGGCTGAAATCCGCGGCCGACGGCTCGATCGTCCGCCTGCGCGACGTCGCGCGCGTCGAGATCGGCGCGGAGAATTACGGCTCCGAATCGCGCTGGAACGGCAAGCCCGCCAGCGGCATCGCGCTCTACCTCGCACCGGGCGCCAACGCGCTGACGACCGTAGAGGCGGTCAAGGCACGCGTCGACCAGATCGCCGCCACCTTTCCCCCCGATGTGAAGGTCGTCTACCCCTACGACACCGCGCCCTTCGTGCGGCTGTCGGTCGAACAGGTGGTGGAGACGCTGGTCGAGGCGGTGATCCTCGTCTTCCTGGTGATGTTCCTGTTCCTCCAGAATTGGCGCGCGACGCTGATTCCGACGATCGCGGTGCCCGTCGTCATCCTGGGCACCTTCGCGATCCTGTCGATGGCCGGTTTCTCGATCAACACGCTGACCCTGTTCGGGCTGGTGCTGGCGATCGGGCTGCTCGTCGACGATGCGATCGTGGTGGTCGAGAATGTCGAGCGGCTGATCGTCACCGAGGGACTCAGTCCCAAGGACGCGGCGCGCAAGTCGATGGACGAGATCACCGGCGCCCTGATCGGCATCGCGGTGGTGCTGATCGCGGTGTTCCTGCCCATGGCCTTCTTCGCCGGGTCGACCGGGGTCATCTATCGCCAATTCTCGATCACCATCGCATCGGCCATGGCGCTGTCGGTCGCGGTGGCGATCATCCTGACGCCGGCCCTGTGCGCGACGATCCTGAAACCGCACCGGGCCGACAAGCCCGAGGGCACCGGCCCGCTCGCGCGGTTCTTTCGCTGGTTCAACCGCAAGTTCGACGCCGGCCAGCGTCGCTACGAGCGCGGCGTACGGGCGACCGCGCGCAACTGGAAACGGTCGCTGGTACTCTACGCGCTGATCGTGGGCGTCATGGGCGTGATGTTCTACCGCCTGCCGTCCAGCTTCCTGCCCGACGAGGATCAGGGCTATGTGATCGCGCTCGTCCAGGGCCCGTCGGGCTCGACCGCCACCCGCACCGAGCGCGGTTTGCAGATCGTCCGCGACCATTTCCTGAAGACCGAGGCGGCCAATGTCCGCGGCGTGTTCACCGTCAACGGCTTCAGCTTCGCGGGCCAGGGGCAGAATAGCGGCATCGCCTTCGTGCCCCTCAAGGACTGGGAGGAACGCGACGGCGCCGAGAACCGCGCGCCCGGCATCGTCGGCCGCGCCATGGGGGTGTTCAGCCAATATACCGACGGGCTGATCTTCGCGATCGTGCCGCCGGCCGTCGCCGAGCTGGGCAACGCCACCGGCTTCGACCTCCAGATCGTCGACGAGACCGGGATCGGCTATCAGCGACTGCTCGCCGCGCGCAACCAGATGCTCGGCATGTCGCAGGGCGAGCCGCGCGTGGCGCAGGTCCGGCCCAACGCGCTCGACGACGCGCCCCAGCTCAAGGTCGAGATTGACCAGGACAAGGCGCGCGCGCTCGGGGTCGATCTGGCCCAGGTGAACCAGACCATCTCCACCGCCTGGGGCGGCGCGTACGTCAACGACTTCATCGACCGGGGTCGCGTGAAGCGCGTCTATCTCCAGGCGGACCAGTCCTATCGCCAGAAACCCGAGGATATCGGCAGCCTGTTCGTGCGCGGCCAGGGCGGCGCGATGGTGCCCTTCACCGCCTTCGCCACGATGCGCTGGGAGAATGCGCCAGTGCAGATCACGCGCTATAACGGCTCGCCCGCGATGGAGCTGCTCGGCATCCCCGGACCCGGCTATTCGTCGGGCGACGCGCTGCGCGCGATGGAGGAGCTTCACACCAAGCTGCCGCCGGGCACGAACCTGGAATGGACCGGGCTCAGTTTCGAGGAAGTATTGTCGGGCGGGCAGGCGCCGGCGCTCTATGCCCTGTCGCTGGTGCTCGTGTTCCTCTGCCTGGCCGCGCTGTACGAGAGCTGGTCGGTGCCCGTGTCGGTGCTGCTGGTGGTGCCGCTGGGCATCCTCGGCGCGGTGCTCGCGGCGACGCTGACGGGGCTCAACAACGACATCTACCTCCAGGTCGGGCTCATCACGACGATCGGCGTGTCCGCCAAGAACGCGATCCTGATCGTCGAATTCGCCGAGGAGCGGATGCGCGAAGGCATGAACGCCTTTGACGCCGCGGTGGAGGCCGCCAAGCTCCGGCTCCGGCCGATCCTGATGACCAGCCTCGCCTTCGTTTTCGGGGTGCTGCCGCTCGCGCTCTCGACGGGCGCCGGCGCGGGCGGGCAGAACGCCATCGGCCGCGCGGTCGTGGGCGGGATGCTGTCCGCGACCGTGCTCGCCATCTTCTTCGTGCCGATGTTCTTCGTGGTGGTGATGCGGCTGTTCGGCCGGGGCGGAAAGGCCGATCCCGCGCTGCCCGACGATCCGCATGGGCGCCCCGCGCCGCAAGGGGCCTGATCCGATGACCCGTTCCTCCCTCCTCCTCGCGCTGGCAGGCACGACCCTGCTCGCCGGCTGCAACCTAGCGCCCACCTATGTCCGTCCGGCGGGCGCGGTGCCCGCGACGCTGCCCCAAGGCGGCATCTATCCGCCGGCCGCGACCGACGCGCCCGACGTGTCGGCGATCGGCTGGCGCGACTTCTTCACCGAGGATCGTCTGCGCCAGGTGATCGCGCGCGGGCTGGAGAATAATCGCGACTTGCGGGTCGCCGCCGCCAACGTCCTCCAGGCCCGCGAACGCTATCGCATCCAGCGTGCCGAGCAGGTGCCCAGCACCGGGCTGAGCGGATCGGCGACCTACACCAACAACGCGTTCGGCGCCGGCGGCGCGGGGGGCGCCGGGGGAGCGGCCGGTGGGGTCGGGACCGGGGTAGGTGCCGGCGTCGGAACCACGTCCTCCAACCTCGAATTCTATTCGCTGACCGCGGGCTTCTCGGCGTTCGAACTCGACCTGTTCGGCCGCGTCCGCAATCTGAGCCGCGCCGCGCTCCAGCAATATTTCGCCACGGAGGAGGCCCGCCGCGCCACCCGCATCAGCCTGATCGCCGAGATCGCGACCGCCTGGCTGACGCTCGCCTCCGACCAGGACCAGCTCCGCCTGTCGCGCGACACGCTCCGCGCCTTCGAGCAGACGCGCACCCTGACCCAGGCGCAGTTCCGCGTCGGCGTCGCGTCCGAGCTGGAGGCCCGCCAAGCCGATACCAACTACCAGGCGGCCCGCAACGACATC
Organism: Sphingomonas sp.; assembly: GCF_036388435.1. GTDB lineage: Bacteria > Pseudomonadota > Alphaproteobacteria > Sphingomonadales > Sphingomonadaceae > Sphingomonas. The sequence continues at coordinate 75,598 of NZ_DASVRV010000003.1, forward strand.
GCGGTGGCGGAGACGCGGATCGCGCGGGACCGCAACGCGCTGGACCTGCTGGTCGGGGCGCCGGTCCCGGTCGAACTGCTGCCGGCCGGACTGGGCGAAGGACAGGCCACGCTGACGGCGCTTCCGACGGGGCTCTCATCGGCGGTGCTGCTGCGCCGTCCCGACGTGCTCCAGGCGGAGCATCGGCTGATCGCGGAAAACGCCAATATCGGCGCGGCACGCGCGGCATTGTTTCCCAACATCTCGCTCACCGCCAGCCTGGGTACGATCAGCAGCGCGCTGACCGGGCTGTTCGGCGCGGGCGGGTTCATCTATTCGGCGGCGCCCGGCATCACGCTGCCCTTGTTCGACGGCGGCGCGGCCCGCTCCAACGTGCGTTTGTCCGAGGCGACGCGCCAAGGCGCCGTGGCCACCTATGAACGCACGATCCAGGTGGCCTTTCGCGAGGTCGCCGACGCGCTCGCCCAGCGCGGCACGATCGCGGAGCAGGTGGCGGCCCAGTCCGCGCGCGCCGAATCCGCGCTGGTCGCGTCGCGGCTGTCGGACGCGCGCTACCGCGTCGGCGTTACCAACTTCATTACCGCGCTCGACGCGCAGCGGACGGCTTATGCGGCGCAGCAGCAGCTCGTCACCACCAGGCTGACGCGCGCCAACAATCTGGTCGAGCTCTACCGCTCGCTGGGAGGCGGGTTGAACTGACGGCTTGCGGACGCCGCGAATCGGCGTAGTTTCTCCTTAAGATATAAGGAGAGCGATCATGGCATCCGCCCACCAACCCGCCGTCGACTCCGGCGACGAGAGCCTCATCATCCTGCAGAGCCTGCTCTGCCTGCTGCGCGAGAAGAACGTGCTCAGCCGCGCCGATCTCGAGGAGTTGAGCCGCAAGGTCGAGCTGCGCGCGACCGGCGCGGCCGACGGCCCGCTGCCCTGCTGCCCCGACACCGCGCTCGCGGCGTCGCAAGACATGCAGCGCGTCACCAGCTATCTGGGCCGGCTCTACGGTGGAAAGCATGCCCGCACCGCCTCCTGATCCGCTCGCGACTCAGGCCAGCCCGTCATAGGTCAGCTTGAGGCCGATCAGCAGCATCAGCACGTAGATCGCCGTGTAGAAGCGCGCGGGGTCGACGCGGCGGACCAGCCACACCCCGGCGAAGGTGGCGGCCACCGCCAGCGGCAGCAGCACCAGGCTGGCCGTCAGATGCGCAGGCGTGAACTGGCCCAGCGCGAGATAGGCCGGCAGCTTGATCCAGTTGAGCGACGCGAAATAGATGGCGGTCGTGCCCACCAGCGTGTCGCGCGGCAGTCGCTTGGGGAGCACGTAAATCTGGAAGGGCGGCTGGCCCGCATGGGCGATCTGGCTCGTCACCCCCGACGCGACACCCATCACGAAGCCGAAGCCGCGCGGCGGATCGGCGGGGGCGGGCACCCGTCCGCCGCGCTGTATCCACAGGCTGCGCGCGGCGAAGGTGACGGAGATCAGCCCCAGCATCAGCCGCATCGCCGATTCGGGCAGCTCGGCGGCGAACCACCAGGCGATCAAGATGCCGATCGCCGCGCCGGGCACCATCAGCGCGATGATGCCCCGATCCCAGCTGTGCCGGAACGCCCAGACGCTCACCATGTCCTGGACGACCAGGATCGGCAGGACGATCGCCGCCGCTTCGACAGGGCCGATCACCAGCGCGAGCAGCGGGGTGGCGAGCGCCCCCACGCCGACGAAGCCGCCCTTGCTCAACCCCAGGATGATCACCGCCACGCAGCCGACCAGCAGGAACAAGGGGTCGAACCCAAACATCAGCCGCCCGTCCGCGCAGTTTCGCGAAGCGCCGCCGTCACGACTGGCGCAACGGGTCGGTCAACGGCTGCCCAAAGGCCGCGACGCCGTCATCCTCGTCGAGCACGGTATCCAGATCGCGCACGATCATGCGGCGGACATGCAGGCGCTCGTCGCGGTTCAACGCGCGCAGCCGGTCGCCGATATCCGCCTCCGCCTTGGTGGCGCGTTCGTTATGGCGGACATTCTCCGTCCAGGTCGGCGTGTCGTAGCGCTCGACCCAGAGATCGGGTTCGGCGAGATCGCGGAGCAGCGACCAGTGTCGCGCGCCGTCGCGCCGCCGGATCCGCCGCCGCTCGGTCATCAGCTTCAGGAATTCGGGCAGGCGGTCCTCGGCGATGCGATATTCGATGGTCGTGACCACGGGGCCGCTGCGTCCCTCGATCGCCAGCGCCAGCTTGGGCTCCTTCCACCGGCCGAGCGGATCGAGGTCGAGCTTCTCGGCGGCGGGCAGCGGAAAGCGCAGGCCGAGGAGCAGGCAGGCGACCAGCACCCCCGTCGATCCCAGCAGCGCGGCCGACACGTCGAAGCGCTCGGTCGCCCAACCCCACAGCCAGCTCCCCAGCGCCATGCCGCCGAACGCGGCCATCTGGTACAGGGCCAGCGCGCGCCCGACGACCCAGCGCGGCGTCGCCATCTGCACCGTGACGTTGAAGGTCGACAGAGCGAGGACCCAGCCCGCGCCGCCCACGAGCAGCGCGATCATGGTCAGCGCGGTCGAGCCGCTGACCGCGGTGGCCGCCGCCGCCGCGGCGAGCGCGACCATCGACCCGCGCACGAACAGCTCGGCCGACAGTCGCCGGCGCCAGCCGCTCGCGAAATAGGCGCCCGCCACCGCGCCGACGCCGAACGCGCCGAGCAGCAGCCCGAAGGTGAGGGGGCCGCCGTCGACGAGATCGCGCGCGACGAGCGGCATCAGCGCCGGGATCGCGCTCGCCCCCACCCCGAACACCAGGCTGCGCACCAGCACCGCGACGATGCGCGGGGACAGCGCGGCATAGCGTATCCCGGCGATCATCGCGCGGCCCAGCGTCTCGCGCTCCAGCCGCTCGCCTCGCACGGGAGAGCGCCAGCGCAGCAACACGACCAGCAACCCCAGATAGCTGACCGTGTTGACCGCGAACGCCGCCGCCGCGCCCGCCCCCGCGACGATCAGCCCGCCCACCGCCGGGCCGGTGCTGCGCGCGACGTTGAATCCCATGCCGTTCAGCGCGACCGCCGCGGGGAGTTCGGCGCGGGGCACCATGTCGCCGACCGACGCCTGCCAGGCCGGCCCGTTGAGCGCCGCCCCCGCCCCGATCAGGAAGGTGAACAGCAGCAGCAGCCAGGGCGTCAGCACGTCGAACCACGCGGCGGCGGACAGCAGCACCGATACCAGGATCATGAACAACTGCGCGACCAGCATCAGCATCCGGCGGTCGAACGTGTCCGCCAGGGCGCCCGCGATCAGCGAGAAGAGCATCACGGGCAGCGTGGTCGACGCCTGGACCAGCGTCACCATCATCGCCGACGCGCCCAGCGAGATCATCAGCCATGATGCCCCGACCGACTGGATCAACCCCCCGAACCGCGTCACCAGCGTGGCGATCCACACGTCGCGGAACACGGGATAGCGGAACGGCGACAGGGGCGACGTGCGCGCGGCGGGATCGGCTGGGGTAGTCATGGCGTCGCTCATGCGGGCCTATGCCGGTTCCGACGCATGCGCTTCAAGGGCGGATCACCGCATCAGGCCGGCCGATCGGAGCGCGGCCTCGATCGTGTCCTGGACCGCGCTCGCGCGGCCGGGAGGAGGCGGCGGCATCGTCCAGCCCTGCTTCGCGGGCCCGGCCTGGCGCGGCGCCGCGGGCGGAACCGGCGCGAGCCGCGGCGTTGCAGCCTCTTCCGCCGCGTCCTGCCGCTTCGTCATCAGCCCCCAGGAATGCGCGATCGCGGCGGTGCTCGAAAGACCGACGTCGAGCATGTAGGCGCCCGCCTGTCCCAGGCGCGCGGGCCCGGAGGGGTCGATCGGCACGCCGTGACCCATGCCCGTCACGCTCCATTCCTCGACGACGTCGCGCCCGTCCGCATCGCGCCACACGCTATGGGTCCAATTGGGCCCGGCCTCGACGGCCGGGACGCTCGCCTCTACGCCGTGAACGCCGCGCCATTGGCGTCCAAGGCCGTCCATGTTGGCGGCGGCGACGGTCGCGTCCGCGCTGCCATGCCATATGGACACGCTGGGCCAGCGTCCGCGGTGCTGGAACGAACCATGCCGGACCGCACTCGCCAGTCCGGCGTCGTCGGCCCCGCCCTGGCCGCGCATCCGAGTCAGCGCCTCAGACACGGTCGACGCCGAGCCATAGGGAAGGCCGCCGATGATCGCGCCGCCCGCGAACAATTCGGGATAGGCGGCGAGCATCACCGCCGTCATCGCCCCGCCCGCCGACAGCCCGGTGACGAAGACGCGTGCGGGATCCAGGTGGTGCGCCGCGATCATCGCCGTCGTCATCCGCGCGATCGACTCGGCCTCGCCGCCGGTGCGGCCGATATCGGCGGGCTCGAACCAGTTGAAGCAGAGATTGGCGTTGTTGCCGCGCACCTGTTCCGGAAAGAGCAGCGCGAAGCCTTGTTCGTCCGCCAGGGTCGACCAGCCCGTACCGGCGTCATAGCCGGCCGCGGTCTGCGTGCAGCCATGGAGCACGACCACCAGCGGCGCCCCCGGCGCGAGCCCGGCCGGAAGGTGGCTCCACCCTCGCAAGGCGCCGGGATTGGGCGACGGGGCAGGCACTTCGGTCAAACGGGTCGCGGTGGTCCGGGACGTGGGCATGGCGCCCTTCATGGCGGCGAGCTGGGCGATGGTCTTCGACAGGGATGTCACGGGCGCGGCCTTCCATTCGGTCATCAGCAACGCGGGCCGATCGCGTCAAAGAACGCAAACGGCCGGGATTCGTTGCTGCACTGCACAAATATGCGTTCGGTTTCGGTTCGGCGCAACCGGCGCTGGACGCGGCCGATCGACGGACGACAGCAAGGCGCCGTTCAGCCGATCATGCTAGAAGGGAGCATGGGCATCGACACCAAAAGCCGCCTCGGCCTCGCCGCGGTGATCATCTTCGCGCCGGGCGGGTTCATCCTGGGCGCGGCGCTGGGTTTGGACTATCGCGCCGCCGCTACGCCGCGAGCCGCGCCCGCCTCTAAAAGGCGAACGCCTCGGCGCGCTCGTGCCGGGCGATGAGCATCGCGTCGGCGACCAGCTGGAGCGGCCGGACATCCACGTCCGACGTCCTGCCCGCGACCAGTTCGGCGAAGCGGGCATAAAGGTTGGGATATTCGCGGTTGGCGCCCACATCGGGCGTCTCATGCGGAAGCTCGAGCCGGCTGCCGCCGTCGTGAAGCTTGAGCGTGCCTCCATCGGTGTCGACGATGATGTCCCAGCTCTGCGGGCCGGTCTGGAGGAAGTCCAGCTCCGCCGATCCCGCCGCCTCGCCCGTGCGCAGGTTCAGCGACGCGGCGATCGGCGCGTCGCGATTCTCGGGAACGCGCAGCGTCGCCGCCTCGACGAACAGGCGCTGGGGCAGGATCGCGGTCACGATCGACAGGGCATTGATTCCCGGGTCGAACACGCCGAAGCCGCCGGGACCCAGGACCCACTCCTGCCCCGGATGCCAGCGGCGTATGTCCTCCTTCCAGATGATCCGCAGGCCGGTGACGCGCTTGTCGGCGAGCCAGGCGCGGGCGGGTTCGACCCCGGCGGCGGCGCGCGAATGCCAGCTCGTGAACAGGGTCACCCCCGCCGCCTTCGCGCGCGCGGCGAGGTCGTCGATCTCGGACAAGGTGGCCGCGGGCGGCTTTTCCAGCATGACGTGCAGCCCCGCCGCGATCGCGTTGGCGGCCAATGCGCGGCGCCCCGCCGGCGGGGTCGACAGCGACACCGCCTCGACGCCCAGCCCCGCCGCGACGAGCGCGTCGATCGTGGGAAATACCGGCAGCCTCTCGACCCCGCCCTTGCGGTCGACACTGGCCACCAGGGCGAAGCGATCGTCGCCGGCGATCGCGGGCAGATGCTGGTCGCGCGCGATCTTGCCGATTCCCACCTGAGCCAGCCGGATTGGTTGCGTCACCTTTTTTCTCCTCGCGACATCGACGAACGGCGTTCGCGCGTCTCCTGACGGGCGGCGGCGGACATGGCAAGCGGTGGACAGCGCCGCCGAACCGCAGCATTCAGGCGGGCACCGAATAGTTGCGAGGTCGATAAGTGTCGAAGCCGATGAACCCCGTCGCGGAGAGCCCGGTCCGCGTCCGCGCGATGGCTGGAGCCCGGCAGTGAGCGACGCCTTCATCGCGATCGACTGGGGCACCAGCAACCGCCGCGAATACCGGATCGAGGACGGCGTCGTGCGCGCCACCGGGCGCGACGATCGCGGCATCCTGGAGATGGCGGGGGCCGGCTACGAAGACGCGATCGCGGGGATACGGGCCGCGCTCGGCGACCTGCCGGTGCTGATCGCCGGGATGGCGGGATCGAACCGCGGCTGGCGCGAGGCACCCTATGTCGATGCGCCCGCCCGCGCCGAGGATCTAGCCCAGCGCCTTCTCTGGATCGAACCCGCGCGAACCGCCATCGTTCCCGGCATCGCCTGGCGCGACCCGGCGGCGCCCAGCGTCATGCGGGGCGAGGAGGTGCAATTGTTCGGCGCGGTCGCGGCAGGGCTCGTGCCGCCGACCGCGCTGCTCGCGCAGCCGGGCACGCATAATAAATGGGTCGAGATGGAGGACGGCGCGATCGGCCGATTCTCGACCGCGATGACCGGCGAGCTGTTCGCCCTCCTGCGCGACCACAGCATCCTGTCTTCCCAGCTCGGCGGGGAAATCGCGGATGGTCCCGCGTTCCGCGAGGGGGTACGCGACGCGCAATCCCGGCCCCTGCTGTCCGCGCTGTTCGGCACGCGCGCGGCGGGGCTCCTCGGCTACCGGGCCGATGCGGACGGGGCCGATTACGTCAGCGGGCTGCTGATCGGCGCCGATGTCGGCGGTGCCGCGGTCGCGGGGCGGGAGGCGTTCATCCTGTCCGACGCGACGCTGGGCGGCTTGTACGTGGCGGCGGTGGAGGAACTGGGCGGGACGCCGAAGCTGATCGACACCGTGACGGCGTTCGTCGCGGGCACCACCCTGATCCGGAGCTTGACGCGATGAGCAACCTGTCCACTTTCGATGCCGCTTTCGCGCGGCTCCCGCTGGTCGCGATCCTGCGCGGGTTGCGGCCCGAAGAAGCGGAAGGCGTGGGCGAGGCGCTGGTCGAGGCGGGGTTCTCGCTGATCGAGGTGCCGCTGAACTCCCCCGAACCGTTCAACAGCATCGCCCGGCTCGCGGAACGGCTCGGCGGCCGCGCGGAGGTGGGCGCGGGCACCGTGCTGACGACCGATGCCGTCGCGCGGGTCGAGGCGGCGGGTGGAACGATGATTATCTCGCCCAATGCCGACGGGCGGGTGATCGCCGCGGCCGCCGAGCGCGGGCTGGTGTCGGTGCCCGGCATCGCGACCGCCAGCGAGGCGTTCACGGCGCTCGACGCGGGCGCTACCGCGCTCAAGCTGTTTCCCGCCGAAGGGTCGAGCCCGACGGTGCTGAAGGCGATGCGCGCGGTGCTGCCGGCCGATCTGCGCGTGTTGCCCGTGGGCGGGATCGCACCCGACGGCATGGCGCCCTGGCTTGCGGCGGGCGCTGCCGGGTTCGGGCTCGGCTCGGCGTTGTACAAGCCGGGCATGAGCGCTGGCCAGGTGGGCGCGACTGCACGAGCCTTTGTGCAGGCGTGGAAGGCCATGCGACCGGGCTGATGCGAGACAGATCCGTGTTTGGCCGCGTCCAAACTCTGTTCGTCGCAAAATTGCCCGTTTTCGACCCCGAATCTCCCCCAATTGGAACATGCGTTCGCCCCCCCCGTTAGGCCGGCTCCACGCCGTTTGTTTCGAGGGCAGGATGAACGAGCAAGACACCCAAGTAATTCCGCTCGTTCAGGAGGAACTGATCGTCTCCAAGGAAGTAGTGGAGACGGGCAGGGTGCGAGTACGGACCGAAGTGCAGTGGCACACCGGTCATGCGCGCGCCGACCTCTTTCGCGATCATGTCGAAGTCGAACGTGTGCCCATCGGGCGCGAGGTCGATTCGGTGCCGCCCGTTCGCGAGGACGGCGACACGGTGGTGATCCCGGTCGTCGAGGAAATCCTCGTGGTCGAGAAGCGCCTGGTGCTCAAGGAGGAGGTGCATCTGAAGCGCATCCGGTCCGTCGAGCATCTGGACGAAGCCGTTCGCCTGCGCGTCATGCAGGCGGTCGTGGAACGCGAACCCTCAAATCCCCCATCCCCCAAGGAGAGTTCCCTATGAGCCGTACCCTTACCGCCCTGTTCGACAGCCGGGCCGACGCCGAGGCCGCCAAGGCCCGCCTTGAAGCCGCATCGATCGATATCAGCAAAGTCCATGTCCACGACCAGGCGAGCACCGGCTATTCCGAGTCGAGCGCCTATTCGACCCATGAGAATCGCGGTTTCTGGTCCAACCTGAAGGGTGCGTTCCTCCCCGACGAGGATCGTCATACCTATGAGGAAGGCATCAAACGCGGCGGTGCCCTGCTGACCGCCGAAGTCGACGAGGACAATGCGGACGAAGCCGTTCGCATTCTGGAGAGCGCGAACACGATCGATCTTGACGATCGTACGTCCAGCTGGCGCCAGAGCGGCTGGGATTACGAGTCGAACCGCGGCACGACGACCGGTGCCGGTATCGGCTCCGCGCTCGGCCTGGGTGCCTCGCGCGATTCCGACATGACCGATCGCCTGACGACCGGCAACGAGGAGCGCCTCGAGGTCGTCCAGGAAGAGCTGGTCGTCGGCAAGCGCGAAGTCGACCGGGGCGGCGTGCGCGTTCGCTCCTATGTCGTCGAGACGCCCGTCAGCGAGCAGGTCCGCCTCCATGAGGAGCATGTGCAGGTTGAGCGTCGCCCCGTCGATCGCGCGATCGGGACGACCGACACCGACGCGTTTCGCGAGCGGGAGATCTCGATGACCGAAACCGCCGAGGAGGCCGTGGTCGGCAAGACCGCGCGCGTCGTCGAGGAGGTGGTCGTCCGCAAGGAGGGTTCGGATCGCACCGAGACCGTGTCCGACACCGTGCGCCGCACGGAAGTCGATGTCGACAACGAGACGACGCGTACCGGCTTCTCGTCGACCGACAAGACCGACCGCTACTGAGCGATCGGGTCCGATGGGGGCGTGCGCGCGGGAAAACGTGCGCGCCCCTATTCGTATTATCCTAGGCGAGGATCACACGCATGGCGAATAACGACGACCATCGGCCGGGCGAGCCCAGCCACGTCCATCTCGGGCCGAGTCACGAAAAGAAGTTCAACTGGCTGCCCTGGCTGCTGCTCGCGCTCGGGCTGCTGGCATTGCTGTTCGCGCTGAGCCGCTGCGATCGCGACGAGACGGCGGTCGCGCCGGTCGTGACTAACGAGACCGAGGCGGTGACCAACACCACCACGACCACGACGACCACATCGACGGGCAACGTCAATCTGCCGGGCGGCCGCGTTCTCGCGGTGACGGCGGGCGGGCTGAACGAGCAGGTCGGAAACTTCCTGGCGGGCACCGAGCCCACGCCCCGGACCTTCCAGTTCGACAAGCTCAATTTCGACACGGCCAAGAGCGACATCCGCCCCGTCGATCAGGAGGACCTGAACCAGATGGGCGAGATCCTCCAGGCCTATCCGAACTCGCGCATCCGCGTGGTCGGCTATGCCGATGCGCGCGGGTCGGCACCCGCCAATGCGGAACTGGGTCTTGCCCGCGCCAATGCCGTGAAGGCGGCGCTGGCCGCCAAGGGCGTGTCCGCCGACCGTGTCGAGACCGCGTCGGGCGGCGAGAGCGATCCCGTCGAAACCAACGCCACCACCGGCGGCCAGGCGGAAAACCGCCGTACCGAGGTGGTGATCGTGTCGCGCTGAGCCGAAGCCGTACGGACCTGATGCGGCGGCGGGGGCATGACCTCCGCCGCCCTTTTCTTTTCGGGAGAACGGGCATGTCGCCGATCGGTGTGACCGGCCGGGATCGTCCGTTCTGATGCCCCCCGGCTTTTTCACCCAGCCGATCATCGATTTGTCGCGCGCGCTGATCGGTTGCGAACTGCTGGTCGACGGCGTCGGCGGGCCGATCGTCGAGACCGAGGCTTATGAGGCGAGCGATCCCGCATCGCACAGCTTCGCCGGCCCGACCGCGCGCAACCGCGCGATGTGGGGCCCGGGTGGCCAGGTCTATGTGTACCGCATCTACGGGATGCATTGGTGCCTGAATATCGTCGGCGGCGTCGAGCCCGGCGCGGCGGTGCTCCTGCGCGCGATCGAACCGGTGCGCGGGCCCGACATCATGGCCGCGCGCCGCGGCACCGATGATCCACGCAGGCTGTGCGCCGGACCGGGCCGTTTATGCCAGGCGCTCGGGGTGGACGCGCGGCAGGACGGGCTGAGGCTCGACACGCCGCCCTTCGCGCTCCTGCCGCGCAGCGGGGAGCCACCCATCGTCACCGGCCCGCGCATCGGCATCACCAAGGCTGCCGAGCGGCCCTGGCGCTTCGGCCTGGCGGGCTCGCGCTTTCTCAGCCGCCCATTTCCAGGCGCCTGATCCGAAACGCTCCCTGGTCGAGCGCCGCCTCGCCCATGGCGTCGAGGACGGTGAGCCCGGGACGGCCCATCGGAACCGCGCCGGCCGCCAGCCGATCCAGAAACGCGGTCATCGCCGCCTCCCCCGCCGCCCAGCGCTCACCGGCGGATTCGGGCGAGAAGTCGAAGGCCTTGCCGGCGACTTCGCGCGACTGGTCGGCATAGGCCAGTCGCGCCAGCGTCACGACGGGGGCAGCGGCGCCGTGGAGTCGATAGACCTCGCTCCAGGCGTCGACCGCGCGGCGCGATTGGGCAGCAAAGATCAGATCCTGCATTCGCCCCACGGCCTCCCCGATCGTGCGCGGGACCGGGCTCGACAGCGGCAGCAGGTCCAGGACGATGCACAGCAACGGTTCGGCGGGCGGCCCGGCCAGCACGGCGTCGACGGGCAGATTGGCGGACAGGCCCGCGTCGACATAATGACGCCCGCCGATCTCGACGGCGGGAAAGGCGGGCAGGAGCGCGCTGCTGGCGCGCACATGGTCGGGACCCAGCCGCTCGCGCGCCGAGTCGAACACGACGTCGACCCCCGATGCCAGATCCACCGCGGCGATCGACAGCCTTGTCGGGCCGCTCGCCACCCGGTCCCAGTCCACCGATCGCCTGAGCATCGCGGCCATCGGCGCCGTATCGAACACGCTTGCCACGCCCTCGCCGGCCGACGCCCAGGGTTCGCCGAAGAACGGTCGGGGCGAAAAGGCGTCGAAACGCCCGATCGCCAAGCCCGCCGAGACCGCCGCCGTCCGACGCCAGGCGTCGATTTCGGCGGGCCACCACGCCGCGCCGCCATTGGGGGCGGGGGTCCAGAATTCGCGCAGCCGCCCGACCGCCTGCTCGGCCGTGTTGCCGGCGATCATCGCGGCATTGATCGAACCCGCCGACGCCCCCGACACCCAGTCGGGCGCGATCCCGCGCGTCGCCAGCGCGGCGAAGGCGCCCGCCTGCCAACTGCCCAGCGCGTTGCCGCCACTGAGGACAAGGGCGATCCGGTACGGTCGGTCGGTCATGGGCGGCCTTCATGGAGATGGGCGTACCGCGTCCCAACGCACGATGCGGCGTGAAAGCGCCGACCGCGCTTGCCCGGCCGGCGGGGATCGCTACTTCCCTGCGTGCAACAGGACACCGAGCCGTTGGAGAAAAGCCGATGCCGCAAACGCTGGCGGAGTTCCGGGACAAGTTCCGCGTCGAGGAGCTGTCGCTCTTCCGCACCCAAGGCTGGACGGTGTCGCTGCGTCCTGGCGCCTGCACCTTGGGCGCATGCGTGATCAGCGCCAACCGCTTTCACGCGTCGCTTGGCGGGATCGACGCGGCCGAGGCGGCGGCGCTGGTGGAGGCGGTCGCCTGGTTCGAACGTCGGGCGCGCGCCGCGTTCGGGGCGGACAAGTTCAACCACCTGGCGCTGATGATGGTCGACGATCACCTGCATTTTCACGCCCTGCCGCGTTATGCCGATGCGCGCGAGATGGGCGGGGTGACCTGGACCGATCCCGGCTGGCCGAAGCAGCCCGATCTCGGCTTCGTCAACACCATGGACGCCGACGCGCTGGCGGCGGTCAGGGCCGCGCTGATGCAAGGGGCCGACGCATGACGCTCGTCTACACCGCCGGCACGTTCGACCTGCTCCATCTCGGCCATGTGCGCATCATCCGTGCGGCGCAGGGCTTCGGGGACAAGCTGATCGTCGCGGTCTCCACCGACGAGCTGGTCGCGTCCTACAAGGGCAAGAAGCCCGTCGTGCCCTTTGACGAGCGGATGGAGATGGTGCGTGCGTTGCGCGGCGTCGACGCGGTCGTGGCGCAGCACGACCAGGACAAGTTCGCGGCCTGGGAGCGGATGCGCTTCGACGTGTGGCTGGTCGGCGACGACTGGTTCGGCAGTCCCAAATATGAGGAATATCGCCGCAAGCTGGAGGCGGTGGGCGTCCACTGCGCCTTTGTGCCCTATACATCGGGCGTGTCGTCGACGAGCCGCAAAAAGGACTCGGCGCTGGCCTCCTCCTGACCCGAGCGGCGGGCCCGCCCCTCGACGTACGGTGTCGGTCGTGTAGGGGCGGGAGCGACATGACGACGACGATCGAACGCCCGCGCCTGGTCCCGGTAGGCGACAATGCCACCCGGATCTGGGGCATGACCAACGCCGAGCGTCTCCGCCGCATCGCGCGCGCGCAGAAGCTGGACGGCGCGGAACGACCTGCGGAGCCGGCGGGGGCGGTGTTGCTCGCCAATCTCGATTACGCGTTCGATCCGAACTGGACGACGCACCTCGCGCGGCTTCCGGATACGATGGTCACGCGGGGCGATGTGCCGGTGCTGGCCCATGTGATCGACCCGGCGACGCGCCGAGCGGTCGAGGACGCGATGCTGGCCGGCACCGCATCGCCCGCGACCGGGCTTCGCGTGATCGCCGCCGAGGACGAAGCCGGCATTCTCAACGAGGCGCTCCGCAAGCGCGAGCGTCCCTTCGCCGAGCGGCTCGTTCCCGAGAATATCCAGTCGATCGAGCGCGCGAGCTACCAGGGCGCATATAAGGGCGTGACCGACCTCCTCACCAAATATCTTTGGCCCGAATGGGCGTTCGCGCTCACCCGGCTGGCCGCGCGGATCGGGGTCACGCCCAACGGGGTCACCGCGCTGGGCACATTGGGCTGCGTGCTGGCGACGGTGGCGTTCTGGTACGGCTGGTTCTGGACGGGACTGGCGGTCGGGCTCGCCTTCATGGTGCTCGACACGGTGGACGGGAAGCTTGCGCGGTGCACGATCACTTCCTCGGCGATCGGCAACATCTGGGATCATGGGATCGACCTTGTCCACCCGCCCTTCTGGTGGTGGGCCTGGGCGGTGGGCTGCGCACCCTATGGCCGTCCGCTGGACGACGGGACCTTCTGGATCGTCATGGCCACCATGATCGCGGGCTATGTCGCGCAACGCGTGATCGAGGGGGCGTTCATGCGGCTCTACGGGATGCACATCCATGTCTGGGAACGGTTCGACAGCCGTTTCCGGCTCGTCACGGCCCGGCGCAATCCCAACATGGTGATCCTGTTCGCGTCGCTGCTGATCGGGCGCCCGGACTGGGGCATCGTCGCGGTGGCGGGGTGGACATTGCTGTCGTTGATCGTTCATTTCGTCCGCCTCCTGCAGGCCTTCGCGGTCCGCGCGCGCGGCGGCGCGATCCTGAGCTGGCTCGTCTGACGCTTGCCGGGCGCGTTCCGGCGGCCTAGCGTTCCCGGAACGATGGTGAGCGCACCCCTGACCCAGAACGGCTTCGGCCTCGGGCGAGCCGGGCGCGCGGTCGCCCGCAATCTCGGCTGGCTGCTGGCGAGCAAGGGCGTGCTCGCGATATTGTCGCTCTTCTATCTCGGCTTCGCGGCCCGCGCGCTCGGCGTCACCGGTTTCGGCCGCTTCGCGCTGATCACCGGCGCGGCACAGGCGCTCGCGACGTTGGTCGCGTTCCAGAGCTGGAAGGTGATCGTCCAATACGGCGTCGGACTGGCGTGCGCCGAGGACGATAGCGGACTCGCCCGGCTGTTCAAGGGTGCCGCCATCCTCGACCTCGCCAGCGCGGTGGTCGGCTCGGTCGTCGCGGTGATCATCCTCGAGCTGTGGAGCGAGCAGCTCGGCATAGGCCCCACGCTCAAGCGCGCGACGCTGATCTTCGCGGTCATCCAGGTGATCACGATCCGCTCGACGCCGCTGGGCATATTGCGGTTGCGCGACCAGTTCCCGATGGCGGCGATGGCGGACAGCGCGACGGCGGTGACCCGCTTTCTGGGGGCGGGGATCGTCATGCTCGTCCACCCTACGGTGCAGGGCTTCATGGTGGTCTGGGCGTTGGCGGAGATCGTCACGGCCGCCATCTACTGGACGATCGTCGCGCGGTCGGGCGACCTAGGATTGCTATGGCGGGGCGGGAATGTCGGGCGGCTGCTTCGCGACCATCCGGGGATCATCGGCTTCGCGCTCAGCACCAACGCCAGCGCGACGCTCGCCTTGTCGAGCAAGCAGGTGCCGCTGCTCGCGGTCGGCGCGGTGCTCGGGCCCGCGGCGGCGGGCGTGTTCCGCCTCGCGGGCCAGCTCGCCCAGGGGCTGGCCAAGGTATCGCAGCTGGTCGCGCGCGCCGCCTTTTCGGAGGTGGTGCGCGCGGTGCAGGGCAGCGACCGGCGCGGGGTACGCCGGCTCCTGCTCCGCGCGGTGGGCGCCAGTTCGCTGGGCGGGTTGCTCATCCTCGCCGTCGTGGTGGCAGTCGGCGAACCGGTGCTGGCCCTGGTCGCCGGGCGCAGGGTCGTTGGGGGCTATCCCATCCTGGTCGCGATGGCCGCGGCGGGGTGCGTCGAGTTCGCCGCGACCGCCTTCGACACGGTGATGACCGCGCGCGGGGAGGCGGGGATCGTGTTCGCGATCCGCTGCGCGAGCGTCGCAGTCCTGGCCGCGGTCGCGGTAATCGCGGTGCCGATCTTCGGCGCGACGGGCATGGCGGTGGCGGTGCTGATCGGCTCGCTCGCCGCGGTGCTGTTGATGGCGGTCACCTGCTGGTGGCGGTTGCGGCCCGAGGCGGCGTAGCAAGGCGACGTTCAGGGCGACACACTAGAAAGCATGTCCATGCGCCTTTCATCGATCTTCCTGGCCGCCCTGGCCGCAGCATCGCCCGTCGCGGTATCCGCCCAGGCCTGTGTGGGACCCGCCACGCCCCGCACGACCCGCCTTGTCGTGGAGGCGACCGACCTTCGCAACGCGAATGGCGAGGTCGCGTTCACCGTATACCCGGACAGTCGCTCGCGCTTTCTAGCGAAGGGCGGCAAGCTGCTGCGCGCGCGCGTTCCGGCCCGGGCACCCGTGACGCGGGCCTGCTTCCATCTGCCGCCCGGTTCCTATGCGGTCGCGCAATATCACGACGCCAACCGCGACCATGATTTCAACCGTACGCTGATCGCGCCCAGCGAGGGTTTCGGCTTCTCGAACGACGCGCCGACCAGCATCGGCCTGCCCTCGCTGTCGGCGGCGCGGTTCGCGTTGCCGGCGGGCGGACGGACGCTTCGGATGCGGATGCGCTATCGCCGCTGATCGTCGTCGGGGCCTCCGATCGGCCACAATTGTCTGGCCTAGTGGTAACATATCTGTAGCAACCGGCTAAACCACGCCTACATGGTCGAGACGTGAACGGAACCATCTACGATTTCGCCGGGCTTCCCCGGCTCGCCGCCTTCGGGCCCGATAGCCGGGTCCGCGCGGACGCGCGTCGCCTTGCCGCGACGGCCGGGGCGCCCGCGCGGATCGCGATGGTCAGCAATCCGCGCAGCCGCCGCAACAAGCTGGCGGGCGGGGTGCCTGCCGCGCGACCCGGCGTGATCGCCGCGGCGCCGCGATCACGCGCCGAGCTGCGCGACGTGATGATCCGCTTCGCCGCCGAGGGCGTGGATCTGGTGATCGTCGATGGTGGCGACGGCACGGTGCGCGACGTGCTCACCTGTTCGGGCGATGTCTGGGGCGCCCGCTGGCCGCGCTTCGCGGTGCTCCCCTCGGGTAAGACCAACGCGCTCGCGCTTGATCTCGGGGTGCCGGCCGACTGGACGCTGGATCAGCTGCTCGACGCGGCGCGCGCCGGTCGCACGGCGACGCGCTCGCCCATAGCGGTCGAGCGGCGCGACCAGCCGGGCGGGCCGGTGCGCGGTTTCCTGTTCGGCACCGGCGCCTTCGTGGCGGCGACCGCGCTGGCGCAGCGGACCCATCGCGCCGGCGCGTTCAACGGCGTAGCGGTGGGGCTGGCGCTGTCCTGGGCGGTCGCGCAGACCTTGTTCGGATCGGCGACGGGCAGCTGGCGACGGGGCGAGCGCCTGGGACTGCGCCACGACACCCGGTCGGTCGCGATGCACGGCGCCGAGCTCGCCGTCGACCGCAACCAATATCTGATGCTGGCTTCGACGCTGGAGCGGTTGCCGCTCAACATCCGCCCCTTCGGCGCCGCGCGTCCGGGTCTCAAGACGCTGACGATCGACGCGCCGCCGCGCCGTATCCTGTCGGCGGTCGGCCCGCTCCTCGCCGGGTCGGAGGCGGCATGGCTGGAGCGCGCCGGGTTCCACCGCGTCGACGCGCCCGCGCTCGATCTCGACCTGGAGGGCGCGTTCACGCTCGACGGCGAGAATTTTCCCGGCGGCGCCTATCGCCTGACCGAAGCCGCCCCGATCGGCTTCGTCGTTCCGTGACCGAGGACCTGGCCGCGTTCGTCGAACGCTCGCTGGACCGGCCCGTCCCTGACTTCGTACGTGCCGCCGCCGCGGCGCTGGCGGCGCGCGACGGCGGGGCAATGGCGGTGCTGTTCTACGGGTCGAACCTGCGGACGGGGTCGCTCGACGGGGTGCTCGACTTCTACGTGCTGCGGGACGGGCCGGTCGAGCGCGGTATCTGGCCGCGGGTCGGCTATGCCGAGCTGCCGCATGACGGCGCGCTGCTCCGCATCAAGGTCGCGACGATGACGCTCGCGACCTTCGCCCGCGCCGCCGCCGCGCGGACGCTGGATACGACGATCTGGGCGCGCTTCGTCCAACCCAGCGCGCTGGTCTGGAGCCGCGACCGGAAGGCGGCGGAGCAGGCGAGGGCGGCGGTCGCGGCAGCGTCCATATCCGCCGCACGCTTCGCGGCCGCGCTCGGGCCGGCGCGGGGGCGGGCGGAGGACTATTGGCGGGCGTTGTTTCAGGCCACCTATGCCGCCGAGTTCCGGGTCGAGCGGCGGGGCCGGGGCGACGAGATCATAGCGCATGACCGCGACCGGTACGCGCGACTGCTCCCCCTCGCCTGGGCGGCGGGGGGCGTCGCATTTGCCGTCGAGGGGGAGACGCTCGCGCCCTCGATCCAGGCGCAGGAGCGCGCGGCGCTGCGGCGCGGCTGGGCACGTCGGCGGCGCGCGGGCAAGCCGCTCAATCTGCTCCGCCTCGCCAGGGCGGCGTCGACCTTCGACGGCGCGGCGCGCTACGGGGCGTGGAAGATCGAGCGGCATACGGGCGTGCCGGTGCCGCTGACCCCCTGGCGCGAGCGTCATCCGATCCTGGCGGCGCCGGGCGTGCTGTGGCGCGTGTGGCGGGCCGGAAGGTCGTGAAGGCAGGGCGCGCGTGAACGCCCTAATCCTGGCGGGATCGCGCGGCGGGATCGATCCGGTCGCGGCCTATGCCGGCGTGACGCACAAGGCGTTGATCGAGTTAGGAGGCGAGACGCTGCTCGCCCGCGTCGCGCGCGCGCTGGACGAGGCGGGGTGCACCGCCACCGTTTCCACCAGCGACCCGGAGGTCGCCGCCGAGGCGGGGCGGCTGGGCTGTCGGGTGCTCCCTGCCGCCCCCGGCCCCAGCGCGAGCGTGGGGCAGGCTGTCCAGGCGCTCGGCACGCCGCTGCTGGTGACCACCGCCGATCATGCGCTGCTGGAGGCGGAGTGGGTGCGCCGCTTCGTCGCCGAGACGCCCCCGGATGCGGATGTCGCGGTGCTGCTCGCGCGACGCGAGGTGATCGAGGCGGCGTTGCCGGGGACGCGGCGCACCTATCTGCGCTTCGCCGATGGCGACTGGTCGGGGTGCAATCTGTTCCACCTCGCCACCCCGCGCGCGGCGGGGGCGATCGACCTGTGGCGGCTGGTCGAGGCGGATCGCAAGCGGCCCTGGCGGATCGTCCGGCGTTTCGGGCCACGCACCCTGCTCAGCTACCTGCTCGGCCGGCTGACGCTAGCGCGCGCGGTGGCGCGGCTGGGGGCATTGGCGGGGGTGCGCGCCGCCGTCGTGGCGAGCCCGGCGGGGCTGGCGGCGGTCGATGTCGACAAGCCCGCCGATCTCGACGCGGTCCGCGCGGTGCTGGCGGCGCGCTAGCCGTCGGCGATCGAAGCTGGCAGAGCGGGCGGATGCACGACCTCCTGATCCTGTACGAGCATCCCGAGTGGTTCCGGCCGCTCTTCGCCGCGCTCGACGCGCGGGGCGTCGATTACCGCGCGGTCCGTCCCGATGGCGGGTGGGACCCCGCCGACCTCTCCGCACCCGCCCGCGTGGTGTTCAACCGGGTGGCCATGTCGAGCTTCCTGCGGTCGGCCGAGCATCCGATCTTCCATGCGACCGCCTTGCTCGATCATTGGCGCCGGGCCGGCGCGCGGGTGGTCAACGGGGCCGAGGTGCTGAGCGTCGACGCGTCCAAGGCGCGTCAGCTCTCGCTGCTCGCAGGCCTGGGCCTGGCCATTCCGGCGACGCGGGTCGTCCACCGCGCGGCCGATGTGGAGGCGGCGGCGGTCGCGATCGGCTTTCCGCTCGTGGTCAAGGCCAATATCGGCGGGTCGGGGGCGGGGATCGTGCGCTTCGACACCCTGCCCGAGCTGCGCGCGGTCGTGGCGGCGGGGGAGCTGCCGCACAGCATCGACGGGGTGCTGCTGGTGCAGGATTATGTGCCCGCGCGCGACGGCGTCATCACGCGGATCGAGACGCTCGACCGCCGCTTTCTGTACGCGATCGAGGTCGCGGGCGGGGGGGCGTTCGACCTGTGCCCCGCCGACGCCTGTGTCGAGGGATCGGGCATATCGATGACCGCGGTCGACCCCGCCCCCGCGCTGCGCGGCGCGGCGGAGGCGGTGGCCCGCGCGCTCGACCTAGATGTCGGCGGGGTCGAGGTGATGATCGACGACCGCGACGACACCGCCCGCTTCTACGACATCAATGCCTTGTCCAACTTCGTCGCGCGGCCGATCGAGGTGCTGGGCTGGGACCCGCATGAGCGGTTGGTGGATTACCTGCTCAGCCAGATCGAGGAGGCCCGCTGATGCGCTATGGTTACTGGATGCCCGTGTTCGGCGGCTGGCTGCGCAACGTCCCCGACGAGGGGATGGAGGCGAGCTGGGATTATGCCAAGCGGCTGACCCAGGCGTCGGAGCGCTGGGGCTATTCACTCAGCCTGATCGCCGAGCTGAACCTCAACGACATCAAGGGCGTCGACCGGCCCGCGCTCGACGCCTGGTCGACCGCGGCGGCGCTGGCGGCGGTCACCGAGAGCCTGGAGCTGATGGTCGCGGTGCGCCCCAATTTCCACCATCCCGCGCTCTTCGCCAAGGCGGCGGCGAATATCGACCGGATCGCGGGCGGGCGCCTCGCGCTCAACGTCGTGTCGAGCTGGTGGGCGGACGAGGCCAAGCAGTATGGGCTGCAATTCGACCGGCATGACGATCGCTATGCGCGCACGGCCGAGTGGCTCCAGGTCGTCGAGGGGCTGTGGACCCAGGAGCGGTTCAGCTTCGACGGTGATTTCTACCAGCTCCAGGACGCGATCTGCGCGCCCAAGCCCGCCGGGCGCCCGGTGATCTATGCCGGGGGCGAGAGCGACAAGGCCAAGAGCATGATCGCCGCCCAGTGCGACGCCTATGTCATGCACGGCGACCCGGCCGACGCGATCGCCCCCAAGATCGCCGACATGACGGCGCGGCGCGCGGCCTTGGGCAAGCCGGCGATGCGGTACGGCATGGCCGCCTATGCGATCGTTCGCGATACCGAAGCCGAGGCGAAGCGCGAGCTGGAGCGGATCACGACGGTCGCGGAGCTGCCCGCGGGCTATGCCAATTTCGACCAATGGCTGTCGGGCACCCAGCTGGAGCGCGAACTCAAGGTGCAGGAGTACAGCGTGTCGAACCGCGGCCTGCGCCCGAACCTGGTCGGCACCCCCGAGCAATTGCGCGCGCGGATCGAGGAATATGAGGCGGCGGGGCTCGACCTGCTCCTGCTCCAGATGAGCCCGCAGGCGGAGGAGATGGAACGCTTCGCGGCGCAGGTGATGGGAACGGTGCCGGCGGAAGTTCACTAAAGGTCACGCCCGGACGCGGTTCGGCGCGGTGGAAGTTCAATGGAAGTTCAGGCCTGCACGCGTTTTAGGTGGGGCTCTCGCCTTTCGTATCCATGTCAAAGAACGGGCGAACCGGCGCCGGTGTCGAGTCGTGGGGAGCATGGCACGGATCGGGCGCTGTAGGACAGCGGTCGCGCGGCCGCGTCGCGGGGAGTTGGGTGATCCGACGACCCGCTTGGATCGAGAAGGGTGGAGCGGTGTTATGTCGGGACCATCAATCGACCGGGATGACCAATGCGCGCAACGATGACGGCGATGACGCTCCTGCTCCTGGCGGCCTGTTCGGGTGGCGTGGGCGAAGAGCCGACGGGCGAGGGGAATGCGGTGGCGTTGCGTGATCTGGTCGAGACCGAGGTCGCCGCCCCCGCCAAGGCGGGCTATACGCTGCAAGGCGACCTGATCCCGACGCCGTCCGATCCCCGGTCGCGGTACTTCCTGCTGCGCCAGCGCCGCGCGATCGGCGGGAACATCGTCGCGATCCTGCGCCAGGAGCGCGGCGACCGCATCGCCTATGCCCGCACCGAGACCGATTGCGCCCAGCGTCGCTTCCATATCCTCGGCGTCGGCGGCTCGCGCGGCGACGCCGAGGTCGACCGGACGGTGGACGGCCCGCTCCGCCCGATCGCGGGCCTGCCGCTGCGCGAGGAACTGGCGCGCTATGTCTGCGAGCGCGCGGGAACGCCGCTGGCCTAGGGTGCCGGGACTCAGAGCCGACACCCGACAAAGTGGTCGGAGAAGGGTCCGCGATCGGTCCGGCATGGGCGTCGGTCGGCACTGACGGGCGGAACGGTACGGCTTGGGAAGTGGCCGGCCCCTTTGGGGACGATCGCTCATTGGCCAGGTGGTGTAGGCGGGGTGGAATGAGCCGACGCCGAAGTCAATGCGTGGCGAGCATGGCACCGGACGCGGGGTGCGGCTCGGCGGCAGATGGATTATGACCGGCGTCTTCAATACCCGGAGACGCGCTGAAATGCTTCAAGCGGTAGAGGGCGTCAGAACCGACCGTTTGTGACACCCTGCGGCGGCGACATCAGGCAGCCGATGTTTGCGCCTCGGGCATTCGTTATGAAGTCCAGCTTCGGCGGCCTGCACCTTTTCGCGGGTGGACCGGCATCGCGCTGGGTTCATAACCCCGGTCCGGACAGGCGGAAGGGGGCGTGAATGCGGGTGGTGGCGCTGCTGCTAGGCGGGCTGAATTGCTGCGCAACCGCTGCAAGCGCGCAGACCGCGACGGACGCCCCGAGCCGCCTCCGGCTGAGCGCGACCGAGCGCGTGCGCTACGAGCTGATCGACGGTCAGGCGCGCGCCGGGTTCAACAAGAGCGACGACCTGCTCAACTTCCGCACGACGGTGCTCGCAGAGTACGACGCAAAATCCGTGAGGTTTGCGGCAGAGCTGTGGGACAGCCGCGTCTATCGCGCCGATCGGGGCACGCCGGTCACGATCAACGAGGTCAACGCATTGGAGCTGGTGCAGGTCTTCGCGGAAGCGAGGCTGGGCGCGGTCGCCGGGCCGGGCTCCACGGCGACCATGCAGGCGGGCCGTTTCCTGCTCAATCTGGGATCGCGGCGCCTGGTCGCGGCCGACGATTACCGCAACACGACCAACGGTTATACCGGGTTGCACGCGAACCTGACGGCCAAGCCGGGCTGGCGCGCGACCGCGATCTACACGCTGCCGCAACAGCGTCGACCGGACGACCTCGACGCGCTGCTCGACAACGAGGAAGCCGTCGACCGTGAGAGTTTTGACCTGGTGCTGTGGGGCGGACTTGTCAGCCGCGCCCGCGCGATCGGCCCGGCGACTGTGGAGACGTCATTCTTTCATCTAGGCGAGCGTGATCGGCCCGGACGACCGACCCGCGACCGGTCGCTCAACACTGTGGCGCTCCGGATCATCCGCGATCCCGCGCCGGGTCGTTTCGACTTGGAGCTCGAAGGCATCGTCCAGCGCGGTCGCGCTTCGGCTGGCACGGCGACCGCCGCAATACGCCAGCCGGTCGCCGCCTGGTTCCTCCATGCCGACGCGGGATATGGCTTTGGCGGCGGATGGAAGCCGCGCGTGTCGATCGAGTATGATCATGCGAGCGGAGACGGTCGCGGCGGCCGGTTCGGCCGGTTCGACACGCTGCTTGGAATGCGCCGCGCCGACTTGGCCCCGGCCGGACTCTACAACGCCATAGCGCGCACCAACATCGCCAGTCCCGGGGTGCGGGTCGAAGCGACTCCCGACCGGAAAACCGATCTGTTCGTGAGCTACCGGCCGATGTGGCTGGCGTCGCGGTTCGACGCCTTCTCGTCGACGGGCGTGCGAGACGCGTCGGGGCGGTCGGGGAACTTCGCCGGACACCAGGTCGATGGGCGCATCCGGCATCGGCTCTCGCGCGCGCTGATGCTGGAACTGGACGCGGTGCTGCTCGCCAAGGGTCGCTTTCTACGCGACGCCCCGAACGCGCCGCCGGGGCGCTGGACCCGGTATGTGTCGTTCAATGTGGCCGCGAGCTTTTAACTCGCGTTCTCCCGCGATCCGGCAAGCTGAATAAGTCGTGGTGTCAAAACCGAACGGTTGTGACACCGGTTGGCCGATCCGGTCCTCTGCACGCGATTGGCAAGTGAACGGCCGATCGATCGCCGGTGGCGGCACGGTTTTCGTCGCCCCTTTATCGCCACGGGGTCGGAGGTGCGCGCCGGGTCCGGCGATGATGGGTCATCATGCCTGTCCATCCGCTGCCCACCCGCAGGCGGATGTTGCAACTGGCGCGGCTTCTCATATCATCGCGCGCGTCGGCACGCGCGGGTCGAGGAAATGATCGTCGTCGGCGCCGAGCGATAGCGGTGCGGCGATGCCGGGGAGCGGGCATGGAGTCCTTCGATTATATCATCGTCGGCGCGGGGAGCGCGGGGTGCGTGCTGGCGAACCGGTTGACCGAGGACGGCCGGTCGACCGTGCTGCTGCTGGAGGCGGGCGGGCGGGATCGGTCGCCGATGATCCATATCCCGGTCGGCTATGCGAAGACGCTGAAGGACCCCAGGGTCAACTGGCTGTACGCGACCGAGGTCGATCCGAGCTCGGGCGACCGCGCGCATGTGTGGCCGCGCGGCAAGGTGCTGGGCGGGTCGAGCTCGATCAACGGGCTGCTCTATGTCCGGGGGCAGGCGGCGGATTACGACAATTGGGCGCAATCGGGGTGCACCGGGTGGAGCTATGGCGACGTGCTGCCCTATTTCCGCAAGTCGGAGGCGAACGAGCGGCTGTCGGAGGAACTGCACGGGACCGACGGGCCGCTCAACGTCTCCGACCCCGGCGACCGGCACGTCGTGTCGGACGCGGCGATCGCGGCGGGGATGGAGGCGGGGCTGCCCTTCAACGACGACGTCAACGGCGCGTCGCAGGAGGGGATCAGCTATTTCCAGCTGACGGTGAAGAACGGGCGGCGCTGGTCGGCGGCGATGGCCTATCTGCGCCCGGCGCTGCGCCGGGCGAACCTGAAGGTCGAGACGCTGGCCCAGGCCGAACGCGTGCTGTTCGAGGGCAGGCGCGCGACGGGCGTGCGCTATCGCCGGGGCGGGCGGCGCGTGGAGGCGAGCGCGCGGCGCGAGGTGATCCTGTCGGGCGGGGCGGTCAACACGCCGCAATTGCTGGAGCTGTCGGGGATCGGCGACCCGGCGGTGCTGCGCGCCCATGGGATCGAAATGCTCCAGGCGTTGCCGGGCGTGGGCGCCAACCTGCAGGACCATTATGTGGTCAGCCTGCAATATCGGCTGCGGGACGTGGTCTCGATCAACGAGATGAGCCGGGGCTGGCGGCTGGTGCGCGAGGCGATCCGCTATGCCCGGACGCGGAAAGGGCTGCTGGCGCTGTCGGCGGCGCACGTCCAGGCCTATGTGAGCACGCGGCCGGGGCTGAGCGGCCCCGATGTGCAGTTCCATATCCTGCCGGCGACGGTCGACGTGCCGCGCTTCGTCGCGAAGCAGGAATGGGAGCTGGAGCGCCTGCCCGGCCTGACACTGGCGGCGTGCCAGCTGCGTCCCGAAAGCCGGGGGACGATCCATATCCGATCGAACGATCCGTTCGCGCCGCCGGCGATCCGACCCAATTACCTGGCCGACCCGCTGGACCAGCGCACCATCGTCGCGGGACTCGAATGGGGGCGCCGGATCGCGGCGCAGCCGGCGCTGGCGCCCTTCGTTTCGGGCGAGATCCTGCCCGGATCGGCCGCCGCGACGCCCGACGACCTGCTCGCCTATGCGCGGACGAGCGGGTCGACCATCTATCACCCGGTCGGAACGGCGCGGATGGGGCGCGCGGACGATCCGGGGGCGGTGGTGGACAGCGCGCTCCGGGTGTTCGGGGTCGAGGGGCTGCGCGTGATCGACGCGTCGGTGATGCCGCGGCTGGTGTCGGGCAACACCAACGCGCCCACCATCATGATCGCGGAAAAGGCGGCGGACATGATCCGGGGGTGAGGGGCCAGGTCGGGGTGGGTCGGCGCTACCGCTCCACCCGGGTGACATGGCCCATCTTGCGGCCGGGCTGGGCGTCGCGCTTGCCGTAGAGGTGGAGATGCGCGCCGGGTTCGGCGAGGAGGGCGGGCCAGCGATCGGCGTCGGCGCCGAGCAGATTCTCCATCGTCACGCGCCCGCCGGTCCGCGTCGTCGCGCCGAGCGGCAGGCCGCAAATGGCGCGGATGTGGTTCTCGAACTGCGAGCATTCCGCGCCCTCGATCGTCCAATGGCCGCTATTGTGGACGCGGGGCGCCATCTCGTTGAATATGGGACCGTTCGCGGTGGCGAAGAACTCGCAGGTCAGGACGCCGACATGGCCCAGCCGGTCGGCGACCGCGCGGGCGAGGGCGATGGCCTCGGGCGCCTGTTCCAGCACTTGGGGCGAGGCGGGGACGGTCGAGGTGGCGAGGATGCCGTCGCGGTGGACGTTCTCGGGCGTGTCGTAGACCGCGACCGTGCCGTCAGCGGCGCGGGCGAGGATGACCGAGAATTCGGCGGCGAAGGACACGCGGTGCTCGACGATCGCGGGGACGCCCCGGCGCAGCGCGTGGGGGCGGCCGATCGCGTCCCAGGCGGCCTCGGCCTCCTCGGCCGTGTCGATCCGCGCCTGGCCCTTGCCGTCATAGCCGAACAGGGTGGTCTTCAGGATGGCGGGGGCGCCGATCCCGCCCAGCGCGGCGGCGAGGGCGGGAAGCGAGTCGACCGGGCGCCAGTCGGCGGTGCGCCCGCCCAGCTCGGCCACCAGTTCCTTTTCGTTGGGGCGGTAGCGCGACACTTCGAGCGACAGGGCGGAGGGGGCGACGGGGACGCGCCCCGCCAGCAGCGCGACCGCGTGGGGATCGACATTCTCGAACTCGTAGGTGGCGATGTCGACACGCGCGGCGAAGCGCTTCATCGCGTCGCCGTCCTCGAAGCGCCCTTGCGTCCATTCGGCGGCCACCTCGGTGGCGGGGCCGCTCGCCTCGGGCGCGAAGACATGGGAGCGGTAGCCGAGCCGGGCCGCGGCGACCGCCAGCATCCGCCCGAGCTGGCCGCCGCCCAGGATGCCGATCGTCGAGCCGGGCGGGATCACGCGGGGAACTCGGCGACGGCCTCGGTCTGCGTCGCGCGCCAGGCGATCAGGCGGGCGGCGAGCGCGTCGTCGGCGGTCGCGAGGATGGCGGCGGCGAGCAGTCCCGCGTTGATCGCGCCCGGCTTGCCGATCGCCAGCGTGGCGACGGGGACGCCGCCCGGCATCTGCACGATGGACAGCAGGCTATCCATGCCCTTGAGCGCGGCGCTTTCGACGGGGACGCCCAGCACGGGCAGATGCGTCATCGCCGCCGTCATGCCGGGCAGATGCGCCGCGCCGCCCGCGCCGGCGATGACGACCTTCAGCCCGCGCCCGGCCGCGCTGGTCGCATAATCGTAGAGGCGTTTGGGGGTGCGGTGGGCGGAGACGACCCGTGTCTCGTGCGCGACGCCAAGCGCGTCCAGGATCGCGGCGGCATGGCGCATCGTCTCCCAGTCGGAGGTGGAGCCCATGATGATCCCGACCAGCGCCATGCGCGGGGGTTAGCGGGGGCGGGCGGGACTGGCAATCGGGAGGGGTCGCTGAGGCGGGTCGGGTCACGCGAAGGCGCGAAGACGCCAAGAACTAAGAGGTTCACGCGGAGGCGCGGAGGCGCGGAGGCGCGGAGGCGCGGAGAAGAGAAGTTCGACGCTCATCACCGCCGCGCCAGCGGCGCTGATAAGCAGCGTACCGGTGCGGGAGAAAGCCGCTGACGCGGCGAGCATGACTACTCCGCGCCTCCGCGTGAACCGCTCTCCTCAGCGTTCGCTCAGATAATAGCGGTCCGTCGCGTTCAGGCCGTCGTCGAGTTCGTAGACGATGGGCTGGCCGGTCGGAATCTCCAGATGCGCGATCTCCGCGTCGGAGATGCCGGACAGGTGCTTGACCAGCGCGCGGAGCGAGTTGCCGTGGGCGGAGATGAGGACGCGCTCGCCGTCCCGGAGGGCGGGGGCGATGCGTTCCTCCCAATAAGGAAGCACGCGGTCGATCGTGTCCTTCAGGCTTTCGGACGCGGGGACGGGGATGCCGGCGTAGCGGCGGTCGTTCGTCAGGTCATAGGCGCCGCCGGCATCGGCGACGGGCGGTGGAATGTCGAAGCTGCGGCGCCAGATCCTGACCTGATCCTCGCCATGCGCGGCCGCCGTCTGCGCCTTGTCGAGCCCGGTCAGGCCGCCATAATGACGCTCGTTCAGCCGCCAATGCTTCTCGGTCGGCAGCCACAGGCGGCCCATCGCCTCGAGCGCGAGGTTGAGGGTCTTGATCGCGCGCGTCTGGAGCGAGGTGAAGGTGCGGTCGAAGTCGAGCCCGCGCGCCGCCATCAACTCGCCCGCCGCCCTGGCCTCGGCCGCGCCCTTTTCCGTGACGTCGACGTCCCACCAGCCGGTGAAGCGGTTTTCGAGGTTCCAGGCCGACTGGCCGTGGCGGATCAGGACGAGGGTCGGCATGGAAACTCCTTGGACGCCGGGGTCTTGCGGGCGTCGTTAGCGGGACGGGCGGGGGGCGTCCATTTGGTTCCTGGGGGGGGGGGGGGCGGGAGGAGGTTCGCGCCGCGGCGCCGAGAAGGACCGGGTTCACGCGGAGGCGCGGAGGCGCGGAGAAGGATGAGGTTCACGCGAAGGCGCGGTGACGCGAAGTAGGTCGGGGCGTGCATGAGGCTCGGGCTCGCCGCGCCGACGGCAGTATCTGCGAAACCGTTGCTGTTTGGCTGCCGCTTGCGCGGCGGGTGCTCGGGCTGTGGTGGAACACCCTCCGCGCCTCCGCGCCTCCGCGTGAACCGACAAGCCGTCACAGATCGTCGATCATCCCCGCCAGCGTCTCCAGGCAGGCATGGGCGAGCCGCTTGGAGCGATCCGGCGACCAGCCGAACTCGGGATCGGGGTTCGGGTCGTGATCCTTGAACGGCATCTCCAGCGTGCAGGCGACCGCGCCGAAGCGCTGGGCGAGCTGGTTGGTGGACATGGACAGGTTCGCCTTGCCCGCCTGCGCCTTGGGATAGCCGAGCGCCGTCTGGAAATCGGGAGTGTCGGCGGCGAGACGGCGGCCGAACTCATAGAAGTGCGCGCCCCGATCGTCGGTCCAGCCGGGGATGCCCTCAAACCCGGCGATGAAATTGGCGGGGATCGCCTCGTCGCCGTGCACGTCGATCGCGAAGGTGACCCCGGTCGCGTCCATCGCGTCGCGGACGCAGAGCACTTCGGGGCTGCGCTCCAGCGTGGGGGCGTGCCATTCGCGGTTGAGGTTCACGCCCGCCGCGTTGGTGCGCAGATGGCCGCGCCGCGTGCCGTCGGGGTTCATGTTGGGGACGCAGTGGACGGTCGCCTTGGCGAGCAGGTCGCGCACCTGCGGGTCCGTGTGGTCGGTCAGGCGGTCGAGCAGCCCTTCCATGAACCATTCGCACATCGATTCGCCGGGGTGCTGGCGCGCATAGATCCAGACGGGCTTGGCCCCCGAACCGATCGTCAGACAATCGATCGCCTGGCCGTCGAGGCTGTGGCCGAGCTCGCGGTGCGTGACGCCCGGGCGGGCCGCGATCCGCGCGACGAGGGCGTCGTGCTGCTCCATCGTATAGGGGGCGAAATAGGCGAACCATCCGAGTTCCGTGTCGGCGGTCCATGTCCATTCGAGTACGCCCTCCGCATAGGTCGCGGGCGTCATCCGCCAGGCGACCCGGTCGGTCGAGCCGCGCACCTTGTACCCCGGCCAGCCGAACGGATAGGCCGATTTCCCGGCGTTGAGGATGCGGAAGCGCAGGGTCCGCCCGCGCGCGCCGGCGACGCGGAAATAGAACCATTGATAGAAATCGGACTGGTGGTCGGCGACGATCTCCAGGTCGACCAAGTCGCCGTCGATCGCCACGACGCGGATATTGCCGCCGTCGAAGGCGGCGTTGATGCTGATGCTCATCGCACTTCGATAGTGCGTCCCGACTCTCCCGGAAAGTCCGTGAACAGCGTGCGCGCGAGCCGCCGGGCGAGCGCGTCGGTCTGCGCGTCCGAGCTGCGGACATCGGCGGCGGCGCGGGCATTGCCTTCCCAGATCGGCGACTGGTCGGCACGGCGCTTGATCGTCACCGACAGTTCCGACACGACGATCTGCTGCCGCCCGCCGCCGCCGATCGGAATGCCCAGGCCCCCGCCCAACCCGATACCGCCGCCGCGACGGCCGCCGCCGAAGCTCCCGCCGCCGATCCCGATGGAGAAGGGCGAGGGACGCGGGGCGCCCAGTTCGGTGCCGCGCCGAAAGGCGACGACGGCGACGTAATCGGGGGTGGCGCCGACGCCCGCGCGGGAATAGCCGTTGCGGAGCAGCTCCGCCTCGACCGCGGTCGCATAGGTCTGATATTCCAGGCTGGGGGGAATGCCGGCCGTGGTCTGGAGCGGTTCCACGGCGACGGTGCCGCGCGCGATCGGGGCCCCCAGGTGATAGCGGATCGCCTCGGCGGGCGGTTGGCGCATCGTCGTCGCGCATCCCGTCAGCGCCGTTCCCGCCACCAAGGCGCCCAGCAATTTGCCGCGAATATCCATGTTCTGACACCTTATCCGGTCGTTACAGCCCTGTAACGCACGGAACCCCGGCGCGGGTTCCCGAACCTTGACTTGGGATCGCGGCGATTATAGGCCGCGCGCTTTCCCGTACACCAACGCAAGTCACCGGAAGCGAACGCCCGCCATGAAGATCCGCAACTCCCTGAAGTCGCTCAAGGACCGTCATCGCGACAATCGCGTGATCCGCCGTCGCGGGCGCACCTATGTGATCAACAAGACCAACCGCCGCTTCAAGGCCCGCCAGGGCTGAGGACCGCCCCACAAAGCGATATTTTGTGGGGACCCCGAGATGGCTAACCCGCATGCCACGGCCGTCATCTTCGATGTCGGCCGCGTCCTGTACGACTGGGATCCCCGATTCCTTTACGAGCGCCTGATCGACGACGATCGGGCGCTCGACGCGTTCCTGCGCGAGGTCGTCACGTCCGACTGGCATTTCCAGCACGATGCCGGACGCGACTTCGCCCATACCTCGGCCGAGCTGACCATGCTCCACCCGCATCATGCCGAGCTGATCGCCGCCTGGGGACCGCGCTTCCTCGAATCGATCGGTGACCCCGTGCCGGGGATGCACGCGCTGGTCGACGAGTTGGCGGCGCGCGGGGTGCCGCTCTACGCGATCACCAACTTCTCCCATGAATTCTGGCCGCCCTTCCGCGCGCGCGAGGCGGCGATGTTCGACCGGTTCCGGGGCGTGGTCGTGTCGGGCGACGAGAAGCTGGTGAAGCCCGATCCCGCCATCTACCGCCTGGCGCTCGACCGTTTCGGGCTGGCGGCGGGCGAGACGGTGTTCATCGACGACAATGCCGCGAACGTCGAAGGCGCGCGCGCGGTGGGCCTGATCGCGCTGCACTTTACGGGCGAGCCGACGCTCCGGCGGGAGCTGGTGGAGTTGGGATTGCTTGACGCATAGCAAATGCTTGTGTACCTTGTGTACACAGGAGGTGGCTCATGAAGATGTCGGTTCGTGACGCACGCGCCCAGTTCGCCGCGGCCATTGCCGCAGCCGAGCGGGGGGAGCGGGTGCTGATTACCCGTAACGGCCAAGCCGTCGCGGAGCTGGGACCACCTAGCCCAGAATCAGGATTGGACTGGGCCGCCCTCGAAGCATTTCGGCGGGCCAAGGGTTGGGCCGAGGTCGACGCGGAACAGGTCTGGCCCAGCGAGTTCGACGACCCGGATTTCAGCCGGCGGGCGCTCATGCTGGATCGCGAGCAGGCCGACTCGGTCTGATGCTCCTGCTGGATACGCACATCGCGGCCTGGCTCGTCCGCGCGCCAGCGGTGTTGCGGCAGGCCGAAGTGCGCGCGATTCGCTCGAATGCGCTGGCGGTGTCCGTGATCTCACTGTGGGAACTGCGGATCAAGTGGCAGCTGTTCACTTCGACCGGTGAACGAAAGGGTCCGGCTGATCCGCTGGAAGTGCTGGAGGGACTTCGTATCTTCGGAGTCGAAATCCTGCCGTTGAACGTCGAGCAGGCCGTCTCCGACCTCGACTCGCCTCCGCTTCATAAGGACCCGTTCGACGAATTGTTGCTGGCGGTCTGTCAACAACTAGGCGCGCGCCTCTTAACCCGCGACGCCAAGCTGCGCGATCACCCGCTGGCGTTCGTGCCGTAGTTCTTCAGCTCGTCGCCGCGGATGCGGACGACGTGGATGACGTTGGTGGAGCCCGGCGTGCGGAAGGGGACGCCGGCCATGACGATCACCTGGTCGCCCGGTCCGGCGATGCCGTGGCGCAGCGCCATGCGCTTGGCCTTGGCGACCATGGCCTCGAAATTCTCGACGTCGCGGGTCAGCACGGCATGGGTGCCCCACAGCAGGCCCAGCCGGCGCGCGGTGGCCTGGCTGGGGGTCAGGACCAGGATGGGCACCGCCGGGCGCTCGCGCGCGACCCGCCTGGCGGTCGAGCCGCTGGTGGTGAAGCAGATAATAGCCTTGGCGCTGACGGTGTCGGCGATGTTCTTGGCGGCCTCGGCCAGCGCGTCGGCGGTGGTGGGATCGGGCTTGGTGACGGTGAAGTGGACGCGGTCGCCATGGCCGGGATCGCGTTCGACCGCTTCGCCGATCGCGTTCATCATCGCCACCGCCTCGACCGGCCAGTCGCCCGCTGCCGATTCGGCCGACAACATGATCGCGTCGGCGCCGTCATAGATGGCAGTCGCCACGTCCGACACCTCGGCGCGGGTGGGCGAGGGCGAGGTGATCATCGATTCGAGCATCTGCGTCGCCACGACCACCGGGCGACCGAGCCGCCGCGAGACCTCGACGATACGTTTCTGGAGCGCGGGCACGGTCTGGGGCGGGAGTTCGACGCCCAGATCGCCGCGCGCGACCATCACCGCGTCGCACTGCTCGACGATCTCCTCCAGCCGCTCGATCGCCGACGGCTTCTCGATCTTGGCGAGCAGCGCGGCCTTGCCCTCGAGCAGGCGCCGGGCCTCCATCAGGTCCTCCGGGCGCTGGACGAAGGACAGGGCGATCCAGTCGACGCCCTGGCCGACCGCCCAGGCGAGGTCGGACCGGTCCTTTTCGGTCAGCGCCGCCATCGGCACCACGACGTCGGGGACGTTCAGCCCCTTGTTGTTGGACAGCTTGCCGCCGACCTCGACGCGGGTCGCGATGCGGTCGGCACCGTGGTCGACGACGCGCAGCACCAGTTTGCCGTCGTCGAGGAGCAGGCGGGCGCCCGGCTCGATCGCGGCGAAGATCTCGCGGTGGGGCAGCTCGACGCGGCGTTCGTCGCCGGGCGCGTCGGAACGGTCGAAGGTGAAATCCTGGCCGGTGCGAAGCGTGATGCTGCCCTCGGCGAAGCGGCCGACGCGCAGCTTCGGCCCCTGAAGGTCCGCCAGGATCGTGCTGGGGCGGCCGAAGCGCTTTTCCAGCCCGCGGATCGCCTGGACGATCGCCGCCTTGGACGCCTGGTCGCCGTGCGACATGTTGATGCGGAACGCGTCGGCGCCCGCTTGGAACAGCGTGCCGATCATCTCGGGGCTGCTGCTCGCCGGGCCCAGCGTGGCGAGCACGCGGACCTTGCGGAGGCGGGGCGGCATGGATTTGGTCATGATGGTAAACGCTCCGGCACTTTGCGCGAGCCGCCTCTAGGGCGTAATCGCGTTCGATCAAAGGAAAGGCGTTGCCGATGGACGGGTTGGACGAGATCGACGATCGCATAGCGGCCGAGGCCTTCCGTCGGCTGGCGCGGCATCTGCGGCACCGGAGCGACGCGCAGAACATCGACCTGATGGGGCTGGCGGGGTTCTGCCGCAACTGCCTGGGCGATTGGGTGGCGGAAGCCGGCGGGATGCCCAAGGAGCAGGCGCGCGAAGCCGTGTACGGGATGCCGCCCGCCGAGTGGAAGGCGCGGCACGGAGGCGAGGCGACGCCCGAACAACTCGCGCGGATGGCGGCAAGCATGGCCAAGAACGCGGCTTGACCCCGGCCGGGCCGCCGCCCAACGATCCTCGCAAAACGGGGAGGATCACCATGAAGCCTATCGCCTTTGCACTCGCGCTGCTCACGGGCACCGCGGCCGCGGCCCAGACCGCGCCGCCCGCCGCCGCTCCGGTCGCGTCCGTCGTCACCTATATCCATGCCGGCCGTCTGCTCGATCAGCCCGGCCAGGCGGCGCGGGGGGCGTCGACGATCGTGGTGCGCGACGGCAAGATCGTCGAGGTGCGCGACGGCCACGTCGCTCCGCCGGCCGGCGCCACGCTGGTCGACCTGCGCGACCGCTACGTGCTGCCTGGGCTGATCGACATGCACGTCCATCTCTATTCGACGGGCTATCCGCTCCAGGCGCGGCTGGAGGCGACGACGCGCGACCTGGAGGACGAACTGCTCACCGCCGTCGCCAATGCCCGGCGGACGCTGGAAGCCGGGGTGACGACGGTGCGCGACCTGGGCGGCGAGCCGCGCGGCATCCGCGCGCTGCGCGACGCGATCGCGCGTGGCGAGGTGGCGGGACCGACCGTGGTCAATGCCGGGCGCATGGTGTCGGTGACCGCCGGGCACGGCGACGCCAACGGCCTGAAGCGCGAATATGCGCATGTCGAGCGCGAGGCCTCGCCCGAGATCTGCAACGGACCCGACGATTGCCGGCGGGCGACGCGCGAGCAGATCTTCTCGGGCGCGGAGGTGATCAAGTTCGCGGCGACCGGCGGGGTCGGATCGAACATCGCGGGCGGGCTGGAGGCGCAGATGACCTTCGACGAGATGAAAGCGATCGTCGACACGGCGCACGCGTTCGGACGCAAGGCCGCGGCGCACGCGCACGGCAAGTCGGGCATCGACCTGGCACTCAGGGCGGGGGTCGATTCGATCGATCACGGATCCTATCTGGACGACGAGACGATCCGGTTGTTCAAGACGACGGGCGCCTATCTGGTGCCCACCATGCACGCCTTCGAGAGCGTGATCCGCCAGGGGCGCGCGGGCGAGCGCCCCGCCGCCTCCGCCGCGAAGGCCGAGCAGGTGTCGCTCGTCGTCAAGCAGTCCCACGCCCGCGCGTTCAAGGCGGGGGTCAAGGTCGCGATGGGCACCGACTCGGGCGTCGGCCCGCACGGCACCAACGCGTTGGAGTTCGGTTACATGGTCGCGGCCGGCATGGCGCCGATGGAGGCGATCCGGTCCGCTACGGTCGGCGCCGCCGACCTGCTCGGCCGCGCCGACCGCATCGGCGGCATCCAGCCCGGCATGGACGCCGACATCATCGCGGTGGTGGGCGATCCGGTGGCGGACGTGGCGCGGCTTACCCAGGTCGATTTCGTGATGCGGCGCGGCGTCGTCCACAAACAGGGCGGCGCGCGGCAGGCGTTTCCGATCAGATGACGCCTCGCCGCATCGGGGTTGAGGGCGGGGTGGTTAACGCCTAAGCCCCCCTTCATCGGCGCGGGCGGTTTCCGCCGGCCGACCAGCATCATCAACATCGAGGGACGCGGGCTGCTCCAGGAGGCGCCCGCCATGGGGGATTTCATGGTCGAGGAACTGGGCGAGGCGGGCCGTACCGGCGGGCATGTCGCGGCGGACGAACTGAAGCTGCTCATCGAGCGCGCCGAGCGGCTGGAGGAGGAGAAGAAGGGCATCTCCGACGACATCAAGGACGTTATGGGGGAAGCCAAGTCGCGCGGTTACGACCCCAAGGCGATCCGCAAGATACTTTCGATCCGCAAGAAGAAGAAGGAGGAATATCAGGAGGAGGAGGCGATCCTGGAGGTGTACATGCAGGCGCTGGGGATGATCTGACCTTAGGCGAGGCGGGCTCGATTTTTCTCCGTCTCGCTGTTACGGAACGTACATGTCCGCATAGAGAAGAGGTCCCGATGGCTACCGCTAGCCGCCCTCCCGAGGAGGAGCGCGAGGTTCTCAAGGCTAACCCGCGTCGCGAAGCCGATCGTAAGGCGTTGCGAGCCGAGATCAACGCGCGATTTGAGAACACGCTACGCTATCTTGGACGATGAGCCATTATGGCTGACGTTCGAGGATGTCGCTGAAATCCACGATGAGCAGATCCGACTCTATGGTGGCCTGGCGGGCATAAAGGACGTCAATCTCGTTCACGGCGCGATCGCCGCGCCCGGTAATCTGTTCCTCTATGAAGGCCAGGAGGATGTTCTCGCGCTGGCGGTGAAGCTCTGCCTTGCGCTGGCGAAGAATCACGGATTCGCGGACGGGAACAAGCGGACCGCTACAGCGGCGATGATCGAGTTCCTCCTTATCGACGGCTATGACATCGTGGTCGCCGACGAGGACCCGGAAGCGCCCACTCTCGGTAGGTGGGTCGAGATGCTGGTGCGGCACGACATTACGGCCGAGCAGCTGCGATCGTATCTGCGACCGTTCGGCATCAGGCGAACAGCGTGAGGCTGCTCTAGGCCGCCTCCGCCGGCTCGGTGGTCCAGCCCAGTCGGGGGATGGCGATGGAGCGTTTGCCCGACAGGTCGACGCGGGTGACGAACAGGTCGCGGGTCTCGATATAGCCGATCAGGCGGCGGACGCGGCCGATCGAGCTGGTGCCGTAGGTGCGGGCGAGCTCGGCGTCGGAGGGGCAGGCCCGGCGCTCGCGTGCGGCCTTGGCGACCAGCAGGAAGGCGCCCAGCATGTCGTCGGGAAGCGTGGCGCCGAGCGCCAGCG
The DNA here is from genome assembly GCF_036388435.1 of Sphingomonas sp. Taxonomy (GTDB): domain Bacteria; phylum Pseudomonadota; class Alphaproteobacteria; order Sphingomonadales; family Sphingomonadaceae; genus Sphingomonas. Next base: position 111,198 of record NZ_DASVRV010000003.1, read on the forward strand.
CGTCCTGCCAGTCGGGATCGGTCACGTTGAACACGCCCGCGCGCGCGCAGGCCAGGCGGCGGGTGAAGGCGGGCAGGTCGAGCGCGGGCCTGGGCAGGCCCGCCATGCGGCACCGCACCTGGAAATCCTGGAACAGCTCGGCCGTCGGCCGGAACGCCGAATCGGCGTCGGCGACCACCGCACGCAGCACGGCGGTGTAGATCGCCTCCTCCTCCTCGTCCGACCGGGTCGGGAGCGGGGCGAGCGTCGCCACGGGTTCCGGACGACCGATCCGCCGGTCCAGCTCGTCGACGGGCACGGGGCGCGGGCGCGGGTCGAAGCTCATCGGGAGCTGGGGCGCGTCGGGCTCGGCGAGCAGGCCAGCCAGGTCCATCGGCCTGGCCTGGGGAAGCGGGGTGAGCTTGGGGCTGGCGCTGCGGGCGGAGGTCTCGACCGCGCCGATGCGCACGGTGATCGGCCGCCGCGAGACGGCCGGGCCCAGCCCCAGGAAGCTGCCGCGCGGCAGGTCGCGGATCGCCTCCGCCTGGCGGCGCTCCATGCCGAGCAGGTCGGCGGCGCGCGCCATGTCGATGTCGAGAAAGGTGCGGCCCATCAGGAAGTTCGACGCCTCGGCCGCGACGTTCTTGGCGAGCTTGGCGAGGCGCTGCGTCGCGATCACCCCGGCCAGGCCGCGCTTGCGGCCGCGGCACATGAGATTGGTCATCGCGCCCAGCGACGCGCGGCGCACCTCTTCGGACACCTCGCCCCCGGTCGTCGGCGCGAAGAGCTGCGCCTCGTCGACGACGACGAGCGCGGGATACCAATGCTCGCGCGGGGCGTCGAACAGCGCCGCCAGGAACTGCGCGGCGCAGCGCATCTGGCCCTCCGCTTCCAACCCTTCGAGCGACAGCACCACGGAGGTGCGGTGCTCGCGGATGCGTTGGGCGAAGCGCGCGATCTCGCGTTCCGAATAATCGGCCGCCTCGATCACCACATGGCCGTGCGGCCCCGCCAGCGTGACGAAGTCGCCTTCCGGGTCGACCACGACCTGCTGGACCTGGCCGGCCGAGCGTTCGAGCAGGCGGCGCAGCAGGTGCGACTTGCCCGAGCCCGAATTGCCCTGGACGAGCAGGCGGGTCGCCATCAATTCTTCCAGGTCCACCGTGACCGAGCCGCCCCGCTCGTCCACCCCTAAATCCACAGCTACCGTCATCCCGCCCGCGTTTGGCGGAAGCGGACGCGACGGGCAATTGCCGTGTCGCTCGGTTCGGCGTTAAAGGGCCGCGATCCCCGATAGAGGCACCCAATGGCAGGCCATTCCAAGTTCAAGAACATCATGCACCGCAAGGGTGCGCAGGATAAGAAGCGCTCCGCTTCCTTTTCCAAGATGAGCCGCGAGATCACGGTGGCCGCGAAGATGGGGCTGCCCGATCCCGACATGAACCCGCGGCTGCGCGCCGCCGTCAACGCCGCCAAGGCGGCCTCGGTGCCCAAGGACAATATTCAGCGTTCGATCGACAAGGCGAGCCGGGGCGACGCGGAGAATTACGAGGAGGTGCGCTATGAGGGGTTCGGCCCCGGCGGCGTGTCGCTGATCATCGAGGCGCTGACCGACAACCGCAACCGCACCGCGACCAACGTCCGCACCGCGGTCGCGAAGAATGGCGGCAATCTGGGGGCGAGCGGGTCGGTGAGCCACGGTTTCGACCGGGTCGGGCTGATCAACTATCCGGCGTCGGCGGGCGATGCGGAGAAGGTGTTCGAAGCCGCGTTGGAGGCGGGGGCGGAGGACGTCACCTCGTCCGACGAGGGCCATGAGATCTGGACCGCGCAGGGCGACCTGCACGAGGTCGCCCGCGCGCTGGAGCCGGTGCTGGGCCAGGCGGAGGGCGCCAAGCTCGCCTGGCGACCGCAGGTCAGCGTGGCGGTGGGCGAGGACGACGCGGCGACCCTGTTCAAGCTGATCGACACCCTCGACGACGACGATGACGTGCAGACGGTGTGGGGGAATTACGAGGTGTCCGACGAGGTGATGGAGCGGTTGGGGTAGGGCGATGATCGGTTCGCGCGAAGGCGCGAAGGCGCGAAGAGGATTTGGTCGCGCGGAGGCGCGGAGGCGCGGAGAGGATGCGCGGGTCGGCCGCCGCACCCTTCCCGCGCCAGCGGCATCGTCGAATCGCGTCCGGTGTGTTCGAAAGCCGCTTGCGCGGCAAGCAACCTTCTCCGCGCCTCCGCGCCTCCGCGCGAACCCCTTCTCCTTCGCGTCTTCGCGTCTTCGCGCGAACCGGGCATGATCATCCTCGGCCTCGACCCCGGACTCGGCACCACGGGCTGGGGGCTGATCCGGGCGGAGGGGAACCGGCTCGCCCATCTGGGCAATGGCCGGCTCAAGACGGACAGCACCGCCGCGCTGCCCGCGCGGCTGTCGCATCTGGACAGCCAGATCGCGGCGCTGCTCGCGGACCATGATCCGCAGGGCGCGGCGGTCGAGGAGGTGTTCGTCAACACCAACCCGCAATCGACCCTGAAGCTCGCCCATGCGCGCGGCGTCGCGCTCTGCGCGCTCGCGCGGTTCGGGCTGGCGGTGGGGGAATATGCGCCCCGGCTGGTGAAAAAGGCGCTGGTGGGCACGGGCAACGCCGACAAGGCGCAGGTCCAGGCGATGGTCGCGCGGCTGCTGCCCGGCGCGAGGATCGACGGCCCCGACGCGGCCGACGCGCTGGCGGTGGCGATCACCCATGCGCATCACGCGGCGACCGCGCGGCGGATGGGGTGACGGGCGCGGGCCGATCCCCTAACCCGCCGGCATGATCGCACATCTGAAAGGGCGCCTGGACGCCACCGGGATCGACCATGCCGTGATCGACGTGGGCGGCGTCGGCTATCTGGTCGGCGCGTCGGCGCGGACGCTGGCGGCGCTGGGGCGGACCGGCGAGGCCGCGACGCTGTTCACCGAGATGCTGGTCACGGAGGATTCCATCCGCCTGGTTGGGTTCGCCCATGCCGCCGAGCGCGACTGGTTCCGGCTGCTGACCGGCGTCCAGGGCGTCGGGGCGCGCGTCGCGCTCGCCATCCTGTCGGCGCTGGAGCCCGCCGATCTGAGCCGCGCGGTGCTGGCGCAGGACAAGGCGACGGTGGCGCGCGCGAACGGGGTCGGCCCCAAATTGGCCGAGCGGATCGTCCGCGAGCTCAAGGACCGGATCGGCGGCGTCGCGCTCGGTCCCGCCGCCGCCGCGCAGGCGATGCCGTCGGGGGCGGGAGCGGACGCGGTCTCTGCGCTGCTCAACCTGGGCTTCCGCCCCGCCGAGGCGGCGGGCGCGGTGGCGCAGGCGGAGGAGGAACTGGGGCCGGGTTCCACCCTGGACGCGTTGGTCCGGCTGGCGCTGCGCAAGGCGTCGCGCTAGGAACCGCTGAAGGAGGCGCGGATGGTCGACATGGGCGTTTTGATGGGAACGATTCGCCGCTTCGGCCTGGTGGGTCCCGCCTATGAGATCGTCGCGCCGGCCGAGGCGGCGGCATCGGGCGAACCGCAGATGCGCATCCATGTTCTCGAATCCGACGAACATCTGGACTATCCGGTCAGTGCGATCCTGGCTGATCCGACGGACGATTGATGTTCGCGATCGGCTTGATCTCCTTCTCCACCAGACCAGGGCGACGCATCCAAAGGGCGTCAGCCAGGCTTATGCGGATATCGGCGCGGTCCTGAACCGCTATGGCTTTGCGCGCGTGCAAGGCAGCGTCTACGTGTCGCAAGGCGACAGCCTAGTCGCGGTGACCCTGGCGATGAACGCTCTCAAGGCGCTACCGTGGTTTCCGATCTGCGTACGCGATATCCGCGCATTCAAGGTCGAGCATTGGAGCGACTTCACCGATTTCATGAAATCGTGAACCGTCGACCATAGCTCCGCGACCGAGTGGCCGCCCGCTTCGGCCATCGCTGTCGCGGTTGGTGCGGCCCGACCTATGTTTCGTCCGGTGCACGGGTGACGTCACCGCCCACGTCCTCGACAGCGCGAGTCTTCGTCCGCTACGGACGGCGGCGTGACCGATGCCGATCGCCTGCTGACCCCCGCCCGCCGCCCCGAAGATGTCGACGCCGCGCTGCGTCCCAAGTCGCTCGACGATTTCGTGGGGCAAAAGGCGGCGCGCGAGAATCTGCGGGTGTTCATCCAAGCCGCGCGCGCGCGGGGCGACGCGCTCGATCATGTGCTGTTCTTCGGGCCGCCGGGGCTGGGCAAGACGACGCTGGCGCAGATCGTCGCGCGCGAGATGGGGGTGGGCTTTCGCGCCACGTCGGGGCCCGTGATCGCCAAGTCGGGCGACCTGGCGGCGCTGCTGACCAATCTCGAGGATGGCGACGTGCTGTTCATCGACGAGATCCACCGGCTCGCGCCCGCGGTCGAGGAGGTGCTTTATCCGGCGATGGAGGACCGCGCGCTCGACCTGATGATCGGGGAGGGACCGTCGGCGCGCTCGATCAGGATCGACCTGCCGCGCTTCACGCTGGTCGGGGCGACGACGCGCCAGGGGCTGCTGACGACGCCGCTCCGCGACCGGTTCGGCATCCCGGTGCGGCTGCAATTCTATTCGGTCGAGGAACTGACGCGCGTGGTCACGCGCGCGGCGGGGCTGCTCGACCTCGCCATCTCGCCCGAGGGCGCCGCCGAGGTGGCGCGGCGGTCGCGGGGGACGCCGCGCATCGCCGGGCGGCTGCTGCGCCGGGTGCGCGACTTCGCCGACGTGGCGGGGGCGGGGATGGTCGACGCGAAGGTGGCGGACGCGGCGCTGAACCGGCTGGAGGTGGACGGGCTGGGCCTCGACGCGATGGACCGGCGCTATCTGACGATGATCGCCGACGTGTACCGGGGCGGTCCCGTCGGCGTCGAGACGCTGGCGGCGGGCCTGTCGGAGCCGCGCGACACGGTGGAGGAGGTGATCGAGCCCTTCCTGATCCAGCTCGGCCTGATCGCCCGGACGGCGCGCGGGCGGTGCCTGAATGCTGGCGGATGGAAGCATCTGGGGCTGAACCCGCCGGCCGGGAGCCAGGACGGGTTGTTCGATTGAGAAAGGGTTTCCCATGTCGCCGCTAGCCGCCGTTCTGTTCAGCCTCTCCGCTCCCCAGGCGGCGGCGGCCCCGGCCGTCGCGCCCCCGACCGTCGCGCCCCGGCCGGTCGATACCGTGCGCGTGGTGCTGACCACGGCCGAGGGGCCGATCACGCTGGCGCTGGACCGGGGCCGCGCGCCGGTCACCACCGCGAACTTCCTGCGCTATCTCGACGCCAAGCGGCTCGACGGGGTGACCATTTACCGCGCGATGAGGCTCGGCACCGATGCCGGGCTGATCCAGGGCGGGGTGCGCAACCCGGCGAACTTCTTTCCGCCGATCGCGCATGAGCCGACGAGCCGCACCGGGCTCCGCCACGAGGACGGGACGATCTCGCTCGCGCGCGCCGCGCCGGGGACGGCGCGCGCGGATTTTTTCATCACGGTGGGCGCGATCCCCTCGCTCGACGCGGGAACGGGCCAGCCGGGCGACGATCAGGGCTTCGCGGCGTTCGGGCGGGTGGTCGAGGGCATGGACGTGGTCCGGCGCATCCTCGCCGCGCCGACCTCGGCGACCGAGGGGGAGGCGGCGATGCGCGGGCAGATGCTCGCGGCGCCGGTGCGCGTCCTCTCGGCGCGGCGGGCGCGCTGATCGCGGTATTCCCCTCCCTTCCCAGGCGGGGGGGAAGGTAGTACCCGGCCATCATGCCCCTATCGGCCGCCGCCTCCGCCCGCGAGATCCTCGTCCGTCTCCACGACGTCATGGCCGCGCGCAGCCCGGCCCAGGCCAAGCTCAACCAGGTCGTCCAGATCGTCGGCGAGGCGATCGGGGGCGAGGTGTGCTCGATCTATCTGCTGCGCGAGGGGGTGCTCGAACTCTATGCCACGCGCGGGCTGGCGGAGGAGGCGGTGCATGTCACCAAGCTGGCGATGGGCGAGGGGCTGGTCGGCACCATCGCGAAGAACAGCGAGATCCTGAACCTGGACGAGGCGGCGTCGCACCCGGCCTTCGCCTATCGGCCCGAGACGGGGGAGGAGCGATATCACAGCTTCGCCGGCGTCCCCGTCATTCGGCGCGAGCGGGCGGTGGGCGTATTGGCGGTCCAGCATGCCGAGCCGCGCGCCTATGCCGATGTCGAGATCGAGGCGCTGCAGACGGTGGCGATGGTCTTGTCCGAGCTGATCGCCAATGCCGGGCTGATCGACGGGGGCGACGTCCCCAGCCGCCCGCAATCGACCGCGCCGATGCGGATCATGGGGCTGAAGCTGGTCGACGGGATGGCGTCGGGTTGCGCGGTGTTCCACCAGCCGCGCATCGTCATCGAACACACGGTGGCGGAGGATACCGAGGCGGAGCGCCGCCGCGTCTATGCCGCGTTCGACAAGATGCGCGAGCAGATCGACCGCATGGCCGCCCAAGCCGAGTTCGGCGGCGGCGGCGAGCATGACGAGGTGCTCCAGACCTACAAGATGTTCGCGTATGACGAGGGCTGGGCGCGGCGGATCAACGAGGCGATAGACAGCGGGCTGACCGCCGAGGCCGCGATCGAGCGCGTCCAGCAGCGCACCCGCCAGCGGATGCGCCAGATCGACGACCCGCTGCTCGCCGACCGGATGCACGACCTGGAGGATCTGGCGAACCGGTTGCTGCGCACCGTGTCGGGGCAGATGGGGACGGCGGCGCAGATGGGGCTGCGCCAGGACACGATCCTGATCGCGCGCAACCTGGGGCCGGCCGAGCTGCTGGAATATGACCGGCGCCGCCTGAAGGGCGTGATCCTCGAGGAAGGGTCGCTCACCGCGCACGTCATCATCGTCGCGCGCGCCATGGGCGTGCCCGTGCTGGGGCGCGCGCGCGACATCCGGCGGCAGGTGGCGGAAGGCGACCTGTTGCTGCTTGATGTGGGGGAGGCCAACGTCTTCGCGCGGCCGACCCCGGCGATGGAGGAGGCGTTCGAGGCCAAGCTGCTGCTGAAGCAGAAGCGCAAGGCCGCCTTCGCCGCGCTGCGCGACGTGCCGCCGGTCACCGCGGACGGCCACCGCGTGACGCTGATGGTCAATGCCGGCCTGCGCGACGACGTCCATGCGCTGGACGTCACGGGCGCGGACGGGATCGGGCTGTTCCGCACCGAATTCCAGTTCCTCGTCTCCGCGACCCTGCCCCAACGCGAGCGTCAGCAGCGGCTCTACCGCGACGTGCTCGACGTGGCGGGGCAGCGCCCCGTGGTGTTCCGCACGGTCGATATCGGCGGCGACAAGGCGCTGCCCTATCTCAACACGTCGGCGGAGGACGAGGAGAACCCGGCCATGGGCTGGCGCGCGCTGCGCGTCGCCCTGGAGCGCGACGGTCTGATGAAGGCGCAGGCGCGCGCGTTGCTGGAAGCGGCGGCGGGGCGGACGCTGAACGTCATGTTCCCGATGGTGTCCGAGCCCTGGGAGTTCGACGAGGCCAAGGCGCTGTTCGAGGCGCAGCGCGCCTGGATCGCGGGACGCGGCCGGCGGCCGCCGACGGGCGTCCGCTATGGCGCGATGCTGGAGGTGCCGGCGCTTGCCGAACAGCTCGACGTGCTGCTGCCCAATGTCGATTTCCTGTCGATCGGCACCAACGACCTGACCCAGTTCCTGTTCGCGGCCGACCGCGCCAATCCCAAGCTGGCGGAGCGGTACGACTGGTTGTCGCCGTCGATCCTGCGTTTCCTTCGGCGGGTCGCCGACCAGGCCCATGCGGCGGGCGTCCCGATCGCGGTCTGCGGGGAGATGGGCGGGCGACCCCTGGAGGCGATGGCGCTGATCGGCATCGGCATCGACCGGCTGTCGATCACCCCCGCCGCGATCGGCCCGGTCAAGGCGATGATCCGCTCGCTCGACCGCCGGGCGCTGCGCGCGCGCATGGCGGAACTGCTCGGGACGGCCCCGCCCCGCACCCTCAGGGCCGATCTGGGGGCCTGGGCGGTCGAGCAGGGCGTCGAACTGGCCTGAGGATTCGACCAACCGATTTCCGTCCCGCGTTGACACGCCCCCGGTGCTCTGGGACATCCGGTGACGGGGCGGCGCGGCGGGCGCCGGGCCCGAGTGCGGAGTGGGCATGACAGAGGGCGATCCGGTTCAAGGTGGGGCGACCGGGCCCGAGCCGGCGGGCGCGACCCTGCGCGCCGCGCGCGAGGCGCGGGGCCTGACGCTGGACGATGTCAGCGCCCGCACTCGCGTTCCGTTGCGCCATCTGGAGGCGATCGAGGCGGGGGCTTATGCGACTCTGCCATCGGGCGCTTATGCGGTCGGCTTCGCCCGCGCCTATGCCCGCGCGGTCGGGGTGAGCGACGCCTTGATCGCCAAGCAGGTCCGCGCCGAGGTCGACCGTGCCGGGCCGCGCAAACCCGAATATACGCCGTTCGAGATGGCCGATCCGGCACGGGTTCCCTCGCGCGGGCTGGCGGTGATCGCCGCCGGACTGGCGCTGGCCATCCTGATTCTCGGCGGATTGTGGTTCGCGAGCACGCGTTTCGGCACGGGCGGAGAACCGACGACGAGCACGCCCGATGCGGTGGTCGCCGCGGTCCCGGCCGCGCCGCAACCCTCGCCGACACCGGCGAGCGGCGGGCAGGTCACGCTCGCGGCATCCGACGAGGTATGGCTGCGGGTCTACGACGCCGACGACAAGACGCTGTATATCGGCACCATGAAGCCGGGCGAACGGTTCGACGTGCCCGCCCAGGCGCGCGATCCGAAGATCAATGTCGGTCGGCCCGACAAGCTGCAGGTGACGCTCAACGGATCGGCGGTGCCTCCGCTGGGCACCGGCGAGCGGCCGATCAAGGACGTGCGCGTGAGCGGCGCGGCGATCGCCGAGCGGCTGTCGGGTGCGCCTGCGCCTTCCGGTCCGAATGCCGCCCTGGATGCCGCTGCCCTGGGCGCCACCGCGATGGCGGCTCCGGTCGCGGTCGGAACGGTGCTCGCCGCCCGCGCCGTGCCGCGCCGTGCGCCGCCGCAAGCCCGGCCCCGCCGCGTGCTGACCGAGACCCAGCGCGCCAACCTCGAATCGGCCGCCCGCATCCGTGCGCAGAGCCGCGCCCGACGCTGACCGGCGCTTAAGCCTGGCGACAGGTGCCCGGGCCCAGCTATGCGATCCACCAACAACCATCACACCGGGGGGTGTCGAACCATGCGTCTGTTCCTGTTGGCTGCGACGGCCGCCGCCATGCTCGTGCCCGGCCTTGCCGTCGCGCAAAGCGTCGAGGGTCGGGTCGGCAAGCTCGAATCGGAGATGCGCGCGGTTCAGCGTAAGGTGTTTCCCGGCGGTTCGGGCCAGTTGCTCCAGCCGGAGATCGAGCGCGAGCAGACGGGCGTCCAGCCCCCGCCGGGCGCATCCGCGTCGAGCCCCGTCGCCGACCTGACCGCGCGCCTCGCCTCGCTCGAGCAGCAGCTGGCGACCCTGACCGGTCAGGTGGAACAGAACCAGTTCCGCATCCGTCAGATCGACGAGGGCTTCACCGCCTATAAAAGCGCGACCGATGCCCGCCTGAAGGCGGTGGAGGACCGCGCCGCCGCGCCCGCCGCCCGGCCGCCGCGGAACGAGGAGCCCGAGACGGATTCCGAGGCCAGCGCGCCGCGCCCCGCCCCGCGTCCGGCCGCCGTGCGTCCCGCTTCGGCGGAGGCGGGCGGCCCGGCCGTGGTTCAGCCGGACACGGGCGACGCGGGCGAGGATGCCTATATGTACGGGTATCGGTTGTGGACCGCCAAGCGCTACACGGAGGCCGAGGCGCAACTGAAAAAGGTGGTCGCCACCTACCCCAAGCACCGCCGCGCCTCCTATGCGCAGAACCTGCTGGGCCGGTCCTATCTCGACGGCGGCAAGCCCTCGCTTGCCTCCATCGCCTTTTACGACAATTACAAGAAGATGCCCGACGGCGAGCGCGCGCCCGACAGCCTCTATTATCTGGCCCAGGCGCTCCAGACGCTCAAAAAGCCCGCCGATGCCTGCAAGGTCTATGGCGAGCTGAGCGACGTGTACGGCGCCAAGATCGGCGCGCAGATGAAGGCCGACATCGCCAGGGGGCGCGCGGCCGCGAAATGTTCGTGATCGCGGGCAGGTCGGGCGGCGGAGGCTAGAGCCGGGTGGAGGACGCCGCACGGTTCCGCGCCGACCTGACGCACGCATTGGGGCGGGCGCCTGACGGCCTGCTCGGCCTGGCGGTGTCGGGGGGGCCGGACAGCATGGCGATGCTCGCGCTCGCCGCCGAGGCGCTGGACGGACGGGTCACGGCCGCGACGGTGAATCACGGCCTGCGCCCGGAGGCGGTGGACGAAGCGGTGCTCGTCGCGCGTGAATGCGCGCGGATAGGCGTGGCCCATGCGACGCTTGCGCCGGATGCGGCGATCGCCGGGGCGGGCATCCAGGCCAGGGCGCGCGAGGTCCGTTACGCGTTGCTCGCGCGCTGGGCCCTGGCTGGCGGCATCGGCGTGGTGGCGACCGCGCACCATGCCGACGATCAGGCGGAGACCTTTCTGATGCGCGCCGGGCGAGGGGCGGGGCTGGCCGGGCTGGCCGGGGTGCGCGCGCGCGCGACGATCGCGGGGCTGACGGTCGTCCGTCCGCTGCTCGACTGGCGCCGGGCCGAGCTGCGCGCGCTCGCCCGCCGGTGCGGGCTGCCGTTCATCGACGACCCGTCCAACGCCGACGACCGGTTCGAGCGCACGCGCGTCCGCCACCTGCTCGACGCCCATGAGTGGCTCGGCCCCGCCAATCTGGCGCGCTCGGCGGGTTATCTGGCGGAGGCGGACGGCGACCTGCGGGCGGTCGTCGACTGGTTATGGGTGGCGCGGGCGACCGTGGACGGCGGCGATGTGCGCGTCGACGCCGCCGACCTGCCGCGCGAGGTGCGCCGGCGGCTCGTCCGGCGGGCGGTGACGGTGGCGCGCGATGCCGCCGGGCTGTTCGAGCCGGGCTTCGGCGAAGCGAGCAATGTCGAGGCGCTGCTCGACGGGCTGGAACAGGGCCGGCGCGTGACACAGGCGGGCATTCTCGCCTCGGTGCGCGACGGTCGCTGGCGCCTGCGCCCCGCGCCGCCGCGGCGGGGATGACGATAGCGGCGCCGAAGCGCCCATTTCACCGTGCGAACCGCGTCGTTGTTCCATTGCCATTAACCCCGGCGCGCTTATCTTGAGCGGCATGAACGACGACAACAAGCAGCCCCCGTCCGACAATGGTGGCAATGGCCCCAACAATCCCTGGATGAAGAGCCTGCTCATCTGGGTGGGTATCCTGTTGTCGCTGGCGCTGTTCGTGACCATGTTCGACGGTCGCAGCGGCGCGGCGAGCGGCAATCAGATCCAGTATTCGACCTTCCTGGACAAGGTAGACGAGGGCACGGTCAAGGACGTGACCATTTCGCGCGAGACGATCGCGGGGACGCTGTCATCGGGCGAGAAGTTCCGCGCCGCCGCCGTGCAGGACCCGACCCTGATCGCCAAGCTGCGCGAGAAGGGCGTGACCTTCACCGCCAAGGCGGAGGAAGGTCCCTCGATCTGGATGGTGCTGCTTTATCAGTCGCTGCCGTTCCTGCTGTTCCTGGGCATCGCCTTCTTCGTGCTGCGCCAGATGCAGAAGGGCGGCGGGGCGAACGGCGCGATGGGTTTCGGCAAGTCGCGCGCCAAGATGCTGACGCAGAAGGAAGGCAAGGTCACCTTCGCCGATGTCGCGGGCATCGACGAGGCGCGCGAGGAGCTGGAGGAGATCGTCGAGTTCCTGAAGGACCCGACCAAGTTCGCGCGGCTGGGCGGCAAGATCCCCAAGGGCGCGCTGCTGGTCGGATCGCCCGGCACCGGCAAGACCCTGCTCGCCCGCGCCATCGCGGGCGAGGCGGGTGTGCCCTTCTTCACCATCTCGGGCTCCGATTTCGTCGAGATGTTCGTGGGCGTCGGCGCGAGCCGGGTGCGTGACATGTTCGAACAGGCCAAGAAGTCGGCGCCGTGCATCGTCTTCATCGACGAGATCGACGCGGTCGGGCGCCACCGCGGCGCCGGGCTGGGCAACGGCAATGACGAGCGCGAGCAGACGCTGAACCAGCTGCTGGTCGAGATGGACGGCTTCGAGGCGAACGAGGGCATCATCATTATTGCGGCGACCAATCGCCCCGACGTGCTCGATCCCGCCCTGCTGCGGCCGGGTCGCTTTGATCGCCAGGTGGTCGTGCCCCGCCCCGATATCGAGGGCCGGATCAAGATCCTGGAAGTGCACATGAAGAAGGTGCCGCTGGCGCCCGACGTCGATGCCCGTGTGATCGCGCGCGGCACGCCCGGCTTCTCCGGCGCGGACTTGGCGAACCTCGTCAACGAGGCGGCGCTGACCGCGGCGCGTAAGGCCAAGCGCCTGGTCGCGATGGCCGAGTTCGAGGAAGCCAAGGACAAGGTCATGATGGGCGCCGAGCGCCGCTCGATGGTCATGACTGACGACGAGAAGCGCATGACCGCCTATCACGAGGCGGGCCATGCCGTGGTGGCGATGCACGAACCCGCGTCCGACCCGATCCACAAGGCGACGATCATCCCGCGCGGCCGGGCGCTGGGCATGGTCATGCGGCTGCCCGAGCGCGACAGCTATTCCTACCACCGCGACAAGATGTACGCGAACCTGTCGGTGTCGATGGGCGGGCGCATCGCCGAGGAGATCATCTTCGGATATGACAAGGTGTCGTCGGGCGCGTCGGGCGACATCCAATACGCGACCAACCTGGCGCGCGACATGGTCACCCGCTGGGGCATGTCCGACAAGGTCGGCCCCGTGGAATATGGCGAGCCGGAGGGCGAGAGCTTTCTGGGCTATTCGTCGGGTCGCCCCGCGCGCATGTCGAACCAGACCGCCGAACTGATCGACGAGGAGATCAAGCGCATCGTGGAGGGCGGGCTCGACCGCGCGCGGCATCTGCTGACGGAGCATGTCGACCAGCTCCACACGGTCGCCGACGCGCTGCTCGAATATGAGACGCTGTCGGGTGACGACATCAAGAAGCTGATCGCGGGCGAGGGCATCGACCGTGCCGATCAGGGTCCCAAGACCAGCATCCCGCGCGCGGGCACGTCGGTGCCCAAGACGCGGCGGCCGAGCGGTCCGTTCGGGGCGCCGAGTCCGCTGGGGGCGTGAGGGTGAAGCGACTGGTGCTGGGCGCGGCCATGGCCCTGGGTCTGGCCGCGCCGGTTCAGGCGGCGATGACGGTGGGCGAGTTCATCGCCAAGGCGAACGCGCTGTCCGCCAAGGGGCCGATGGCGCTGTTCTCCAGCGACCTGGGACTGCTCAAGCGCGAGATGACGGGCGTCGCCCGGCAGCTCAAGGCAGAGGGTGCGCAACGCCGCGCCGCCGGGCTGCCGCCGCGCGCCTGTCCGCCCAAGGGCGCGAAGATGGGGCCCGCCGAACTGATGAGCGCGATGAACGCCATCCCGCCCGCCGAGCGGGGCATGAGCCTGAAGGACGGGTTCGTCCGCGCGATGTCGGCACGCTTTCCCTGCCGCTGACGTCGCTCCCGTCCACCGGCGGGAAGATGGCGCCGGCCCGCGCGGCCGTCTGGTCACCCGTCTGGGATGATCCCGAGGGGGAGCGGGCCGGTGCCGGGTCGCCGCGACGGACCTTAGTGCGACACCCCCATCGCGAACAGGCTGACGACGAAGAAGACCAAGGTCCAGAAGGCGAAGAAGCACAGCATCACCGTGCGCCATGCCGCGGAGAACCAGCGGAGCGAATAGGCGCCGCGCAACTGCGCGAACATATGGACGGGCGGCACCACGAGCAGCAGCAGGTAGAAACCCACTTCCGGCAGGTCGAGCGCCAGCCAGAATTCGAGCACGATCACGAGCAGCGACATGAAACCGATCGAGTAGGTCGCGAAGATCGCATGATCGTACAGGTTGAACCCGCGCCGCCACAGGAAGAGCAGGGCGACGAGCGGGACCGAGAGCAGGATCAGCGCCCAGCTATATTTATACGCGCTCGACTGGACCTTGTAGGCGACCAGGGCGGGGTTGGCGCGGGCATAGTCGAAATTGCGCTGGAACCAGCCGGCGGTGGCGTCGGTCCGGTCCGAGGTCTTGCGGGCGGTGATGCCGCGGTGGAACCGGTCGAGTTCGGCCACGTCCTCGCGCGCTTCGGCGAGGTCGCGGTCCAGCTCGGCGACCTCGGCGCCCGGTGCGGATCGGCGCTGCCGTTCGAGCGTGGCGATCCGGGTCTGCATCTTGGCGCGCGACTGGTCGAAACCGGTCCGGGCATCGGTCAGGCCGTCGGTCATGCCCTTGGTGAAATCGCTGGGGCCGACCCAGCTTTAGACGGCGAACATCGCGAACACGGTGAAGAGGAACAGCGCGAGCGGCGACACGAAACGCGCGCGTTCGCCGGCGATGTAGCGGCGGGTCAGCGCGCCGGGGCGGAAGACCAGCATGGGCAGCGTGCGGAAGATCTTACCCTCGAAATGAAACACGCCGTGCGCGAGTTCATGGCCGATCGCGCCGACGCTGCGGTGGACGTGCCCCGACTGGCCACAGCGGTGGCAATGGGACCCGATCAGCCCCGTCCCGCAATTGAGGCAGGTGGCGGGGTGATCGCCGCCCGATCGCCCTTCGCCCGCCGACCCCTCCACCGCGCGCGCGGTCAGAGCCCCCGATACCAGATCCCCGGCCGCAGCCATTTCCCCCGTCATGGCGCCAGGATATCAACCTTGCCGTCGCGAGGCGAGGGGGATCGGATGACGGGATCGCGGTCGTGAGGCGGGTCGGGCTGCTCGGCGGGTCGTTCAACCCGGCGCACCGGGGGCATCGCCGGATCACGCTGGACGCGATCCGCGCGCTGGGACTGGACGAGGCGTGGTGGCTGGTCTCGCCGGGCAATCCCCTAAAGGCGGGGGCGGCCGACATGGCGCCGATGGTGGCGCGGCTGGCATCGGCCCGGCACATGGCGCGACGCGCCCCGATCCGGGCGACCGCGATCGAGGCGCGGCTGGGGACGCGCTACACGATCGACACGATCCGCACGCTCAAGCGCCGCCACCCCGATACGCGCTTCGTTTGGCTGATGGGGGCGGACAATCTGGCGCAGTTCCACCGGTGGCGGGACTGGCGCGGGATCGGGCGCGAGGTTGCGATTGCGGTGCTGGCCCGACCGGGATATGATGGCGCCGCCCTGG
The DNA here is from genome assembly GCF_036388435.1 of Sphingomonas sp. Classification (GTDB taxonomy): domain Bacteria; phylum Pseudomonadota; class Alphaproteobacteria; order Sphingomonadales; family Sphingomonadaceae; genus Sphingomonas. The sequence continues at coordinate 126,386 of NZ_DASVRV010000003.1, forward strand.
CTGATCCGGCGATGGGCTGGTTGCGGCGCTTTCGACGGCCCGCGCGCCAGGGAACCGAGTGGACGATGTGGAGATTGCCGGCGCTCGTGCTGCTGCGCTTCCGCCCCGACCCGACTTCCGCGACCGATATCCGCGCGGCCGACCCGGACTGGCATCGCCGTCCGCACGCACCATATCCTGCCCGACCTTAGGAGCCGTCTTGCCCGCCACTTCCCCCGCCGCCCAGTCTTCGCCGGAAGCTTCTCCGGCCCGGACCACCGACGTCCAGGAGATCGAGGCGATGCACGCCGTCATCATGCAGTCGCTGGAGGACGACCAGGCCGTCGACCTCATGACGATCCCGCTCGCGGGCAAGACCACCATCGCCGATCACATGGTGATCGCCAGCGGCCGGTCGACGCGCCAGGTCGCGTCGATGGCGATGAAGCTGGCCGAGAAGATCAAGGGCGAGTTCAAGCGTCCCGCGCGGATCGAGGGACTGCCCACCGCCGACTGGGTGCTGATCGACGCGGGCGACGTGATCGTCCATATCTTCCGGCCCGAGGTGCGCACCTTCTACAATCTGGAGAAGATGTGGGCGTTCGGCGACACGCTGAACCCGACCGCCACCGCCGACCCGGTCGTGCCGCCCGCCGTGCCGCAGACGCCACAAGCCTGACCCCATGCTGCTCCACATCGTCGCGCGCGGCCGGATCGGCCGCTCGCCCGAGGCGGAGCTGGTCGATCGGTATCTAGCGCGGATCGCCTGGCCGACGCGGGTGACCGAGCTGCCCGACAGCGGCGGCAGGCTGCCGCCCGAGCCGCCGCGTACCATGCGCGTGGTGCTGGACGAGAAGGGCGACGCGCTCGCCTCGCGCGCCCTGGCCGACCGGCTCGAACGCTGGCGCGACGAAGGAGTGCGCGAGACGCGGTTCCTGCTGGGCGCGGCCGACGGCTTCGACGACCGGGCGCGCGACGGGGCCGACCTGCTGCTGTCCTTCGGCCGCGCGACCTGGCCGCATCTGCTGGCGCGCGCGATGCTGGCGGAGCAGTTGTTCCGGGCGACCAGCATCCTTGCCAACCATCCCTATCACCGCGAAGGATAGCGCGTGAGGCGGACGGGGATCGGATTGGCGCTGGTGCTCGCCCTAGCGGGCAGCGTCGCCGCGCAGACGGCCGATCCGGCATCCGATCTCGCGGCCGAACAGCGTCGGCTGGCCGATGCCAGGCGCAACGCGGCGCTGGCCGCGCGCCGCGCCGACGCGCTCGCCCGGTCCGCCGCCGCCGAAAAGGACGCCGCGTCGCGCGCGGCGGCCGAGGAGCGCGCGTTGGCGGCACGGGTCAAGGTCGCCGAGGCGGAGCTGGAAACGGCGCGCGCGCGGGTGGCCGTGGTCGACGACCTGCTGTCGGCGCAACGTGCGCGGCTGAGTGTATCGCAGGCGCCGGTCGCCGGGTTGCTCGCGGCGCTGCAGTCGCTGGCGCGACGTCCGGCGATCGCAGCGGTGGCGCAGCCCGGATCGGTCGCCGACCTCGTCCATCTGCGCGCGGTGCTCGGCGGGGCGCTGCCGGTGGTGGAGGCACGCACGGCGGCGGTGCGGGTCGAGCTGACGCGGGCGCAGCGGCTTCAACGCAGTGCCGCGATCGCGGCGGCGGCGCTGCGCGACGGGCGAGCGCGGCTGGAGGCGGACCGCGTGACCCTGGCCCGGGCGGAGGCCCGCCACCGGGCGCAGGCGCACATGCTCGGCCGCGGCGCGCTGAGCGAAAGCGACCGGGCGCTGGCGCTGGGGGAACGGGCGCGCGACCTGGTCGACCGCATCGACGAGGCGGATCGCGACGAGGCGACCGCCGGTATGCTGGCCGCGCTTCCCGCACCGCTGCCGCGCCCGTTGGCGCCCGATGTCCGGCCCGTTTTCGGCGGCAGCGACGCCTATCGCCTGCCGGTAATCGGGCGGCTCGTCACCGGATTCGACGCGGTGTCGCCGGCCGGGGTGCGCTCACGCGGGCTGAGCTTCGCGGTGCGGCCCGGCGCGGTGGTGGTCGCGCCCGCGGGCGGGGTCGTCCGCTATGCGCGGCGTTACCGCGGCTATGGCGGGGTGGCCGTCATCGATCACGGCGCGGGTTGGTCGACCACGCTGACCGGGCTGGGCGCGGTGCGCGTCCGGCCGGGGGTGACCCTGGCCAAGGGCGCTCCGATCGGTGTCGCGCCGCCGGGCGACGCGCCGGAGATCGCGGTGGAACTTCGCCGTCGCGGCCGGCCGGTCGACATCGCGGCGCTTCTGGCTCCCGGTCAGCCTTCGTTAACCCGCCGGCTTTGATACGGTCGCGGACCGCGCTAAGCTGTGCCCACCTCCCGCGACCCAAGGACCGTCCCGCCCATGCCTCGCCCGCTTCTCACTGCCACCGCGATCGTCGGCGCGCTGGCGCTGGTGCCGATCGCCACCGCCGCGATGGCCGCCGCCGATACCGAGACGTATCGCGAGTTCGACCAGTTCCTGGACGTGTTCAACCGGGTGAAGGCCGATTATGTCGACAAGGTCGACGACAAGACGCTGATCAAGGGCGCGATCGCGGGGATGCTGTCCTCGCTCGATCCGCATTCCTCCTATGTCGATGCGCTCGATTTCGACAATCTGCGCATCCAGACCGAAGGCAATTATGGCGGGCTGGGCCTGACCGTCTCGATGGAGGACGGCGCGGTCAAGGTGATCGCGCCGCAGGAGGACACCCCGGCCGACCGCGCGGGGGTGAAGTCGGGCGATTACATCACCCATATCGACGGCAAGCTGATCTTCGGCGCATCGCTGGACGAGGCGATCGGGCAGATGCGGGGCAAGCCGGGCACCAAGATCGGGCTGACGCTGGTGCGCCCCGGCCGCGACAAGCCGGTCGAGGTGTCGATGATGCGCGAGGTGATCGTCCAGCGCCCGGTGAAATGGGAACTGAAGGGCGATGTCGGCTATATCAACATCAACACCTTCTCCGAACAGACGGGCGCCGATACGCGCGCGGCGCTGATGGCGGTCGAAAAGGCGCTGGGGCGCCGCCCGCTGGGCTATGTCGTCGACCTGCGCGAGAATGGCGGCGGGCTGCTGAGCCAGTCGATCGAGGTGGCGGACGCGTTCCTGGAACGCGGTGAGATCGTGTCGCAGCGCGGGCGCGAGCGGACCGATATCGAGCGCTATTTCGCCAAGCCGGGCGATGCCGCGCACGGCCTGCCGGTGATCGTGCTGGTCGATGCGGGAACGGCGTCGGCGTCGGAGATCGTGGCGGGCGCGTTGCAGGACCATCACCGCGCGATCGTCATGGGCGAGCGTACCTTCGGCAAGGGATCGGTGCAGACTTTGCTGCCGGTCGGCCCGCAGACCGCGCTACGGCTGACCACGGCGCGGTACTTCACCCCGTCGGGCAAGTCGGTGCAGGAGGGCGGGATCGAGCCCGACATCGCCGTGCCGCAGCTGAGCGACCCCGACCGCAAGAACCGTCCCGTCTTTCGCGAGGCCGATCTGCGCCGCCACCTGATCAACGAGGTCAAGGCCGACAACAAGGTGCTGGAAGAAGACGTCAAGGACGATCCCCGCTTCACTGCGACGCCCGAGGAGCTGAAGAAGCAGGGCGTCGAGGATTTCCAGCTGCAATATGCGCTGAAGACGATCGCGCGGCTCGGCGGCGCGGCGCAGGTCGCGGCGGTGACGCGGCCGGCGGTGAAGAAGTAGCAATTGGGCCGATCGTTCGACCGCGCGCGGCTGATCGCCCTGCTGGTCCCCGCGGCGCTGCTGGCCGGAGCGTGGGGGTCGCAGCTGCTGGGCGGGCTGTATCCGTGCGAGATGTGCCATTGGCAGCGCTGGCCGCATTACGCGGCGGTCGTCGTGGCGGCTTTGGCCTTCGCGGTCGGCGGACGGGCGCGGGTGATGCTGGTCGTGCTGGCGGCGGCGCTGATCGCGGTGTCCGGGGCGATCGGCGTGTTCCATGCGGGCGTCGAATATGGCTGGTGGCGCGGGATCACCAGTTGCACCTCGACGGTGGCGCTGGGCGGGGCGAGCGCGGAGGATCGGCTGGCGGCGATCCTGAACGCCCCGCTGGTGCGGTGCGACCGGGCGCCCTGGACGCTGGGCGGCGTGTCGCTGGCGGGGTATAACGCCCTCTTCTCGCTGGGGGGGGCGCTCACCATCTTGGCGCTGCTGATGAAGAGGACACGCGCGCGATGACGGATGCGACCTGGCGGCCCGGCGACCGGGCGATCGACACCGAAGCGATGATCCGTGTCGACCAGGCTGGCGAATATGGCGCGACGCGCATCTATGCGGGGCAGCTGGCCGTGCTGGGCGATCGTCACCCGGCCGCGCGCGCGATCCACCACATGGCGAGTCAGGAAGAACGGCACCGCGCCTTTTTCGACCGCATGATCGTCGAGCGCGGGGTGCGGCCGACGCTGCTCCAGCCCTTCTGGAACGTCGCGGGCTTCGCGCTGGGCGCGGTGACGGCGGCGATCGGGCCGGAGGCGGCGATGGCGTGCACCGCCGCGGTCGAGACCGAGATCGACAAACATTATGCCGAACAGCTCGTCGAACTGGGCGACAGCGATCCCGAGCTGTCCGCCGCGATCGCCGACTTCCAGGCGGAGGAGCTGGAGCACCGCGACCACGCCATCGCGGCGGGGGCGGAGAATGTGTGGGGCTATCCGGTGATGAGCGGGCTCATACGGCTGGGCTGCAAAGTCGCCATCGCGGCCGCCAAGCGGATTTGAGGAGTGACGATGCACAAACTGATCCTGGCCGCGCTCGCGGTCGCCGCGCCCCTCCAAGCGCAGCAGGTCGCTGGCCCCGGTGTGCCCGCTGCCAAGCCGGTGACGGCGCCGGCGCCGGGCGAGGTCGCGCGCGGGGCGCCCGTCAACGGCGTGCTCGTGCTCTACGGCAACCAGCGCTGCCCGACCGACGACGCCGGCAACGAGATCGTGGTCTGCTCGCGCCGCTCGGCGCAGGAACAGTTCCGCGTGCCCAAGGAACTGCGCGAGCTGGAGATCACGCCGGAGAACCAGGCATGGGCCGCGCGATCGGGCGCGACGCTGGAGGCGGGCGCGGGGGTCAACTCGATCGGCAGCTGCTCGGCGGTCGGCCCCGGCGGGCAGACCGGCTGCTTCGCCCAGCGCGTGCGCGAGTCGCGCCGCGAGAATGCCGCGCGCGAGCTGGAGCGGTCGCGCGAGCCGCAATAGGCGCTCGCGTCCAGGGACCTAACTGAGCAGATCCTCGGCGCGGCGGATCGCCTCGCGCATGTCGTCGGCGATGTTCTTCACTTCATTGGCCACTACGGAGAAGCCCCGACCCGGAACCCCGGCGCGCGCCGATTCGATCGAGGCGTTGAGCGCGAGCATCCGCAGGCGCTCCGCCAGGGGATCGATGAACGCGACGATCGAGGTGACGTCGGAGCGGGCCTGCCGGTCGATGGCGAGCTGGGCCAACAGGTCGCCGCGCTCGCGCGACAGGTCGGCGACCTCTTTCCTGTCGGCGCCGGCGGAACGGCGTTGCGCCCGGCGCTGGTCGAACCGGTGGCTGACGATGTCGCCCAGGCGCCCCAGCAATCGGCGCTGCTCCGCCGCCAGTTCGCGCGGCCTGGTGTCGATCAGGCACAGCGCGCCGAGATGTGCGCCCTCGCTCGTGATCAGCGGCGCTCCTGCGTAGAAGCGGATGAAGGGTGGACCCGTGACCAGGGGATTGGCACGGAACCGTGAATCCTCGCTCGCGTCATGGACGATGAAGAGGTCGTCACCCGTGATCGTATGCGCGCAAAAGGACGTGTCGCGCGGCGTGGATTGAACGTCCAGCCCATGATGCGATTTCAGCCATTGCTCATGCTCGCCCACAAGCGAGATCAGGCAGATCGGCACATCCATCAGCTCGGCGGCAAGCCGCGTGATCTGGTCGAATTCGCGTTCCGGCGGCGTTTCGAACAGATCGAACCCGGCCATCACCTCGAGGCGGAGCACCTCGTCGGACGGAATCGGAAACCCGTTGCTTCTATGCACCGTCATCGCCAGACCCCGCCCGTTCCGTGGCGGAGCCCCGTACCCAGTAGTCTTGGTTACCATCAATCGTCGCGTTCGGGAAGATGGCCCATGGGCGCGTCGCAACTTGCGGGGCGGATCGGTTGGACGGGACTCGTAACGGAGCTAAGCGCCGAACCATGATTTTCGGCATTCGGCGATGACCATCGGCGCGACCACGCGACCATTCCGGCTCGGGCTGTTCCTGCTCGTCTGGTTGTCCTGCGCTTGGTTCGGGTCCTGGGAGGGCAATCCCAACAACGCGACGCGGTTGTTCGCGGCGGTGAGCCTGATCGAGGACGGCAACGCGACGATCGACGAGTTCGCGCCGTTGACGATCGATTTCGCGCGGTTCGGCGACCATTTCTATCTCGACAAGGCACCGGGCATGACGCTGATGGCGCTGCCCGCCGTGGCGGCGGTGACCGCGGCCACGGGGGTGCGATCGGCGGCGATACCGTTGCGCCAGGGCGATCCGACATTCGGCCGGTTCATGCTGGCGCGGCAATGGGCGGCGACCGCGACCGGACCGGCGGTGCTGACGGCGGTCGCGGCGGTGCTGTTGTTCGACCTCGTGCTCGGGCTGACGGGCCGGGCCGGGGCTGCACTGGCCGCCAGCCTGGCCTATGCGCTCGGATCGCCGATCTGGGGCTGGTCGACGACGCTGTTCGGCCATGCGAGCGTCGCGGCACTGTATGTCATCGCCGTCTGGGCAATCTGGCGGGGAACCCGGGACGCACGTGCCCGGCCCGGACTGGCGCTGCTCGCCGGGGCGGCGCTCGGCTGGGCGGTCGTGGTCGAGTATCAGGCGGTGCTCGCGGGATCCGTAATCGGCGCCTGGGCGCTGGCGCGGGCCTGGCCGCGGCCGGAGCGATGGCGGCTGATCGGGTCGGCGGTGGCGGGGGGCGTCGCGGCGCTGGTGCCGTTGGCGGTCTATAATCTGGTCGCGTTCGGGACGGTGTTCCGGCTGGGCTATCAGGGCGTGGTCGGTTGGGAGGGGATGAACCAGGGGTTTTTCGGGCTCACCGCGCCCTCGCTCGGCGTATTAGGCGAGATCACGGTCGGGCCGCGGCGCGGGCTGCTATGGGTCGCGCCGGTGCTGCTGTTCGCGCCGATCGGACTGACGCAGATGTGGCGGGAGCGGGCGACGCGCGGGCTCGCCACCGCGCTGGCGGTCGCAGCGATGGTCGTGCTGCTGGTCAATGCGTCTTATTTCTACTGGGACGGCGGCAATTCGACGGGGCCGCGCCACGCGATGCCGGTAGCGGGGCTGCTCGCGATCGGGTTGGGCGTCTACTGGGCGGCGCTCGACACCAGAGCGGAGCGGGCGTTCGTGACCGCCCTGCTCGCGCTGTCGATCGCGATCAACCTGATGATCGCGGCGGGGGACGTGATGGCCCCGCCCGATTTCAAATATCCGCTCAAGCAGGTCGTGTGGGACCTGAGGCTCGCGCGCGGGCAGATGTTCACCGTACCGAGCAGCTGGTGGGGCTGGTCGAGCTGGGCCGGGCTGGCGTTGTACCTAGTGGTCGCCGGGCCGCTGCTCGGCTGGCTGATCAGTCGGGCGATGTCGGAACGCGCGCCTTCCTGATCCCGTTCACCCGGTGCCAGATATAGAGCCCGGCGGCCGCGACGAGAACGAGGCCGATAGCGAGGTCGGCCTGGTGGAAGGCGGCTTTCAGGCGGGGATCGCTGTTCCACTTCTCCCCCAGCTCGCGTCCGATCCAGGCGAGCGCGAAGCAAAAGGGCCAGGAGCCGACAAAGGTGTAGATGTGGAACGGCACGAGCTTCATGCGCGCGACCCCGGCGGGAAAGGCGATGAAGGTGCGGATGACGGGCAGCAGCCGCCCGACCAGCACGGCGAGGGAGCCCCAGCGCGCGAAGAAGCGGTCGGCGGTGTCGAGCTCGTCGGGCCCGATCAGGACATAGCGGCCCCAGCGCTCCACGAAAGGCCGCCCGCCGCGCTTGCCCGCCTCGTAGGCGACGATGGAGCCGAGATTGCACCCCAGCGCGCCCGCCGTGGCGGCGAGATAGATGTCGAACCGCCCCGTCGAGACGAGATAGCCGGCGAAGGGCATGATGATCTCCGACGGGAGCGGGATGCATGCGCTCTCGATCGCCATGAGGAGGACGATGCCCCAATAACCGCCGGCGGAGATCACGCCCACGGTGAAGGTGGCGAGGATGGTGATGATCTTTTCGAACATGGGCCGGCCGATTGGGGCAGTGCCGGGCGGGCGTCAACCGGAAGCATTGGCGGAAGCGCCGGCGGAACCGCGCGCGGACGCGGGCGGTTGGACGAGCATGACCGATTCCACGCTTTCCGATCTAACGCTCAACGACGGCCGGACCATGCCCCGCTTGGGGCTGGGCACCTATCAGATCCCCGACGCCCAGGCCCCCGGCATCGTGCGGCGCGGGCTGGACCTGGGTTACCGGCTGGTCGACACGGCGGCGCTTTATCACAACGAGCGTGGGGTCGGGGAGGGGATGCGCGACACCGATGCGTTCCTGACGACCAAATTGTGGAACGACCGGCACGGCGACGCGGCCGCCGCGCTGGACGAGAGCCTGGCGCTGCTGGGCGTCGAGGCGGTCGATCTGTACCTGGTCCACTGGCCGGTGCCGGGCGAGGGCCGCTATGTCGAGGCATGGGAGGCGCTGGTCCGCCTGCGCGAGGCGGGGCTGGCGCGGTCGATCGGCGTGTCGAACTTCCTGCCCGAGCACCTCGACGCGATCGTCGCGGCGACGGGGGTCACGCCCGCGGTCAACCAGATCGAGCTGCACCCGCGCTGGCAGCAGCGCGACGCGCGCGCCTATCACGACGCGCACGGCATCGTGACGCAGAGCTGGAGCCCGCTGGGGCAGGGCGGCGACATATTGCGCGCGCCCGTAGTGACCGCCATCGCGGAGAAGCATGGGCGCAGCGCCGCCCAGGTGATCCTGGCCTGGCATCTGGCGCACGGGTTGTCGGTGATTCCCAAGGCGGCGGACCCCGACCATATGAGCGACAATTTCGCGGCCCTCGACCTGACGCTCGACGAGGCGGAGCGTGCGGCGATCGACGCGCTCGACGATCCGGGCGGGCGGATCGGACCGGACCCCCGGACCTTCTGACATGCGCGTCGCGGCGCTCGCCGAGCCGGACGATTTCGAGGGCTGGCGCGATGCCGCTCGCGGGCTGGCGGCGGAGGGGGTGCCGCCCGATGCGGTGGTGTGGCAGGTCGGCGACGTGCCGGCCGACCTGTTCGCCGGAACACCCGACCCGCCGCCAGCGGCCGCGCCGAGCCCCGGCTTCTCCGTTCCGCGCGCGTTTCTGGATGTCGCGCGCACCGTCGTCCAGGCGCGCGATCCCGAGCGGTTCGCGCTGCTCTATGCCGCGCTCGACCGGCTGCGGCGCGAGCCGAAACTGATGGAGGACGCGGCCGATCCGCTGGTCCGCCGCCTCGACACGATCGCCAAGTCGGTCCGGCGCGACGTTCACAAGATGCGCGCATTCGTCCGCTTCCGCGAGGTCTCCGATGACGAGGGGTCGCGCTATGTCGCCTTTTTCGAGCCCGAGCATCACATCGTGCGCGGCAATGCGGCCTTTTTCGTCAACCGCTTCGCGTCGATGCGCTGGTCGATCCTGACGCCCGAGGTTTCGATCCATTGGGACGGGACCACGCTGTCGGAGGGGCCGGGCGCCGAGCGTGGCGATGCGCCGGCGGGCGATCCGATCGAGGAGGTATGGAAGACCTATTACCGATCGATCTTCAACCCGGCGCGGGTCAAGGTGGGCGCGATGCTGCGCGAGATGCCGCGCAAATATTGGAAGAACATGCCCGAAACCGCGCTCGTCCCCGAGCTGCTGGCCGGGGCCCAGGCACGGGAGAGCGGGATGATCGAGACGGCGCGGACGGCGGAGATTGGCGACAACGCGCAGGCGGCCTGGGAAGCGCTGCGCGACGAGGCGCGCGGCTGCACGCGCTGCCACCTGTACAAATGCGCGACGCAGACGGTGTTCGGCGAGGGACCCGTCGCCGCGACGATGATGTTCGTCGGCGAGCAGCCGGGCGACCAGGAGGATTTGGCGGGGCGACCGTTCGTCGGGCCGGCGGGGCAGATGTTCAACCGCGCGTTGGCCGAGGCCGGGATCACCCGCGAGGAAGCCTATGTCACCAATTCGGTGAAGCATTTCAAGTTCGAGCAGCGCGGCAAACGGCGCATCCACGCCAAGCCCGATACGGGCGAGATCAACGCGTGCCGCTGGTGGATCGAGCAGGAACGGATGCTGCTGCGCCCCAGGGTGACGGTGGCGCTTGGGGCGACGGCGGCGCGGTCGCTGTTCGGCAAGACGATGACGATCGGCGCCTCGCGGGGGCGTGCCATGACGCTGCCCGACGGGGGCGAGGCGTGGATCACCGTGCATCCGAGCTATCTGCTGCGGCTGCCCGATCCGGCGCTGGCGCAGGTCGAATATGGGCGCTTCGTGGAAGACCTGAAACAGGCGCATGCCGCGCTGGCCGCCGCATGATCCGCCCCCGCCGCAGCGCGCTGTTCCTGCCCGCGTCGAACCCGCGCGCCATCGCCAAGGCGCGCGGGCTGGCCTGCGACGTGGTCATCCTTGATCTGGAGGACGCGGTCGCGCCCGAGGCGAAGCGGGAAGCGCGGGCAGCGGCGGTGGCGGCCGCGCGCGAGGGCGGGTTCGGCGGGCGCGAGCTGGTGGTGCGGGTCAACGGCCTCGACGGCGCTTGGGGGGCGGACGACCTCGCGGCGCTGGCGGGCGTACCGGTCGACGCGGTGCTGCTGCCCAAGGTCTCGGGGCCGGACGTGCTGGCCGCGGCGCGGAGCCGGATCGACGTGCCGTTATGGGCGATGATCGAGACGTGCCGGGCGATGCTCGACCTGCGCGCGATCGTCGAGGCGGGGCCGGCGGTGCTGGTCGCCGGGACGAACGACCTGGCCAAGGAGATGCGGTGCCGGCCGGGCGTCGACCGCGCGCCGCTGCTGCCGCTGCTGGCGCAGATCGTCGTGGCGGCGCGGGCGGGCGGGGCGGTGGCGCTGGACGGGGTATCGAACGTCATCGACGATCCGGCGGCGGTGGAGATGGAGTGCCGGCAGGGGCTCCGCTTCGGCTTCGACGGCAAGACGCTGATCCACCCCAGTCAGATTGCGCCCGCTAACAGCGTGTTCACCCCGGACGCCGAGGAGGTCGCCTGGGCCGAGCGGATCGTCGCCGCGTTCGACCTGGCCGAGCACCAGGAACGCGGCGCGATCAGGGTGAATGGACGGATGGTCGAGCGGCTGCACCTGGAGGAAGCACAGCGGGTGCTGGCGCTCGCCCGATTACCGGAAAATGGTGCCGCCGGTGAGGATCGAGCTCACGACCTGAGCCTTACCCGCGGCCTCGGCGGCGCCGCGGTCATGCGGTAGACGACGCCATGATCGCCTCCTCCACGTCGCGCAGCCGATCCTTGCCGAAATACAGGTCGTCACCGACCAGAAAGCTGGGACTGCCGAACGCGCCCTTCTCGAACGCCACCTGGGTATTGTCGAGCAGGCGCTGTTTCACCTCTGGCGTCTGCGCCAGCGCGAACAGCTGCTCGACCGGCAGGCCCGCCTCGCCGAGCGATCGTGCGACGAGTTCGGGCTGCCCCATGTCGAGCCCGCGCGCCCACATGTCGTCGAAGACGCGGTCCAGATAGGGGTCGAACACACCAAGTTGCTGAGCCGCTATGGCGCCGCGCATCAGCAAGAGCGTGTTAATCGGGAAATGCGGGTTCATGCGGAAATCGGTGACGGCGTGCCGGGTGATGAACCGCTGCATCTCGAGGCGTTCATAGTCGGGCTTGTTCTTGATCGCGGCAAAGGCGGTCGCGGGCGATTGGTTGCCGGTCAGCTTGAACAGCCCACCCAGCAGGATCGGCACATAGGTGAACGTCGCGCCCGTCCGCGCCTCGATCGCGGGGATCACGCGGTGGCACAGGAAGGCGTTCGGACTGCCGACGTCGAAATAGAACGATATATCTGGCATCCAGGCTCTCCATCGACCCTTGAAGTGGGTTCGGATATCCTACTCACCGGATCAGAGTGGTCAAGCGATCCGGGCCATAGGGCTTCCCCTAGCCTTGACGAACGAGCCCCGGTAAGTTCTACATCCGAACCGACAATCGATCCGGCCGCAGCGACGGCGGAGAGGAGCTTGCAGGTGGACCTGAGTTTTACGCCCGACGAGGAAGCGTTCCGCGATGAGGTTCGCGGCTTCTACGCGGAATCGCTGCCCGCGAACCTCGCCGATCGCGTCCGGCTGGGCCACAGCCTCACCAAGGACGAGCAGGAGGCCTGGCAGGCGGTCCTCGCGCAGCGCGGCTGGCTCGTGCCGCACTGGCCGGTCGAATGGGGCGGAACCGGATGGTCTGCGGTCGAACGCTATATCTTCGACCTCGAATCCTCGCTCGCCAACGCACCGCGCCCGGTCGCGTTCGGCTTCAACATGCTGGCGCCGGTGCTGCTGAAATATGGCAGCGAGGACCAGAAGCGTCACTGGCTGCCGCGCATGCTCGATGGCTCCGACTGGTGGTGCCAGGGCTATTCCGAGCCGGGCGCCGGGTCCGATCTCGCGGCGCTCAAGACCCGCGCGGTGCGGGACGGCGACGATTATGTCGTCAACGGCCAGAAGACGTGGACGACGCTGGGCCAGCACGCGAACATGATCTTCGCGCTCGTCCGCACCAACGACACCGGCCGGCGGCAGGAGGGCATCTCGTTCCTGCTGATCGACATGACCTCGCCAGGGGTCGAGGTCCGTCCGATCATCACGCTCGACGGCGAGCATGAGGTGAACGAGATCTTCTTCACCGACGTGCGGGTGCCCACCGCCAATCTGGTCGGCGAGGAGGATCGTGGCTGGACCTACGCCAAATATCTCCTGACCTATGAGCGGACGAGCATGGCCGCGGTCGGCAGTTCCACCGCGGCGCTGGCGTGGCTGAAGTCGCTGGCGGCGAAACAACGGCGCGGTGGCCGGCCGCTGCTCGACGATCCGCTGTTCGCCGCCCGCATCGCCCGTGCCGAGATCGAACTCGGCAACCTCTCGACCACCGCGCTGCGCGTCGTCGCCGCGGTGGCCGGCGGCGGGGCGCCGGGCGCGGAAAGCTCGATGCTCAAGGTGAAGGGCACCGAGTTGCGGCAGGAGATCAGTGCGATCGCGCGTCGCGCGCTCGGGCCGTTCGCGCAGCCCTTCCTGCCCGAGGCGCTGGAGGACGGCTTCAACGGCGAACCGGTCGGCCCGCCCGATGCCGCCGCGGTGACGCCGCACTATCTCAACCTGCGCAAGCTCTCGATCTTCGGCGGATCGAACGAGATCCAGAAGAACATCATCTCCAAGATGATCCTCCAGCTCTAGGACCGCCGCATGGACTTCAACCACACCGACGATCGGCGGATGCTGGCCGACACGCTGGGCCGCTTCGTCGCGGGCCACGCCGATCCGCTCGCGCGCGCGGCCGCCGCGAGATCGGCGCCGGGATACGACCCCGAACTATGGACGCGCTTCGCCGAGCTGGGCGTGATCGGCGCGCTGTTCGCGCCCGACGATGGCGGCTTCGGCGGCGCCGGGTTCGACATCATGGTCGTCTTCGAGGCGCTCGGCGCCGGTCTGGTGCCCGCACCGTTCCTGTCGACGCTGCTGGCGGGACGCGTCATGGCGGCGGCGGGTGGACGCGCCGGGGAGATCGAGGCGCTGATCACGGGCACTGCGGTGATCGCCTTTGCGCATCAGGAAGGCGACGCCGGCTACGACCTCGACCATGTCGCCACCCGCGCCGAGCGGGACGGCGAGGGCTGGCTGCTCACCGGCGCCAAATCGGTGATCGCCGATGAAGAAGGCGCGACGTCGCTGCTGGTTTCCGTCAGGACATCGGGGGACGTCGGCGACCGCGAGGGTGTGTCGCTGTTCCTCGTGCCCGCCGACGCCGCGGGCCTCACCGTGCGCGGATACCCGTGCGTGGACGGCGGTCGCGCGGCGGAAGTGCTGATCGAGGGCGTGGCGCTGCCGGCCGCTGCGCTGGTCGGCGCCGAGGGGGAAGCCGCCGACGCGCTCGCGGACGCCGTGGCCGCCGGTCTCGTCGCGCTCTGCGCGGAAGCGCTGGGCGCGATGGCGGTCGTGCGCGACGCGACGCTCGACTATCTGCGCACCCGCGTGCAGTTCGGCGAGGCGATCGGGCGCAACCAGGCGCTCCAGCACCGCATGGCCGCGCTGCTGATCGAGATCGAGCAGGCGCGATCGGCGGTCATCAACGCCGCCGCCGCGCTCGACGGCCCGGCGACCGCGCGCGAGCGCATGCTGTCGGCGGCCAAATACACGATCGGGCGGACCGGCACGCTGGTCGCCGAGGAAGCGATCCAGCTTCATGGCGGCATCGGCATGACCTGGGAGCTGCCGATGACGCATTTCGCCAAGCGGCTGATGATGATCGACCACCAGCTGGGCGACGAGGATCACCACCTCGCCCGCTACGCCGCGCTCAGCCGCGCGGCCTGACTCCGAATAAGGAAAACGATGATGGCGAATGACGAGAACGGCCAGCGCAACGCGACCGCGGCGATCATCGGCGCGGGCGACTTCATCGGCGCGGCGATCGCCAAGCGCTTCGCCGCCGAAGGCTACACCGTCTTCATCGGGCGGCGGCAGGCCGAGAAGCTGGAACCGCTCAGGCTGGAGATCGAGGCGGCGGGCGGCCGCGTGGTGGCCCGTTCGCTCGACGCGCGCGACGAGGATCAGATGATCGCCTTCCTCGCCGAGGCGGAGGCGCACGCGCCCCTCGAGGTGTGCGTGTTCAACATCGGCGCGAACGTCAACTTCCCGCTGGTCGAGACCACCGCGCGCGTCTTCCGCAAGGTCTGGGAGATGGCCTGCTTCGCCGGCTTCCTGGCCGGGCGCGAGGCGGCGCGGCACATGCTGGCGCGGGGCAAGGGATCGATCTTCTTCACCGGCGCGACCGCGGGCCTTCGCGGCGGCACCGGCTATGCGGCGTTCGCCAGCGCCAAGTTCGGCCTGCGCGCGGTGGCGCAGGCGGCGGCGCGCGAATTGGGGCCGCAGGGCATCCACGTCGCGCATCTCGTCATCGACGCCGGCGTCGACACCGCCTGGGTACGCGAGCGCATCCGCGAGCGCGCCGGCGACGCCGCGGCCGACAACATCCAGCCGGGACAGCTGATGCGGCCCGAGGCGGTCGCCGAAACCTATTGGGCGCTCCACCAGCAGCCGATCGACGCCTGGACCTTCGAGCAGGAAATCCGCCCCTTCGGCGAGAAATGGTGAGCCTGTGACCGCTTCCGCACGCTCGTGCTTCGCCCCTCGCGCCGTCGAGGTCGGCTACCGCGCGGACGGCACGATCGTGATGCGCTCGCCGATCCCGCTCGACGGCTGCGAGCGTCACATCTGCGCCTATCTCGAACGCTGGGCGAGCGAGGCGCCCGACCGGACGTTCCTGGCGCAGCGCGACGGCACAGGCGCGTGGCGGCACCTGCGTTACGCGGAGGCTTGGGCGCGTGCCCGCGGAATCGCGCAGGCGCTGCTCGATCGCGGGCTCGGCCCCGATCGTCCGCTCGCGATCCTGACCGGCAACTCGATCGAACATGCGCTGATGACCTTCGGCGCGATGATCGCCGGCGTGCCCGTCGCGCCGATCTCCCCCGCGTACAGCGCCAGCGCGGGCGGACGACGGCGCCTCGCCGAGGTCGTCGCGATCCTGAAGCCCGGCATGATCTTCGCGCAATCGGCCGCGGCGCTGGGCGATGTGCGCGCGATGCCGGAACTCGCCGGGCTACCCTGGATCACGGTGGAGCCGACGGACGCGGCGGAGCGGCTGGCCGATATCGAGCGCGTCGCGGGCCATGCCGACGCCGATCGCGCCTATGCCGCCGCGACCGGCGCGACGGTGGCCAAGATCCTCTTCACCTCGGGCTCGACCGGATCGCCCAAGGGCGTGCCCAACACGCAAGGGATGCTGTGCAGCGCCGTCCGTGCCGCAGGCCTCGTGTTTCCGGTCGATGCGCCGCCCGTCACGGTCGACTGGATGCCCTGGCATCACACGTTGGGTGGCAACAGCACGCTGCACTCCATCCTGCGCGACGGCGGCGCGATGTACATCGACGGCGGGCGCCCGATGCCCGGCCTGTTCGACGAGACGGTGCGCAACCTGACCGAGATCGCCACCACCGTGGTCCAGAACGTACCGGTGGGCTTCCAGATGCTGGTCGCGGCGATGGAGGCGGACGACGCGCTGCGCACGCGCTTCTTCGAGCGGGTCGAGCGCATCGCCTTCGCCGGCGCGAGCCTGACCGGCGACACCTTCGATCGGATGCAGGCGCTGGCGATCCGCACGACCGGCGAGCCGGTGGCGTTCGTCGCCGGCTATGGCACGACCGAGACCGGACCCGGCATCGCCAGCACGCACTGGCCGAGCGAAGGCAAGGGCGAGATCGGGCTGCCCTTTCCGGGTTGCGAGGTGAAGCTGGTGCCGTTCGACGACCGCTACGAGATCCGGGTGCGGGGCCCCAACGTGTTTCCCGGCTATCTCGATCGCCCCGATCTGACGCGGCAGGCGTTCGATGAAGAAGGCTTCTACGCGGTCGGCGACGCCGTCCAGTTCTTCGACCCCCTCGATCCGCGGCAGGGCCTCCGCTTCGCCGGGCGGCTGAGCGAGAATTTCAAGCTGTCGAACGGCAGCTGGGTGCTGACGGGCGAACTGCGCGCGGCGGTCCTCGCCGCCGCGCCGGGCGTCGCCGAACTGGTCGTGGCCGGGCACGACCGCGACGATGTGCGGCTGTTGGTGTGGCCCGCGGGCGGGAATCATCCCGAGCAAGTGCACGCCGGCATCGCGCGCGACCTGGCGGCGTACAATGCGGCGAACCCCGGCGCGACGCGGCGGGTCGCGGGCTATCTCCTGGTCGACGCACCGCCGTCGATGGCCGACGGCGAACTCACCGACAAGGGCTATGTCAACCA
Organism: Sphingomonas sp.; assembly: GCF_036388435.1. Classification (GTDB taxonomy): domain Bacteria; phylum Pseudomonadota; class Alphaproteobacteria; order Sphingomonadales; family Sphingomonadaceae; genus Sphingomonas. Next base: position 143,395 of record NZ_DASVRV010000003.1, read on the forward strand.
GCGCGCCGTCCTCGCCAACCGTGCCGAACTGGTGGCACGGCTGTACGAGGCACCCGCTTGGTTATGACTGGCTGACCGGTGATTTCGCGGCAGCGCCGCGTTCGCGTGGCAGCCGCCGCGCATCGCGCAGGCCCGGCCCGGGCAGCACCAGCACGTCGCGCGGGTCGAGCGCCTCGGCGCAGGCGGAACAGGTCGTGACGGGATCGAAGACGTGCCCGCACGCGACATGTTCGTGGACCACCGGCCGCCCCTTGCGCCCCGAGAGGTGCACATCGCCCCAGTGCACGATCGACAGCACGACGGGGTAGAGGTCGAGACCCTTGGGCGTCAGGCGATATTCGTACCGGGTCGGGTTCTGCTGATAGGCGACCTTGGTCAGCACGAAGTTGTCGACCAGCTTGCGCAGACGATCGGTCAGGATGGGCCGACCGATACCCAGCCGTTCCTGAAAATCGTCGAACCGCCGTACGCGCAGGAAACATTCACGCAGGATCAGCAGGGTCCAGCGATCGCCGATGACGGCCAATGTCCGCGCCATCGAGCAGTCCTGTTCCCCAATGGCGTTCCACTGCATCGATCACCGGCTCCGTCAGTTCGTAAATAGAACCTTAGCAGCGCTCGACGCCGGAAGCCACCGCACCGCCCGTCCGCCATGTGAGCGTGCGAAGATTCACCCGCGGATCGCGTGCATCGCGCGATCGAGGTGCGGCGCGCGCAGTGCACCGACGAACGTCATGGCGCGCGCGTCGATGTCGGCCAGCCAGTGCGCGCCCAGCGCCGCTAGCCGCTCCTGCTGCGCGGTCTCGCCCGCCAGCGTCGCGAACCGCGCCGCGATCCAGCCGGTCGCCGCGAGTGCCGCCAGGTGGAGCAGAGCCGTCGCGCCGATCTCGGCCTCCGCCGCGGATGCCGCGATCATCTCGGCTACGGCCTCTTCGAGCAGGTCGAGACACCGCCCGAACGGGGCGGCGACGGCGGCGGGACAGCGTGCCTCCGCCGCGCGGGCCGCGGCCAGGAAGCAGCGATAACCCCGCCGGTCGCCGCGGCGCAGGCGACGATGGAGCAGGTCGAGCGCCTGGATTCCGGTCGTGCCCTCGTAGATCGTCAGCACGCGCGCATCGCGCAGCGCCTGTTCGACCGGCCAGTCGCGCGTATAGCCCGCACCGCCGAATATCTGGATCGCCTCGTCGGCCACGGCCGAGGCATATTCGCCGCCGGTCGTCTTCACGATCGGCAGCAGCCACTGGGTCAGCGCCGCCGCATCCTCGCGCAGCGCATGGTCGGGCTCGTAGCGCGCGAGATCGGCATGGGTGGCGATCGCCAGCACCAGTCCGCGCAACATCTCGACCCGGGCGTGCATGCCCGCCACCATCCGCTGCACGTCGGGATGGTCTATGATCGCGACCGGCGCGTCGCCCCCACCGCCCTGCAAGCGTTCGGCCGCGTAGCTGGTCGCGGCGTCCGCGGCGCCCGCCGCGATGCCGAGCCCCTGCGCGCCGACCGACAGCCGCATGTTGGTGATCATCACGAACATCTGCGCCAGCCCGCGCCCCTCCGTGCCGATCAGCCAGCCCTCGGCCTCCTCGAACCCCATGGCGCAGGTCGGCGAGACGTGAAGCCCGAGCTTTTCCTCCACGCGTCGCACGAAGACGGTGTTGCGCCGCGTCGTCCCGTCGGCGTCCGCGATCGTGTCGGGCACGAGGAACAGGCTGAGCCCGTCCACCCCGGGGGTGCGGGCGAGCAGGCAATGGCCGATCCGCGGCGTCAGGTCATGATCGCCATAGGAGATCCAGATCTTCTCGCCGGTGATGGCGAAGCGGCGTTCGTCGAACCGTCGCGCGCTCGTCCGGAGCCGCATCACGTCCGATCCGGCCCCTGGCTCCGAGATGCAGATCGTCGCGCCCCACTCGCCCGAAACCAGCCGGGACAGCCATTCGCGTTGCAGTTCCTCATCGCCATGCGCCGCGATCAGTTTGGCGGCGGAACGCTGCGGCACCGGCAGCATCCCGAACCCCGAACAGGACCGGTCCATCACCTCCTGCACCGCCATCGCTACCACCAGCGGCAGACCCTGTCCGCCATCGGCTTCGGGATGATCGAGGGCAGGCCAGCCCCCCTCGACATAGCTTGCCCATGCCGCCCGGTGGCCCGGCGCGGTACGCACGCGCCCGTCGACGATCTCGCATCCGACCCGGTCGCCTACATCGTTCAGCGGTGCAAGCTGGACGTGCGCGAACTTCGCGGCTTCTTCCAAGATCGCCGCGACCGTGTCGGGGTCGGCGGCGGCGAAGCCGGGATTGAGCGCGCGCACACGATCGATCGCGGGCGCGACCTCGATCTGCGCGGCGATCAGGTCGATGTCGGGCGGTGGCAGCGGGGCTCTCATGGGTCCGATACTATGCGGATACCCGGCGCAGCGCACGCGAAAAGGCTATCCACTATAACAAAGCAGGTTCGCCCGAATTGCCGATCACCGCGCGCGTTGGTAGCGCGCGGCCATGGCCGGCAAGCACATCGACTTCGACCGCTACCTCCCCTTCATTCTGGTCGCGGCGGCAAACGCCGTGTCGAGCGGCGCGTCACGCACCTATCTGCCGCGCTTCGGCATGGGCGTCACCGAGTGGCGCGTGCTGGCCAATCTGAAGAGCCGCCCGGGCATGACCGCGACCGCGATCTGTACCGCCAGCGCGCTCGACAAGGCCGCGGTCAGCCGCGCGGTCGCGACGCTGGTGGCGGGCGGCTTCGTCGAGGGGCAAGGCGATGACGGCGACCGACGCCGGCGCGCGCTGTTCCTGACCGACACGGGCACCGCGCTGCACGACCGCATGATCGAGGTCGCTTTGTCCCGCGAGCAGGGACTGCTCGACGGCTTTTCGGCGGCGGAGACCGGCACGCTGCACGGCCTGCTGACGCGCGTGCTGGACAATGCGCGCAAGCTGGACGATAGTTGATATATCAACCAATGACGCGCAACCCGGGAGTGGTGGATGGAAAACGCGATTGCCGACGCAAACATGCCGTGGCCGGTCAACGCCTGGTACGTCGCCTGCACCCCCGACGAGATCGACGGCAAGCCGCTCGGCCGGCGTATCTGCGACCAGCCGATGGTGTTCTTCCGCGGTCAGGACGGCGCGATCGGTGCGCTGGAGGATTTCTGTCCGCATCGCGGCGCGCCGCTGTCGCTGGGGTTCGTCCGCGACGGCACGTTGGTGTGCGGCTATCACGGCCTTGCCGCGCAGTGTTCGGGTCGGGTCGCGAACATGCCGGGCCAGCGCGTCGGCGGGTTTCCGCCGATCCGCAGCTTTCCGGTCGTGGAGCGTTACGGTTTCGTCTGGGTCTGGCCGGGCGATCCGGCGCTGGCCGACGCCGCCAGCCTGCCTCACCTCGAATGGGCCGAGAGCCCCGACTGGGCGTTCGGCGGCGGGCGTTTCCACATCGCCTGCGACTATCGCCTGATGATCGACAATCTGATGGATCTGACGCACGAAACCTATGTCCATGCATCGAGCATCGGCCAGAAGGAGATCGACGAGGCTCCCGTCCGGACGCGCGCGACCGCCGATGAGGTGGTGACCAGCCGCATCATGGACGGCGTTCGGCCGCCCCCTTTTTGGCAGATGGCGCTGCGCGGCGCGGGTCTCCCCGATGACCAGGTCGTCGATCGCTGGCAGATCTGTCGCTTCAGCATGCCCGCGCACGTAATGATCGAGGTTGGCGTCGCGCTGGCGGGGCAGGGCGGTTACGATGCGCCCGACGCGGTCAAGGCATCGAGCATCGTCGTCGATTTCATGACGCCCGAAACCGCGACCTCGCACCATTATTTCTGGGGCATGGCGCGACGGTTCGCGGTGACCGACACCGCCCTGACCGACAGCATCCGCGCCGGCCAGCATAAGATCTTCAGCGAGGATCTGGAGATGCTCGAACGCCAGCAACGCAATCTGCTCGACTATCCGGGCCGGCGGCTGCTGCTGCTCAACATCGATGCGGGCGGCGCGCGGTCACGGATGATGATCGACAAGGCCATCGCGGCTGAAACCTCGGTCAACGCTCACCCCGTCAGGATCAACGCGTCGAGCGCCACCGCGCCCTGACCCTTGGGATAGACGACGACCGGATTGAGATCGATCTCGCGGATCGCGGGGGTGCCGAGCAGCAATCGGCCCAATCCGGCGATGATCCCGGCGACGGCATCGACGTCAAGCGCGGGCGAACCGCGAAACCCGTCGAGCAGCGCGCCGCTCTTTAACTGGCGCAGTTCGGCGACGATCGCGTCGTGGGTCAGATCGGGCGGCAGCAGCCGCACGTCGTGGAGCAACTCGGCCTGAACCCCGCCGAAACCGACCAGGATCACCGGACCCCATTCGGGATCGCTCTTCGCACCCACGATCAGTTCGACCCCGCGGGCGCCCATCGCCTCGATCAGCCCGCCGTCGAGCGTGATCGCGGCGTCATAGGCGGCGACATTGTCGTACAGCCGGCCCCAGGCGGCGGCGAGCGCGGCATCGTCGGCGATGTTCAGGATCACGCCGCCTGCGTCGCTCTTGTGACTGAGCGCGGCGGCCTGCGCCTTCAGCACGACCGGGTAACCGATCGCGGCCGCGACGCTCCGCGCCTCGTCCAGCGTCGCGGCGAACCCGCCCCTGGGAAAGGGAATGCCGAGCGGCGCGAGCAACTGCTTGGCCCGATATTCGGGGATGACGCCGCTCGGCACATCGACCGTCACCGGCGCGGCATCGGCCGCCGCGTCGTCGCGCCCGGCGGCGGCAATCAGCCGGCGCAGCGCGCGGAAGGCGCGGTCGGGGGAGGGGAAATAGGGAACACCGGCCCCGCGCAGATCGGCGATATAATCGGCCGGGACGACCGCTCCGTCGTCGAGTCCGGCGAAGATCACCGGCTTGTCGGGCGAGAGCGCACGCACCGCGTCGGTGATCGGCGGAAACTTGCGCGCCGCGGTCGCCGGATCGGTCTGGATGATGCCGAGAACGACCGCGGCGAAGCCCGCATCGGCCAGCAACGGCGCCAGCGTGCGGCGATACAGATCCGGATCGACCAGCGCCTGGGCGGTCAGGTCCATCGGGTTCGACACGGGGATGAAATCCGGGATGCTCGCGCGCATCGTCGCCTCGGTGTCGCCGGTGATCGCGGGCAACGTCAGGCCGATGCGCTCGGCAAGGTCCAGCGACAGCGCCTTGAACGCACCCGATTCGGTCAGCACCGCCGTTCCGCCGGCACGCACCGGCTGCGCGCGCGCCACGATGTCGAGCACGTCGCCGAGTTCCTCCAGGCTCTCGACCAGGATCACGCCCGCGCGCGTCACCTTGGTCTTCATCAGCTGCCAGTCGCCCGCCATCGCGCCGGTGTGCGTCGCGGCGGACTCACGCGCCGCGCTCGACGTTCCGGGATGGAGGAGGACGATCGTCTTGTCCGCCGCCCTGGCGCGGGCCGCGAGCTCCAGAAATTGTGCCGGCTTGCGGAACTGCTCGACGATCATGCCGATCGCTTTGGTGTTCGGCTCGTCGATCAGGTGCGCGACATAATCCTCGACGCCCGATGCCGCCTCGTTACCGGTCGATACCGAGATCGAAATGCCGAGATCCTTGGCCATCAGCGTCGTGCCCAGCACCACCGCCATCGCCCCCGACTGGCTGACGATGCCGACGCAGGACTTGCCGGTGAGCTGCAGCGCGGGCGTCCCGACGAAGGTCAGCGGCACGCCCGCGACATAGTTCGTCATGCCGAGGCAGTTCGGCCCCTCGATGACCATGCCGGTATCCGCGGCGATCCGCGCCACCTCCGCCTGCGCGGCCAGGCCTTCTTCGCCGCCCTCGGCGAACCCGGCGGCAAAGATCACCGCGGCGCCGACGCCCTTCGCCGCAAGCGCCTGCACCGCGGCGAGCACTGCCGGCCCCGGGATCGCCAGCACCGCAGCATCGACGCCATGCGGCAGGTCCTCGATCGACTTCAGGCACGGGCGGCCGTCGATCGCGTCGCGCTTGGGATTGATGAGGTGGATGTCGCCCGCAAAGCCGTGGCGTTCGAGATTGTCGAGCACCGACTTGCCCAGGGCGCCCGGGGTGGGGGAGGCACCGACGATCGCGACCGAGCGCGGGGTGAGCAGGCGGGATAGGTCTTTGGGCATGAATTTCATCCGTTCGGCATCTGCGATCCTCCCCGGGACCGGGAGGGGGACCAGCGAAGCTGGTGGAGGGGGGATCGCCGCGCGCGACCCGCCGGCGGCGGCCCCCTCCGTCGCGCTACGCGCGCCACCTCCCCGCATGCGGGGAGGATTTTAGAACGTCAGACCCCCGCCTTGTCCTTGTCGTACGCACCCAGGCCCGGCTTGTACGACTTCTCGTCGATGAACTGGCGGATGCCTTCCTTGCGGCCGTGATTGTCGTAGCTGTTGGCGGCTTCCTGCGCGCGGATCAGATAATCCTCGGCATCGTCGTAGCTCATCACCGACACGCGGCGCACCGCGTCCTTGGTCGCCTTCAGCGCGACGGGGTTCTTGGCGAGCAGCACCTTGGCCACATCCATCACGCGGGTCTTAAGCTGCGCGAGGGGGAGGGATTCATTGACCAGGCCCCATTCCGCCGCGGTCTTGCCGTCGACATTCTCGCCCATCATCGCATGGTACATTGCCTTGCGGAACGGCAGCAGCTCGACCGCGACCTTGGTCGCGCCGCCGCCCGGCAGGATGCCCCAGTTGATCTCGGACAGACCGAACTGCGCCTCGTCCGCGGCGAATGCCAGGTCGCAGGCGAACAACGGGCCGTATCCGCCGCCGAAGCACCAGCCGTTGACCATCGCGATCGTCGGCTTCTGATACCAGCGCAGCCGCCGCCACCAGCCATAGCTCTCCCGCTGGGCCTGACGCGTGGCGCCCAGCCCCTTGGCCTCGGTCTCGCGGAAATATTCCTTCAGGTCCATGCCCGCCGAAAACGCGGTGCCTTCGCCCGAGAGCACCAGCACGCCGACATCGTCACGGAATTCCAGAAGGTCGAGCACCTCCATCATGTCGCGGTTCAACGTCGGCGACATGCAGTTGCGCTTGTCGGGACGGTTGAAGTTCACCCACGCGATACGGTCTTCGACGAGGTAGCTGACGACGCCGTTGCTGCTCAGTTCGGTCATGCGAATATCCCTAGTTAGATCGGATAATGGCCTGGCTCGGTCTCGATCGTGATCCAGCGCAGCTCGGTGAAGGCGTCGATGCCGGCCTTGCCGCCGAAGCGGCCATAGCCCGACGCCTTGGTGCCGCCGAAGGGCATCTGCGCCTCGTCGTGCACGGTCGGGCCGTTGACGTGGCAGATGCCGGACTTGATCTTGCGTGCGACACGAAGGCCGCGGGCCGTGTCGCGGGTGAAGACCGCCGCGGACAGGCCGTAATCGGTGTCGTTGGCCAGCTCGATCGCGTGCGCCTCGTCGCGTGCGCGGATCACGCCTACGACGGGACCGAAGCTTTCCTCGCGGAACAGCTTCATGTCGGGCGTGACCTTGTCGATCACGTGCGCGGGCATCAGCACCCCGTCCGCCTCGCCGCCATTGACCTGCACCGCGCCGGACCCGACCGCATCGGCGATGAGCGAACGGACGTGATCGACGGTCTTCTGGTCGACCACCGCGCCGAGCGGCGTCTTGCCCTCGCGCGGATCGCCGACGGGCATCGTGCCGACCTTGGCCGCGAACTTCTCGACAAAGGCGTCGGCAACGCTCTCGACGACGATGATCCGCTCGGTCGACATGCAGATCTGGCCTGAGTTCATGAACGCGCCGAACGCGGCGGCCTTCACCGCTTCGTCGAGGTCGGCGTCCTCGAGCACGATCAGCGGGGCCTTGCCGCCGAGTTCGAGCAACACCGGTTTCAGATGCGCGGCCGCGCGCTGGGCGATGATCTTGCCCACATACGTGGAACCGGTGAAGTTGATGCGCTTGATTTCTGGATGATCGATCAACGCGCCGACGATCTCGGCGGCATCGGCGGGGGCGTTGGTGACGATCGACACGGCGCCCGCGGGCAGCGCCTCGTCGAACGCTTCGCCGATAAGCGCATGGGTGCGCGGACATTGCTCGCTCGCCTTCAGCACGACGGTATTGCCGCACGCCAGCGGCGCGGCGACGGCGCGTACGCCCAGGATGATCGGTGCGTTCCACGGTGCGATGCCCAGCAGCACGCCGACCGGCTCGCGCAGCGCCATCGCGATGCAGCCGGGCTTGTCGGACGGGATCACCTCGCCCGCGATGTGGGTGGTCAGCGATGCGGCCTCGCGCACCATGCCGACGGCGAGCATCAGGTTGAACCGCGCCCAGCCCTCGGTCGCGCCGATTTCGCCCATCATCGCCTCGATGAACTGGTCGGCCCTCGCGGCGAGCGCGTCGGCGGCCTTGTTGAGCGCCGCGCGGCGGGCATTCGGCCCCAGCGCGGACCAGGCGGGGAACGCCGCGGCGGCCGCCTCCACCGCGACGTTGGCATCCGCCACGGTCGCCGCGGCTGCGGTCGTCGCAACAGCGCCGGTGATGGGGTTTACGCGATCGAAGGTCCGACCGATCGGCGCTTGCGCAAGCGTAGCCATGCAACCTCTCCCGTTATTGTTGTACCGCATAACTTATGGCGTGTGCGCGCGCAATGTTTCTTTTGTCGCGTTCACGTTCCGCGTCAGGCATCGGCCGCCTCGATCCGCGCGAGCAGATCGATCAGCTGAATGCGCTCGGCTGTCGACAGCCCGGACAATAGCTGATCCTCATGGGCGCGGATGCGCCCCAAGGTGTGCCGGACCTTCTCCTCGCCCGCCGTCGTCAACGTCAGCGCAAAGGCGCGGCGGTCGTCCGCGGCGGTTTCCCGCAGCACCAGGCCTGAATCGACCAGCTCGTTGACAAGGCTCACCATGTTGGCGCGCTGAATGCCCAGCGCGCGACCGACATTGCCCTGATTGATACCCGGATTGGCGGCGATGACCGACAAGATGCCGAACAGCACCTGTCGCATGCCCGTTCCCGCGATGGCGCGCGCAAAGTCGTTGCCGATAACCGCCGAGGCGCGACGCATGTGGTAGCCCACCAGCTCATCGAGCACGCCCAGCGCTGCAATCGCGATTTCCGGTTCGTCCTGCACGTCGCTAGTCTCCTGAAGCGACGGGCGTTAGGCAGTCCAAGGCCGCGCCTCAAGTCACCCTCGTCCGCCGTCCGAGCACGAACAGCGCGCCCGCCGCGATCGCCGAGCCCGACGCCATCAGGATAGCGACGGTGGACAGGCCGTAGCCCGCGGCGAACAGCAAACCGGCCAGGGCGGGGGCCAGGGCGGACCCGCCGCGCCCGATGCCGATGACGAACCCGGTCGCGGTCGCGCGGACTCCGGTCGGGAAGCTCTGCGCGATGAGCGCATAAAGGCCGACGACCGCGGCATTGGTCGCGAACCCCGCGCAGGCCGCGATCAGCGACAGGGCGGCAAGATCGCTCCAGTCCCGCCCGAAGGCGATCACGAGGACGGTCGATAACAGCATGGCGCCGATCGTCAGCCCGATCAGCCGCACCCGCGCGGTGAGCAGACCCAGTACCAGCGATCCGCTCGCGCCGCCGATGCTGGCCCAGACGAGCACGCCCGCGGCGAGCGGCGCGGGAAAGCCCATGTCCACGACGATCTTGGGAATCCATTTCAGAATGAAATAGAACGTCATGATATGGGTGAGATACGCCAGGGTAAGCAGCCCGGTCACCCGCACGAAGGCGGGTGAGAAGAGTTCGACCAGCGGCACCTTGGCCGCTTTCGGCTCGGGCGCGGGCAGGGCATCGACCGGCAGATGCCCCATTCGCGCCAGCATGGCGTTGATCCGCGCCAGCGCGCCCGGCGGACGCCGGTGCATCAGGAACGCGATCGATTCGGGCGCGCGCCACAGAACCAGCGGAATGAAGCACAACGTCACGATCCCGCCGAACACAAACACCGCCTGCCAGTCGTAGCGCGCGAGCAGAACCGCCGAGATCGACCCCCCGATCACGCTGCCCACCGGATAGCCGGCCGCCATCAGCACGACGCAAAGCGCCCGGCGACGGCTATTGGCGGCTTCGGCGACGGCCGCGTTGGTCGCCGCCAGCATGCCGCCGATGCCAAGCCCGGTCAGCACGCGCCACAATGACAGGGTCGTCACGTCACCCGCGGTCGAGGCCCCCAGCATCCCGCCGGCCATCACGGTCAGACATCCCAGGATGGTCGCGCGCCGCCCGATGCGATCCGCGACGCCGCCCAGCACCAGCGATCCGATCGCCATGCCGATCAATTCCATCGACAACACGAAGCCGAGCGCCGCGCGATCGATCCCCCAGGCGGCGGCGATCCCCGGAGACGCGAAACTGATCGACAGCACGTCGAATCCATCGAGCGCGTTGAGGCCGATCATCGTCGCGACGATCCCCCATTGAAAGCGCGACATGGGCGCCGCATCGACGATCGAGCGCGGGTCTGTGGCGGTCATGTCGCTCCCAACAGTCACTTGCGGCGCCGTCTAGCGCCGGGGCGCTAGAATTTGTAGCTCGCGCTGACGCCCCATTCGCGCGGGCGACCATAGCTGCCCTCGGCAAGACCGAACGCGCCCGAGATGTTGCCCGATACCAGATAGAGCGAATCGGTCAGGTTGGTGCCGAACACCGCCACCGTGATCGCGCGGCTCGGCAAGGTGTAGCTCAGTCGCGCATTGAGCAGGCCGTAACCTGGTTCGGTGATGATCGGCGTATTGGCGACATCCTGGAAGATGCGGCTGTACATCGTATAGTCCAGGCGGAACGCCACCTCGCTGCCGCCGTCGAACTCGTGGCTGAGATCAAGGCCCGCGGTGACGGTCCACTCGGGCGCCTTGACGAAGCGGCTGCCCAGCGTGATCGGCAGGATCTGCGTCGGCCCCAACCCCTCGCCGACCGAGGTGTATTTGGCGTCGAGATAGCCCAGGCCCGCGTTGACGCTGATCCAGCGTGCCGGGCGCATCACCGTCTCGAACTCGATGCCGTTGATCTCGCCCGACGCGGCGTTGGCGACGAAGTTGGTCGGCGTCTGGTTCACCGTCAGCTGGATGTCCTTGTAAATAGAGTGGAACGCCGCGAGATTGGTCGTCAGCTGCCCGTCGAGCCACTGCGCCTTGATGCCCGCCTCGTAGGTGGTGAGCTCCTCGGGGGCGTATTGGGTCACCTCCTCGGCGTTCGCGAGCGGACGCCCGTTGAACCCGCCCTGCTTGAAGCCGACGGAATATGACCCGTAGAGCAGCACATCGTCGGCGGCCTTGTAGCTGATCCCGAGCCGCGGCGTGAACTTGTTGAAGGTCGCCTCCTTCGTCACATTGACGAACTCGACAAGGTCGCGCTGACGCACGTTGATCGAGGTGAACACCTTGTTATCGCTGGTATAGCGCGCACCCACGGTCAGGCTCAGCCGTGGCAGAATCTCGAAATCGATCTGGCCGTAGGCGGCAAGGCTGCGATTGTCGGTATAGTTCTGGACGAACACCGCCGGCGTGAACGGCCCCGCGGTTGCGAGCGGGGGCTGCAGCCCGACCGCGATGTCGGCGGTGGCGATGTCGGACGCCTTCTCCTTGAAGTAGAACGCGCCGATCACGTAGCTCAACCGGTCGTCCAGGATCTTGCCGGTCACCTGAAGCTCCTGGCTGAACTGCCATTGCTTGTCGCGGTTGGTGGTCTGGCGGAACAGGAAGGGCGACGCGTCACCGTCGCGCGTGAAATACGCCTTCATGTCGCGATAGGCGGTGATCGACTTCAGCGTGGCGCTGCCGATTTCATAGGCGATGACGCCCTGGACGCCCCACAGATCGAGATCATTGTCGTTCGGGCCTGTCGCGAAGGTTTCGAACGGGCTGTCGGTGATGAAGCTGGGGTTCAGCGTCGGCTGTCCGTTGGGCGCGATGATCCCGCGCGAAGGCGCGACGAAGCGGTTATAGTTCACGAGGAAGGGCACGCCGGTGATGCCCGGGACGTTGCCGACCGCCAGTAGATCGAGCGGCGCGGAATTCTCGCGCGCGCGGGTGTAATCGCCGCCGATGTCGATCGTCAGGCCGCTGCCCTCCGGCTGGATGCGCAGCTTGGCACGGACAACCTGCGCGAAGCGGTTGCCCTGCGTCTCGCCGTCGATCAGCCGCGTCGCATAACCGTCGCGGTTCAGCGTGGCGGCGGACACCCGCAGTGCGGCGAGGCCGGGGACGATCGGGATGTTCACCGCGCCCTTGACGTCGATCCGGTCGAACCGGCCATACGTGCCCTCGACCCGGCCCGACACGCCGTCGAGTTCGGGCGTTCCGGTGTTGATGAGGACCGCGCCGCCGATCGTGTTCTTGCCGAACAACGTGCCCTGCGGCCCACGCAGCACCTGGACGCTCTGGATGTCGACGGCATCCAGCACGCCCCCGATCGACCGGGCATAATAGACGTCGTCGACATAGAAGCCGACCCCCGGATCGCTGAAGATCGCGAAGTCGTTCTGCCCGACGCCGCGGACGAACACGGTGGCGTTGTAATTGCCGCCCGACAGCGCGGCGGCGCCGTCGAAGCGGATGTTCGGCGTGAATTTGGCGATCTCGTCGAGGCTCGCGACGTTGCGCTCGGTCAGGGCATCGCCGCTGAGCGCGGTGACCGCGATCGGCACGTCCTGCAATCGTTCCGAGGTGCGCCGCGCGGTGACGAGGATATCGTTGCCGTCCACGGGATCGGTATCCTGCGTGACCTCGATCGGAGTGGCGGCGGGCGGCGCGTCCTGCGCTTGCGCCACACCGGCTGGTAAAAGCCCGATCATGGCGGCGCCCGTCAACAGCAAAGCCTTCATTTCACCCTCCTGAGATTCGATCGTCTTATCGTGGTTTCACGCGCGGTGTTCGCGCTGTGGGCAGCACGCACCTTCACGACGATGCGGAACAGTTCCGCGCGCTCCGCGTCGGTCAGGACCCCAAAAAGCTGTGCGTCATGGTCGGCGGTGATCTGCATCATGTCGGCGACCAGACGACGACCCTCGTCGGTCAGGTGCAACGCATTGCTGCGGTTGTCGCGACCGGGGCGACGCTCGACAGCATCAAGGCCGACAAGCGCGTTCACCGCCGCCATCGTGCTGGCGCGGTTGATGCCGAGCGTGCGGCCCAGCGCCGCCTGATCGCAGCCGGGATGAAGATCGATATAGACCAGCGCCGTGCCCCGCCCGGGT
>NZ_DASVRV010000004.1:0-8003 GCF_036388435.1 Sphingomonas sp.
CGCGTTCGCGCATGAGCGCCGCCGCCTTGCGCAGGATCGCGCCGCGGGCCTCGACATCGGTCGCGCGCCACAATCTGAACCCGCGATCCGCCGCGTCGAGCGCCGCGTCGAGATCGGCCGGGCTCGCGAACGGCACGGCGGCGATCTCGGCGCCGGTGGCGGGGTTGAACACCGGTCCCGTGTCGCGGCCTTCGCCGGCGGCCCAGGCGCCGTCGATGTGGAGGCGGAGATCGGCGTCGTACTGCGCATCGGGCATCGAAAACGGTCCTTGGCTTGAGGCGGTCGCTCGGCGCACATAGCCGCCGATAACGACAGGAGCGAGAGGGCCATGACCATGTTCACCACCGTCGCCGCCGGATTGCGCTTTCCCGAAGGCCCCGTCGCGATGCTCGACGGCAGCGTCATTCTCGTCGAGATCGCGGAAGGGCGGATCACCCGGGTGCTGCCCGATGGCGCGACCGAGACGGTCGCGACGCCGGGTGGCGGGCCCAACGGGCTGGCGATCGGGCCGGACGGCAAGCTTTATTGCTGCAACAATGGCGGGTTCAACTATGTCGACCATCCGTCGGGACTGCTGATCCCGCACGGTCAGGCGGACGATTATTCGGGCGGGCGGATCGAGCGGATCGACCTCGCGACCGGTGCGGTCGAGATACTGTACAAGGACGGCGATTTCGGTTGCGTCCTGCGCGGGCCCAACGACATCGTCTTCGACGCGCATGGCGGCTTCTGGTTCTCCGACCATGGCAAGACGCGCGAGCGGGAACGGGACGTGACGGGCATCTTCTACGCCCGCGCCGACGGGAGCAGCCTGAGCGAGGTCGTGTTTCCGTCGGAGAACCCCAACGGCATCGGCCTGTCGCCCGACGGCCTACGCCTCTACGCCGCCGAGACCTATACCTGCCGCCTGATGGCGTTCGACGTGACCGCCCCCGGCGAGGTCGACCAGGCGGCCGGGCTGGGTGGTCCCGGCATTCCGCTCTACCGGCCGGGCGGATACAAGTTCTTCGATTCGCTGGGCGTCGAGGAGGGCGGCAACATCTGCGTGGCGACCATCGGCGAATGCGGGATCAGCGTGGTGTCGCCCGAGGGCGAGCTGGTCGAGTTCGTGCCGACGGACGACCCGTTCACCACCAACATCTGCTGGGGCGGGGAGGATATGCGCGACGCCTATATCACTCTGTCGGGCACGGGCCGCCTGGTGACATGCCGCTGGCCGCGCCCCGGCCTGAAGCTGGCCCACGCATGAGCGTCGCGGCCGTCATCTTCGATTTCGGCGGGGTGGTCACCACCTCGCCCTTCGAGGCGTTCAACCGCATGGAGGCCGAGCGCGGGCTGCCCCATGACCTCGTCCGCCGCATCAACGCCGCCGACCCCGACGGCAATGCCTGGGCGCGGTTCGAACGCGCCGAGATCGACGCGGCGACCTTCGACCGGCTGTTCTTGGCCGAGGCGCGGGCGATGGGCCACGATCTGCCCGGCGCCGACGTGCTCGCGCTGCTCGCGGGTGACGTGCGTCCCCGGATGGTGGCGGCGGTCGACCGGCTCAAGGCGGACGGGTACAGGCTAGGCTGCATCACCAACAACGTGCCGGCGGGGCAGGGCATCGGGATGGCGCTGACCAGTGATCGCGCCGCCGAGATCGCGGCGATCCTGGCGCGCTTCGACCGGGTGATCGAAAGCTCGAAGGTGGGCGTCCGCAAGCCCGATCCGCGCATCTACGCGATGATGACCGACGCGCTCGGCGTTTCGCCCAACGGTTGCATTTATCTCGACGACCTCGGCATCAACTGCAAGCCCGCCGCCGCGATGGGGATGACCGCGATCAAGGTCACGACCGAGGTCCAGGCGCTGGACGACCTGTCGCGCGCGCTGGACCTGCCCGCCGGGACGCTTTGAAAGAAGGCGTTGGGGTGAAGGAAGATAATGGGGTGAACGAGCGTGGCGGGCGGGATAGGCGGCGCGGGGTAACTCGGTTAACGTCGCCCCCATGAGCACCCGCCCGCGCACCTTGTACGAGAAGATCTGGGACGCCCACCTCGTGGAGCGTCGCGACGATGGCACCAGCCTGATCTATATCGACCGCCACCTCGTCCATGAGGTGACGAGCCCCCAGGCGTTCGAGGGGCTGCGCGTCGCGGGCCGTCCCGTCCGCCGCCCCGACCTGACGCTTGCGGTGCCCGACCATAATCTGCCGACCACGCCGCGCGCCGATGCGCTGGGCCGGCCGCTGCCGATCGCCGATCCGGATTCCGCCGCGCAGCTCGCCGCGCTACGCGGCAACGTCGCCGAGTTCGGGGTGCCCTATATCGACGCGCTCTCCGCCGATCAGGGAATCGTCCATGTCGTCGGCCCCGAACAGGGTTTCACACTGCCCGGCACCACCCTGGTCTGCGGCGACAGCCACACCTCCGCGCACGGGGCGCTGGGCGCGCTCGCTTTCGGCATCGGCACGTCGGAGGTGGAGCATGTGCTCGCCACCCAGACGCTGCTGCTCCAGCCCTCGCGGACGATGGAGGTGCGCGTCGAGGGGGCGCTCGGCTTCGGGGTATCGGCCAAGGACGTGATCCTCGCCATCATCGGGCGGATCGGCACGGCGGGGGGCACCGGCCATGTGATCGAATATACCGGCGACACGATCCGCGCGCTGTCGATCGAGGGCCGGCTGACGGTCGCCAACATGTCGATCGAGGCGGGCGCGCGCGCCGGGCTGGTCGCGCCGGACGAGGCGACCTTCGCCTATCTGAAGGGCCGCCCCATGGCGCCCGCGGGGGCGGCGTGGGACGAGGCCGTCGCCTGGTGGCGCACCCTGCCGAGCGACGCGGGCGCGGCGTACGACCGCACGGTCCGCCTCGACGCGGCCGACATCGCCCCCGCGCTCACCTGGGGGACCAGCCCCGAGGATGTCGTGCCGATCACCGGTTTCGTCCCCGATCCCGACAGCTTCGCCGATCCGGCGAAGCGCGCGGCGGCTCGCGCCTCGCTCGCCTATATGGGCCTCGCGCCGGGCGAGCGGATGCAGGATGTCGGGGTGCAGCACGTCTTCATCGGGTCGTGCACCAACAGCCGCATCGAGGATCTGCGCGCCGCCGCCTCCGTGGCCGACGGACGCCGCGTCGCGGATGGTGTGCGCGCGATGGTCGTGCCCGGATCGGGGCTGGTCAAGCGCCAGGCGGAGGCGGAGGGGCTCGATCGCATCTTCCTGGCGGCCGGATTCGAGTGGCGCGAGCCGGGTTGTTCGATGTGCCTGGCGATGAACCCGGACAAGGTGCCGCCGGGCGAGCGCTGCGCGTCGACGTCGAACCGCAATTTCGTCGGCCGGCAGGGGCCGGGCAGCCGCACGCACCTGCTGTCGCCCGCGATGGCGGCGGCGGCGGCGGTCACGGGGCGGCTGAGCGATGTCAGGGATTTGATGGGGGGAAGATCATGAAGACCGTGTTGTTCGCGTTGGTTCTGGGCTCGCTGGGCAGCGGGATGGCGGCGTTCACCGCGGGGGCGCAGGACGCGCCGGTGCGGGTGACGCTGACCCGGCTCGACTGCGGCGCCAGCAAGGGGCCGCGCGACGTCGCCGCCTTTTCGGACACCCACGCCTATGACGGCGTCAAGAAGCCGCTGGTCGCGAGCTGCTACCTAATCCGCCACGGGGACGAGCTGATGATCTGGGACACGGGCTATCCCGCCTCGACCAAGACCGACTCCGGCTCGCCGATGGCGATGAAGGCCACGATCGTCGAGCAGCTGCGCACGCTGGGCATCGCGCCCGCGCAGGTGACGCGGGTCGGCGCCAGTCATTATCACGGCGACCACACCGGCCAGGCGCGCGACTTTCCCGGTGCCATCCTCGTCATCGGACAGGGCGACTGGGCCGCGCTGACCGACAAGTCCGCGGCCCCCGGTTTCGGCGCTCCCGATCCCGCGCCGGTCGCGCACTGGATCTCGGGCGGGGGCAAGGTCGACCAGGTGCGCGGCGACAAGGACCTGTTCGGCGACGGCAGCGTGGTGATGCTGGACATGCCGGGCCACACGCCGGGCCACCATTCGCTGCTGGTGCGGCTGAAGGGCAGGGGCCCCGTGCTGCTGACGGGCGACCTCGCGCATTTTCAGGAGAATTACGATTCGAACGGGGTGCCGAGCTTCAACACCGACCGCGCCGACACGCTCGCTTCGCTCGACCGCTTCAAGACCAGCGCGCGCAACCTGAAGGCGACGGTCATCATCCAGCATGACCCGCGCCACATCGGCAAGCTGCCCGCCTTTCCGGCCGCCGCCGAGTGATGCGGCCGGTCACCACCGTCTCGGGCCGCGCCTATCCTTATGGCGCCGCCAATATCGACACCGATGTCATCATCCCCGCCCATTGGCTGAAGACGATCAGCCGCGCGGGGCTGGGACGCGGCGCGTTCGAGACGGTCCGCGCGCGGCCGGGCAACGTCTTCGACGACCCGCTATATGCCGGATCGCCGATCCTGATCGCGGGCGACAATTTCGGTTGCGGGTCGAGCCGCGAGCACGCCGCCTGGGCGCTGGTCGACATGGGGGTGCGGGCGGTGGTCGCGCCGAGCTTTTCCGACATCTTTTCGGGCAACGCGGTCAAGAACGGCATCGTCCCCGTCGTCCTGCCGCAGGAAGCGGTCGACCGCCTGCTGGAGGTCGCGCGCGACCAGCCGGTCACGGTCGATCTGGAGACGATGACGGTGACCACGCCGTTCCAGGACCGCTTCGCCTTCGCGCTCGACCCGTTCCGCCGCCGCTGCCTGATGGAAGGGCTGGACGAGATCGGCCTGACGCTGGCAAGGGACGCCCAGATAACCAGGTATGAGGGGATGGTCGCCGAGCATCGCCCCTGGCTGACGGGAGTGGGTGCACATGCGGGCGTTGCTGTCGAAGGCGGTGGGCGGACCTGACACGCTGGAGCTGACCGAGCTTCCCGATCCCACCCCCGGCCCCGGCCAGGTGGTCGTCGCGGTCAAGGCGTGCGCGATCAACTACCCGGACGTCCTCATCATCGAGGACAAATACCAGTTCAAACCGCCGCGCCCCTTCGCACCGGGCGGCGAGATCGCGGGCGTCGTCGAGGCAGTGGGCGATGGCGTGACCGGCTGGAAGGTGGGCGACCGGATCATGGGCACGATCGGCAATGGCGGGCTGGTCGAGAAGATCGCGCTCGACCCCGCGCGCATGTTCCGCCTGCCGGAAGGGCGCAGCTTCGCCGAGGGCGCGTCGCTGGTCCTGACCTATGGCACGACCATTCACGCGCTGCTCGACCGCGGGCACCTGACCGAGGGGCAGACGCTGCTCGTCCTCGGCGCGGCCGGAGGCGTGGGGCTGGCGGCGATCGAGTTGGGCAAGGCGTTCGGCGCGCGCGTCGTCGCGGCGGTATCGTCGGAGGAAAAGGCGGAAGCGGCGAGGGCGGCCGGGGCCGACGTGACGATCGTCTATGCCCGCGCGCCTTTCGACAAGGACCAGTCCAAGGCGCTGGCCGAGCAGTTCAAGGCGGCGGTCGGGCCGAACGGCGCCGACGTGGTCTATGATCCCGTCGGCGGCGACTATGCCGAGCCGGCGTTGCGCTCGATCGCTTGGGAAGGGCGCTATCTGGTGGTCGGCTTTCCCGCCGGCATTCCGAGGCTCCCGCTCAATCTCACGCTGCTCAAGAGCTGCGATGTGTGCGGCGTCTTCTGGGGCGCCTTCGCGGCGCGCGACCCGCAGGCGAACCAGGCGCATGTCGATCACCTGTTCCGCCTGTGGGAACAGGGCCGGATCAGCCCGCGTGTAACCGAGGTCTTCCCGCTGGAGCGGGGCGGCGACGCGATCGCCAAAATGGCGAACCGGGGCGCGATCGGGAAGCTCGTCGTCGAGATGTGAGCGGGCGCTCCGTCGGTGCGGCGACGATCGGACGTGCCGAAGTCGAACGGTGCGGGTATCGCGGTGGCATTCACTTCGATCCCGCGCCGGTTTATGCGTAAGTCCATGGGGCGATCGGAACCGCTTCGGACGGCGGGTCCGACGCGGTGGTCACGGGGTGGAAAGGAACGACAGATCGGCACTTCCGCTTTGGTGAGCGCCCTGTTGCTGGCGGGGGCGCCGCTTCAGGCGGGCGACCGCCCGAGCGCCGCTCCCGTTCAACGAACGCCGCCGACCCAGGCCGCCCCTGCCTCGCCGGACCCGGCCGACGACATCGTCGTGGTCGGCCGCGACCGGCGCGGCGATCCGCTGGCGCCCGTCAACGAGCAGAGCTTCGCGGTCACCCAGGCGGTCGACCAAGCGATCGTCGGGCCGCTCGCGCGCGCCTATAAGCGCAACGTGCCGGGCACGATCCGCAGCGGGCTGCGCAACTTCCTGGCGAACCTGCGCGAGCCGGTGGTGATGCTCAACTATCTGCTCCAGCTCAAGCCGGGCAAGGCGGGCGAGACGCTGGGCCGGTTCGCGATCAACACAACCGTGGGTGCGGCCGGGCTGGTCGATGTCGCCAAGAAGCGCCCGTTCAACCTGCCCCGTCGGCGCAACGGGCTTGCCAACACCTTCGGCTATTACGGAATCAAGCCGGGGCCGTTCCTGTTCCTGCCGCTGATCGGCCCCGTGTCGCTGCGCGACCTGGTGGGCAATGTGCTCGACCAGGTCATGGTCCCGGTGACCGCCGTCCCGCCGCTCGATCGGCAGATCGTGACGGTGCCGCTGCTTAATCTCGGCGCGCTCGACTACCGCGCCGAATATGACGAGGAACTGGAGAAGCTCCGCGCCGGCCGCGATCCCTACGCCGCCGTGCGCCGCTACTATCTCGCCCGCCGCCAGGCCGAGATCGACGCGCTGCGGGGAAGGGCGCCCGCGATCCCGCCGGGTGGCGCCTATTTCCTCCCGCCGGTCGAGGCGCTCGGGGCGGGGACCCCGTCCGCGCCCGCACCGACCGCGACGCCCGTGCCCCCGTCCGAGCCGCGGACGATAGTGATACCGCCCCCGCCGCCGCCGGCACCCCCGCCAGCGCCGGCCGGGGAGGCCGTGTCGTAGGACAGCCGTTTCGGCGGGATCCGGCTTCGAACATTCGTCCGCGCCGTGCCGACGGCCGCTTTCCTGGACCGGCCGTCGGCGCCCGAATGAGGACGATCGCACGGCGAGCGCGATGAGACATGCATCCATCGGGCCGCCGAGCCGTTGTCCGCTCACACCGACATCAGGAGATCGTCATGGCGCATATCGGCGGCATCAAGGAACATATGGACATCATCGGCGCCGACGGCGTCCATGTCGGCACGGTCGACAAGGTCGAGGGCGACCGCATCAAGCTGACCAAACAGGACGCCGGCGAAGGCCGTCACAAGGGCCACCATCATTATCTATCGACCGGCTTGGTGGCCGAGGTCGAGGGCGATCGCGTCCGCCTGTCCGCCAATGCGGCCAACGCGTTCATGTTCGAAGAGGAAAGCGACGGATCGGCCAGGTCGTCCCCGTCGGCGGGCAAGGCTGCCGGGCTGGGCTGGGGCAGTGTCGGAATCGGTGCGGCCGCGATCGGCGCCGTCGCCGGGGCGGCGTTGCTGGCGCGCAACCAGAACCGCGACCGCGACGATTTCGCGCTGAGGCTCCAGACCGATGAAAGCCTTCGGCTCATCTCCTCCTCCAAGGTGGAGGGCACGCCCGTGGTCGGGCGCAGCGGTGAGCATCTCGGCAAGATCGAGAGCTTCATGGTCGACAAATATTCGGGGCGCGTCGCCTATGCGGTGATGTCGTTCGGCGGCACGCTCGGCTTCGGCGACTCGCTGTTTCCGCTGCCCTGGTCCTATCTGAACTATGATGTCGACAAGGACGGTTACGTCCTGGACATCACCAAGGAGCAGATCGCCGCCGCGCCCAAGTTCAAGGCGAGCGATGCGCCCGAGTTCAGCACCAGCTATCGGCAGGGTCTGGCGCAATTCTACGGCCGCACCGCCATCTGACCCGAGACGACGCATGGAGGGCCGCCGTCGCGGTCCTCCATGCCTTTCGATCGCGAGCCGACACGCCGGGATCGCGGA
>NZ_DASVRV010000005.1:0-25698 GCF_036388435.1 Sphingomonas sp.
AGCCACGCGTCGAGCAGGTCGCGCAGCTGCTCGCGTTCCCAGCGGCCGGGCGCGACGAGTTCGGGGGTGAGCACGACCACGCCGGTCGCGGCGTCCACCGTCTCGCTGACCCGCGGCTCCGCCAGGCCCGCGACATAGACCGGCTCCTCCCAGAACAGCACCCGGTGGGTCTGGGCGAACCGGCTCATCAGATGCTGGGGCCGCTGGAACACGAAATTCCAGCGCAGGTGCGACAGGCAGAGCAGGGTCGGGCTCCCGCTCGGCACCTGGGCGTTGACCAGATGCGGCTTGGAGGTCTGCGGACCCTGATTTTTCACCGCCTGATTTTTCACTGAGCATGGAACCTTGCTGATGGATGAACAGCTTTAACCGCCGAAAGCGGTTCTCGTTCCATCGGGTTTCCCGCCAAGCGACTGATACATAACGTGGATTAGCCCGGATCGGGACGCGCGCGCCGAAATGGTCGTGAATCCAGACCGTTGGGCTGGGAATGAGGTGGTCGATGCGAGAGATGATCCAAGCGAGCGACATGCCCGAACTGGAAATGTGGGGAGGCGCCGAGTGCACCGTCGCCCGCGTGGGCGACCGCTGGGGCGACCAGTCGCACCTGTCGGGCCACCATGATCGCGACTGCGACCTTCAACGCTTCGCCGATCTCGGTTTCCAGGCGATGCGCTATCCCGTGCTATGGGAACGGATATCGCCCGAGCGGCCGGACCTGTGCGACTGGACCTGGACCGACCGGCGGCTCGGCGCCCTGCGCGATCTCGGCATCCGGCCGATCGCGGGGCTGCTCCATCACGGCAGCGGGCCGCATCATACCAGCCTGCTCGACCCCGATTTCGCGGCCAAGCTGGGCGACTATGCCGGCCGGGTCGCCGAACGCTATCCGTGGATCGCCGACTATACGCCGGTCAATGAACCGCTGACCACCGCCCGCTTTTCCGCGCTCTACGGCCATTGGTATCCGCACCACCGCGACGAGGGGTCGTTCTGGACCGCGCTCGTCAACCAGGTCGACGGTGTCGCGCACGCCATGCGCGCGATCCGCGCGGTGACGCCGGGGGCGCGGCTGATCCAGACCGACGATCTGGGGCGGACCTATGCGACCGCGCCGTTGTTCCACCAGGCTGGGTTCGACAATCTCCGGCGCTGGGCGGGATGGGACCTGCTGTTCGGGCGCGTCGTGCCCGGCCACCCCCTGTGGGATCGGATCGCCGGCTTCGGGCTGGGCGCGCGGCTCGACGCGCTCGCGACCGAACCGTGCCCGCCCGACGTGATCGGGGTAAACCATTACCTCACCAGCGACCGGTTCCTCGACCACCGGCTCCAACGCTACCCCGCCCACACGCACGGCGCCAATTTCGAGCAGCGTTACGCGGATGTCGAGGCGGTGCGCGTGCTGGAGCCCGCACCGGGCGGGCTGGCCGGCGCGCTGCGCGAGGCCTGGGAGCGCTACCGTACCCCGCTCGCGGTGACGGAAGTCCATCTCGGCTGCACACGCGAAGAACAGCTGCGCTGGGTCGGCGAGGCCTGGGATACCGCGCGCGCGCTGCGTACCGAAGGCGTCGACCTGCGCGCGGTCACGAGTTGGGCGGTGCTCGGCAGTTGCGGATGGAACACGCTCCTGACCTCGGACGGGCTGTACGAGCCCGGATTGTTCGACGTGAGCGGCGCGGCACCCCGCCCCACCGCGCTGGCGGATGCGTGGCGGGGCTTGCCCGACGACGCGGAACGCCATCCGGTAGCGCGCGCGCCCGGATGGTGGCGGCGCCCGACGCGACTCCTCTACCCCCCGGTCCGTCGACCCGCCCGGTTCGAGCGGAGCGCACCGGTCCTGCCCAGCATCGCCGCGGCACCGCCGCTCCTGATCTACGGCGCGGGAGGAACGCTCGGCCAGGCTCTTGCGCGACACTGCGACGCGCGCGCGATCGGCCATGTCGTGATCGAACGGTCGGCGACACCGGGCGGAGAATTCGGCGCGGCCCTGGATCGTCACCGGCCATGGGCGGTGATCGACGCGACCGGCTGGACCGAGCCGGAAAAGTTCGAAGATCGGACGGCGACCCGTCGCGGCCTCGTCGTCCACGACGCCGCCGCGCTCGCCCGCGCAGCCGACGAGCGCGGCATCCCGACGCTGCGCTTCTCCAGCGATCTGGTCTTCGGCGCGACCGCGGACCGTCCCCGGCTGGAGAATGATCCGACCATGCCCGACGACGCGATCGGCCATGCCCTCGATGCGGTGGAGCGGATCGTGCGCGCCCTGCCCGGCCGGCACCTGATCGTCCGCACGGGCGAGCCGTTCGATCCGGGGATGGACACCGGGCTGGCGGCCGACATCGCGCGAGCGCTGGGCGCCGGGCGACCTTTCGTCGCGGCGGGCGACGACCAGGTCACCCCGGGCTTCGTGCCCCGCATCGTCGACGCCGCGCTCGACCTCCTGATCGACGGCGCGGACGGGGTCTGGCACCTGACGCATGGCGAGCCGCTGTCCACGGCCGCTCTCGCGCGCGCCGTCGCACGCGCCTGCGGCCTCGACCCGGCGCTGGTCGAGGTTGTTGCCGGCGACGCAGGCCAGCGCCCGCGCGCGGCGCTCGGCACGGCCAAGGGGCTGACGCTGGGCGCGATCGAGGACGCGCTCGGCCACTTCGCCTGGGGCCGCACGCGCCGGATCGAGGCGGGCGAGCGGCGCGCGGCCTGAGCGCTCGGCCCGCCGCCTCCCTTCCGTCGTGGTTGACGACGGGTAACCCCCTCCTTTCGCCTCCCGGTTATCATTTCGGTTCTACCTGAACCGGCTTCGTCAAGTCGGGCGGGGCGAATCAGGGGTGCATCATGCCTTTCAACAACAGACAGCGATTGTTCACGACCAGCGCGCTCGCGCTGTCGTGCGCGCTCGCCGCGCCCGCCTGGGCGCAGACCGCGGGTCCCGAGGATCCCGTGCCGACCAGCGCGCCGGCCGAGGACGAGGTGCGGCTGATCGCCGCCAGTCTCGATGGCCAGAACGGCCGCGGCCATGGCGGCAGCATCCGACCCTTCGGCGGCAACATCAATCCCAATGCGGGCGGCATCCGCGGCTTCGCGGGGCCCATTTCGGGCACGGCGGGCGGTATTCGCGGCTTTCAGGGCGAGATCACCGAGTCGGCGGGTGGTATCCGCGGCTTTGCCGGGACCATTCAGGGGTTCGCGGGGGGCATCCGCGGCTTCCAGCTCGCGGTCAATCCGACCACGGGTTATGACAAGAGCTTCTGGGGAGCGCTGGCGCCCGCGGCCGGCTCGCTGTCCGCCAGCGCGGGCGGCATCCGCGGCTTTGTCGGCGAGTTCGAGGGCATGGCCGGCGGCATCCGCGGCTTTGCCGGGGGCATTCGCGGCTTCTCGGGCGAAATTCTCAGCTTCGAAGCGACCCCCTCCACCTACAAGGACATGCTGACGGCGATCAACGGTCTCGTCGACCTGTCCCGGACGACCTATGGTCCCGCGGTCCAGGCCTATACGGGCACGTCGTTCGAGCTGGGCTTCGCAAACAAGCTGCTCGGCAAATACGGCATCGACCTGAAGAACCCGCGTTCGCTGGTCGGCCTGAACGAGCTCGGCATCGAGCTGTTCCTGATGGACTGGTACGACAACCTCAACAATTATTCGGGCCAGGACCAGGTCGATCACTGGATGAAGGCGGTCAACTGGTCGCCCGCGCTGACGCAAAGCCTGGGGAACGGCGCCGACACCAAGATCGGCATCCTCGACTTCGCCATCACCGGCAGCGAAGCGGGCAACGTCGTCAGTTCCGCGGGGCTGTCCGGCGCGACGGGCATCCACGGCTCGGCGGTATCGAGCCTTATCGTCGCCAAGCATGACGGCCGCGGCGTGATGGGCATCGCGCCCGATGTCAGCGTGATCAGCTACAACCCGTTCGACGCGACCAACACCGCCGGCTGGACCGACATCAAGAACGGCGTGAAGTACCTGCTCGACAACGGGTCGACCGTGGTCAACATGTCGCTGGGCGTGCCCGGTTACGTGCTGCATTCGGGCTGGAACGACACGGTGTTCGCCGACAAGGCGATCAGCGACAAGGCCAGAAAGGCCGTGTTCGTGATCGCGGCGGGGAACGAGGGCAAGGTCCACGACAAGAATTACGAGGTCAATTGGGATTTCGACAAGAACCCCAACATCATCATCGTCGGCTCGGTCGACCCGAACGGGGTGATCTCGCAATTCTCGAACCGGCCGGGCGAGGGCAAGATCAAGAAGTTGGGCGGCAATGATCCGCAGGGCACCGACATGCTGCGCGACCGCTTCATCGTCGCGCCGGGCGAGTTCATGCTGGTGTCCGACGGCGAGGGCGGCGTCACCCGCATGTCGGGCACGTCCTTCGCGGCACCGCTCGTATCGGGCACGATCGCGCTGGTTCACGATCGGTGGCCCTGGCTGTCCGACAACCCCGTCGATACGGTCAACCTGATCCTCAATTCGGCGCGCGACGTCGGCGCGGCGGGCACCGACAACGTCTATGGCCGCGGCATGCTCGACGTGCAGAAGGCGCTGGAACCCGGCAACTTCTTCTCGCTCCAGTGGAAGCGCGTCACCAACGGCGTCACGGCCAGCACCACCGCCACCAGCGTGCTCCAAACGAGCCAGACGACGATCAACACCTGGGAAGCGAACAAGGTGTACTTCACCGTGTTCGAGGATACGGGCGAGTTGAAGGATTCATATCGCGATTTCGCGATCCCGATGTCGTCGAAGCTGCTGGGCCAGACCGTCGGGAATACGGGCGAACAGTTCAACGCCTATCTCCAGGGGCGATTCTGGTCGTGGTTCAACGCGAACCGGCGCAGCTCGACCTCCGGGTTCGCGACCTCCCGCTTCACCGCGCCGATGGGAACCGTCGGTGCGCTGGAAACGACGCTGACCGCCACCCCGCGCGAATGGCGACCGGGGCTGCGCCAGTCCTCGGCGCCTTATGATACGGGGCTGGCTCTCCAGTCGGCCGATCAACGCTTCGCGGTGCGGTTCGGCAGCGGCGAGGGCGCGACGCTCACGGGCCAGCAGGGCTTCGGCCTGCGGTCCGATTACGACCTGGCGACGGGCGGCGCCAATCCGTTCCTGGGGCTCGCCTCGGGTGCGGGCTATGCCGCGGTCGACATGAAGATCGGCGACCGGGTGACCGTGTCGACCGGCATGACGCGCCAGAACGCGGTCATGGATCTGGACCGGATGGGCGCGCAGGAGCGTCATATCCTGGGCGGCATCGATCCCTATCGTGCCACCGCCAGCACCATGACGCTGGCGTATCGCGCCACGGGCCGGCTCACCGCCAATATCGGCTACACGATGTTGAGCGAGGATACCGGGCTGCTCGGCATCCGCTCGCTCGACCGGAACGACCTGAGGAGCGGGTCGACGACCGACGCGGCGACCTTCGGGGCGGACTATGCCGTGGCGGACGGTCTGTCGCTGGCGCTGACGGGCACGGTGGGTCGCACCCGTGCCGGCGAGACGGGATCGCAGGGCATCGCCGTCGCGAGCGGCGGGCTGGTCAGCAGCGCCTGGCAGGTCGCGGTCGCGAAGGTCGGGCTGTTCGACGATCAGGACCGCGTCCGTCTGACCCTGGCCCAGCCGCTCCATATCGAGCGCGGCCGGATCGGCATCACCGGCGTGGAGGTGATCGATCGGCAGACCGGGGAACTGGGCGACGTGACCCAGTTCGCGGATGTGGAACGCGGGCAGCGCCGCTTCGTGGCGGAGGCGCTGTACGGCCGTTCGGTCGCGAACGGCACCGCGCAGGTGAACCTGTTCGGCCGCGCCGACCTGCGCGCCGACGACCGGACGCAGCCGTCGCTGACGATGGGTGGAAGCTTCCGCATCGGCTTCTGATCGCACCGACGCACAAAAAATGAGGCCGTCGCCGGGTAAACCGGCGGCGGCCTTTTTCGGTCGTTAACAGGTGCGGGCTTAGGGTGGCCGCCGAATCGGGAGGATGTCGATGCGCGCGGGCCGTCTGCTGTTGTTGGCCGCCCCGGCCCTGGCGCTGGCGTCGGTGCCCCTGCCCGTGCGCGCCGCGCCCGCCGCGACCTTCGCCGAGTTCGACGCGGCGATCGACCGAACCAAAGAGGCGATGATGCGCGATCCGCAGGCCGCGCTGGCCTCCGCCCGCGCGGCGGTCGCAATGGCGAGGCGTCTGCCGGGTGACCCCCGCGCACGCGTCGACGCCGTCACCGCCGAGTGGCTGCACGGCGAGGCGCTGATCCACATGAACGACCTGACCGGCGCCGAACCCATCGTCGCCGCCGCGCTCGTCCGGGCGGAGCAGGTCGCGCGGAACACGAAGCTTCACGGCGACCTCCTGCGCGCGCACGGCGCCATCATGGCCATGACGGGCAAGGTCACGCCCGCGCTGCGCGAATATCAAAGGGCGCACGACGTGTTCCAGCGCGCGGGTCAGGCGCGCAGCCGCGCGCTGGTCCTTCAGGACATCGGGCTGATCTATCTCGACGCGCGCGATTACGATCGCACCCTGTCCTATTATCAGCAGGCCGCCGACGCCTTCACCGGCGACGCGACGATCACGCTGACCATCTACAACAACCGCGCGGAGGTCTACCGCAAGCAGAAGCGCTATGCCGAAGCTGCCGAGTCGTACCGCCTGGCGCTGGTCCAGGCCCAGAAGCTGGCG
This sequence comes from Sphingomonas sp., assembly GCF_036388435.1. Classification (GTDB taxonomy): domain Bacteria; phylum Pseudomonadota; class Alphaproteobacteria; order Sphingomonadales; family Sphingomonadaceae; genus Sphingomonas. The sequence continues at coordinate 6,674 of NZ_DASVRV010000005.1, forward strand.
AGCCCGATGCTTCTTACCCGCATCTGGACGAATCTGGCCGCCTCGGAAGCCGAAGCGGGACGGCTGGTATCGGCGGGCAAGGCCGTCGACCGGGCGATGGCGTTGGTGGGGCATGGCGAGGCGGCGGGCTGGCGACCCTTTGTGTTCGGTGCCGCCGCCATGGTCGCGGAGCGTCAAGGCGACCTGAAACGCGCGTCGACGCTCCTGTCCCGCGCCTTCGAGGGCGTCGACATCGAGAAAAGCGACATGCTGTTCCGCGACTATCACCTGACCGCATCGCAGGTGTACGAGGCGCTGGGCGACGTTGAAGCGGCATTGCGTCACGCGAAGGCGTATCAGCGTCTCGAATCGGAAGCGAACCAGCTCACCGCCTCCGCCGCGTCGCAGCTCATGGCCGCCCGCTTCGACTTCACGAACCAGAATCTCCAGATCTCGAAACTGAAGCAGGACCAGCTCGCTCGCGACGTGGCGGCCGAGCGCGACAAGACCCGCACCCGCACCCTTATGTTCAGCGCGCTCCTCGCCGCGGCCGCCATCATCTTCAGCGTGCTCCTGTTCGGCTATTTCGCGCTGCGGCGCAGCCGCGACGCGGTGGCGGCGGCGAACACCTCGCTGACCGACGTCAACGGGGCCCTGGAAAAGGCGCTCAAGGCCAAGACCGAGTTCCTCGCGACCACCAGCCACGAAATCCGCACGCCCCTGAACGGCATTCTGGGCATGACCCAGGTGCTGCTCGCCGACCGGGGTATCGGCCCGGCGGTGCGCGAGCGGATCGAGGTCGTCCACGGCGCGGGCGAGACGATGAAGGCGCTGGTCGACGACATTCTCGACGTGGCCAAGATGGAGTCGGGCGAGCTGACCGTCGCCGCCGAGCCGACCGACCTGGTCGCGATCCTGGACGATGCGGCGCGGCTGTGGAGCGGGCAGGCCCAGGCCAAGGGGCTCGAACTGGTCCTCGACATCGACCATGCCCCGCGCCGGATCGTATCGGACGGCGGCCGGCTGCGCCAGATCGTCTTCAATCTCATGTCGAACGCCTTGAAATTCACCAGCGTGGGGCGCGTCACGCTGATCGCCGGGGCCGGATCGGCGGAGGACGAGAGCGAGGTGCTGGCGATCCGCGTGGTCGACACCGGCATCGGCATCCCGCTCGACCAGCAGGCGGCGATCTTCGAGGCGTTCAAACAGGTCGATGGCGGCACCACGCGCCAATATGGCGGCACCGGCCTCGGGCTCGCCATTTGCAAGCGTCTGGCGATCGCGATGGGCGGGGACATCACCGTTTCCAGCGTCATCGGCCAGGGAACGAGCTTCGACGTCCTGCTGCCGCTCGTCCGCGCGCAAGCGGAAAGAGTCGCCGCGCACGAGCCCGAACAGGACATGACGCTGGCGACCGCGCGGATGCTCGTGCTCGACCGCAACCCCCTCAACCAGGGTGTGATGCGCGTGCTGCTCGGCGCAGAGGCGGGACATGTCGCGGTCGCGGATACCGCGGCCGAGGTGATCGCCGTGTTGGCGGAACCCGATCCACCCACGCACCTCCTGCTCGACGCCGCATCGATCGCGGGCGAGAAGGGCGAGCTGATCGCCACGCTGCGCGACCTGGCGCGCGCGTCGCGCGACGCGGGCGCGCGGTGCAGCCTGCTGCTGGCGCCCGCCGTTGCCGGGATCAGCATCGCCGAGGCGATGACGGTCGGCGCGTCGCAATTGATCGTCAAGCCGATCGGCGCGGCCGCGCTGATGGAGGCGCTGAGATCGCTGTACGGCGACGAACCCGACATGCTGGTCGCCCCCGAGCTGTTCGGCGCGCGCGCGGCGTGAGAATCGGTAACGCGTCGTTTACCGGTAAAAGGCTAGGGGTTTCTTACAAGAATCGAAGGGCCTAAGTGCATGCAAGTCCTGTTCGTTGAAGACGATGCGATGAACCGCCGGGTGGTCAAGGACATGCTGAGTGTCGTCGGCGCCGATATGTCGGAGGCCGCCGACGCCGAGACCGGGCTGCAGATGATCGACGACGGGCATTATTCGATCGTGCTGATGGACCTGCGCATGCCTGGAATGGACGGTCTGACCGCGATCCGCCACCTGCGCGCGCGCACCGACGCCAAGGCGCAGCTGCCGGTGATCGTCGTCACCGCCGACACCGCGTTGGACCTGCGCGAGCGTTGCATCGCGCAAGGGGCGGATGACGTGATCCTGAAACCCGTGGCGATGGGCAAGCTGCTGAAAGCCATGAGCGCGATGCTCGCCAAGGCGGCCGGCGCCAATGCGGTGGTGCTGAGCTAACCGCTTCACCAGGCGGCCAAACAGGAACGGCCCGCCCTCCACGCGGAGAGCGGGCCGTTTTCATGTCCGACGATCGCGGATCAGGCCGTGCGCGTCCCCGACAGCGGAAAGCTGCCAAACGCGCCCGCACCCACCGTGCCGATGATCGCGGTGTCGGACACGGTGGCTTGGCAGTCGAGCGTCATCGGCATGGGCACGGTCATCTGCTGCTTCCAGCTGATCTGCTCGCCCCGCACCTCGCCCGACACCTCGCTGGCACCCATCGCGCCCGACACCGTACCAGTGAACGAGTCGCCGTCGCCCTTGACCGTCAGCGTCATCTTCTGGTCGCCCAGCGGCGACTTCACCGTGCAGTCGTACGTACCGTCAACGCCAGCCATGTCTTCCTCCGTCAAATATCAGCAGCTCAGTTCGCCGCAGCCGTCCGGGCGGGCGGGGTCGCGCCCCCGGCGACCGCCGCCGCGGGAATCACCTCAACCGGGAGTCCCAGGCTGTCAAGCTGCGGCCGGACGACCTTGGCGTCGCCGACCACGACCCAGACCAGCCGGTCGGGTACGATCACCCGCCGGATCGCCCCGTCGAGCTGGTCGCGCGTCATGGCCCGGTAACGCTGGGTGATGCGCGCGTAATAATCGTCGGGACGCTTGTAGAGGTCGTTGCTCTGCATCGCCCCGAGCACCGCCCCCGACGTCTCGAAATTGCCCGACAGCGACCGTACCGCGCCCGTGATCGCCCGGTCGAACTCGACCTGGGTCAAGGGCTTGGTGGTCACGAACTCGGCCACGTCGACCTTGAGCGATGCGATCGACGGCCCCGTCTTGTCGGCCTGGACCGGCGCGGAGACGACATAGGGCGCCGCATATTCCGCCTGGGCGAACGAACCGCGCGCGCCATAGGACCAGCCACGCGTCTCGCGCAGGTCGGTGTTGATGCGGCTGAGGAAGCTGCCGCCCAGCGCGTCGTTGGCGGTCTGCACCGCCAGCAGGTCGTCCGTGCCCTTGAGCGGGGTCGGCAACGCCGCCAGGATCAGCGATTGCGGGCTGTCGGGCCGGTCTATCAGCACGATCTTCGGCGCGGAGGGCTGGCCGGCGGCGAAGTTCTTGCTGCCGGCCGTTCCGGTCGCGCGCCAGTCGCCGAAACGCCGGTCGAGCGCGGGAAGCACCTCCTCCAGCGGGCGGTCGCTCGTCACGAACAGCTTGGCCTTGTCGGGGCGCAGCCATGCGTCGCGGAACGCGACCAGGTCGGCGCGGGTCAGCGCCGCCACCGCGCGCGGATCACCGCCGCCCTGCGCCTTGGCATAGGGGCTGGCAGGGCCATGGATCAACGGCGGCAGGACGCGGCCGGCCAGCCCCTGCGGGCTGGTCAGCTCCTGCGCGATTCCGGCGAGCTGCTGCTGCTTGACGCGCTGCACCTCCGCCTCGGCGAAGGCGGGGTTGCGCGCCACGTCGGCGAACAGGTCGAGCGCGGGCTGGAGGTTGGCGCTCGGCACCTCGAGCGACAGGGTGGTGCGGTCGTTCGACGCCCCCGCGCCGATATCGGCACCCAGCCGCTCCTTGGCCTCGGCCAGGCGGATCGAGTCGAGCGTCGTCGTGCCCTCGTCCATGACCGCCAGCGTCAGCGCCTGGGTGCCCAGCTTGCCGGGCACATCGGCCGCGACGCCCGCATCGAAGCTGAGCACCGCCTGAGTGATCGGCACCGCGGTGCGCTGCGCATAGACGACCTCGATGCCGTTCTTCAGCCGCGCGCGGCGGACCGCCGGAAAGCTGAGCCCCGCGACATCGCCGACGGCGGGCAGCGGCCCGCGCGTTCCCTGAAAGGGCGTGTCGGGCGCCTTGGCGACGGGCTTGGCCGCGGGCGCGGCGGCGTCCTGATAGGCCTCGCGCGCGCCGGGCACGATCGCAAAGGCGTAGACCGGCCGCGTCAGCCAACGGTTCATCGCCGCCCGGACCGTTTCGGGCGTCTGGCGGCCGAGCGCCTGGAGCCGCTTCTTGTAGAAGCCCGGATCGTTCGAATAAAGCGCGCCCTCCGCCAGCGCGACCGCCTTGCCGCCGAAGCCGCCGACCGATTCCAGCCCCGCCACGCGGTTGGCGACGACGCCCGTGACGTACCGGTTCACCTCGTCGGCGGTCGGCCCGGTCCTGACGAAATCGGCGACCACCGCGTCGAGCCGCCGTTCGAGCAGCGCCTGGTCCACCCCCGGCCGCGCAACGGCCGTGACGGAGAACGCCCCCACCTCGGCGAAGGCGCGATTGCCCGCGCTCACCTGCACGGCCAGCTTGTCCTGGCGCACCAGCGCATTGTCGAGCCGCGACGAGCTGAGCCCGCCCAGCACGCCGCCCGCGACCTCGAGCGCGGCGGCATCATCGTCGTTCAGCCCCGGCACCGACCAGCTGCGCGTGACCAGCGGCGCGGCCACCCGGTCGCGCATCGTCTCGTTGACGGGCGCGGGCAGCGCTGCGATCGGCGCGGGCCGCTTGACGCTGGCCCGCCCGCGCGGGATCGCGCCGAAATATTTCTGCACCTTGGTCCGCGCGGTCGCGAGGTCGACATCGCCCGCCAGCACCAGCACAGCGTTGTTGGGTGCGTAATTGTCGCGGAACCAGTTCTTCACGTCATCCAGCGATGCCGCGTCGAGATCGGCCATCGAACCGATGGTGGTGTGGTTGTACGGGTGGCCGACGGGAAACAGCCCGCCCGGCAGCTTGTAGCGGAGCAGGCCGTAAGGCTGGTTGTCGCCCTGGCGCTTTTCGTTCTGGACGACGCCGCGCTGCTCGTCGAGCTTGGCTTGCGTGATCGCGCCCAGCAGATAGCCCATGCGGTCCGATTCGAGAAACAGCGCGCGGTCGAGCGCGGCGGTCGGCACGGTCTCGAAATAATTGGTCCGGTCATAGCTCGTCGTGCCGTTGTAATCGGTCGCGCCGACATTCTTCAGCGGCTCGAAGAACTCGCCCGGCGCATTCTCCGATCCGTTGAACATCAGATGCTCGAACAGATGCGCGAAGCCCGTCTTGCCCGCCGGCTCGTGCTTGGACCCGACGTCGTACCACACCGACACCGCGACCACGGGCGCCTTGCGATCGGTGTGGACGATCACGCGCAGCCCGTTGGCGAGCGTGAACTGCTGATAGGGGATGTCGACCGAGCGGACGAGCTGCGACACCGGCGCGGCGGCGCTGGCGGCGGCGGGCGCGGTCTGCGCAGCCACAGGCGAGACGAGCAGGGACAACGCGACGCCGGTCAGCGCCAAGGTCTTCGACTTCATGGATTTTCGCCCTCTCCGGTTTATCTGGACGAGTTATACGAGTGTATTGGCGCGCTGCAACGCCCTTGATGACGCGGCAGGCCGACCTTGCCCTGGCGCGGCCGCACGACCTCGACCGGCGGCGGATCGAGGCGGCCGAAATGCTCGCGGAGGTAATCCGCCGCCTTGTTCAGCGCCGTACCGGGACGATCGGGAGCGGGGCGGCGGTGATAGCGCCAGCTATTGCCCGCACGCATGACCCGGCAAGGCAAGCGCATCTGGCCGCCCCCGCCTGTCGAACTTCCAATACCAGCCGCGCAGGAGACCGACCGCCCCCGGTCGTGCGGCGGCTCGTCATGGCCCAGGTCCACTCGACCCAGTCCCGCGCCCCGGGGCAGCCGGCGATATCGCTCCACCATGCGCAACCGGTCCGCCCCGGCATGGCGAAGCGCGAAATCGCTCCTGGCGCCGCGCATCGCCGGCGGGCCCTGCACCGCGCGCCGGACGGTGCGCGGTACCGGCAGCACGAACGGCCCCCATCTTACCGCCAGGGGAACGATCACGGCATCCCGTGTCGATCGTCGAAGTCTTACCCTTGTGTTGCCCAAAGAGCACACTACCTGATCCGCAAGAACAACAGGGACAGACATGAACCTCGAGAAATTCACCGATCGCGCCAAGGGCTTTCTCCAGTCGGCGCAGACCGTCGCAATCCGCATGAACCATCAGCGGATTTCGCCGGAGCACATCCTGAAGGCGCTGCTCGAGGACGAGCAGGGCATGGCCGCCGGGCTGATCGGCGCAGGTGGCGGGGACGCCAGGCGCGCGGTCGCGGAGACCGACGCGGCGCTGGCCCGGGTGCCCGCGGTCAGCGGATCGGGCGCGCAAGCGACGCCCGGGCTCGACAATGACGCGGTGCGCGTGCTCGACCAGGCGGAGCAGGTCGCGCAGAAGGCGGGCGACAGCTATGTCACCGTGGAGCGGATGCTGCTCGCGCTCGCGCTGTCGACGACCAGCGCCGCCGGCAAGGCGCTGGCCGCCGCCGGGGTCCGGGCCGAGGCGATCAACGCCGCGATCGAGCAGCTGCGCGGCGGGCGCACCGCCGACACGCAGAGCGCCGAGGACCGGTACGACGCGCTCAAGAAATTCGCGCGCGACCTGACGCAGGCGGCGCGGGACGGCAAGCTCGACCCCGTGATCGGCCGCGACGAGGAGATCCGCCGCACCATCCAGATCCTCGCCCGCCGCACCAAGAACAACCCGGCGCTGATCGGCGAGCCCGGCGTCGGCAAGACCGCGATCGCCGAGGGGCTGGCGCTGCGCATCGCCAATGGCGACGTGCCCGATACCCTGAAAGGGCGCCGGCTCATGTCGCTCGACCTGGGCGCGCTGATCGCGGGTGCGAAGTATCGCGGCGAGTTCGAGGAACGGCTGAAAGGCGTGCTCGACGAGGTCAAGGCGGCCGAGGGCGACATCGTCCTGTTCATCGACGAGATGCACCAGCTGATCGGCGCCGGTAAATCGGAAGGTGCGATGGACGCGGGCAATCTGCTGAAACCCGCCCTCGCGCGCGGCGAGCTCCACTGCGTCGGCGCGACCACGCTCGACGAATATCGCAAGCATGTGGAAAAGGACCCCGCGCTCCAGCGGCGTTTCCAGCCGGTGTTCGTGGGCGAGCCGACGGTCGAGGACACCGTGTCGATCCTGCGCGGGCTCAAGGAGAAGTACGAACTCCACCACGGGGTGCGCATCACCGATGGCGCGATCGTGGCGGCCGCGACCCTGTCCAACCGCTACATCACCGACCGCTTCCTGCCCGACAAAGCGATCGACCTGATGGACGAGGCGGCATCGCGCATCCGCATGGAGGTGGAGTCCAAGCCCGAGGAGATCGAGGCGCTCGACCGCCGCATCCTGCGCCTCAAGATCGAGCGCGAGGCGCTGCGCCGCGAGTCCGACGCCGCCTCGCAGGACCGGCTGGCGACGCTCGAGCGCGACCTGGCCGGGCTGGAGGAGCAATCGGCGGCGCTCACGACCCGCTGGCAGGGCGAAAAGGACAAGATCGGCGCCGAGGCCAAGCTCAAGGAACAGCTCGACGCGGCGCGCATCGCGCTCGACCAGGCGCAGCGCACCGGCGACCTCGCCCGCGCGGGCGAGCTGTCATACGGCACCATCCCCCAGCTCGAACGCCAGCTCGCCGAGGCGGCGGGCGCGACCGAGGGCGCGATGCTGCGCGAGGAGGTCACCGCCGACGACATCGCGGGCGTGGTCAGCCGCTGGACGGGCGTCCCCGTCGAGCGGATGCTGGCGGGCGAGCGCGACAAGCTTCTCAAGATGGAGGAGACGATCGGCAAGCGTGTCATCGGCCAGGCCCATGCCGTCCACGCCGTCTCCACCGCCGTCCGCCGCGCGCGCGCCGGGCTCCAGGACCCGAACCGGCCCTTGGGAAGCTTTCTGTTCCTCGGCCCGACGGGCGTCGGTAAGACCGAGCTGACCAAGGCGCTCGCCGAATTCCTGTTCGACGACCCCTCGGCGATGGTGCGCATCGACATGAGCGAGTTCATGGAGAAGCACGCCGTCGCCCGGCTGATCGGCGCCCCGCCGGGCTATGTCGGTTACGAGGAAGGCGGCGTCCTGACCGAGGCCGTGCGCCGCCGCCCCTATCAGGTGATCCTGTTCGACGAGGTCGAGAAGGCGCATGGCGACGTGTTCAACGTGCTGCTCCAGGTGCTCGACGACGGGCGGCTGACCGACGGCCAGGGCCGCACGGTGGACTTCACCAACACGCTCATCATCCTGACCTCGAACCTGGGCTCGCAATATCTGACGGCGCTCGGCGAGGGCGAGGACGTGGAAAGCGTCGAGCCGCAGGTGATGGAGGTGGTCCGCGGGCATTTCCGCCCCGAATTCCTCAATCGCCTCGACGAGGTGATCCTGTTCCACCGCCTGGGCCAGGCGCATATGGCGCCGATCGTCGACATCCAGGTGGCGCGCGTCGGCCGGCTGCTGGCCGACCGCAAGATCACGCTCGACCTCACCGACGCCGCGCGCGCCTGGCTGGGCCGGGTCGGCTACGACCCGGTATACGGCGCCCGCCCGCTCAAGCGCGCGGTCCAGCGGCATCTGCAGGACCCGCTGGCGGATCTGATCCTGCGCGGTGCGGTCAAGGACGGCGCCACGGTGCGGGTGGACGAGGGCGAGGGGCGGTTGGCGCTGGGGTAAGCTACCCGGCCACGGCCCCCATCGTCGCTGGCACGTCCTCAATGGTTGCCAGCGCGCGGAACAATCCACGCAGCATGTCACGTTCGGCCGCGGAAAGATGCGGATTCCACACGTCGAGGATCAACACCGCGCGGATCGCATCCGACTCGTTCCACGCTTCATGTTCGATCGTGTCGTCGAACGCAAACGCCTCGCCCTCGACCCAGTGGCGCGTCTCGCCCCCTACGCGAAAACCGCACCCGGGCGGCACGATCAGCGGCAGGTGGACGATGGCGCGAATATTGCTAACTCCCGTATGGGCGGGCAGCCGCGCACCAGGCTTGAGCACCGAAAAAAAGGCGGTCGGCCCCTTGCCCGGCATGTCGGCGAGCGGCGCGCGGGCGAGTGCGGCCGCAGTCTCTGGACAGCGGTCGCAGACATCGGCCTGCCGTTCGCCATATTGCCACAAATAACGCGCGCTCCACGCGTCAGACCGGTCGAGCGGGGTCCATTTGTCTACCGGTGACCCCGGCATCAGATCAACATAGGGGGCGAACCCGCTATCGGGTGCGGCGAGCAACGCTTTCAGCTCGCGCCGGATCACGGGCGCGGCGGCCTCCAGCTCGCCCAACCAAGGGAAATGCGCGCGATCGAAGAACTCGTCGGCTGGCAGGAACGGGAAATGCAGGCCGTGGGGCTCGTTTCGATAGACCCGCCGTCGCCCGAGCATCGCATCCACACAAGCGTCGAAACGCCGACGCCCCGCCGCGTCGATACCCTCGCGCAGTAACGATAGGCGGTCGTCCACCTCGCGACCGAAACGGGCCGCTCGCTCGGTCACGCGTGCCCGCGCGTGCATAAGCAACTGGTCGAGCCCGGGCGGGCGCTCCGGCATCGCCTCAGCCACCGCGACGACGCCGCTCCAACGGAACAGTGCGGCGCTGTCCTCCCCCGATCGCTCGTGCAACTCGGCCAGGCGGACATTGGCCATCAGATGCCGCTGGTCGGTCGCTAGCGCCCCTTCCAGTGCCGCGCGCTCCCCGGCATCGTCGCGCAGATTGCGGCGGGCCGTCGCCAGGTTCATCCACAAAGGTGCGATCGACGGCGCAGCGAGCGTGGCCCGCGCGAACAACTGCTCGGCCTCGGCGTGATCGCCCCGGCTCAGCGCCTGCATCCCGACCGCATTCAGGGCCTCGGGATGGTCGGGCGCCCGTAGCAGGACGGCTCGGAGCGCGCTGGCCATGGCGACCGCGTCGCCCCTGGCTCCTGCTTCACCCGCGACCCGGAGCAGCCGCACGATCTCGGGGTCGGCGACCCCTCCCGTCGACACGGTCACGCCGTCACCGGCGCGGATGCCGATGTCGGGCACCCAGCATCGTCCCGAGCCCGGCGCCGGCCGCGAGGTGAATTACCGAACGCCCGTTGTCAGCCCCGGGCGCATGCTGCGCCCAAGTTCCTGCGCGTCGTCGGCCACCCGCTGCCATTGGCGGCGCGTAAGGCAGACCTTTTTGGTGCGCACGAACGATCCCGTCGCGGCGCTCCGCTTGCATACGACCTTCTCGCCGTCGGCAGCAGCCATTTGGGCCGAAGGCGCGGGGGCGGGAGGAGCAGCCTGAGCGGCCAAGGCGATCAGAAGCAAGATCATGACATAGCTTTCGACGAACAAGTCCGGAGTTGAAAATGCCGCAACACGGCGCGCAGCGCAAGCCCGATGAAAAAGGGGGCGGACATCGCTGCCCGCCCCCGATCTACGCGTCCAAGTTCAGCAACGCCTAGAACTTCATGCGGGCGCTGACCGCGAACCGACGACCCAGCGAGTCGTAGGTCGACGGATAGATATTTCCGCTGTTGAAATCGGTCGTACCCACGGTCGCACCGACGATCTTCGGCTGATTGTCGAGCAGGTTGATGGCCGTGGCGGTCACGTCGAAATTATCCGTCAGCTCGAACCGCGCGGAAAGGTCGAAATAATGCTCCGCGCCGATCCGCAGAAACTCGTCGTTGACGACGAAGCTCTGGTTCACGACACCTGCCGCGTTCGTCGCTGCTGCGACATCATCGGCATACTGGATCGGCTCGTACTGAACGTCGTCGATGAAACGCCACAGCAGCGAGATGTCAACGCCGTCGAACCGGAGCGTGGTACGCTGGTTGAACGCGAACTCCGGTTGGATCGAACCGCAGTTGATGCTGTAGAAGCTGACGCACTCGCGATTGACCGACAACGGGCTGTTGACGTTCGAGTTGAAGCGGTTCGAGTTCGTCCAAGTGCCCTGGAAGTTGAGCACCAGCCCGGCATTGCCGAAATCACGCTGATAATTGACGTTCAGATCGATGCCGTCCGTCGCAATCCGACCCAGGTTGGACAAGGGCTGCGGATAGCCATCGGCCGTTCCGTTAAGCGTGCCGTCGAGCGGGTCGCGCGAGATCGCGGTGCAGGCCGGATTGGCGGCGGCGCCCGCGGGCGGTGCGGCCGGGTTCTGACCGAAGCAGGCGATGATCGCATCGCCGACCGTCTGGCTGGAAATCGCGTCTTTCACCTTGATGTTGAAGTAATCGACCGTGACCGCGAGGCCGGGGACGAACGTCGGCTGGAACACGCCGCCGATCGTGTAGGTGGTCGCCTTTTCCACGTCCAGGTTCGGATTGCCCCCGCCCGTCACGTTGACCTGGCCCGCCGAGGGCTGGTCGATCGTGCCGATCAGGCCGGCAGCCGAAGCCGCCGTGCCGCCACCCGCGATGATCTGCGCGACGCAGACATCACGCAGGGCCGCGCTGCCGTTGGGCGCCGCGCCCGCGCAGGGGTCGGTGCCGTTATCCAGACCGGTCACCAGCGGCGCGAACAGCTCACCGATGTTCGGCGAGCGGGTTGCGCGCTGATAATTGCCGCGGAACTTCAGGCTGTCGAAGGGCTCCCAGCTGCCGCCGGCCTTGTAGGTGAAGGCACCGCCGGCCGTGGAATATTTCGAGTAGCGGGCGCCGAGCTCGAGCGTCAGGCTCTTGAAGAACGGCCGGTCCTCGATCAGCGGAACGAGCAACTCGCCAAAGCCCTCATATACGTCATACTCGCCGCGCACGTCGGGCGAAGCCGCGCCATTGCCGAGCACCTCGTTGGGAGTCTGTGTCAGCGCGTCGGAGATGACCGCGGCGGTGTAGCGGCGATACTCGGCGCCGACCGCGATATTGACCCCCTGCGTGGCGAACGGGCTGGTGACCCCGAAGTCGCCTTCGACGAAGCCCCGCGCCGTCGACAGGGTGGTGCGCGTCGTCGTGCTGTTGGTCACCCCGAGCAGGAAGCCGAGCTGATCCGGCGTGATCGAACCGGCCTCACCGAACAGATTGATCGGCACGCAGGCGTTGGTCGAATCGATGCAGGTCGTGGTGGTGGTCGCGTTGGCGGCCTGGCGCAGGCGCGTCAGCGTGCCGTTGCCCGACTGGCGCTGCGTGTTCTCGCTCTCGCCATAGCTGCCGAATACGTCGAAGCGGAAGCTGTCGGTGATGTCGCCGCGCGCACCCATGCGATAGTTGAACAACGTGGTCTGGTATTCGGCCAGACGCGGTCCCGCCTCGACGAAGCGACGCGACGCGTTGGTGGTGAAGGTACGGAAATTGGGGCTGGTCGGATCGGTCGCCGCCGCAAACGCATCACATTGTGCAGCTGTGGGGGTCTGACGGCCAGCAGTTGCCAGATCGGCATCGACACCCGCGGTGCAAAACTGGTTGCGCGCGCCCGCCGGGAGGTACGGATTGCTGAGCGGGATCGTCAGCGAGTTGCCGAACGTGCCCGACGACGCGATCACGGTCGAAACGGAATTCCGGGAGAAGATGCCCTGATTGTAGACTTCGATGCCGTCGGCGACCTCGAACCGGGCCGCGCCATACATGTTGAACCGCTCGAACGGAGTCTGGAAGATGTTCTGCGGGTTGAAGTTGAACAGCTGGAACGTCGGCACCAGCGCTCCCGTTGCCGGATTGATCTGGAGCGTACCCGAACCGGGAACCGAGAAGCGGCCGGGAACGGCGGTGCCCGACCCTCCGCCGACGACGCCGGTGAACGAGTCGATGTTATTGCGGGAGAAGTCGCGATCACCCTGGAAGACGGGGTCCGACTCCTGATAGCCGATCGAGAACACCGCGTTGCCGCGATCGTCGGCGAAGTTGCCGCCGACGGTCAGGTCGAAGCGGAACTGGTTGCCGTCGCCGACCTCGGTGATCTGCTGGTTCGCCGAGATCTCGACGCCCGAAAAATCCTGGCGGGTGATGAAGTTGACGACGCCCGACACCGCATCGGCACCATAGGTCGTCGACGCGCCGCCGGTCAGGATGTCCGTACGCTCCACCAGCGCCAGCGGAATGTTGTTGAGGTCGGTCGCGCCGGCCAGACCGGCGGGGACGATACGCGTGCCGTCGAGCAGCACGAGGTTGCGGTTGAACCCGAGACCACGAAGATCGACGAAGGAGGAGCCACCATTGCCGTTATTGACTGCGGAGCCGATCGACGGGACGATACCCGGCAGCTCACGCAGGAAGTTTTCCGCGACGTTGGCCTGACGGAGCAGGATCTCTTCCTGGCCGATCGACGCGACCGGGCTCGACTGCTCGAGATTGGGATTGCGGATCAGCGAGCCGGTGACGACGATGTCCGCGCCCTCTTCGCCGATGTCGACCGAGTCGGGCGTGGTCACTCCCTGGGCGTTCTGGTCCTGCGGGCTGCCCGGAGGAGCGTCCTGCGCGAAAGCGGGACTCGCCAGCGCGACGGACGCACCGACCAAGAGACTGGAGGCGAGAAGCTGCCGACGGAAAGTTCGCGTCATGTGTAAAACCCCTTTGATGATCTGGACGTGCCGGGATCAAAATAGACCGCGCGGAGCTTTGGAGCTCCGTCGCTTGACGGCGGGTCATAGCGAAGGCCTTCGCGGTCGCACAATGCATACCCGCGATGTGCTCGCGTTTATCAGAGTGCTGTAGTAATTTAGTCACACGGAATTGGCAGCCGCCTTCTGTTGCCCGAGTTGGTCCGCCGAGTTAAGGTATTCCGAAGGTGGGGGAGCCAAGCATGAAGAGAGTTGCAGCGGGATTGGCCTTGGTCGTCGCAGGCGCTGCGGCTGCGCAATCCTCGCCTCGGGCTGCCGACCTACCCGGGGTGGTCAAAGCAGTGGGTGACTGCCGCAACATAGTGGAGTCCTCTGCGCGGCTATCATGCTTCGACGCGGCGGCCGCCGGCCTCGATGCCGCGGTTCGGTCGCGGGAGGTCACGGTGCTCGACCGCGAAAGCGTTCGCAAGACCAGACGGTCGCTGTTCGGCTTCGCGCTGCCGCGGATCGAACTGTTCGGCGGGCGTGAGGGCGACGATCGCGACGAGGCCGAATTCACCGAGATCAACACCACCGTGCGCCGCGTCATTCCGGTCGGCTATGGCAAATACGACCTAGTGCTGGAAGACGGCGCACGCTGGTCCACCACCGAAGCGCTGGGGCTGCCCCCGCGGGATGGGGTCGCCATCCGCATCCGCAAGGCATCGCTTGGTTCGTACTTCTTGAGCATAGGCAGGCAGCGGACGGTGCGCGGAAAACGGGTCGGCTAGAGCATCGCCCCGGCGACGGGCAGCGGATCGACGCGCGCGTCGCGCCAGCGTAGCCCCCAGTGGAGGTGCGGCCCCGTCGCACGGCCCGTTGCTCCGACCGCGCCGATCCGCTGCCCCGCAACGACGCGCTCGCCTTCCTCCACGTCGATGCGCGACAGGTGCAGAAATGCGCTGCTCAATCCCGCGCCGTGATCGACGATCAGCAGATTACCTTCCAGCGTGAACGGCCGGGCCGGGTCTGCCGCCAGCACCACGACCCCGTCCGCGGGAGCCAGCACCGGGAATCCCGTGGGCAGCGCGATGTCCACACCCGAGTGGAACGAGCCCGGCACCCCGCGATAGACACGTTGCGCCCCGAACAGCCCAGACACCCGCCCTTGCGCGGGCCGGCGCAGGGCCCCTCGCCAGCCCGTTGCCCCCGTCTCGACCGCGCGGGCGGCGGCGATGCGGGCCAGCTCGGCCGGGCGGAGCCTGTCGAGCGCGGCGGTGGTCCGGCCCGCGCGAAGGGGCGCGTCGACCCGCTCGATCCGCCAGGCGCGCGGCGCGACCGCGAGCGGGTGGCACAGCTCCCGTCCGTCGGCCAGTACCGCCACCAGTTCGGCCACGGGGCCCGCGTCGCGGTCGAACCCGACCAGGAAGCGCCCATTCTCCAGGGTCACCGGCACGTCCGGGGCGTCGGGGATGCGGAGCACAACCGACACCGCGCCGGCCGGCGCCTCGCCAGTCATCAGTGCGCCCTGGGTCGGCACCCCGATGAGATGAAAGCTCTGCGTCGGCGACTGCGCGAGAACCGGCGCGAACCACGCTGCGAGCGCCAGCGCCAGCGCCATCCTCATCGCGGCGCGAGCGCCTCGCTCGCCAGGGCGGCCGTGGCATAGGCCTGCTGCCCCGCCACGCTCCAATAGCGCAGGTCGGTCAGCGGCACCCGCGCGCCCGACACCGCGCACAGCACATGATCGCCGGGCGCCAGCACGCGAAAGCCGTTGGCCATGTAGTGAAGCCGGGCGGGACGGTCGGTGTTGGACATCAGCATATCGGGCGTTCCAGGCGATCAGAGCAGCGAGGGCTGGTCGGGCTTGGGAGGAGAATAGGGCCGACCGCCCCCGCGCTCAAGACGGCCCCCGATCTGCTGCCCGACCTGCGCGTCCACATCGCCGTCGTGGAAGTGGAGCGTCACCGCCCCGGCCGCCCGCGCCGCCGCCACGTCGGTCAGCGTCCCGCCGCCGCGCGCGGTGACCCGGGCATAGCCGCGCTCCAGCACCCGGTGCGGGTTGAGCGAGCCGATCAGCCGCCATGTCGCGTCCAGCTGGGCGCGCTTGCCCTCCAGCCGCCGCTCCAGCACCGCCGGGCGCAGCGCGCCGCCGGCCTCCGTCAGCACGCCGCGCGCCCGCGCCACCCGCCGCTCCAACCCCCGATCGAGCCGCGCGCCCAGATCGTCGGCGCGCTGGCGCTGCGGCCCGAGCAGCGCGTCGCGTTTGGGCATGACGCGCGCCAGCGCCTCCAGTCGCTCGCGCCCGCGATCGACATAGCGCCGCGCGCAGCGTTCGATGCGCGTGCCCTGGCCCGCGATGGTCAGCCGCAGGTCGGCGAGCACCGGCACCGCGATCTCGGCCGCCGCGGTCGGGGTCGGCGCGCGCAGGTCGGCGGCATGGTCGCACAGGGTCGTGTCGGTCTCGTGCCCGACCGCCGAGACGACCGGGATGCGGCATTCGGCGACCGCGCGGACGACGACCTCCTCGTTGAAGGTCCACAAATCCTCGATCGATCCCCCGCCCCGCGCCACGATCAGCAGGTCGGGGCGCGGCACCGGGCCGCCTTGCGCGATCGCGTCGAACCCGCGCACCGCCGCCGCCACCTCGGCCGCCGATCCCTCGCCCTGGACCTTGACCGGCCAGACGATCACATGCGTCGGGCAGCGATCCTCCAGCCGGTGGAGGATGTCGCGGATCACCGCGCCCGTGGGCGAGGTCACGACACCGATCACGCGCGGCAGATAGGGGAGCGCGCGCTTGGCGGCGCGGTCGAACAGCCCCTCGCCCGCCAGCTTCAGGCGCAATTTGTCGAGCAGCGCCATCAGCGCGCCCGCCCCCGCCAGCTCCAGCCGTTCGATGATGATCTGATATTTGGAGCGCCCCGGATAGGTGGTCAGCCGCCCCGTCGCGATCACCTCGATACCATCCTGAGGCTGGAAGGCGATCTGCGACGCCTGGCCCTTCCAGATCACCCCGTCGATCACGGCGCTCTCGTCCTTGAGCGCCAGATAGGCATGGCCCGACGCGACGCGCTTATAGCCGCTGATCTCGCCGCGCAGCCGCACATGGCCGAACTCGCCCTCGACGACGCGCTTCAGCCTGCCGGCCAGCTCGCCCACGCTCATCGCCGGCGCGTTGTCGCCGGGCATGGGCTCGGCTACGAGCCGGTGCGCATCGGAATGGGGGAAAGCCATGAACGTCCTGCTCTTGGGATCGGGGGGCCGCGAGCACGCGCTCGCCTGGAAGCTGGCCCGGTCTCCCGGACTCACTAGGCTCTACGCCGCGCCAGGCAACCCCGGCATTGCGGGCCACGCCACGCTGGTGCGGGTCGACCCGGCCGATCACGCCGCGGTGATCGCGTTCGCGCGCGGGCACGATATCGGGCTGGTCGTGATCGGCCCCGAAGCCCCGCTGGTCGACGGCCTCGCGGACAGCCTGCGCGCGGCGGGCGTGCCCGTGTTCGGGCCGGACAAGGCGGCGGCCCGGCTCGAGGGCTCGAAGGGCTTCACCAAGGACCTGTGCGCCCGCGCCGGCATTCCGACGGCCGGTTACCTCCGCGTCCGTTCGCGCGCGGAGGCGGACGCGGCGCTCGCCGCCACCTTCGCGCTCCCCGTCGTCCTCAAGGCCGACGGGCTGGCGGCGGGCAAGGGCGTGACGATCGCCTACAGCCCCGCCGAGGCAGCCGATGCGCTGGACGCGTTGTTCGACGGGCCAGGCTTCGAAGCGACGGGGGAGGCGGTGATCGAGGAGTTCCTCGACGGCGAGGAGGCGAGCCTGTTCGTCCTGACCGACGGCACCGCGATCATGCCCTTCGGCTCCGCGCAGGATCACAAGCGCGTCGGCGAGGGCGATATCGGCCCCAATACCGGCGGCATGGGCGCGTACAGCCCCGCGCGCGTCCTCACCCCCGACCTCGAGGCGCGCGCGATCGCCGAGATCGTCGAGCCCACACTGGCGGCGATGCGCGAAGCGGGAACCCCCTTTTCGGGCGTGCTCTATGCCGGGCTGATGCTGACCGCGACCGGCCCCAAGCTGATCGAGTATAATGCCCGCTTCGGCGATCCCGAGGCGCAGGTGATCCTGCCGCGCTTCGACGGCGACCTGCTCCCCGTGATGCTCGCGACCGCCGAAGGTCGGCTCGGCGAACTGGCGCCGGCCCGTTTCGTCCCCGACACCGCGCTCACGATCGTGGTCGCCGCCCATGGCTATCCCGCGGCGCCGCGCACCGGCGGCCGGATCGACGGGATCCGCGACGCAGAGGCGACGGGCGCGCTCGTCTTCCAGGCGGGGACGAGGCGGGACGGCCAGACGCTGGTCGCGTCGGGGGGGCGGGTCCTCGCCGTCACCGCCCTGGCGCCGAGCGTCGCGGGGGCCCAGGCCGCCGCCAATCATGCGGTCGACGCGATCGCGCTTCCCGGCGGGTTCCACCGCCGCGACATCGGCTGGCGCGAGGTCGCGCGCGAGCGGGCCGGGGGATGAACGCGCACGCGCAACCGCCCGCTGGATCGCGGGTTGTTGCGGCGCAGGGACACGCGCTCTAGGCGCGCTGTCGAGAGGAACCATCATGGCCATCACCCCGCCCGGCGCCGGCACGTTCACCGCCCTTCATTTCGCCATTCTCGCGCTGCTGATCCTCGCCACGCTCGCGGTCATCGCCGCCGGCGTCCGCCGCTCGCGCGTCCGCCGCGCCGCCGAACGGCGCGTGGAGGCCGAGGCGGTGGAGGCGGGCGTTCCGGACGGGCCCGTGGCGTCCGCGCCGGTAATGCCCCGCGCGGAGGCGCCTGCGCTCGACCGGCCAAGTCTCGACCGCGCCCCGCCCCCTCCCCTCGCCGACCATCGTCCAGTCGCCGTGGCGCCGCGCGACGCCGAGCCCGATCACCGTCCGCAGGCCGAGGAGCGGATCGCGGTGGCCGCGCCGGCCGATGCCGGCCCGGCGGCGATCGCCGAACCCGCTCCCGCGTCGGAAAGCATGTCGCCGGCCGATGGTCCGGTGACGCAGCTCAAGGGGCTCGGGCCCAAGGTGGCGGCGCGGCTGGCGGAGCTGGGGCTGCACTCGGTCGGCCAGATCGCCGCGCTCGACGCGGACCGAGCGGCGGCGGTGGACGCGCAGCTCGGGCCGTTCGCGGGGAGGCTGCACCGGGATCGGTGGGTGGAGCAGGCCAGGTTCTTGGCAGCGGGCGACAGAGCCGGCTTTGAGGCGGTGTTCGGCCGGCTGTGACGGAGCCGACCTGCCAAGAACCTGGCCGGCCGGCGCGGCCCATGGCCGCGTCCGACGACACGGGATTTACTCCCGTGTCGGCCCTCCGGCGCCGAGAAGGAGGACAGAAGAAACAAGAAACGCGGGAGTAAATCCCGCGTCGTCGGCCGCGGCTGGGAACCGCGCCGGCCGGATGGGCGGCGTGGTAGGGAGCTTGTTATGGGCGTCAGGCTTCCACGCTGACTAAGAGTTTATCGATCCGCC
>NZ_DASVRV010000006.1:0-3184 GCF_036388435.1 Sphingomonas sp.
GGGTCGTGACGACGCTGGAACGACCTTTCGATCCGGATTAAGGGGCAACCCTAACGGGCGCCCCGCGTTCGACCCCCGAACCACATGAGGCAGAGATGACCGACGTGAGCACCACCGAGCGGCACGGCGCCGACGCGTATCGCGCCGACGCCCATCAGGGGGACGGGTCCCCCGAACGCCTCGCGATCGACACGATCCGCACGCTCGCGATGGACGCGGTGCAAAAGGCGAATTCGGGGCATCCCGGCACGCCGATGGCGCTGGCGCCCGTCGGGCACACGATATGGACCCGGTTCCTGCGTTACGACCCCGCCAGGCCAGACTGGCCCAATCGGGACCGCTTCGTGCTGTCGGTCGGCCATGCGTCGATGCTGCTATACGCGCTGATCCACCTGGCCGGGATCGAGGAGATCGACGCGGACGGCAAGAAGACGGGACGTCCCGCCGTGTCGCTCGACGATATCCGCGAATTCCGTCAGCTGTCGAGCCGTACCCCGGGTCATCCCGAGTACCGCCACACCACGGGCGTGGAGACCACGACCGGACCGCTGGGCGCGGGCTGCGGCAATTCGGTGGGGATGGCGATCGCCGAGCGCTGGCTGGCGGCGCATTTCAACCGCGACGGCTTCACCCTGTTCGACCATGACGTCTATACCGTCTGCGGCGACGGCGACATGATGGAGGGCGTGTCCGCCGAGGCGGCGAGCCTGGCGGGACATCTGAAGCTCTCCAATCTGTGCTGGATCTACGACAGCAACCATATCTCGATCGAGGGCGGGACCGACCTGGCGTTCGACGAGGATGTCGGTGCGCGGTTCGAGGCCTATGGCTGGCGGGTGATCCATGTCGACGACGCCAACGATCTGGGCGCGCTGTCGGCGGCGCTCGACAGCTTCAAGGCGACCGGGGACCGGCCGACGCTGATCGTCGTCCATTCGGTGATCGGCTGGGGCAGCCCCAAGGCGGGGTCGGAAAAGGCGCATGGCGAGCCGCTGGGCGTCGATGCGATCCGCGAGACCAAGCGCGCCTATGGCTGGCCCGAGGATGCCGAGTTCCTGGTGCCCGACGGCGTGGCGGACGCGTTCAAGCGATCGATGGTCGATCGCGGGCAGTCTGCGCGCGAAGAATGGGAGGCCAACCTCGCCCGCTACCGCGAGGCGCATCCCGAGCCGGCACGCGAGCTCGACGCGATGCTTGCCGACGCGCTGCCCGACGGCTGGGCCGACGACATCCCGGTGTTCGAGGCGGATGCCAAGGGTGTCGCCAGCCGCGACTCCGGGGGCAAGGTGCTCAACGCGATCGCCGCGCGCGTGCCCTGGCTGATGGGCGGATCGGCCGATCTCGCGCCTTCGACCAAGACGCTGATCAAGGACGGCGGATCGTTCCAGGCGGGCGATTACGGATGGCGCAACCTGCATTACGGGGTGCGCGAGCATGGCATGGGTGCCGTGGTCAACGGCATGGCGCTGTCGCACCTCAAGGCGTATGGCGCGACCTTCCTGGTGTTCGCCGACTATATGCGCGCGCCGATCCGGCTGGCGGCGATCATGGAGCTGGGGTCGGTGTTCGTGTTCACGCACGACTCGATCGGGGTGGGCGAGGACGGGCCGACCCACCAGCCGATCGAGCATCTCGCGAGTTTGCGCGCGATCCCCGGTCTTGACGTGGTGCGGCCGGGCGACGCCAACGAGGTCGCCGTCGCCTGGGCGTCGATCATGGAGATGAACGACCGCCCGACCGCGATCGTGCTGTCGCGCCAGGCGCTGCCGACGCTGGACCGCACCAAGTACGCGAGCGCCGAGGGCGTCAAGCGCGGCGCCTATGTGCTGGCGTCGTCGGACGATCCCGAGGTGATCCTGATCGCGACGGGCTCCGAGGTGTCGCTGGCCGTCGAGGCCTATGAGCGGCTGGTCGCCGACGGCGTGCGCGCGCGCGTCGTGTCGATGCCGAGCTGGTATCGCTACGAGCTGCAGGACGACGACTACAAGGAATCGGTCCTCCCCGGATCGGTCCCGTCGCGGCTCGCCATCGAGCAGGCGGGCGAGATGGGCTGGCATCGCTATGTCGGGCTGAAGGGGCGCACCATCACCATGTCGACCTTCGGCGCGTCGGCGCCGATCGCCAAGCTGCAGGACAAATACGGCTTCACGGTCGACAATGCCGTGAAGGTCGCGCGCGAGATGCTGGAGAAGAACGCATGAGCAGATTGGGCGAGCTGAGCGCCGCGGGCACGGCGGTGTGGCTCGATTTCGTCGACCGCAAGTTCCTCCAGGCCGGGGGGCTGGAGAAGCTGGTCGAGGCGGACGGGCTGACGGGTGTGACCTCCAACCCCTCGATCTTCGAGAAGGCGATGGGGCATGGCGACGCCTATGACGAGTCGCTCGCCGAATACGACCGCGCGCATCCGGGCGCGGCGACGATCGACCGCTACGAGCATCTGGCGGTGCAGGACATCGTTGCCGCCGCCGACGCGCTGCGGCCCGTCTATGATCGGCTGGACGCCCGGGACGGCTATGTCAGCCTGGAGGTATCGCCCTATATCTCCGACGACACCGACGCGACGATCGCCGAGGCGAGGAAGCTGTGGCGGGCGGTCGACCGGCCCAATCTGATGATCAAGATTCCCGGCACGCTGGCTGGCGGGCCCGCGATCGCGGCGACGATCGCGGCGGGAATGAACGTCAACGTCACCCTGTTGTTCAGCCGGGAAGCCTATGCGCGCGTCGCCGAAGCCTATGCGATGGGGCTGGAGGAGCGGGTGCGGCAGGGGCAGCCGATCGACCGCATCGCCAGCGTCGCGAGCTTCTTCATCAGCCGCGTGGACTCCGAGATCGACAAGCGGCTCGACACGATCGCCGCGCAGCTGCCCGAGGAGCGCCGCGACTACGTGGCGCAGCTCAAGGGCAAGGCCGCGATCGCGAACGCGAAGCTGGCCTATCGCCTCTTCCGGCAGCTCTTCTCGGGGCCGCGCTGGGAGGCGCTCGCAGGCAAGGGAGCGATGGTGCAGCGGCCGCTCTGGGCGAGCACCAGCACCAAGAACCCGAGCTACCGCGACACGCTGTACGTCGAGCAGCTGATCGGCCCCGACACCGTCAACACGATGCCGCCGGCGACGATGGACGCGTTCCGCGACCACGGGAAATTGCGCAACAGCCTGCAAGAGGATGTCGCGGGCGCCGAGCAG
>NZ_DASVRV010000007.1:0-21262 GCF_036388435.1 Sphingomonas sp.
TGGCCTTGGCCCGCCACCCGCGCGAGCGCCACCACATGATCACGCCCGTCACTCCCAGCAGCACGGGGATCATCCCGCCCAGGAAGATGACGACGCGCCAGACCAGCCCCATGCCCGTCCCGTCATGCAGGCGCCGCATCAGCCGCGCGACCCCTGCCTGGGGCGGCCCCGCCTCGCGCGTCACCGCGCCGGTGCGGTCGTCGACCGACAGCTGCCCGCGCTCCAGCCGCACCGTCCATGCCGGCTTCTTGTCGGTCGGCCAAGCGATCTGGCGCACCTCGCCGCCACGCGCAGCGGCGAGCACCTGATCGACCGAGCGCGTCGTCGCCTCGATCGGCCGCGCCCGCGCCGCCGCCTGGCGCGCACGCTGGGCACCGCCCCCGCCCGTCTCGCCGGTCAGCGCGCCGAAAAAGGCGGGAAACGAGATCCACGCCCCCGTCAGCGACAGCATGAACAGCGGCACCGCGATCCAGAAACCGAACTGGTAATGGAGGTTGGTGTCGGTGTTGGGATGCCGCCGCCACCGGAAACCGCGCGTCCAGCGCCCCATGGCGGGCCACCAGAGCCAGATGCCCGTCAGCGCCGACAACATCATCGCGACGCCGATCCACCCGACGATCTGCCGTCCGACACCGGGGATCAGCAGGCTGCCGTGGAGGACGTGGAAGACGCGCATCAGCCCGCCATTGCTCGGCGCCACGTCGAGCACGCGCGCGGTCGGCGGGTCGAGATAGATGTTGGTCCGCTGCGGCGGCCCCGGCCGCGCGGGCGCTTTTGCGGGCGCGGCGGACACCACCACCGGGCCGCCATGCTCGGGCATGGCCAAGGTCGCGACGCGGTCGCCCGGCGTCATCACCGCCCGCGCCGCGCGCAGATAGGCGTCGGGCGCGATCAGGGCGTCGCCGCTGACCGCATAGCGCGCCGGATCGAGCACCGGCTCCAGCTCCTCGTGCCACACCAGCACCGCGCCCGTGAACGAGATCGGGATGATGAGGATCGCGAGCAGCAGCCCGATCCATTTGTGAACCTGGAACCAGGTGCGCCGCAGCGCCTGTTTGCTCATCGCCCTACCCTTACATCTCGGCCCAGCGCCGCAGCAGATTATGATAGACGCCGGTCAGCCTGACCACCGCCGAATCGCCCTGGCCCCGATCGGCCGCGACCGCCTGGACCGCGCCGTCCAGTTCGAACAGGATGCGCCGGTCGCCGTCGTCGCGGATCATCGACTGTATCCAAAAGAAACCCGCGACGCGCGCGCCCCGCGTCACCGGCTCCACCCGGTGCAGACTCGACGCCGGATAGAGCACCAGATGCCCCGCGGGCAGCTTGACCCGCTGCTCCCCGAACAGGTCCTCCACCACCAGCTCGCCGCCGTCATAGTCTTGCGGGTCGGACAGGAACAAGGTCGCCGACAGGTCGGACCGGATGCGGAAATCGCTGCCCCGGCGGATGCGGACCGCATTGTCCACATGCGTCCCGAACGCCTGCCCGCCCGTGTACCGGTTGAACAGCGGCGGAAACACCTTGAGCGGCAGCGCCGCCGCCACGAACAGCGCCGACCGCGCCAGCGCATCGAGCACCAGCGCCCCCGCCTCGCGCGCCGCGTCCGACTCCTCGGGCAATTGCGCGTTGCGCTTGGCGAGCGCGGATTGCGCGCCCGAGGTCGCGTTCCCGTCCGCCCAGTCGCCCGCCTCGACCACCGCCCGGACGCGCGTCAGCTCGTCCGCCGTCAGCACGTCCGGGACCGCGATCAGCATCCCGCGCCCCGCCGGAGCGCCGCCAGTCCGTCGGTCCGCAGCCGCGGCGCGTCCGATCGCGCGAGCCATTCGGCCGCCTTGGCGACGAAGGGCGCGTTGCCCGCCGCGCCCGCGCGCTCCAGCCACATGACGGCGCCGTCGAGATCGCCCGCCGCCGCCAGCATCCGCGCATGGTTGAACATGCCGCGAAAATCGCCCCCCGCCGCCGCCCGCGCGTAACACTCGGCCGCGGCGTCCAGGTCGCGCGGGCAGGCCCAGCCGTCCTCGCGAAAACTGCCCACGAAGTTCACCGCCTTGGCATAGCCCTGCGCCGCGGCCCGCTCCAGCCAGGCGAGCGCCGCCGCTTTGTCTTGCGGAACGCCCTCGCCCAGCGCGAGCAGCGTCGCATGATTGTACATCGCCTCGACCAGCCCGCGCTCGGCGGCGACGCGGAAGCACGCGGCGGCGCGGACCTTGTCGACCGCGACGCCTTGGCCAAGATCGTAACAGCGCCCGACCATGTTGAGCGCCATCAGGTGATCCTGCGCGGCCGCGCGCATGAACCATCCGAAGGCAGCGCGTTCGTCGCGCGCGACCTCGGTGCCGTCGAGCAGCATCTGGCCGTAGACCGCCTCCGCCTCGGCGATGCCGGCCTCCGCCGCCTGCACGATCAGCGCAGCGCGGCCCGGCCCCGACAACCGCTCGGTCAGCTCGTCCGGGCTCAAGGCTGAGAGCGCCGTCAGAACCGCACCCCCAGCGTCCCGAACACCGTCCGGCCCGGCGCGATGATCGCGTAATGCGAGCTGAACGCCTGGCTGAAATAGCGCTCGTCGGTCAGGTTCTGGACGTTGACCGACAATTGCACCCGGTCGGTCAGGTCGACGCCGGCGCGCGCGTCGAAGCGCCAGTAACTCGGCACCGACCGCGCGATCACGACGGTGGCGGGCACCACGCTCGCCGCCGATCCCGTGCCTTGGACGAAGCGATTGTCCGCGTAACCGCCGAACACGCGGCTCGTATAGAAGGCGCCGCCGCCGATATCGAAGCGCCCGAAATCGTAATTCGTCCAGAGCGTGAAGCTGTGCTTGGCGGTCTGCGGGAATTGCCGACCCGTATTGACCGAAGGCTGCAGCACCGTGCGCGCGCCGGCGCCGGCGCCGGCGGGCAGCACGAAGGCGGTGAAGCCTCCGTCGACGATCTCCGCGTCGAGATAGGTATAGCCGCCGAACAGGTTCCAGCGCGGCGTGATCCGCCCGTTGAAGCCCAGCTCGACGCCGTCCACCCGCCGCTCGCCGATGAACGCCACCGTATTGGCGTCGCTCGTCACGCGCGCGTTCCTGGTCTCGGTGCGGAACAGCGCGGCGGTCAGCGCCAGCTTCTCGCCGAACAGGTCCGCCTTGGCGCCGACCTCATAGGAGCGCGACCGCTCGACCCTCAGCGCCTCGATCGCCGCCTGGCCCGCGGCGCCGCCGACCGTGCCGAGCGCGTTGCCCTCCTGACCCTCGCCGATCAGGCTGTTGGGCGGCGTCGCCGAGGTGGCGTAGGACGCGTAGACGCTGGTATTCGCGCTGGGTTTGAAGATCGCGCCCGCCTGATAGGTCACGAAATCGTCGTCGCGCCGCACCACCGGCCGCTCGCCGCCCGCCAGCGGCAGCCTGACCCTGGAGGCGAAGGACTCGTACCGGATACCGAGATTGACGATCAGCGCGGGCGACAGGGTGATGCTGTCGAACGCGTACACGGCGCGGGTCTTGCCGTCGGTGATCGTCGTCGTACCCGGCGCCCCACGCACGATCGGCGTCGTCGCGGTCGTGCTTCCGGCTGCGTAGTTCACCCAGGGGTCGTTCGGGTTCGGGTTGAACAGGTCCGCGCAATTATAGGGGGCGACGCCCGGCGCGGTGCCGCAGCGCGTTCCGCCCGCCGCGTTGCCCGCGCCGGCATTGACCACGAACGTCCCGCGCTCCGCCTGCTCCCAGCCGATCTCGCCGCCGACCGCGAAGCTGTGCTCGACGCCGCCGGTGCGGACGACGCCCGACAGGTCGAGCTGGTCGATCAGGCTCTCCGTCGTGCCGAAGCGCGTGTTCGCGCGCCGCCAGACGCGCCCGCCAGCGGTATAGTCGTTGAACCGAGCGCTCGGCGACGCGCCGTTGCGCTGGCCGGCGGGGATGCCGAACGCGTTCGCCTGGCTGTCGTCGGGCTGGGTGAAGATATAGGCCTGGCTCGCACGGCTGTAGCGGGCGGTGTTGCGCAGCGTGACGCCGCCGAAATCATGCTCGGCGCGCAGGGTCGCCTGGTCGACCTTGGTTTTGCGGAAATCGCGGTCGACCAACCCGTAGAAATTGTCGGGCGAGATGCGCCCGGTCACGCCCGACGCGGTCGTGAACCGTCCGACCGTCGGCTCGGAATTGATCGTGCCGCTGCTCCCCGCCGGGGTCGCGTTGACGTTGGCGCTCGCGACATAGGCATAAGGGAAGCCGCTGTCGGGCAGCTCGTCGGTTTCCAGATGATAATACATCGCGGTCAGCCGGGTCGGCCCGCCGACCCCGACCGTGATCGACGGCGCGATGCCCCAGCGCTTCTGGAACAGCGCGTCGCGGCCCGCCACGTCCTGGTCGTGCCACAATCCGTTCAGCCGGAACGCGACGTTATCGGCGACCGCAAGGTTCAGGTCGGCGGTGGCGCGCTTGTAATCGTCCGACCCGTAGCTGATCGCCCCGCTCGCGAAAGTGCCGGGCATCGGCATCTTGGACTGGATGTTGAGCGTCCCGCCCGCCGCGCCGCGCCCGCCCAGGGTCGAATCCGACCCGCGCACGATCTGGATCGATTCCACGGCGAACACCTCGCGGCTCTGCGCGCCGATGTCGCGCACCCCGTCCAGATAGGTCGATCCCTGGCTGTCGAACCCGCGAATGAACGGCCGGTCGCCGACCGGGTTGCCGCCCTCCGCCGCGCCGAAGGTGATGCCGGGCACGGTACGCAGCGCGTCCTGCAGGCTGTTCGACCCCGACTGCTCGATCACCTCGCGCGGCAGCTGCACCGTCGATCGCGGGGTGTTGATCGGCGGCGCAACCTCCTTGGGGTTCACGCGCTTCAGCCGCTCGCCATTGACGACCACGTCGGGGCCCGTCTCGGGCTCGTCGGCGGTCACCGGCGCCGGGTCCGCCGCAAGCGCCGGTGCGGTGACGAACGCCCCGACGCAGCTCAGCGCGAGAAAGGCGGGCAGTCGGGTCGTTGCGGCGTTCATCTTATGCTCCCTCTTGGAGCAACCGCTATTGCGACCCATTCGCAGTGTCAATCTTATTGCGAATGATTTTCAGTCTTGATGATCTGTGTTTTCCCCATGCCCGACCGACCAGCTTCCGCGAACAGCCAGCTTCGCAGCGCGCTCGCCAGATTGGGCGGATCGCGCTGCGTCACCCGCGCAGCGTCGATCGCGGCGACCAGCGCCGACAGCGGCAACGCGCGCGCCCGCGCCGCCGCTTCCAGCGCGGCCCAGAACAACGGCTCCAGGCTGATCGAGGTCGCATGGCCCGCGATCGTGATCGACCGCTTGACCGGCCCCGCATACCCGCCCGGCGGAAGGTCGATCACGGCGTGTCGAACAGCGCCGCCAATTGCTCGACGATCGTGCCGCCCAGTTGCTCGGCATCCATGATCGTGACGGCGCGGCTATAATAGCGGGTCACGTCATGGCCGATGCCGATCGCGACCAGCTCGACCGGCGACTTGCCCTCGATCCACCCGATCACCTGGCGCAGATGCCGCTCCAGATAGGACCCGGAGTTCACGCTGAGCGTCGAATCGTCGACGGGCGCCCCGTCGGAGATGACCATCAGCACGCGCCGTTCCTCGGGCCGCGCCATCAGCCGCGCATGCGCCCAGAGCAACGCCTCGCCGTCGATATTCTCCTTGAGCAGTCCCTCGCGCATCATCAGCCCCAACGCGGTGCGCGCGCGGCGCCACGGCTCGTCGGCGCGCTTGTAGATGATGTGGCGCACGTCGTTCAGCCGCCCCGGCTGGGGCGGGCGACCGGCCGCCAGCCAGGTCTCGCGCGCCTGCCCGCCCTTCCAGGCGCGGGTGGTGAAGCCCAATATCTCCGTCTTGACGCCGCACCGCTCCAGCGTGCGTGCCAGGATGTCGGCGGATATCGCCGCGATCGAGATGGGCCGCCCCCGCATCGACCCCGAATTGTCGATCAGCAGCGTCACCACCGTGTCGCGGAAATCGGTCTCGCGCTCGATCTTGTAGGACAGCGACTGGGTCGGGTTGACGATGACGCGCGCCAGCCGCGCCGCGTCGAGCATCCCCTCGTCCTGGTCGAAGTCCCAGGACCGCGACTGCTGCGCCATCAACCGCCGCTGGAGCCGGTTGGCGAGCTTCGACACCGCCGATTGCAGATGCACGAGCTGCTGGTCCAGATAGCCGCGCAAGCGCGCCAGCTCGTCGGCGTCGCACAGGTCGGACGCCAGCACGACCTCGTCATAGTGCGTGGTCCAAGGCTTGTAGTCGAATTGCGGCGACAGGTCGGGCATAGGCCGGTTGGGGCGGACGGGCTGCGCGCCCTCCTCGCCCTCGTCGCCGGGATCGCCGTCGCTGTCGGGCATGTCCTCGCCCATTTCGGCGCCGTCGCCGTCTTCGCCCTCGGACTCGCGTTCCTCACCGCGCGCCTCGACCTGGCCCTCGCCCTCGGCGCCTTCCTCTTCGCCGTCCTCGCCCTCCTGCTGCTCCTCGTCGGTGCCCTCGTCCTCCTCGCCCCCGTCCTCGGCTTCTTCCGGGACCTGCTCGCCCTCGATCAGCTCCAGGTCGGCGAGCAGCTTGGTCGCCAGCGCCTGGAACGCGCGCTGATCGTCCAGCGCCAGGCCCAGTGCCCCCAGATCGGCCTTGGACTCGACCCAGTCGCGTACCATCGCCAGCCCCGGCTCGGCGGCCTCGGGCGCGGCGACGCCCGTCAGCTTCTCGCGCACCAGCAGCTGGAGCGCGGTCGACAGCGGCACCTCGGCGGCCGTCCGCGCCCGCGTGATCGGGTCCGACCGCAGCCGCATGGCGAGCGCCGTGCCCAGATTGTCGGACACCCCCGCATAGCCGCGCGCGCCCAGCGCCTCGATCCGCGCGGTCTCCACCGCGTCGAACACCGCGCGCGCGACCGCCTCGGCCGGCGCCCCGCGCTGATGCAGCGCCGTGTCATGGTGCCGCAGCCTGAGCGCGAACCCGTCCGCGAACCCGCGCGCCTCCGCCACCTGCTCGGCCGGCAACTGCCGCGCGGGCATCGGCACCTTCAGATGCTTGCCCGACTGCGCCGGCGCGTCGGCCGTGAAGGCCAGCTCCACCTCCGGCTCGTCCGCCAGCGCGCGCGCCGTCCCGGCGAGGACGGCCTTGAACCGGTCGAGGGGGGTCTCTTCGGCCATTACCAGAGCACCTCGCACCCAAAGGCCGCGATTTCGGGGTCGCGGGTGACGACGGTCAGCCCCTCCAGGAGCGCCTGCGCCGCGATCAATCGATCGAACGGGTCCTTATGGGCGCCCGGCAGCGACCCGCCATGCACGCCGTGCCGGACCGTGATCGGAAGATGCCGGAACCGTTCTTGCACGATATCGTCATGAAAGGTCGGCACCCGCGCGCGAAGCTCGGGCAGTTGTCCCTTGCGAACCTTGGTCGCGATTTCCCAACCGGTCGCGGCGCTCACGAACACCTCATTCGCCGCGTCCGCCATCGCCTTCCTGGTGTCATCGCGCAGGATCGGGTCATCCATCCACCACCAGATCACCGCATGCGTATCGAGCAGCAATCGCATCAATTTTCCGGCGGGAAGATGCTGGCGTTCTCGATGTCGTCCAGCTCTTCCTCCGTGAAGCAGGGACTCATGACGTCCTCGTACGACACGCTCCGCAATAGGTGCTTGAAGCGGCCTGGCGTACGCGCGACGCTCGAAGGTGATGAGATCGGGACGAGCTTGGCGTATGGCACGCCCGCCTTGGCGACGATGATCTCCTCGCCCGCATGGGCGCGGTCGACCAGACGAGACAGATGAGTCTTCGCCTCGTGAAGGTTGAACGTCTTCTGCGGATCGGCCTCGGCCATCTGCACCTCCTTCAATGGACTAAGTAGCCTAGTCCACTCCCGCCTTCAACCCTTCCCCACCACGCTCTCCGGCAGGTCCTTCCCGAACACGCGCTGGTAATATTCCGCCACCAATGGCCGTTCCGCCTCGTCGCATTTGTTGAGGAAGCTCAACCGGAACGCGAAGCCGACATCGCCGAAGATCAGCGCGTTCTGCGCCCAGGTGATGACGGTGCGCGGGCTCATCACCGTGGATATGTCGCCCGCCACGAAGCCCTTGCGCGTCAGGTCGGCGACGCGCACCATCGAGTCCACCGTCTTCTTGCCGTCGGGCTTGTCGTACTCGCCCGACTTGGCGAGCACGATCCGCGCCTCGACCGCGGCGGGGAGGTAGTTGAGCGTGACGACCACGTTCCACCGGTCCATCTGCCCCTGGTTGATCTGCTGGGTGCCGTGATACAGGCCGCTCGTGTCGCCCAGCCCGACCGTGTTGGCGGTGGCGAACATGCGGAACCAGGGATTGGGGCGGATCACGCGATTCTGGTCGAGCAGGGTCAGCTTGCCCTCCGTCTCCAGCACGCGCTGGATCACGAACATCACGTCGGGCCGCCCCGCATCATATTCGTCGAATACCAAAGCGGTCGGCGTCTGGAGCGCCCAGGGGAGCAGGCCTTCGCGGAATTCGGTCACCTGCTGCCCGTCGCGCAGCACGATCGCGTCGCGCCCGACCAGATCGATGCGGCTGATATGCGCGTCCAGGTTGATGCGGATGCACGGCCAGTTGAGCCGCGCGGCCACCTGTTCGATATGCGTCGACTTGCCCGTGCCGTGATAGCCCTGAACCATCACGCGCCGGTTATGCGCGAACCCCGCGCAGACCGCGAGCGTGGTGTCGGCGTCGAACACATAGGCCGGGTCCAGATCGGGCACCCGCTCGTCCGCCTCGCTGAACGCGGGCACTTTCATATCGACATCGATCCCGAACAGCTCGCGCACGCCGACCTGCTTGTCGGGGGCGGCGAGCAGCGTCGTCTCGCGGCTGTCGGGCTGGGTGTTCGGGATATCGGTCATGTCGGGTCCTTGAGGGCGCCGTCCCCCTTGCCGTTCGCGCCCCGTGAAGTCGAGACACATGGTTGAACGGATCAGCTCGCGACCGGCTCCCCCTTACGCATCCGTGCGATCTTGGGGCAGGATGCCGATCACCGAGTCGCGTGAACCGGGGGAGGATCATGGTCGAGCAGCTGGAACTCAGCGTCGAACGGCACATCGCCGCGCCGCCGGACGCGGTGTGGCGCGTCCTGACCGAGCGCATGGCCGAATTCTGGTGCCCCAAGCCCTGGACGACCGAGATCGTCGAGCAGGACTGGCGCGCGGGCGGGCGCTGCGCGATGGTCATGCGCGGCCCCGACGGCGAGGCCGCTCCCCTCGAAGGCGTGTTCCTGGACGTCGTGCCCGGCCGCCGCTTCGTGACGACCGACGCCTATGGCGCCGGCTGGGTCCCCCGCGAGCCCTTCATGACCGGCATTTGGGAGGTCGAGCCCGATGGCGAGGGCACCCGCTACCGCGCGACCGCGCGCCACTGGACAGCCGAAGCGGCCGAGAAGCACCGCGCCATGGGGTTCGAACAGGGCTGGGGCGTCGTCGCCGACCAGCTCAAGGCATTGTGCGAGGAGCAGGCCGGGTGAGCAGCCATCCCGACCAGGGCCCGACCGCGGGCGTCACGCCCCATCTCGCCATCGCCGACGGCCGCGCGAGCGAGGCGATCGACTGGTATGTCCGCGCCTTCGGGGCGGAAGAGCGCGTGCGGATGCCGCACGATGACGGCCGGCGCCTGATGCACGCGCATCTCGTCATCAATGGGGGTCGCTGATGCTCGTCGACGACTTCCCCGAATATAGCGGGCAGGCGATGGGGGCGCCCGAGGGCGTGTGGATGCACCTGCAGGTCGACGACGCCGATCGCTGGTACGCGCGTGCCGTTGAGGCCGGCGCGGAGCCGGCCATGCCCGTGTCCGACATGTTCTGGGGCGATCGTTACGGCCAGCTGCGCGACCCGTTCGGCCATCTCTGGTCGATCGGCTCATCGGTGGAAAAGGGAGAATCGGAATGAGCTATGTCGACGCTTTCGTGATCGCCGTTGAGGATGCGCGACGCGACGCGTTCATCGACCACGCGCGGCGCATGGACGCGCTGTTCCTCGAATGGGGCGCCACCCGGGTGATGGAATGCTGGGCCGACGACGTACCGACCGGCCAGGTCACCGACTTCGGCCGCTCGGTGCAGCTGAAGGAGGGCGAGTCGGTCGTCTTCTCCTGGATCGAATGGCCCGACAGGGCGACGCGCGACGCAGCGTTCAAGAACATGGAGTCCGACGAACGCATGATGGCCGAACCCATGCCCTTCGACGGCAAGCGCATGATCATGGGCGGCTTCACCCCCGTGGTCGAACTCACCCCTTAAGCGAAGGCGGGCGCCTGCCGGAGCTGCTGGTACGCCGCGATGACCTTTTGCAGCGCGCCCTCGTGGCTCCGGTCGCCACCGTTGCGGTCGGGATGATAACGGCGGACCAGCTCGCTGTAGCGCTTGCGCAGCGCGTGCCGATCGGCGGTCGATTCGAGCCCCAGGACGCGCAGGCTCTCGCGGTCCTGCCCCGATAAGGGCTTGCCGTCGGTGCGCTCGGGCGCGGGCTCGCGGCGGAAGCGCGCGGCGATCGCGTCTAGCGGGTCGGAGAAATCGGCCCAGCGAGGGCCCCGCTCCGACGCATTGCCGGCGAAGGCGCGCGTCTCGCGCTCCCATCCCGCATAGGGCCGCTGCGCCGCGTGGATCTCCTCCGCGCTCATGCCCGAGAAGAAATTATACCGGGCGTTGAACGCGCGGACATGGTCCAGGCAGAACCAGCGGAACGGCGGCGGGCCGTCCGCGCTCGCCCAGCCATCGGGGGGCGGGGCGCGGAACTCACCGGGCTCGGCGCAATCGGGGTCGGCGCAGACCCGCCCCGTCCCCTCGACCCGACCATGGAAGCGGGGGCCGGGGCGATCCTTCGGGCCCCGATCCTTACCTTCATCACTGCGCGACACGACCCACCCATTCCCGGACAAACGCGTTATATAGGCGCCATGACCGCACCCGCCACCGCTCCCTTCCCCACCGTCGTCCAGAAAATAACGGCCCGGCTCAACGACATGCTCGAACCCACCCGGCTCGATGTCGTCAACGAAAGCCACCACCATGCCGGGCACAGCGGCGACGACGGCACCGGCGAGACGCATTTCGCGGTCGCGATCGAAAGTCCGCGCTTCGCGGGGCTCAACCGCGTCGCGCGCCAGCGGCTCGTCAACCGGGCGCTGGCCGATCTGCTCGCCGGCCCCATCCACGCGCTGTCGATCCGCGCCGCCGCGCCGGGCGAATGACGAGCGGGTCGAAAGAAGGTGGTCGCCGCCCCCGCCCCGCCGCGCGCATCCTGCTCGTCGACGGCGCGGGCCGCGCGCTGCTGTTCCGCTTCACCGTCGCAGGCCGCGCGCCCTTCTGGGTGACGCCCGGCGGCGCGCTCGATCCGGGCGAGAGCTACGAGGACGCCGCCCGCCGCGAACTCCGCGAGGAGACCGGGCTCGACCGCGACCCCGGCCCGCAGGTCGCGCGGCGCGTCGTCGACTTCGTCTCGGTTGAGGGCGTGCCCGTCACCGCCGACGAACGCTATTTCCGGGTCGATATCGGAAAGCACGCGGTCGACCCCGCGCTCCATACCGATCTGGAGCGCCGCGTCATGCAGAGCTGGCGCTGGTTCACCCGCGCCGACCTCGCTACGCATGGCGAGGCGATCTACCCGGCGGACCTCGCGGAGATGCTCGACGCCACGGAGCCCCACCATGCTCGATAGCTTCATCGAACAGACCCTGTTTCCCGTCACCCACGACCTGGGCGGGTTCAAGGTCCACCGCACCCTGCCCGCGCCCGAGCGCACCATGGTCGGCCCGTTCCTGTTCTTCGACCAGATGGGTCCCGCGACGCTCCCGACCGGCGAGGGGATCGACGTGCGCCCGCATCCGCACATCAACCTGTCGACCGTGACCTATCTGTTCGCCGGCGCGATCGACCACCGCGATTCGCTGGGCACCGCCAAGCGGATCGAGCCCGGCGCGGTCAATCTGATGACGGCGGGCCGCGGCATCGTCCATTCCGAACGCTCGCCCGGCGACGAACGCGCGCACGGGCCGGTGCTGTCGGGTATCCAGACCTGGCTCGCCCTCCCCGACGCATTGGAGGAGTGTGGCCCCGCCTTCGAGCACGTCGCGGCCGACGAGCTGCCGGTGATCGAGGCCGGGGGCGCTCGCGCCCGCATCATCATGGGCGCGCTCTGGGGCCGGTCGGCGCCGACCACCGCCCATGCCGGCGCGATCTATGCCGATATCGCGCTGTCGCCCGGCGCGCGGGTGCCGATCGACGCCGCCGCCGACGAGCGCGCGCTCTACCTGGCGGACGGGAAGGCGGTGCTGGAGGGCGTGCCGCTCCTGCCCATGCGCCTCTACGTGCTGCGCCCCGGCATCGCCGCGACGCTCGGCTCGGCGGCGGGCGGGCGGGTGATGCTGTGCGGCGGCGACGCCTTTTCGACCCCGCGCCATGTGTGGTGGAACTTCGTCTCCTCGCGCCTCGACCGCATCGAACAGGCCAAGCGCGACTGGCGCTCGGGCGCCTTTCCGCTCGTCCCCAACGACGCGGCGGAGTTCATTCCCATCCCCGACCGGCCGCTGACGGTGAGCTATCCATGACCGACCACCCCCTGACCCGCGTGTCGCTGTCCACCGGCGTCGAACTCGACGTCCAGGTGGCGGGCGACCCGGCGCACCCGCCCGTGATCCTGCTGCACGGCTTTCCCGAATCGCACCGCACCTGGCGCGGCATCGTCCCCGACCTCGCGCGCGACCATTTCGTCCTCGCCCCCGACCAGCGCGGCTATGCCCGGTCGAGCAAGCCCGCCCACGTCGAGAGCTACACCGCCGACAGGATCGTCGCCGATCTGCTCGCGCTCGCCGATCACTTCGGCCTCGACCGCTTCACGCTGGTCGGCCACGACTGGGGCGGCGCGATCGCGTGGATGGCGGCGCTGCGCCATGCCGACCGCGTCGCGCGGCTGGTCATCGTCAACGCGCCCCATCCCTTCATCTTCCAGCGCAGCCTGATCGACGACCGCGCGCAGCGCCGCGCCAGCCAATATATCCGCGCCTTTCGCGACACGAGCCTCGACCGGGGGCTGGTCGGCGCGGGGCTGGAGCGGTTCTTCGGCTCGACCTTCGCCCATGTGCTGACCAGCGTGGTCGCGGGCCGCGACAAGGCCGCCTATCTGGACGAATGGGCGCAGCCGGGCGCGATGACCGCGATGCTCAACTGGTATCGCGCCAGCGCCTTCATCGTGCCCGAGACCGACGAGGTGGTCCCCCGCCCCGCCTTTCTCGACGCCCCCTTCCCGCCCGTGACCCAGCCGGCCCTCGTCATTTGGGGGATGGAGGACAAGGCGCTTCTGCCGGTCCAGCTCGACGGGCTCGATGCCTTCGTCCCCGACCTGACGATCCGGCGCGTCGACGGCGCAGGGCATTTCGTCCCCTGGGAGGACGCCCCCGCCGTCATCGCGGCGATGCGCGACTGGGGCGTCTAGCCGGGCGCGACGCCCCGCATCACATAATCGCTTGTCCGGTAAGGAGGCGTCAGCCCCTCCACCCAGGCCCCGTGCGCATGGGTGAACGCGACCAGTTCCATCGGGCGCGCGCCCGGCCAGCCGCGCACGCGCACCTCGTGGCGGTGGAGGTCGCGATTGGGCTCCATCATCACCCAGCCCAGCGGCCGCGCCGCCGTCGCCCGCGCGCCCGCCGCCGCCATCGCGTCGCGGATGCGCGCCTGCGACGCGGGGGGCAGATATTGCCACACCACCGAATGCATCAGCACGCGCGCGACCCCCGCCGCCTGCGGCTCCGCCAGCCGCGCCTCCACCCAGTCCGCCGCATCGCCCCGGTCGAGCCGCACGCCGTGCGCGCGCACCAGCGCGATCGCCGTCGCCAGCCGCGCCCTCCGCTCCACCGCGTCGACCCACACATAGGCCTGGAGCCGCGCGGCCGCCGCCGGATCGCCCAGGTCGATCGGCGCGATATCGACGCCGCGCACCGAACCGATCGTCACGTCCGCGTCCGGCGGCGGCGTCCCTCGCCATTCGGGCGCGATCGTCAGCGCGGCGTCGCCCGGCCCGGCCCGCACCCCGCCCAGATCGAATCCGTAGCGATCGATCAGCAGGTTCAGCCCCGCGCTCGATCCGATCTCCAGCAGCTCGAACGGTTGCCCGAACCGCTCGGCGAGGTGGAGCAGCCCCGTCATCAGCCCCGCCGACCGCCCCGCCTCGTTGGTCTGGGGCGGCCCGTCCAGCCAGGGCAGCAGCGCCGCGTCGTGCCGCCGCACCGCCGCGCCGAGCACCGCGGCCGCATCGACCGGGGCACCCACGAACACCGCCGACAGCGCCGGATCGATCCCCGCCAGGTGCAGCGCGTGAAGCCCGCCCACCAGCCTCAGCACCATCGCGTCCGCCACCGGCTCGCCGGGCCAGTCGAGCACGCGCCGCCCGGTCTCGCTGTCCCGGTCGATCGCGGTCGCCAGCGCGGTGACGATCCGCGTCGTGATGGGCGCGTCCATCGCCCCCGAATAGCCCGCCTGGACCCGGAACGCCGCCCGGTTCTCCGCCTCGCCCGCCATGCGCGCCACCTCCGTGCCCATGTTGCACCGCACCGACTGCACCCGTAAAGCCCGCCCGAATGCCCGCTCCGCTCATCATCGCCGTGCCCAAGGGCCGCATCCTGGCGGAGGCGCTGCCGCTCCTCGCGCGCGCCGGCGTCCGGCCGGAAGCCGCCTTTTCCGACGAGGACAGCCGCGCGCTCCGCTTCGCGACCGACGATCCCGGCATCCAGCTGATCCGCGTGCGCGCCTTCGACGTCGCCACCTTCGTCGCGCACGGCGCGGCGCAGATCGGCATCGTCGGCTCCGACGTGCTCGCCGAATTCGACTATTCCGAACTCTACGCGCCCGTCGATCTGGGCATCGGCCATTGCCGCCTGTCGGTCGCCGAGCCCGCCGAGCTGGCCCTGACCGACGATCCGCGCGGCTGGAGCCATGTCCGCGTCGCCACCAAATATCCGCACGTCGCCAAGGCGCATTTCGCCGCGCGGGGAGTGCAGGCCGAATGCGTCAAGCTCAACGGCGCGATGGAGCTCGCCCCGCTGCTGGGCCTCGCCCCGCGCATCGTCGACCTCGTCTCCTCGGGCCGCACCCTCAAGGAGAACGGCCTGATCGAGGTCGAGCGCATCATGGACGTGACCAGCCGCCTGGTCGTCAACCGCGCCGCGATGAAAACGCGCGGCGACGTGGTGCCGCTGGTGGACGCGTTCCGGCGGGCGGTGGAAACGGAGCAAGCGGCATGATTCGCCTCCATCACCTCGACGCCGACTTCGCCCCCCGCTTCGACGCGCTGGTGAACGCGCGCCGCGAGTCCTCCGCCGACGTCGCCCGCGACGTGGCCGCGATCATCGCCCGCGTCCGCGACGAAGGCGCGGTGGCGGTCGCCGACTACACCGCCCGCTTCGACCGCCACGATCTCGGCGAGACCGGCTGGGCCATCGACCCCGCGGCCTGCCAGGCCGCGTTCGACGCGCTCGACCCCGGCCTGGCCCATGCGCTCGAACTCGCCGCCGCCCGCATCCGCGCCTATCACGAGCGCCAGCGCCCCGCCGACACCGACTTCACCGACGAGGCCGGCGTCCGGCTCGGGGCGCGCTGGTCGCCCGTCGACGCGGCCGGGCTCTACGTCCCCGGCGGCCGCGCGGCGTACCCGTCGTCGCTGCTGATGAACGCCATCCCCGCCCGCGTCGCCGGGGTCGAGCGCCTCGCGATGGTCACCCCCACCCCGGACGGCCAGATCAACCCCCTCGTCCTCGCCGCCGCGCATCTGGTCGGCATCACCGAAATCTGGCGTGTCGGCGGCGCGCAAGCGGTCGCGGCGCTCGCTCATGGCGCCGGCCCGATCCGCCCCGTCGACGTGGTCACCGGCCCCGGCAACGCCTGGGTCGCGGAGGCCAAGCGCCAG
Source organism: Sphingomonas sp. (assembly GCF_036388435.1). Lineage (GTDB taxonomy): Bacteria > Pseudomonadota > Alphaproteobacteria > Sphingomonadales > Sphingomonadaceae > Sphingomonas. The sequence continues at coordinate 15,909 of NZ_DASVRV010000007.1, forward strand.
CTCTACGGCACGGTGGGCATCGACATGGTCGCCGGCCCCAGCGAGATCGTCGTGATCGCGGACAGCGGCAACGACCCCGACTGGACCGCCGCCGACCTGCTCTCCCAGGCCGAGCACGACACCGTCACCCAGTCGATCCTGTTCACCGACGACGCCGCCTTCGCGGACGAAGTGGCGGCCCGCGTCGAGCGCCAGCTCGGCACCCTCGCGACCGAGGGCGTCGCCCGCATCGCTTGGGAAACCAACGGCGCGATCGTCGTCGTCGACCGGCTGGAGGACGCGCTGCCGTTCAGCGACCGCCTCGCCCCCGAACATCTCCAGCTCGCCGTCGCCGACCCGCAGGCGTTGTTCGCGCGCGTGCGCCACGCCGGCTCCGTCTTCCTCGGCCGCCACACGCCCGAGGCGATCGGCGACTACGTCGCCGGCCCCAACCACGTCCTCCCAACCGGCAGACGGGCCCGCTTCGCCAGCGGCCTGTCGGTGCTCGATTTCATGAAGCGCACCAGCTTCCTCCAGCTCGACGAGACGAGCCTGCGGGAGCTGGGTCCCGCCACGGTCGCGCTGGCGGAGGCGGAGGGATTGCCGGCCCATGCGCGGTCGGTGGCGCTGCGGTTGCGGTTGAACCGGTAGAGACCGGACCGGTCCCTCCTCCTGCCGTTCGTCCTGAGTAGCGGCCGAGTAGGCCCACTAGGGCCGTGTCGAGGACGCGTATCGAAGGACAAGCCGAGCGCCCACCCATGCTTCGATACGCTCCCCCGGTACGCCCCGCTTTGCGCGGCTACTCGGTCGCTACTCAGCACGAACGGGAAGGAAGCGGCACGTCGAGCCGACCTCGGGGCTGACACACCCCCCGTTCCCCCCTACATGCCCGCCTCCATGCCAGCCCCCGACACCCGCCCGCACACCCGCACCGCCGCCCGGACCAAGGCGCGCGCCGCCGCGCGGCTCGCCGCCGTCCAGGCGCTCTACCAGCACGAGATGGAGGGCACCCCCACCACCGCGCTGCTCCACGAATTCCACCAGCATCGCATCGGGGCTGTGATCGAGGAGGTCGAATATGCCGATGCCGACCTCGATTTCTTCGACGACCTCGTCCGCGGCGCCCGCGCGCGCGCCGACGAGATCGACGAGCTCGTCGCCCGCCACCTCGCCAAGGGCTGGAACCTGCCGCGCCTCGACAAGCCGATGAAGGCCATATTGCGCGCGGGCACCTATGAACTGCTCGCGCGCGCCGACGTGCCGGTGGGCGTGGTCATCAGCGAATATGTCGACGTCGCCCACGCCTTTTACGACCGGCGCGAGGCGGGGTTCGTCAATGGCCTGCTCGACACGATCGCCAAGCAGGTACGGACCTGACGGGTGGGGGAGGTCGTCAACCTCCGCCTGGCGCGCAAGGTGAAACTGCGCGCCGCCGTCGAGGCGCAGGCCGCGCGCAACCGCGCCGCCCATGGCCGCACCCGCGCCGAGAAACAGGCCGACGCGGCGGAAACCGAACGCCGCGCCCGCGAGCTCGACGGGGCGAAGCGCGACCGCTGAACCGGGCGCCGCGCCGAATCCTGTTCCCTTCGCGCACCGATCCCGGCAATCATCCGCGCGGCGACCGGGGAGGGGGGATCAGGATGAGCAGGCCATCGAAGGGCGCGGCGCGGCTGCGCGGGATCGCGGCCAACGCGATCGACGACATAGCGGGGCTGCTGACGCTCTACGTGCTGTGCATCACGCTCGCGGCGTCGCTGTTCGCGCTGGCGGAGGGCAAGCCCTTCACCGAGTCGCTCTGGTGGGCGTTCGTGACGGCGATGACGATCGGCTATGGCGACATCTTTCCGGTGACCGCGACCGGACGCGTGGTCGCGACCGCGCTGATGCATGTCGTGCCGCTGTTCATCATCCCGCTCATCACCGCGCGCATGGCGTCGCGGCTGATCGTCGACAGCGACGCGTTCACGCACGGCGAGCAGGAGGAGATCAAGGCGATGCTCCGCCGCGTGAACGAGCGCCTCGATCGCGACCAGGCGACGTGAGCGCGCGTCGCGCCCGACGGTGAACGAGGAGGACCTTCTCCGGCTTCTGCGCGCCCTGCCCCTCCACCCCGGCGCGCGGGGGCTGCGCGACGACGCCGCTATCGTCGGCGCCTTCGTGCTGACCACCGACACCTTGGTCGAGGGCGTCCATTATCTGCCGACCGACCCGCCGGGGGACGTGGCGTGGAAGCTGCTGGGCGTGAACCTGTCCGACCTCGCCGCCAAGGGCGCGACGCCCGAAGGCGTGCTCCTCAACTACCCCCTGCGCGATACCGACTGGGACCGCGCCTTCCTCCACGGCCTGGGCGACGCCCTGTGCGCGTATGACTGCCCGCTGATCGGCGGCGACACCGTCTCGCTCCCGCCGGGGGCACCCCGCCTCCTGACCCTCACCGCGCTCGGCCGCGACGCGGTGGCCCCGCCCCGCACCGGCGCAAAGGCGGGTGACGCGCTCTGGGTCACCGGCACGATCGGCGACGCGGGCGCCGGGCTCGCCGTCGCGCGGGGCGAGCCGGGCCCGGCCGAGCTTCTGGCCGCCTATCGCCGCCCGGTCCCCCGGCTCGTCGAGGGCCGCGCGCTCGCCCCCCATGTCCACGCGATGAGCGACGTGTCCGACGGCCTGCTGCTCGACGCCGCGCGCATGGCCGAGGCGAGCGGGCTGTCGGCCGCGATCGACCTCGCCGCCGTCCCGCTCTCCCCGGCCTATGTCGCTTACCGGGGCGACACCCGCGCCGCGCGCCGGGCCGCCGCGACCGCGGGCGACGATTACCAGCTCCTCTTCGCCGCCGCGCCCGATTACGTACCGCCGGTCACCGCCGCCCGCATCGGCGCCTTCGCGCCCGGCCGGGGCCTATCGCTCCACGACGCGGGCGAGGCGCTGCCGCTTCCCGGAACCTTGGGCTATCGGCACAGCCCCCTTGCGCCCGCCACCCGCGCGCCATAGCCTCCCGCCCGACGCGACCCCGGACCAAAGCGGGGCGCGACAGGGAAGGAAACTCGAAGGCATGACCATCGTCTACATCGCCATGGCGTGCGGCGTCCTCGCCGTGCTCTACGGCATCGTCACCAGCCGCCAGATCCTCGCGCTCTCGCCCGGCAACGCCCGGATGCAGGACATCGCCGCCGCCATCCAGGAGGGCGCCCAGGCCTATCTAGCGCGCCAGTACACCGCCATCGCGGTGGTCGGCGCGGTCGTCGCCGTGGTGCTGTTCCTGACGCTGGGCACCCTGTCGACGGTGGGCTTCCTGATCGGCGCGGTCCTGTCGGCGGCGGCGGGCTATGTGGGCATGAACATCTCGGTCCGCGCCAATGTCCGCACCGCGGAGGCCGCGCGCACCTCGCTCCAGGGCGGGCTGACCGCCGCCTTCCGCTCGGGCGCGGTGACGGGGATGCTGGTGGCGGGGCTCGGCCTGCTCTCCATCGCCGGTATCTTCTGGTATTTGGTCGCGGTGCAGGGCCACGCCCCCGCCGACCGCGAGGTGATCGAGGCGCTGACCGCGCTCGCCTTCGGCGCGTCGCTCATCTCCATCTTCGCGCGGCTGGGCGGCGGCATCTTCACCAAGGCGGCCGATGTCGGCGCCGATCTCGTCGGCAAGGTCGAGGCGGGCATCCCCGAGGACGACCCCCGCAACCCCGCCGTCATCGCCGACAATGTCGGCGACAATGTGGGCGACTGCGCGGGCATGGCCGCCGACCTGTTCGAGACCTATGTGGTGACCATCGGCCTGACCATGGTCTCGATCGCCTTGCTCGTCCCCAACGCGACGTTGCTGCTCGAGCTGATGGCGCTCCCGCTCCTCGTCGGCGGCGTGTGCATCATCACCTCGATCGTCGGCACCTATATGGTCCGGCTCGGCAAGGGCTCGATCATGGGCGCGCTCTACAAGGGTTTCTGGACCACCACGCTTCTCGCCGTGCCCGCTATCTATCTCGCCACGACCTATGTGCTCGGCGATCTGAGCCAGATCGTGTCGTCGGCGGCGACCTCGACGCTCCAGGCCTCGGGCGGCGTCGGCGGCGAGACGGGCGCGGCACGCGACGCGGGGCTCACCTTCACCGGCTGGGACCTGTTCTGGTCGATGATGATCGGCCTCGCCGTCACCGGGCTGCTCGTCTGGATCACCGAGTACTACACCGGCACCGACCACCGTCCCGTCCGCTCCATCGCCAAGGCGTCGGAGACCGGCCACGGCACCAACGTCATCCAGGGCCTCGCGATCAGCCTGGAATCGACCGCGCTGCCGACGTTGGTGATCGTCGTCGCGGTGATCGCCGCCTTCCAGCTGGCGGGGATCATCGGCGTCGCCTTCGCCGCCACCTCGCTGCTCGCGCTGGCGGGCATGGTCGTCGCGCTCGACGCCTATGGTCCGGTCACCGACAATGCCGGCGGCATCGCCGAGATGGCCGGGCTGCCCGACGATGTCCGCCACCGCACCGACGCGCTCGACGCGGTCGGCAACACGACCAAGGCGGTGACCAAGGGCTATGCCATCGGCTCGGCCGCGCTCGCCGCGCTCGTGCTGTTCGGGGCCTACACCACCGATCTCGACCGCTTCAAGGTCGAGCTCGGCCTGACCGAGCCGGTCAATTTCTCGCTCAACAACCCGTATATCATCGTCGGTCTGCTGCTCGGCGCGCTGCTGCCCTATCTGTTCGGCGCGTTCGGCATGACCGCCGTCGGCCGCGCCGCGGGGCATGTGGTGGAGGATGTCCGCCGCCAGTTCCGCGAGAATCCGGGCATCATGGCGGGCACCAGCCGCCCCAATTACGCCCACACCGTCGACATCGTGACCAAGGCGGCGATCAAGGAGATGATCGTCCCCTCGCTGCTGCCCGTCCTTTCGCCCATCGCGGTGTATTTCATCATCGCCGCGGTCGCCGGCCGCGAACAGGGCTTCGCGGCGCTCGGCGCGATGCTGCTCGGCGTGATCGTCTCGGGGCTGTTCGTCGCCATCTCGATGACCTCGGGCGGTGGCGCCTGGGACAATGCCAAGAAATATATCGAGGACGGCCATCATGGCGGCAAGGGTTCCGAAGCGCACAAGGCGGCGGTGACGGGCGACACCGTCGGCGACCCGTACAAGGACACGGCGGGCCCGGCGGTGAACCCGATGATCAAGATCACCAATATCGTCGCCTTGCTGCTTCTGGCGGCGCTGGCGGGCGGCGCCGGCTGATCGTTTCCGCTCCGGCGGTTCTAAAAAGCCCCGTCCGGAGCGATCCGGGCGGGGCTTTTCTCAGGGCGCGCCGAGCCGGGATATCTCCATTCGCCTCGCTGCTTCTCCGCATCGGACCCAGGCTTCCAGACCCAAAGGCTCACAGCTCGTCGAACAA
>NZ_DASVRV010000008.1:0-60397 GCF_036388435.1 Sphingomonas sp.
TAGGGTCAAAACCCAATCAGCGGGTTGAGGCGGGCGCGGTTTTCTGATTCACCACGGACGCGGGGGCGACGGAGGTGAGCATGGCGCTGTTCTGGTTGTCGGACGAGGCCTGGGCGGCGATCGAGCCGCATCTGCCCAAGAACCAGCCCGGAGCGAGGCGGGTCGACGACCGCCGCGTGATCTCGGGCATCTTCCACATGCTCAAGAGCGGGGGCCGCTGGTGCGACTGCCCGGCCGACTACGGCCCGGCGACCACGGTCTATAATCGGTTCAACAGGTGGTCGGCGCGCGGCTTTTGGCTGAGGCTGCTCGACGCCTTGGTCGACGCGGGCGCGGTCACGAAGAGCACCGCGATCGACAGCACGTACGTGAAGGCCCAGCGGGCCGCGTTCGGGGGTAAAAGGGGGCTAAAGCGCAGGCGATCGGTCGCTCGCGCGGCGGCTGGACAACCAAGATCCACGCCCTCACCGACGTCGTCGGCCGTCCGTTCGCGCTGATGCTCACACCCGGCAACGTCGCCGACGTGACCGCCGCGCCCGAGCTGCTGGCCCGCATGGGCAGGGCTCGCTACGTGCTTGGGGACAAGGGCTACGACGCCGACCCGCTCCGCCGCGCGCTACGCCAGGCCGGAGCCGTGCCCGTCATCCCGGGCCGCTCCAGCCGCAAGCGTAAAGTCCGCTACGACCATGAACGCTACAAAGGCCGGCACCTGATCGAGAACGCGTTCTGCCGCCTCAAGGACTTCCGCCGCGTCGCGACCCGCTACGACAAGCTCGCGGCCAACTTCCTGTCAGGCGTGGCGCTCGCCACCGCGCTCGCGTTCTGGCTGTGAACGAGTCTGGAGCCTAATCCGTACCGGGCCGCGCAGCTTGACCGCTTGCAGACGAGCATGAACCTGGCGCTCGGCTCGGCACTCGCCAGCATCGGGCTCACCGTCCCTACGGTTGCAGTCGTGTCGATCCTGTTCGGTCAACCGCTCCAGCTCGGGCTGGGGCCGAAAGAGAGCGTCCTGCTCGCGCTTACGCTGCTCGTGTCGGTGATCACGCTCGGCACGGGACGTACGACCGTGCTCCAGGGTGTTGTCCACCTAAGCGTGTTCGCCGCGTTCTTGTTCTATGCGGTCGTGCCCTGAAGCGGCTCCCAAGCGTCACAGCCGAACGGTGCTGACGCCCGGCGGCGGCTCTCGCGCGTTGCCTCTTCCAGAAACCGTCGGCTCGCTTGCCGCTCTGCGGCGCTGTCTGATTGGCGGATCGAAGGGCTCAATTTTGGTCGCACGGTATATATGAACCAACGGCCGAAGTTGGGGAGCCAAATGGGCTGCGCTGAACGACCGCTTGTGGGCCGTCGGTTCACGCCAACATGCTGAGCGCTCCGGCCGCTCGCACCGGTGCGCCTCTCGTGAGCTACGCGACGCTAACATCGCGTGACACCATCTGCGCCGTTTGCGCGTTGAAATACGAGCAATGCGGACGTGCAAGCGCCAGGGCTGATCGCGACTAAGGGATTGATCCTACGACGTTCATAGGTACGGCCGCGGTGCTAGCGGGAGTGTCACCGGTCAGCATAGACCGGAGTGCAGAAAGGAGATGATGATGAGCTATATCCTCGCGGCCGGACTGATCCTAGGCCTCAACACCGCGGCGGCGCCCGCAGCGGAGATCAAACATTCGACGCGCCTGGATCACCATAGTGGATCGGTCGACGTCCGTTATCGCGGGGCCGTCGCGGTCAGTCATAGGCAGGTCGGGACGGCGGCACCGGCCGGTAAGCCTACAACGCTGCGCTGCTTATGGTCAGCCAACGTGATCGTCGACCGGCAGGCGCAGGCTACGTCTGGGGCAATGATGACGCGTACGATAGCTCGCGATGGGATCGCGTCCGGCAGCCGGGCAGGGTGGTGCGGTACGCAGCGCTCCGCCATCGCCAAGGAAGTCGCCGCTCGGGTGCAGGATCTGAACCGTCACATCGTGGCTGTCGCGCGGGAGGACCACGATGTTCTACGTGCAGAACTCGATCGGCTCCACGGTGTGACCCGCGCCGGATGACCCTCTCCGCTTGGAGCATCGCAATAACGCTTCTGAGCACCGCGGCCGTGGTCACGCCGGTGCTCGCGCAAAGCTCAATGGCCGCAGGGGTTGAGGCGGCAAGTGAGGAGGCGCGGCGCGGACTTAGCTGGAGTCGCGGGCGTGCTGTGGGGTCGGCGGATGTGGCCGTGAGATCAGGGCCAGTCGACGCGTCGGCCCGCCTCGTGACGCTCCGCGGGTCCACGCGACACGGCAACGCCGATGCGGTGGCGGACGTTGCGATCGGCGCGGAGTGGGACCTGGGAGCCATGCGGCTCCGCCCTGCCGCGACGGTCCATCTGTTTACCGGCGCGCGCGGCAAGATGGACTATTTCGAGCTCGGCACATCCGGCAGCTTCACTTACGGTCCAGTGCAGTTGATCGGCGGAGTGACGTTTGCTCCGCCGCAAGATGCGATCGGCGGCAGTAACCTTTTTATCCATGCGAGCGCTAACGCTGGCATTCCAGGTACGCCTCTCACCGTTATTGCCGATCTAGGCCACTCGTCGGGCAGCGTAGACGACCCGCTTCGCTCGCAGCGTCTGCGGCCCGGCGGCGCCTATGCGAACTGGCGAATTGGCGTCGAACGGCGACGCGGCCCGCTCACGCTCGCTGTCGATTATATCGGCACCGACGTAAGCCGCACTGATACCGAGGTACCTTTCGCCGACGCGCGCCATGCGGGCGATCGGATCATAGGCCGGGCAAGGCTGGAGCTGTAGCTCAGACCGCGCGCTCGTCAAAAGCAGAACGGGTCGGCATCACTGGGCGTGGCCCAAACGTGTAGGGATGGTCTTGAAAATCTGCTTCGAAATCCAGATGAACAGACAACCATTTTTGGGAAGCGACCGAGGGTTGGAGAGTGGCTGTTTGTGAGTCTTGCCGTTCGTAAGCGGTCAGGCTGAGATGCCGAATTGTAGCTCGCGGAATAAGGGGAACTGCGGGCCGAGCGGCCAAGGATTAGAGCTTTCGGAGACTCCTGAAGCTTGGTCCGCCTAGAAGCGCCGCCCAAGCCGCCTTCGCAATGGCTCGGTCGGTAGACGGCTCGAGGGACATCAATGCCGGTGTGTTCTGCGCGAGCACTTGGCCAGGAGTTTTCTCCATCTTAACCGTTGAGCCCTACGCTCTGCGTTTTACCGGCGTCGCAAAGGATCACCCGTGCGTATCGACCAATTGCGTCCTCTCCCCACCGCCGCCGCACCGCTCGAGATCCCGGCCGAGCTGCTGGGCAGCGTGAACCGCCATCAGGCCCATCTAGCGGCGCTGATCGCAAGCTTGCAGGCCGCGGGACTCCAGGAGGACATGATCGAGACCAGCGTTCGCATGCTTGTGGATAGCTATGCAGACGAGTTGACCACTGCAATTCGCGCAATGGGGAAGGATCCGCGTCATGGATGATATTCTGTTGCATGACGACGAAGGACGAATATCCGCATTGCGCCGGCTGAACGTGCTCGACACCGCGGTCGAGGAGCCGTTCGAAAAGATCGTGACGCTGGTTCGAACCGTACTGGCGGTACCGATCGCAACGGTGACGCTAGTCGACCGCGACCGTCAATGGTTCAAGGCGCGACGCGGGGTCGACGCGTCAGAAACGCCGCGTGCGATCTCGTTCTGTACGCACACCATTAGACAACGCGAACCGCTGATCGTCGAAGACGCGCACAGCGATCCCCGCTTCGCCGCCAGCCCGCTCGTCGTCGGCCCGCCGCACATTCGCAGCTACGCTGGCGTCCCGCTGCGCACGCCAGAGGGTTACAATATAGGGTCTCTATGCGCGATGGATACGCGCGCCCGGCGGTTTAGCCCCGCCGACATCGCGATCCTCAGCAACTTTGCCAATATCGTCTGCGACGAACTCGAGCTGCGGATAATTGCTCAGGTGGATCATCTAACGGGCGCGCTGACCCGGCGAGGCTTCGTCGAGCAAGCAGAGCGCGAGCTCGCCCGATCCCAGCGCTATGGCCGGACGAGTTCGCTGGTAATGCTCGACGTGGATCATTTCAAGTCGGTCAACGACGCCCACGGCCACGGTGTCGGCGATCAGGTGCTCCACAAGATCTCGGAGATCGCTGGGGCCACGCTGCGGCCAAGTGACGTGTTGGGTCGGCTGGGCGGTGAGGAGTTCGCAATTCTTCTTCCCGAAACGGGCGGTGATGAGGCGCTGGTCGTGGCGGAGCGGTTGCGCCAGGCCATCGCCGATCAGCCGATGCACCTGCCCGACGGCAGCGCGCTGCATGTGACCGCCAGCTTCGGGATCGCGTTGCTGACGCCGCTCATCAGTTCGGTTCCCGCTTGGCTCGAGGCCGCCGACACGATGCTCTACGCGGCGAAGGCAAATGGCAGGAACTGCACGCGCTTGGCAGAGCCGGTCTTACGGTCAGCCTGACGGGGCAAGCGCCGCCCGTATCGATTCAAATGGGCTAGCCGTAACGCGGGCGAGCGGACAGCTCGGCTGACGGCTGATTTTGCATGCGTCTGAGGACGCCTAGCTCCGCTTTAACCATTCTGCGCTGTACGACTCGCCAGTCACGTGCGTCCGAACCGTGAACCAAGCGAAATGAACGGATGTCTGGTTCCCGCCAGTAAAATGATCGACGCGAATGGCGGATTGTGGGTCCTAACTGACGAACGCCCGCTCGACGACGTACTGGCCGGGATGCGACCGGGTGCCCTCGGTCAGGCCCCAGCCGGACAGGATATCCACCATCTCCTTGTTGAAGGCGATCGAGCCGCAGATCATGAAGCGCGAGGTCGCCCGCGCCTCGATCGCCAGGCCTAGGTCATCGCGGAACAGGCCTTCGCGGATGCGGTCGGTGATCCGGCCCTTGCGGTGGAACTCGCCGCGCGTGACGGTGGGATAGTAGGTAAAGCGGTCGCGGAGCAGCTCGCCGAAGATCTCGTCGGTCCTGATCTCCTCCTCCAGGAATGCCCGGTAGGCGAGCTCCTGCTGGTGGCGCACGGTGTGGCTGACGACGATATGGGCGAAGCGCTCGTGCGTGTCGGGATCGCGCAGCACCGACAGGAAGGGCGCGAGACCTGTGCCGGTGCCGACCATGATCAGCCGCTCGCCCGGCTCCAGCGCGTCCACCATCAGCGTGCCAGTCGGCTTGCGGCCGAGGAGGATGCTGTCGCCGACCTCCAGATGCTGAAGCCGCGAGGTGAGCGCGCCGTCCGCCACTTTGACCGAGAAGAACTCCAGATGCTCCTCCCAGGCCGGGCTGGCGAGCGAGTAGGCGCGCATCACGGGGCGGCCGTCCGGGCCGACCAGCCCGATCATGACGAACTCGCCCGACTGGAAGCGGAAGCTCTGCGGGCGCTCCACGCGGAAGCTGAACAGCTCGGCCGTCCAGTGATGGACCCAGGTCACGCGCGCGACGTACAGGCCTTTGGCCTGGGCTACCGTCTCGATGCTTTGGTCAGTCAGAAGACGGCCCTTTCGCGCTCGCATAGGGCATCCGGTGTAGGGCGGGTGCTGTCAAATCAAACCCACCGGCTGTCATCCGCAGTGGGGCGATCGGATGCCCCGCCTGCGAAACCCTGCTTCATCGTTCCGCTACTCCAACTTGTCGCCTGAGGTGACGGTCCGCGTTCCGGAATCGCGTCTCCTCTTGGTGCACGGGCGACGATGATCTGACCCGGTTAACTGAGGCGGTCGGGGCAGCCGCCGACACCTGAATGCCGCGAATGTTGTTTCATGACCAAGATAGTTGCCCAGCACCCGCCGCTGAGTTGATGAACGAGTTTCCGGTTCAGAAATCTAGCCGAGCCGCGCTGGATGACCGACTCTGGGTCTGGTCCGCCGTTGAAATTCGGCTGCTCCGGCGAGCAGCGTCCGATCGTTCTTGCATGAAGTGCGCGAACGCATCCTTCCAGTCGGGATGCCATCGCGACAGCGCCGGGCGGTTTTCGATCAGGTCTCCGGCAGCCCGTCGGTCGATGCTCGCCATCGAGGCCTGCGGGTAGCGGGTGCCCTGCGCCGGGCGGCAGCACCTCGTCAATGCGGGCAAGGTCGGCGTCGGCTAGCACGACGTCCAGCGCGGACGCGACCGGGCTGACGCCCGTCCACGTCAGTCGCATGCTCCAGATCCTGAAGGCCCATGGCACAGTGACGCGTCGCGGACGGCGCGTTGCCATATCCGACTGGCAACAAACAATCGCGGCCGAGGACTTCAACTTCGGTCACTTAGGCGAGCGGCGCGCAGCCGGGTCCCACTCCTACCAAAGCCAAACCATGAAGGTTTCTGCACGATGAGCGATCATGACCCGACCTATTTCGAGCAACGTGCCGCGGCGCAGTTGGAGCTTGCGCAGCGCGCGTGCCACCCGAATGCCGTCAAGGCGCATTATGTGCTCGCCGAGGGCTACTTGAAGATGGCCGGCGAGCCATAGGCTCGGCACTCGAGCGACCAAGACAAGCCGCGACAATAAGGACAGCGGTGCTGCGGCTCAGCGTTCGTTGTTGTTCGCGGCTGTCCTGCGCGCTGGACCGATCCAGGCTTCGATCTCCGCCAACGCGCTGAAAGGCCCCGGTTTCGGCATCGGAACGTCCTCGAACACCGCTTCCACAAACCACCGCTCCGTGAGCCCATTGTGCAGGTCGCCAAGTTGCGAAATGATGGCTGCCAGGCGATCGCCCCGGAAGACCAGCCGGGCGTCGCAGTCATCAGGCACCAGTCCAGTACGCGCGCGCCGTCCCTGACCAGATGCATGCCGGAGCGTGCGGGTTCCTGCCTGACGGGCAGGGCATTGATGGCTGAGATGTCGTCGTCGTCCAGCGGGGATAGTGCCTGCAGCTTCCTGATCAGTGCCGCCAATGGGCGTTCGTTCAATCCCGACATCTCGTTTCTTGGTCCTGTTCGAACCCTCGATAGGTGAATGCCACAGCCCTGTTTAGAACATGAGTTAGGCCTTTTCCGAGCGGACTCCAGGCTGTCGGTTTCCAAGCTATCGCCCCCCGTGCTAGCCGCCACCCTCTACTTCATTCGGTGCGGTCCCGCGGCAAGATGTCGCCCGTAAATTCTATCACCCCTGCGGTTTCTCGCCCGGAGCACGTACCGGCGGCGCATAGATGCGACCAGCATCGGATTTGTCGTGCCCGGTAACGGCTTGGCGATATTCGTGGAAGGTCATCGTGCTGAGCGTGACATTGATGAACAGGGAATTTCGCCCGGTGCATTTGCGTCGACGGCGCCACTTCGGGCTGCTCGCTCCCGAAATCGTGCGCTTCGGAATATTCCCGCGGCAGGTCCGACATGGTACACGGCGCGGCCTCGGCCTGAATCGAAGCGACGCTCAGCGGCTTCGTCGGTCTAGATAGAGATAGGTCGGGTCGAACTCGGCGACGTGACGCAGCTTCGCGGTGTCGAAGATAGTCACCCGGCCCGCCTGGACCTCGACCATGCCCTGCTCGCGCAGCTCCTTCAACATGCGGTTGACATGAATGTTCGTCAGCCCGAGACAGTCCGCGAGATCGGTCTGGGTCAGCGGCAGATCGAACCCGTCCTCATCCGTCAGCCCGACAATCCCGAGCCGGACGCCAAGCTCGCAGATCAGGTTCGCCAATCGCGCCAATGCGGTGCGGCGGCCCAGCGACAATTCCCATTCCCGGTGGATAGCCGCATCCAGATTGGTGTTGAACCAGTAGAGCCGCGTCAGGTGCGGGAAGCGTTCGGTGATCGTGCGCAGCGCGTCGTGTGGCACGATCGCGACGCGCGTCGGCGTGAGCGTCATCACGTCGTGGTCCAGGTGCTTGAGCGTGAAGCTGTGCAGGTCCGCAAAGTCACCTGCGACGTGCAGTTCGGTAATCTGCCGCTGCCCGCTGCGCACGTCCTTGTATCGGCACGCCCAGCCCTCGATGATCAGCGTGCTGTGGTCCAGTTCCGCGCGCGCGCGGATGAAGCGGTAATCGGCGGGATAGTCGCGATACTCGGCGATGGCGGCGCGGATCGCCGCCTCCTCGTCCAGGCTCACTTCGTCGCGGGCGCGGAGCTTGGCCAGATGGCGTTCGATCATGCTGCGGTCCGTGCTGCGGGTGGAGAGGTCGGCCATACGCCACGGGCATGATCGCCCGCAACCGGCGCCCGCCCGGATCGACGCCGCGACCTCTCCGACGATTGCCGCCCGCGCGGCCCGCGGAAATTCGTATTAACGCATGTTTACAACGTCCTCCGGTCCGCAACTATGGGTGCCGCGCGCTGTTCATCGCCCCTCAAGCATGTGCTTCGACGGAGGAGAATAGAAGTGTCGCTCGCCGAGCCTTTCGCCGACCTCGACCCGCGCGTAGGGCTCATGGAGCTTTGGGGCGGGCACGAATGCACGGTGAACCGCGTCCACGGCGCCTGGTTCGATCAGACGCAACGCAGCGGTCATGACGAACGGCCGGAAGACCTGAAGCTCTTCGCCGATCTCGGCATCCGGCGGCTCCGTTATCCGGCGCTGTGGGAGCGTATCTCGCCCGGTCGCGCGGATCAGCGCGACTTCGCCTGGACCGACGAGCGGCTGGCCGAGATCGCCCGGCTCGGCATGGAGCCGATCCTGACCCTGTGCCACCACGGCAGCGGGCCGCATTACACCTCGTTGCTCGACGACGGCTTCGCTCCCGGACTCGCGCGCCATGCCGCCGCCGTGGCGGAGCGCTACCCCTGGGTGACCGATTATACCCCGGTCAACGAGCCGCTCACGACCGCCCGGTTCAGCGCGCTGTACGGCTTCTGGTATCCGCATCACCGCGACGAGGAAGCGTTCTGGCGCGCGCTGCTGAACGAGACCGACGCGACGCGGCTGGCGATGCGGGCGATCCGCCGGATCAACCCGCAGGCGCGGCTGATCCAGACCGACGATCTGGGCTATTGCCACGCCACCGCGCCGCTGCTGCGCGAAGCGGCGTATCAGAACGAGCGGCGGTGGATGGGGTGGGACCTGTTGTGCGGGACGGTGACGCCCGGCCACGCGCTGTGGGACCGGCTGGTCGACTTCGGGCTCGAAGCCCGGCTCCGCGCGATCGCCGACGATCCGTGTCCGCCCGACGTGATCGGTATCAACCATTATCTCTCGAGCGAGCGGCTGCTGGACCACCGGATCGAGCTGCACGGCGCGCGCGGCTTGGCGGATCGCGAGCTCGGCGAGTGCGAGGGCATCGCGCATGTCGATGTCGACGCCGCGCGCAACCTGCCCGGCCAGGTGCTGGGCCTGAGCGAGCTCGTTCAACAGACCTGGGAGCGCTATCGCCTGCCCATCGCCATCACCGAATGCCATAACGGCTCCACCCGCGAGGAGCAGGCGCGCTGGTTCATCGATGTCTGGGACAAGGCGGAGGCGCTGCGGCGCGAGGGGGTGGACGTGCGGTCGGTCACTGCCTGGTCGCTGCTGGGAGCGCATGACTGGAACCGGATGGTGACCGAAGCCGCCGGCCATTACGAGCCCGGCGTGTTCGACATCCGCGGCGGCGTGCCACGGCCGACGCTGATGGCGCGGGTGCTGGCCGATCTGGCGCGGGGCGAGCGGCCGAGCGGGCCCGGCCTGGACGTTCCCGGCTGGTGGCATCCCGAACGGCACGCCTGGCATGAGCCCGCTCATGGTTTCGCGGTGACGGCCGGGCCCGGATTGAAGCCGCAGCCACGTCCGCTGGCGATCGTCGATGGCGATCCGCTGCTGACGCGGGTGGCGGTCGCGGCGTGCGAGGCGCGCGGGCTCCATCACGCGCTGGTCGATGGCGGAGAAGGCCAATTGGCGGCGCTTCACCCCTGGGCGGTTCTCGACCTTCGTCTGGCAGCCGGTGATGTGACGCAGGAAGCGCTGGCCCGGTCGTGCCGTACGCTCGGCATCGTCGGTGCGATCCTGCACCCCCACGACCCCGAGACGGAGCGCGTGCCGGTCCCCGACAGCCCGCGCGATATGCTCGTCGTCGAGACCGGGCCGGTCTTCGACGCCGCCGACGAGGAGGCCAGGGCGGTACGGCTGCTCGACGAGCTCGACCTGTTGCGTCGCGGCGACCGGCTTCGCGTGGAAGCCTGGCCCCGCTGGACGGGCGTCTATGCGCCCACCCTGGTCGACGGGGTGCTCGACCTGCTGCTCGACGGCCTGACCGGCACCGTCCATTTCGTGGCGGAGGAGGATTGGTCGCTGGCCGATGTCGCGCGGCTGATAGCGACCGTGGCGGGACACCAACCCTGCGCCATCGTCGACAAGGGCAGTTTCATCAGGATCGGGGCGGGCCGCCCGGTCCAGTCCTATCTGCCGCCGCTGGTGTCGATGATCGAGCGGTTTGTCCATGATCGCCGCCGGTGCCGCGCCGACCGTGCCAATGCCGATCACGCTTATATGCTGGAGGCGGCGGAATGACCCCCAGGAACGATGATGGCGCTATGGCCGGTCGCGGCGATCCCGACGCGGTCGCGCCGCAGCCCCTGCCCGAACCGGCCGGGGTGCCCGAGCCGCGCGACGAGGACTATCCCGGAACGATCTCGCTCGCGGTCGACGCCACGGACGTGCTGCGTGGCATCTACCGCGTGCGCGAGGTCATTCCCGTCGAACGCGCCGGGCCGATCATGTTGCTTTATCCGAAATGGCTGCCCGGCTTTCACGCGCCGCAGGCGCCGATCGAGCTGTTCGCCGGGCTGGTGGTCCGCGCGCGCGGCGAGACGCTGACGTGGAAGCGCCACCCCGTCACGGTCAACGCCTTTCATGTCGACGTGCCGGACGGTGCGGACCGGATCGAGCTGGAGTTCCAGTTCCTGTCGCCGACCGATCCGGCGCAGGGCCGGGTGATCGCCACGCCGGACATGCTGGCGCTGCAATGGAACACGGTGCTGCTCTATCCGGCGGGTCACTTCGCGCGTCGGATCGCGGTCGACGCCAGCGTGACGCTGCCGGACGATTGGGAGATGGCCTGCGCGCTGGAAGGGGCCGGGCGGGACGGCGCGTGCTGGCGGTTCGCGACGACACCGCTCGACGTGCTGGTCGACTCGCCCGTCCTGGCGGGGCGCCATCTCCGCCGCGTCGCGCTGGACGAGAGCGGGACGGTGAGCCTCAACATCGTCGCCGACCAGCCGCGCCTGCTGGAGGCCACGCCCGAGCAGATCGAGCCGCACCGCGCGCTGGTCGTGCAAGCCGACCGGCTGTTCCGCGCGCGGCACTTCGACCGTTACGAGATATTGCTGGCGCTCAGCGATGAGATGACCAGCATCGGCGTCGAGCATCACCGGTCCTGCGACGCGGTCAGTACGCCCGCTTATTTCGCGGACTGGGACGCCAGCTTCGTCCGGCGCGACACCATTCCCCATGAATATGTCCATAGTTGGAACGGCAAGCACCGGCGCGGCGCGGACTCCTGGACGCCCTGTTTCGAGAAGCCGATCCGCAACAGCCTGATGTGGGTCTATGAAGGCCAGACCCAATATTGGAGCCAGGTCCTGTGCGCCCGCGCAGAGCTGTGGAGCGTGGAGCAGACCTTGGGCGCTCTAGCGCAGACCGCCGCGCGCTACGACGTGCGCCCCGGCAGCCGCTGGCGCCCGACCATCGACACCACGCGCGATCCGATCATCGCCGCGCGCGCGCCACTGCCCTGGGCCAGCTGGCAGCGCAGCGAGGATTATTATTCGGAAGGCGCCCTGGTCTGGCTCGACGTCGATACGCGGCTGCGTCAGCTGACGGACGGGGCGCGGTCGCTGGACGATTTCGCGCGCGACTTCTTCGGACATCATGACGGCGGCTGGGCGACCCGGACCTATGTCTTCGACGACGTGGTAGACGCCCTCGCGGTGATCGCGCCGTTCGACTGGGCCGCGATGTTCCACGAACGGCTGACCGACACCCATCGGGGGGCGCCGCTCGCAGGGATCGAGCGGGGCGGATACCGGCTCATCTACCGCGATCATCCCAGCGCGTTCGAGATCGGCTCGCAATCGGCCTTCGCCCGCACCGATCTCAGCTATTCGGTCGGGCTGACCTTCGATCCCGAGGGTGTGCTGACCGACGTGATGTGGGACGGCCCCGCCTTTCACGCCGCGCTGACCGTGGGCACGAGGATCGTCGCGGTGAACGGCAGGGCGTTCGCCCCTGGCGAGGTCGAGCACGCGGTCGCGGCGGCCGTGGACGGCGAGCCCGTCGAACTGACGGTCGCCAAGGGCCGGAGCGTTCGGACGGTCGCGATCCCCTATCATGACGGGCTACGCCATCCGCATCTGGAGCGGGTAGCGGCCGAGCCTGACTATCTGGGTGCGATCCTGGCTCCGCTCGCGGCATGAACGTCCTCACACCGATGAATCGTGATCTTGCACAAGATCGGAACACCGCGTCGGTCGTTCCCCTGCCCCGGACGACGCCCCCGACCGATGACGGCCACACGATGTGCGACTGGTGCGGGCGCGCGATCTACATCCCCGCCGTGCCGTGCTCGGTCAGCCCCGTGCACGGGTTGGCGGGCATGGACGCCACGCCGGGGTTGGGCGACCGGTGCAAATGGGAGCTGGCGACACGCGGGGTGTCGGACCTGGGGCGGTAGTCGCAGGGCCGGGCGGACACCCGGCCGCTTGGAGGTCAGCCATGGCGCGACCTTATTCGATGGACCTGCGAGAGCGGGTTGTAGCGGCGGTGATTAGCGAGGCCTGAGTCTAAGATCCCGAGCGGCCGGCTCGGGGTCGAAGCCGCAGCCGCAGCTACGAAAGCGGACGGCACTATCAGACCAAACGCACCGGATGGCGATCGGGGCCGGGCAGGGTAGGGGGTCGGCATGCCTCGCCCGCGCAAGCCTGCCAGTCCGTTCCGCTATTTCAACTCGTCGCCGGAGGTGATCCGGCTCGTGGTGATGATGTACGTACGCTTCCTGCTGTCGCTCAGGAACGTCGAGGACCTGCTGTTCGAGCGCGGGATCGACATCTGCCACGAGACGGTCAGGCTGTGGTGGAACAGGTTCGGGCCCATGTTCGCAGGCGAGGTACGCCGCCAGCGGGTTAGCCGCATGCGAGGCTTCCGGCATCGGCGGTGGCACCTGGACGAGATGTACGTGAAGCTCGGTGGCGAGATGGTCTACCTGTGGCGAGCAGTCGACCACGAGGGCGAGGTGCTCGAGAGCTACGTCACGAAGACCCGGGACAAGGACGCGGCACTCCGGTCATGAAGAAGGCGCTGAAGCGCCATGGCAGCCCTGAGGCGATCACCACCGACGGGCTGCGCTCCTATGGCGCTGCCATGAACGAGTTAGGCAACCGGGAGAAGCAGGAGGTGGGCCGCTGGGCCGACAACCGGGTGGAGAACTCGCACCTGCCGTTTCGACGACGAGAGCGGGCCATGCAGCGGTTCAGGCGGATGAACTCTCTACAGAAGCTCGCCTCCGTCCATGCCAACGTCCACAACCACTTCAACCTCGAACGCCACCTCACCGACCGCCAGATCTACCGAGAACGACCCTCCGCCGCCCTGACTAAGTGGCAGATCCTCGCGAGCTAGGCCGCCGCGCTGAAAGACCTGAGTGCATCCTGCAGAGAGCGACTCGCGTTAGACTGACAGCGCCTGAACCGCGAGATTTCACCTGATGAAAGCCTGATTTTGATCGCAACTGGCGCTTCAGAATATTGCATGGTCACCCCGTTCCGGCGCGAGGGCCCCGGCAAGGACGGATCGGTAGAAGTCGAACAGGGTATCCGTGCCCGTCGAGGGCGTGGCGGCCGCGTCGTACCGTCCTGTGCACGGGTTGATCGCCAGCATGGACTCCGTCGCGTAATAGCGGCCGATGCGGGCAAGTTCGGCCTTTTCCGCCAGCGATGGGGCGATCCGCCCAAGCGTTCCCAAGCTTTGGGCGATGACATCCAACAGCGCCACCGGGACGGAGCGGAAACGGGCGGGGCGGCCCGATAAGGCGAACAGCATTTCCCCCTGCTGACGAGGGGTGATCGCTTCTCCCGGCCCGCCGATCGGCAGGATCCGATCCCATCTGCTCTCGTCCTCCAGGCAACAGGCGATGAACTCGGCCAGATCGCGGTCGCTGATGGGCTTGCAGGCCGTCAGCGTTCCATCCCCGAACACCAAGAAGGGGCGGCCCTTGCTCACGCGTTCGATCTGACCGGACAGAGATTTGAAGAATGCGGTGGGGCGCACGATCGAGTAGCGCAGGCCCGAGCCGATCAGCGCCGCCTCGAACGCCAGTTTGGCGCTTTGAAAAGCGAGCAAAGGTTTCTGGACGCAGATGGCGGACAACATGACGAAGTGGCTGACGCCTGCCTGCTGCGTCGCTCGCAGCGCGTTCAGATGGGCGCGATAATCGATCGCCCAGGTGTCTTTCGGCGCACCGGTCCGCGAGGCCATGCAGGATATCACCGCATCGAAGCGTTCGCCGTCGAACCCGTCGCGGGCGAGCGACACCGGATCGGCGATATGCACCAGCTTGACGGTAGCACCATCGAGCAGCCGCCGGGCGCCGGCCGGGGTCAGGGAGCCACCGACTCCGGCGCGAGGTCGGACGAAACAGACGACTTCGTAGCCACGCCCCACGAGTGCGGCGGTCGTCGCACGACCAATGGTGCCTGTGGCTCCCAGCACGCATATCCGTCGTCTGCGCGACTTCGCAGTGAGCAGGTCGGGTGCCGCCGGGGCAATCGCGTCTGGACCGACTATGTGGTTGCCCGTCATAAAGTCCGATCTGCCCTCGACCGTGTGACCGCCAGCCTCGCCAACCCGACAGTCGCGCGCAAGAGCTTGTTTAGCGGGGCCGATCAGGCGGTCGATGCCTCGACGGCGGCGCGTGCGAACACCTGCTGGAGCGCCGCCGGGGTTGCCTGCCGTATCGCGCCACGGCCGACCTCAGCGGATGACCAGAGCCAGGAGCGCGCGGGGTCATGCAGCATCGCCCAATCGGGAAGGACGCGGCCGGCAACCTCCGCGCGATTGAGCAGGGTCACCGCAAGGTGCCGGTCGTCGACCGAAATGCGCGCGAACAGCTGGTCGATCGCCGCCGCGTCGCCTTCAATCAGCTGGAGATAGACATCGTGGCGGCAGATCAGCGCGCCGGTGATCCCGTGACGCGCGTTGTTACGGCGCGCGGTCGCCAGGATCGCTGAAAGTACGGCGCTGTCGTAGCCGAACGGCTCCGACATATAAATCAATTGCGTGATCATGGTCGCGGCTCCGTTCGGCCCGGACGCTAGGCCATTCGGAGAGCACGGGCCAGCACTCCTCTGTGGGGCTCTTCTCGGATGATGCCGGCCCCCCAACCGGTAATGCGCCGCTTGACCCTGACGTCCGGAGGCGGGACGTCGCTTTCGAGGGGCGGGGGAAGTCGGCTATCTGCCGATCGCCGGGTACATCAGCATGGCCAGTGCGTCATCGGCTCGACCGAGAGGAGCGACGTGAGCGCATGACGTACTCGCGTGAGGCCCTGATCCGATCTTCCGCTCCTCGTGCCATGTAAGCGCTTGCGCGGCCCGATAAGCAGGCTCTAGCTGGTTGGGTAAGTGCGTTGAGGGAATGTGATGAGCTGGATGCTGCTGCCGCTGCGCCGCTATGCCGACTTCCAGGGCCGTTCCCGACGTCGCGAATATTGGTGGTTCGTGGTTCTGTGCTTGATCGCGATCGCGACGGCCGGGATCGCGATGATCGCCGCATCGGGGTCATTCCGGTCCCAGGGGGAAATGGCGTCGAGGTTTACGATCTGGGCGGGGTTCGCCCTTCTCCCGCTCGTCGTTCCCCTGATGGCCGTCACGACGCGGCGGTTGCACGACCTCGGGCTGAGCGGCTGGTGGGTGCTCGCCCTCGTGATCGGCGCGGCGATACCGGCCATCGACACGATCGTCGCGCTGGCGCATCTGGTCGTGATGGCTCTCCCCGGCAAAAAGGGGGTCAACCGCTTCGGGGGCGATCCCAAGGCGGCCTCGGCTGCCCCGCGGCTTCAAGGGTGATGATGTTGGTGGCTTCCCCCGTCGGATCCAAGGCCGCCTCATCGCGCACCCGTGGCGCGGGGCTTCGCACTCGCCTAAACGGTCAACCCAGGACATTCTCGGCTCGAAGCCTGACGCGCACCCAGTCCACGAACCCTTCTGAAAGGACTTCACCGATGCGCACTCGCGCTCTAGACCTCGTCACTTCCGCTCGCCCCGGATTGAGCCTCACACCGATGCTTGTCGCATCGGTGCTGCTGGCCTCGTGCGGGCAAGCCGGGCCGAACGAGAACTCCGACGCAGCGACGGGCGACGCGACGCCGATCGCCGTCGATCCGGCTTCGACAACCGGATCGGTGGTCCGCGACACCGCGCAGCCCGCTTCGGCACCCGCACCCGTCGCGCCACCGATCCAGACCCAGCAAGGGCCGGATGGAGTGCGTGTGGACCTGACCCGCGCGGCCGTGACCGGCGACATCCTCACCGTGCAACTCGCCTATATCGCGCCGGGCGACGAGTCGTTCAGCGACTATTTCCCCGCCGAGGAGGTGAGCGTCATCGACGATGCCACGTCGCAGCGATACGGCATTCTCAAGGATCAGTCCGGCGCCTGGCTCGCCGCCCCGCTGTTCGTGACCAAGAACATCCGGCCTTCGGCGCAGAAGGGCGAGACCGCGATCGTCTGGATGAAGTTCCCAGCGCCGCCCGCGACCAGCCCGACGGTGTCGGTGAACATCCCCAAGGTCGGGCCGTTCGACGGGGTTCCGGTGAGCCGGCAACAATGAAGGGGCGCCTGGTCCCGTTCTGCGGGCTGGCCCTGGTCGCCTGCTCGGACGGCGCGACCGGCCGGGCGGAGAACGGTGCCGACCAGGCCCGGATGCCGGCTTCGGGCGCCCGGTCCGACCGGGATCGACCGGTCGCTTCGAGCATCGCCCCACAGATGACGTCCGGCGGCCAGGCGCTTTCCGGATCGGTCAGCGGGCTTCGAGGCAGCATCTCCGGGTTCGACGTGCGACGGACCGACACGGAGACGATCGTCGATATCGCGGCCGATGTCCTGTTCGACTTCGACTCCGCTTCCTTGTCGACCGAAGCGCCCGGCAAGCTCGCCACCGCGGCTGAGCTGATCCTTCAAGGCGGCACCGGCACCGTGACGGTGGCGGGTCATACGGACGCGAAGGGCGACGAGGCGTACAACGACAAGCTGTCGCGCGACCGGGCGAGGGCCGTCGTGACCTGGCTGTCGGGCCCCGGCCGCGTGCCCGGCGAACGGCTCAAGTCGGAGGGTCTTGGCGAGTCCGAACCGGTCGCCGCGAACACCGCGCCTGACGGCACGGACGACGAGGCGGGCCGGGCGAGGAACCGGCGGGTGACCATCGCCATACCGCGTTAGGGCGGTTGGCCAGAAGGTCAGACCGGTGCTCGAATGGACGGTCGAGGTGGCACGTCGGTGCTGTTGCGTCGGCGGATGTGTCCGTGAGATCAGGGTTGGTCGACGTGTCGGCCCGCCTTGTGACGCTCCGCGGGCCTACGTGACACGGCAACGCCGATGCGGTGGCGGATCTTACTCGGTATGGAGTGGGACTTGGGAGCCGTACGGCTTCGCCCTGCCGCGACGGTCCATCTGTTCGCCGGGGCGCGCGGCAAGATGGATTATCTCGAGTTCGGCACATCCGGCAGCTTCACCTACGGTCCGATGCCGGTGATCGGCGGAGTGACATCTGCTCCGCCGCAAGACGCAATCGGCGGCGGTAACCGTTTCGTTTACGCGAGCGCCAATGCCGGTGTTCCATCCGTCTGGTGGTGATGACGTATGTGCGCTGCCCGCTCAGCCGCGCCGGTTATATGGACTTCCTAAACCCGGTCCGCCGCGTGGACCGCCTCGACCGCGCGCAGCGCCGCCAGGAGGCGCATGAGCTGGTGGAGGTCGTGCACCTCCACGTCGATCGTATTGGTGTGGTAGAGCGCGTCGCGCGCGTCGAGGCGCAGGTTGATGATGTTGGCCTTGTGCTGGCCCATGATGGTCGCGAGCATCCCCAGCGCGCCCGGCTCGTTCTTCACCTCCACCTGGATGCGCGCGACGCCGCCGTCCGCCTTGTCGCCCCAGGACACGTCCACCCAGTCGGTCTCGCCCTCGGCGCGCTCGGCGAGTTCGCCCAGCACCCCGCAATCGATGCGATGGACCTCGATCCCCGCATCGGGGCGCCGCAAGCCGACGATCCGGTCGCCTGGCACCGGGCGGCAGCAATCGCCCAGGTCGAACGCGACGCCCGGCGTCAGCCCCTTGATCGAGATCGCCCCCGCCTGGCGCCCCATGTCGCCGACATCGGCCCCGGTCGATCCGGGCATCAGCGCCTCCATCACCGCCGCGTCGGACAGCGATCGCCGCGCGATGGCGTGCATCAGCCCGGCCTCGTCGGCGAGCTTCAGCCTTTTCAGCGCCAGCGGCACCGCGTCCGCGCCGATCGGGGCGGGCAGGCGCTGGACGATGTCGTCATAGATCTTGCGCCCCAGCTTCACCCCCTCGTCGCGCTCGGCATGGCGCAGGTGGCGCCGGATCGCGGCCAGCGCCTTGCCGGTGGTGGCGATGTTCAGCCACGCGGCTTGCGGCGATTGCGCCTTGGAGCGCAGGATCTGCACCTGATCGCCATTCTCGATCACCGTCTTCAGCGACACCACGCGGCCATTCACCTTGGCGCCCACCGCCTGGTCCCCCAGATCGGTATGGACCGCATAGGCGAAGTCGATCGGCGTCGCGCCCTTGGGCAGCTGGATCAGTTCGCCCCGCGGCGTGAAGGCGAAGATGCGGTCGGCGTACATCGCCATGCGCGTATGTTCGAGCAGTTCCTCGGGACTTCCCGCCGTATCGAGGATTTCGACGAGATCGCGGATCCAGCTATGGTTCGAATCCGCGCGGACCTTGCCGCCACCCTCCCCGGTCTTGTACGCCCAATGCGCGGCCAGCCCGTACTCGGCCTCGGCATGCATCTCGGGCGTGCGGATCTGCACCTCGATGCGGGCGTTCTCCGCATGGATGACGGTGGTGTGGAGCGAGCGATAGCCGTTGCGCTTGGGGGTCGAGACATAATCCTTGAACCGCCCCGGCACCATCGGCCAGCGGCGATGGATGACGCCCAGCGCGCGGTAGCAATCCTCGACGGTCGGCACGATCGCGCGGAACGCCATGACGTCGGACAATTGCTCGAAGCTGATGTGCCGCTCGGCCATCTTCTTCCAAATGGAGAAGGGGTGCTTCTCGCGTCCCGATACCTCCGCCTCGATCCCCGCGCGCCCGAGCACCAGTTTCAGCCCCGACGCGATCTTGACGATACGATCGCCGCCACCCTCTTTCAGCTGCTCCAGCCGCCGGTTGACCGACTGGTACGCCTCGGGTTCGAGCTGTTCGAAGGCGAGCGTCTGCATCTCCTTCATGAACTCGTACATGCCCACCCGCTCGGCGAGCGGCGCATAGATGTCCATCGTCTCGCGCGCGATCCGCCGGCGCTTCTCGGGCTTGGCGATGTGGTGGAGCGTGCGCATGTTGTGCAGCCGGTCGGCCAGCTTGACCAGCAGCACGCGGATATCGTCCGACATGGCGAGCAGGAACTTGCGCAGATTCTCCGCCGCGCGCTCGTTCTCGGTCTGCGCCTCGATCTTGCTGAGCTTGGTGACGCCGTCGACCAGCCGCGCGACCGAGGGGCCGAACAGCCGCACGATCTCCTCGGGTGTCGCGACCGTGTCCTCGATCGTGTCGTGGAGGATCGCGGTGGCGATCGTCTCGTCGTCGAGCCGCAGGTCGGTCAGGATGCCCGCCACCTCGATCGGATGGCTGAAATAAGGATCGCCCGAGGCGCGCTTCTGCGACCCATGGGCCTTCATCGAGAACACATAAGCGCGGTTGAGCAGCGCCTCGTCGGCTTGCGGGTCGTAGTCCAGGACCCGATCGACGAGTTCATATTGTCTCAACACGCGGGCCACTTGGGCCTGCGTGTCGATGATTTGCAATGCTTTGTTGCGTTCAGCGCGCCGCCATCGCGGTGGCCGGCATCGCCTTGGCGCGCGCGTTGCACTTTTCCAGCGCCGCGCCGTCGAGCGCGGTGCCGCCTGCGGAGAAGCTCCGGAGCCGGCCGACGCTCCGCGCGAGCGTCTGGCACAGCACCATCTCGCGCTCGGGTGCGCGGGCGGCGACATAGGCATCGCCGCGCAGCGCCCAGGGGGTGGAGCGGGTCATGACGCTCGCCTTGCCCGCCGGCGTCTCGGGCACCGCGACATAATAGGCGCCCGGCACGGCGGCTTGCGCGCGGGCGTCGCTGGCGCCGACGACCAGGGTCAGCGTGGCGGCGAGGGAGGCGGCGAGGATGGGCAGGCGGTTCATGATGCGGTTCCTTCGCGATCAGGTTGCGGATCACTACCTATCTCACTAGGTTTCCAGTTGCAACCTAAAACCTACATGTCCATGGCGTGACTGGGCGCCTTCGGGTACAAGTCGCTGAAAGAGAGAGGATGTTCGATGGACAAGCTGCGCGAGAAACTCTCGGAATGCAGCCTTCCCGCCGCGCTGGAGGCGGTGGGCGAGCGCTGGTCGTTCCTGATCCTGCGCGCGTCGTTCAACGGCCTTCACCATTTCGAGGAGTTCCTCAGCGAGCTCGGCATCGCCCGCAACATCCTCTCCGATCGATTGGGTCGCTTGGTCCGCCACGGCATCCTGGGACGCGAGCCCTGTCCCGAC
This sequence comes from Sphingomonas sp., assembly GCF_036388435.1. Lineage (GTDB taxonomy): Bacteria > Pseudomonadota > Alphaproteobacteria > Sphingomonadales > Sphingomonadaceae > Sphingomonas. The sequence continues at coordinate 20,664 of NZ_DASVRV010000008.1, forward strand.
GACCGCCGCAAGGTCGAATACCGCCTGACCGAAAAAGGCTTCGCGCTGCTCCCGACGATGATCGCGCTCCGGCAATGGGGCGAGCAATGGGAAACGGGCGAGCCTGCCTTTCCCGTGCTGGTCGACGAGCGCGACCGCCTGCCGATCCAGCAGGTGTCCGTGCTGAGTCACGACGGACGGGTACTGGGAAAGCAGGACCTGATCTGGGCGCTGCCTGGGGAGATCGGCCTTCAACAGGCGGCCGAATAGGGGTCACGCGAAGGCGCGAAGCCGCGAAGAAGTCCAAGGAAGTCGGTTCATGCGGAGGCGCGGAGGCGCGGGGAGGGTATGTCGGCGGCGGCACCCTTCGCTGCGCAAGCAGCAGCAATGGATCGAGATTTCTTGAAGCAAGGCCGCTTACGCGGCGGAATATGCGCGCAGCCTCAGACTCTCTCTTTGTCTCCGGTCTCCGCGTGGACAAATCTTCTTCGCGACTTAGCGCCTTTGCGTGAACCGAAAACTCCTCACGCCACCCGCTCGGGCTGCCCGTTTAAAAGCCCCTCGAGAAACGCTCGCACATCGCCCTTGATCGCGACCGGCCGCCCCGTCGGCAGGTGGACGTTGACCACCACCAGCGCCACCGTCGCATGAAGTGCGCCCGTCCCGCCGTGGCGCAGCTCGAACTGCTGCACCATGCTCGAACCCCCGATCCGGTCGATCCTGACCCACGCCTCGACGGTATCGCCCAGCACGAAGGGCTTGAGATAATCCACCTCGGCGCGGCGCACATGGAATTCGGTCTCGTCCCACACCGCCCCTAGCGCTGCGCCGATCCCCGTCCACGCCCACCATTCGGAAACCGCGACATCGGCATATTCCAGGTAGCGCGAGTTGAAGACCACCTTCTGCCCGTCGATCTCGGCATAACGGACGGCGAAGCGGGTGGAAAAGGCGAAACCGGGGTGCATAGGGACGCTATGGCGTCTGCGAAGTAGCGGAGCAACTCGGCTGCGAGGGCGGGAATCGGTGCAACGGGCATCGCGGCGCAATGGGAGGTCGCACCGGCGCGGCTCGCCCGGCCGGCTCGCCCTTGATCTTCCCGGCGACAGCACCGGCCGCACCCGCACTGCCGCCAGGATGACGTTGCGGCCGGCCAAAGGGGGTAAAGGCGCTCACCTGCGCGGGCCTCGCCTGGACGATTTGCCCGGAGCCGAGGACGACGGCCGAATCGCCCGCCCCATGGAGCGATTGGTCTGCCGACCGGGACGTGCGCTGTCGGTGAAGTCGGACGTGAACGACAGGACGCGTCGGGCGTTGGGCAGCGATGTCCGACGTCTTCACTTGGCCACCTGATCCCTATATCCTCGCCCTGACGGGAGCGGGTCTGCTGATCGCGTTGGTCGCCTGGCTTCCCCTCGCGCTCAAGAAGCTGCCGCTGTCGCTGCCGATCGTCTGCATCGCGATCGGCGCGGCGTTGTTCCGGTTCGTGCCGATGCCGGTCGTGCCGTCGCCGGTGCTTCACCCGGATTTCGTGGAGCGTTTCACCGAATTCGTGGTCATCATCGCGCTGATGGGCGCGGGGTTGAAGCTCGACCGGGTGTTCGGCTGGAAACAGTGGAACATCACCTGGCGACTGCTCGGCCCGACCATGCTGCTCACCATCGCGGCGATCACGGCGCTGGGCGTGTGGGTGCTCGGATTGCCGCTGCCGCTCGCGATCCTGCTCGGCGGGGCCCTGGCGCCCACCGATCCGGTGCTGGCCGCCGACGTCCAGGTGGGCCCGCCCAAGACGGGCGAGGAGGACGAGGTGCGTTTCGGCCTCACCTCCGAGGCCGGGCTCAACGACGGGCTCGCCTTTCCGTTCGTGAACCTTGCCGTGGTCCTTGCGGCGGCGGCCGCGACGGGGGAGCCCTGGGCCGTGAAATGGATGCTGCACAGCGTTCTGTGGGAGATCGCGGCGGCCATTGCGATCGGCTGGTTGGTCGGGCGCGTCTTTGGGTGGATCACCTTCCATATTCCCGCCGAGAGCAAGCTCGCCCAAACGGGCGACGGCGTGATCGCGATCGCCGCCACGCTCATCACCTATGGCGTGTGTGAGATCGCGCAATGCTACGGCTTCCTGGGCGTGTTCGTGGCCGCGCTCGCCATCCGGCATGCGCATCGAAGCCATGACTTCCAGCGCGAAATGCACGACTTCACCGAACAGATCGAGCGTATCGCGATGATGGCGGGGCTGCTGCTGTTCGGGGGCGCCCTGGTGAGCGGTCTGCTGGCGCCGCTCGGTTGGCCCGAGATAACGGCGGCCGCCCTGATCCTGCTCGTCGTCCGCCCGGTCGCGGGGCTGATCGGGCTCAAGGGGTTTCGGGCGGATCTGAGCGAGAAGCTGACGCTCGCCTTTTTCGGCATTCGCGGCATGGGCTCGTTCTATTATCTGGCTTATGGCCTGAACCACATGGAGATGGCCGGTCGCGAGCGGTTATGGGCGCTGATGGGTCTCGTCGTCCTGCTCTCCATCCTGATGCACGGACTGACCGTGACGCCCGTCATGCGGATGCTCGACCGGGGCCAGGGCCGGGATCCCGACGCCGACGATGCCGAGCGCGCCACGGCGACTTCGTCGTCGTGAGGGCTGGCGCCGGCACCGGCACGCCCCCGGTGCCGACACGGTCACAGGAGACAGGTTGGGAGCGGCCGGAAAGAAGCGCTGTCCTACGGCATGGCGACGATACCACGCTTCTCGTCGAGCCGGGCCGACCGGGCGTCCGCTCCGTCACCTCGTCGACCTTCCCGCAAGTCGCCGAGCGCGCAGCCGGCCGGCTACCCGCGCAGCAAGACCACGTTCATGCCTGAACCTCCATTGAACTTCCGCGGCGCGCGTCCTCATCCCGCGCCCCGCGCCGGCGTGTTGACCCCCATGCTCGTCAGATAGCGCTTCACGTTGCGCGCCGCCTGGCGCAGCCTTTGCTCATTCTCGACCATGGCGATCCGCACATAGCCCTCGCCATTCTCGCCGTAACCGACCCCCGGCGCGACCGCGACATGGGCGTGGGTCAGAAGCTGCTTGGAGAATTCCAGCGACCCCAGATGCGCGAGCGCGGGGGGCAGCGGGGCCCAGGCGAACATCGATGCCTTAGGGGAGGGGATCTCCCACCCCGCGCGCCCGAAGCTCTCGACCAGCACGTCGCGGCGGCACCGGTACAGTTCGCGATTCTTCTCCACGATGTCCTGCGGCCCGTTGATCGCCGCCACCGCCGCCGCCTGGATCGGCGTGAACGCGCCGTAATCGAGGTACGACTTCACCCGCGTCAGCGCCGCGATCAGCCGCCGGTTGCCGACCGCGAAGCCGATCCGCCACCCCGCCATCGAATAGGTCTTCGACAGCGAGGTGAACTCGATCGCCACGTCCTTGGCGCCCGGCACCTGCAGGATCGAGGGGGTGGGGCGGCCGTCATAGTAAAGCTCGGAATAGGCGAGGTCGCTCAGCACCCACAATCCATGCTCCTTCGCGAAGGCGACGACGCGCTCGTAGAATGCCAGGTCGACCACCTCGGCGGTCGGGTTGGACGGATAGCCCATGACCAGCACCGACGGCTTGGGCACGGTGAACGCCATGGCGCGCTCCAGGCTCTCAAAATAGCGCTCGTCGGGTGTGGTCGGCACCGACCGGATCGTCGCCCCCGCGATGATGAAGCCGAACGTATGGATGGGGTAGGAGGGGTTGGGCGCCAGCACCACGTCGCCCGGCGCGGTGATCGCCTGGGCCAGATTGGCGAGCCCTTCCTTCGACCCCAAGGTGACGACGACCTCGCTCTCGGCATCGACCTCCACCCCGAAGCGCCGGGCATAATAGCCCGCCTGCGCCTTGCGCAGCCCCGGAATGCCCTTGGACGCCGAATAGCCATGCGCCCCCGGCTTGCGCGCCACCTCGGCCAGCTTGTCGATGACGTGCGCGGGCGGGGGCAGGTCGGGGTTGCCCATCCCCAGGTCGATGATGTCCTCACCCCCGGCGCGCGCCGTCGCCCGCATCGCGTTGACTTCCGCGATCACATAGGGCGGCAGCCGGCGGATGCGGTAGAAATCGTCGGGAGCGGCGGTCATGGGGCTGGCCTTTCGCGCGGGAGCCTATCCTAGCGCTTTCCTCCCGTCACCCCGGATCACGTCCGGCATGACGGAGAAGTCCGGCGGTGCTAGGCGTTGGGCGATCGAGAGGACTTCATGGCCGACGACCCGACACTCCCCGCCCCCGAGACTCCGACGACGGAGATCGCCCAGCATTGGGCCACGGTCCTGACCCAGGCCCAGCAGGCGATGCTCGACGCGACTCTCGCCGCCGCGGCCGCGCCGGGAGTGCCCGTCGTGCCCGGCCTCAACGACCCGGCGACGCTGGCGCGCGCGGGCGATTTCTGGCGCGACACGATGCGGCTGTGGCAGCGGGCGCTCGACCCGGCCAATGCGCCCGCCTCGGCACCCGAGCCGGTGGCGGACAAGCGCTTCAAGGCCCCCGCGTGGCAGCAGCCCGTGTTCGATCAGATCCGCCGCGGCTATCAGCTCATGAGCGACCATCTGCTCGCCCAGGTCGACGCGCTCGACGGCATCGACCCCAAGCGCCGCGAACAGCTGCGCTTCATGACGCGCGGCTTCGTCGACGCGATGAGCCCGTCCAACTTCGCGCTGACAAACCCGCAGGTGATCGACCGCACGATCGCGACCGGCGGCGAGAACCTGCTCAAAGGCATGAGGAACATGCTGGGCGACCTCAAGGCCGGGCAACTCACCCATACCGACAAGACCGCGTTCGAGCTCGGCCGCAACCTGGCGATGACGCCGGGCAAGGTCGTGCACCGCACCCCGCTCTACGAGCTGATCCAGTACACGCCCACGACCGACACGGTGCTCGCGACCCCGCTGGTCATCTTCCCGCCCTGGATCAACCGCTTCTACATCCTAGATCTGACGCCGGAAAAGAGCTTCATCCGCTGGGCGGTCGACCAAGGCCTGACCGTGTTCATGGTGTCGTGGAAGTCCGCCGACGCAACCATGAAGGATATCGTCTGGGACGATTACGTCGCCGCGCAGGTGGAGGCGATCGACACCGTCCGCGCGGCGCTCGACATGCCGGCGGTCCACACCATCGGCTATTGCGTCGCGGGCACCACGCTCGCGGCGACGCTGGCGGTGCTGGCCGCCAGGGGCGAAGCCGACAAGGTGGCGAGCGCGACCTTCTTCACCGCCCAGGTCGATTTCGCGGGCTCGGGGGAGCTGGGTCACTTCATCGACGACGACCAGCTGGAGACCATCGCGTCGCTCTCGCCCGAAGGCTTTCTCGACGGCCGCTACATGGCGCTGACCTTCAATCTGCTGCGCGGGCGCGACCTGATCTGGAACTACGTCACCAACAATTACCTGCTCGGTGAGGATTACACCCCCTTCGACCTGCTCCACTGGAACGGCGACACGACCAACCTCCCCGCCAAATGGCATCAGAGCTATCTGACCGACCTTTACCGTGACAATCTGCTCGTCGAACCGGGGCGGCTGTCGATCGCGGGCGTGCCGCTCGACCTCACCCGCGTCGAAACACCCACCTATGTCCAGGCGGGCCGCGAGGATCATATCGCGCCCGCCGCCAGCGTCTGGCGGCTGACCCACCTGTTCAAGGGACCGCTGCGCTTCGTGCTCGCCGGGTCGGGTCATATCGCCGGCGTCGTCAATCCGCCGGCGGCCGGCAAATACCAATATTGGACCAACGACGCGCGGGTCGAGACGCTCGACGATTTCGTCGCCGGGGCGACCGAGATCAAGGGCAGCTGGTGGCCCGACTGGATCGGCTGGCTACGCGACCGCGACGCGGCGGAGGTTCCGGCGGACGGTGCGCGCGTGCCGGGGCAGGGAAGCCTCCCCGCCCTCGAAAATGCGCCTGGGCGGTATGTAAGGATGCGTTAGGTGGAATCGGGTACGGCAATTATCGATTTTCATCATGCGGTACGTTTCGGATCGGCGGAACCGTCCGCGGCGAATTTCGGGCAACTTCATCAAGGTCGGCAACGGCACGGAAGGTGCGCACAACATCCGGCTCCACTGCGATGGCGGCAGCATACCCGGCATCATCGAGGTCGGCTCCAACAAGACCTATATCCACGGACATGATACGGTCGCGTGGTCGTTCGCGAAGATGATGCTGGCCCCCAGGCCCGATCTGGTCAGCTTCCTCGGCGAGGGGCAGCATCCCGCGCTGTCCTGGTCCGCCTGCGAGAACGTCAAGCTGGATCAGGTCCGTGGCGGACAGGCCGGCAATTACAGCTTCGACGCTCGCAAGGCGTTCGCGGTTCCGACGCAGGGCCAGTACCTGATCGACACGCGTTCGGCAGGCTATGGGCAGGCGATCGGCACACGCGTCGGCAAACGGTTCGTCATTCCGCTTCCCCAAACAGGCCGCAATGCCAACTACATGGGTGGGACGGGCAGGGCGACGGTCGCCCAATTGGGCTTGTCGGTATGGATAGAGAATCCGACGCTCACCGAGAACGCCACGACGAGGGTGCAGCAATTCTCGGACGGTACTTTCGCAACCCCGCTCGGGCCGGCAGCTGATATACCTGCAGGGTATAGGGGTCTCTACTTCGTCCACCAGTTTTCAACTCAGCCCAACAATATCACCAACGGTGAAATATTCGTCGAGATTACCAAAGCTGCTACCGGCGAGTGGTCGGAGGGCGTCCTGATCTTCGAGTATTTCCCGTATCTTGGGGCGTGACGTGGACGGAGCGGAGGAGCTGCTGGGCGACTGCCCTGTCGACAGGCCGTTGCTCTCTATTGCTATTCCAACTTTTCGTCGCCCGGAATTTTTGCTGGAGGCGGTGGTTTCCGCCTTGGGACAGAAGTTCGACTATCCGTTTGAAGTGATCGTGGTGGACAATGATCCCGCGTCGAACGGGCATCGGCTGCTGCTGGACGCTGTACCGAACTTGCTTTCGGCACCGTTCCGTTATCTTCGCAACCGGCGCAATATCGGCGAGTTCCCGAACTTCAACCGCTGCGTGGAGGAAGCGCGGGGCGAGTGGGTCACGATCCTGCACGACGACGACCTGCTTCACCCGTCATGGGCGCGCGAGATGTTCGCCGTGCTGGGCACGCGGCCGAGCATCGACGGGCTGATCTGCGACAGGGCCAATCTCGATCAGCGCGCGACGCCGGTCGGCGAAGGCCGGCTGAAGTCGATCGCCCGTCGCGCCGTGCGGTTCCTGCGGTTCGGGTTCGGCCAAACGCGGCGGATCGACGCGCGCAAGCTGTTTTGGGAATGCCCCGGCAACACGGTGGGGTTCGTGTGCCGCAAGCGCGACCTCCAGGCTGTGGGCGGTTTCCGGGCCGACGAACACCCCAGCGCGGACCATTTCTTCTATCTCCGCTTCGGCAAGCGCTTTCGGCTGCTGCAGTTCAAGAAAACGCTCGTCTCCATCCGGATCGCCGACAACTCCCTTCTTGCTCCTGAAACGCACTTTGCTTTGGCGCGGCGCAACCACGAGATCCGGTCCGCGTGCATCGCGGCCGGTGTGCCGCGTTGGTGGGCCAGGCTCCTGCCGCTGCTGACCGCACGCCAGGTCGTCGCGATGAGCGGCTTCTACCGGGTGCCGGTCACGCCGGCGCAGGTCGGTCGGATGTTGGGGATACGCGTCGTACGCGACCGGCCGTTGTTGCTGTGGACGCTGCGCGCGTTGTGCCGTGGATTCTAAACGGCCTGGATCGCGGATCGCGGATCGCTTCCGGATGCGGGGCGCCGAGCCGTCGCTGATTGTGCACCGCAGCAAATCCGCTTGACGTTCGCGTAACCCGTCCTATGTTGCACTGCAATAAAGGAGCGCGGCGTGGCTGATTCGGACCGGACGGAAGCTGACATCATCGACTCGATCCCGGCCGCGCTCGCCGCCCGTCCGACCAAACGCGCCCGCCCAGGTCGCTCCGCACCGGAGCCGATCCTCGTCGCGCTCGACGCCGATATCGCGGCCGTTACGCTCGCCACCCCGCCGGCTCCCGAGCCGGTGGCCATCGTTCACCCGACCGCCGCGGCTCCGGCGGAACGCATCCAGAAGGAAATCGCCATGACCACCGACACCATGACCGCCGCCGCCGAGACCGCCCAGACCAAGGGCGCCCAGATCTTCGCCGACATGAACGACCGCGCCAAGAACATGATGGAGCGCGCGCCCAAGCTCGTTCAGGACATGAGCGAGCTGAACAAAGGCAATGTCGAGGCGCTGGTCGAGTCCGGCCGCATCGCCGCCAAGGGCATGGAGGCCATGGGCCAGCACGCCGCCGACTATGCGCGTCGCTCGTTCGAGGCCGGCACCGCCGCCTTCCGCCAGATGACCGCCGTCAAGTCGCCGACCGAGCTGATGCGCGTTCAGGCCGAGCTCGCCCGCGCCGCCTTCGACCAGATGGTCGCCGAGACCTCGCGCACGACCGAGACGATGCTGAAGCTCGTCGGCGAGGTCGCCCAGCCGATCTCCAGCCGCTACGCGGTGGTCGCCGACCGGATCAAGACGGCCGCGTAATCGCAGCCGCGTCGATCCGACGTGAACGAAAAGGGCGGCCATCCAGCGGATGGTCGCCCTTTTCCGTGTTCGGGACCCCTTGCCGCGCCGGGGGGCGCTGCCTTATCTTGACCCCCATGCATTTACCCCTGGTGACCATGGCCGAGCGCCGCGACGGCGGCGGGGACGAGGACGGAACCGGCACCGGCGTCGCGACCCGCACGCGTTCCAAGACCAAGCAGCCCACGCCCTATCGCGTGCTGATGCTCAACGACGATTACACGCCGATGGAATTCGTCGTCCTGTGCCTCCAGCGCTTCTTCCGGATGGACATGGAGGCCGCGACCCGCGTCATGCTCCACGTCCACCAGAAGGGCGTGGGCGTATGCGGCGTGTTCTCCTACGAGGTCGCCGAGACCAAAGTCGGCCAGGTCACCGACTTCGCCCGCCAGAACCAGCACCCGCTGCAATGCACGCTGGAAAAGGCGTGAGGCGACGAGCTGCCTAAGTCCGCGCAGCGGGCATAGGACTCGCCCAAGCCCGGCCGGCGAGGGCTAGGCCCCGTTCGACGACGCGGCTTCGCCGCGGCGCATCCCACACTTTCGAATTCTACCGGGCCTCTGGCAACCAGCTCAGGTCGATGCCGCTGAACCGGTCGGTGTAGTTCGCCGCCTGGGCCAGCGCGCCTTCGTTCAGGAACGTGACCCGTCCCGCCTCGCGCGCGATCAGGCCGTCATCCTCGATCTGCCGCAGCATCCGGTTGACGTGAACCGCGGTCAGCCCGGTTGCATCGCCGATCTCCTCCTGGGTCAGCCCGAGGGTGAAGGTGTCGACGATCCCCTTGTCGAGCGCGCGCATCCGGTTGCGGATTTCCAGCAGCAGCGCGGCGACGCGCCCCTTTGCCGATGTCCGCCCCAGTGCGGCCAGCCGGTCAGTCAGCGCCACGCGTTCCATCTGGTTCACCGCCATGATGATTGCGGCGAGGCGCGGGTGCATGGTGACGATCCCGGTCATTTCCGACCGATCGAACGGGCAGACGGCACTGTCGGTCAACGCCACCACCGTCTCGGGCGAGCGCCGATAGACCAGCCCCGACACGCCCAGCATGTCGCCCGGGAACAGGAAGCGCAGGATCTGACGGCTGCCGTCGTCGAGCAGCACATAGCTCATCATCATGCCACGCTTCAGGATGAACAGCTCGCCCGTCGGCTCGTTCTCACGCACCAGCACCGCGCCTCGGCGAAGGCCGCGTTCGCGAACTTCGAGCCGCGCCAGCGACCGCTGCTCGGCATCGGTCAACGTCGTGAGATCGCCGAGGCGCTCGGCGAAACAACTGGCGGCCACTTTTTTCCATTCCCCCGTTTCACCATCTCTCGCAAAGCCTTGGGGCCGCCGCATTAAAGTCGATCAAGGGTCGTTACACCCCCGTCGCACTTGCGCGAGCGACGGCGCGGCGTAGGGAACGGGGATGGACCGTATCATCATCCGCGGCGGCCGCCGGCTCGAAGGCCGCCTGCCCATTTCCGGCGCCAAGAACGCGGCGCTGACGCTCATGCCCTGCGCGCTGCTGACCGACGAGCCGCTGGTGCTGCGCAACCTGCCGCGCCTCGCCGATGTCGACGGTTTCGGGCATCTGCTCAACCAGCTCGGCGCCTCGACCAAGACCGAAGGCTCGCGACCCGAGGATTTCGGGCGGGTGATGACCATCCGCGCGGGGCGGCTCACCTCCTCCCAGGCGCCCTATGACATCGTCCGCAAGATGCGCGCGTCGATCCTGGTGCTCGGCCCGCTGGTCGGGCGCGGCGGCGAGGCGACGGTGTCGTTGCCCGGCGGCTGCGCGATCGGCAACCGCCCGATCGATCTTCATCTAAAGGCGCTCGAGGCGATCGGCGCCGAGATCGAGGTCGCCGCCGGCTACGTCAAGGCGACCGCGCCGGGCGGGCGGCTGTCGGGCGGGCGCTACCGCTTCCCCGTCGTGTCGGTCGGCGCGACCGAGAATGTGCTGATGGCGGCGGCCGTCGCGCGGGGATCCAGCCTGATCGAGAACGCGGCCCGCGAGCCGGAGATCGTCGATCTGTGCCGCTGCCTGATCGCGATGGGCGCGCGGATCGAGGGCGTCGGGACCGAGCGGCTGGAGATCGAGGGTGTCGACCGGCTCCACGGCGCCACCTATGCCGTGATGCCCGACCGGATCGAGGCCGGCAGCTATGCCTGCGCGGCCGCGATCACCGGGGGCGACCTGACGCTGGTCGGTGCGGACGCGGACGCGATGCGCGCCACGCTGTCGGCTCTGGTCGAGGCGGGGGTGACGGTGGAGGAAGGGCGCGGCACCGTGCGGATCAGGAGCGACGGCCGACTTCGCCCGCTCGAACTGTCGACCGCGCCCTATCCGGGTTTCGCGACCGACATGCAGGCGCAGTTCATGGCGATGCTGCTGATGGCGGACGGCACCAGCGTGCTGGAGGAGACGATCTTCGAGAACCGCTACATGCACGTCCCCGAGCTGGCGCGCATGGGGGCGGACATCCAGGTTCGCGGGCGCACCGCCGTGGTGCGCGGGGTCGACCGGCTGGTCGGCGCCCCCGTGATGGCGACCGATCTGCGCGCGTCGATGAGCCTGATCCTCGCCGGCCTCGTCGCCGAGGGTGAGACTCAGGTCGCCCGCGTCTATCATCTCGACCGCGGCTATGAGCGGTTGGAGGAGAAATTGCAGGCGGTGGGTGCGGATATCGAGCGAATGGGCGACGGCTGACCCCTGTCGGCCGGCATCTGGCGGATCGGGCCGATCTGGACTATGTCGCCGTCCTCCGGGCGAACGAGGCACCAAATCCCGGCAGGAGACCTGCCATGGTCAAGCGTCTGAACAAGGCGGCCGAGGTCAAGGTGAGCGACGGCGATGTCGTCGTCAAATGTCCCGAGGGCGAGGATGCGGTATTCACCCCCGAGGCCGCGCTGCAGACCGCACAGCGCCTGGGCGACAAGGCGGTCGAGGCGATCATCGATCGGGGCCGTGTCGATGCCGCCAAGCCGACCGCCGAAGAAGAGTCGACCTGATTCAGAGCGCCTGCGCCGCCGCCCAACCGCTCGCCCAGGCCCATTGGAAATTGTAGCCGCCGAGCCAGCCGGTGACGTCGACGGCCTCGCCGATCGCGTGGAGGCCCGGCATGGTCCGCGCCTCCAAAGTCTTGGACGAGAGCGCGTCGGTGGCGATGCCGCCGACCGTCACCTCCGCCTTGGCGAACCCCTCTGAGCCATTGGGGCGCATCCGCCAGCCGGCCAGCCGCCGTTCCGCTTCGGCGAGCACCGCGTCGGAGCGGCGGCCCAGTTCACCGTCCAGGCCGATCCTCTCCACGAGCGTCGTCGCGAGGCGGTCGGGCAGGGGCAAGACCGATTTGAGCGTCGAGCGCGGCCGCGCGCGTTTGGCGGCGAGCAGCCAGCCGCGTTCCCGGCCGGGCAGGAAGTCGATCGCGATCTCCTCGCCGTGGCGCCAATAGGAGGAGACCTGGAGAATGGCGGGGCCCGACAGGCCGCGATGCGTGAACAAAGCCGCCTCGGCAAAGGCGGCCGTGCCGCAGCGCGCGACCACGGGGGCGGCGACGCCCGCGAGCGAGCGGAACAGCGCCTCGTCGCCCGACAGGGTGAGGGGCACGAGGGCTGGCCGGGGCTCGACCACTTTCAGGCCGAAGCGACGGGCGAGATCATAGGCGAAGCCGGTGGCGCCCAGCTTGGGGATGGACGGCCCGCCCGTGGCGACGACCAGCTTGGGCGCGGTCGCGACGCGGTCGCCATGCGCGACGGTGAAACGGCCATCGGCATGGGCCACGTCGCGGATCGGCGAGTGGAGGCGGATCGTCACCTCGCCCGCTTCGCATTCGTCGAGTAGCATGTCGACGATCTGGCGGGCGGAGCCGTCGCAGAAGAGCTGGCCCAGGGTCTTCTCGTGCCAAGCGATGCGGTGGCGTTCGACGAGGTCGAGAAAGTCGGTCGCGGTGTAGCGGCCGAGCGCCGACTTGGCGAAATGGGGATTGTTCGACAGATAGCGGTCGGGTGCGGCGCCCAGATTGGTGAAGTTGCACCGCCCGCCGCCCGAGATCAGGATCTTTTTGCCGGGCGCGTCGGCATGGTCGACGACGAGCACGCGTCGCCCGCGCCGGCCGGCGACGGCGGCGCACATCAGTCCCGCCCCGCCCGCGCCGAGGACGATCGCGTCGTAGGTGTCGGCGCTCAGAGCGTCAGACCGCCGCCAGCGCCTGCTCGCAATCGGCGATCAGGTCGTCGGCGTCCTCGACGCCGATCGAGATGCGCACCAGATTGTCGGTGATGCCCAGCGCCTGCTTGCGCGCGTCGGGGACCGACAAGTGGGTCATCCCCGCCGGGTGCGAGGCCAGGGTCTCGGTGCCGCCGAGCGACACCGCGAGCTTGGCGATCTTGAGCGCGTCGAGGAACGCGAACGCTTCCTTCTCGCCGCCCTTGAGATAGAGCGAGAAGGTCGACCCGCCCCCGGTGCAGTGGCGGCGATAGATATCGGCCTGGCGCTCATCGCCCGCCGTGCCTTCCAGGAAGCCCAGATAGCCGACGCGCTCGACCTTGGGATGATCGCGGAGATAGGCGCAGACCTTGGCCGCGTTCTCGCCGGCGCGGGTCATGCGCAGCTCCAGCGTCTCGAGACTGCGCAGGAGCATCCAGGCGGTGTTGGGATCGGTGATCGTGCCGATCGTGTTGCGCATCGAACGGATGACGTTGATGTGCTCGTTCGATCCGAGCACGCCGCCCGCGACCAGATCGGAATGTCCGCCGGCATATTTGGTCAGCGAATAGACGACGAGATCGGCGCCGTGCTTGAGCGGCTGGTGCCAGAGCGGACCCAGAAAAGTGTTGTCGATCGCGATCGGGGGCTTTTCCGCGCGATCGGCGAAGATCGCGTCGCGGCTGGCGGCGACCGCCTCGACATCGACGAGCGCGTTGGTCGGGTTGGCGGGCGATTCGAGATAGATGAGCGCGACGTCGCCGGTCGCGGCCTCGGTCATGACCGCGTCGATCTCCGCGCGGGTCGCGCCGGCGGGGAAGTCGAGCCATTTGACCCCGAACTTGCCGAGCACCCGGCCGATCAGCGTCTCGGTCGCGGCGTAGAGCGGGCCGGAATGGACGATGGTGTCGCCGGGCTTGACCATCGCCAGGAACAGGGTGGCGATCGCCGACATGCCCGACGAAAAGGCGAGCGCGTCCTCCGCCTCCTCCCAGACGGCGAGGCGGTCCTCCAGGATTTCCTGATTGGGACCGTTGAAGCGCGAATAGACCAGGCCCTCGGCGCCGCCGGGACGCTTGCCGGTCACACCCTCGAAATGGCGCTTGCCCGCAGCCGCATTGGGGAAGACGAAGGTCGAGGTGAGGAAGATGGGCGGCTTGAGCGAGCCTTCCGACAGCATCGGATCGTAGCCGTGACCCATCATCAGCGTCGACGCCTTGAGCTTGCGGCCGCCGATCTCGTGCACCTCGGCCTTGGGCTTGATGCGCGCGGGCTGGATGGAAGAGGGCGGGGCGACGCCGGACAGGTCGGCTTCGGTCTCGTTGGTGAAATCGCTCATGGGGCTCTCCTTGGCCGTGCCGTTAGGACGGTGGCGATGGAGTGTCCACCTTGGCCCCGCTCGCGGGCGGAGCGCGGAAGTTCAATGGAAGTTCAGGCATAAACGCGTTCGACGGCCGGGCCGGAAGCTCATCCGGGTCGCGGGCGCGGTGGCGTCAGCGATGTCAAAGAGCGAGTCGGGAACCTAGCTGGTGGGCGATCCGTAGGACAGGGCCGAGATCACAGGCCGATAACAGCGATCTGGCGGCCGTAATCGGGCTCGTTCCGGTGGGTCGCGCGGCGATAGCTGTAGAAGCGCGCTTCGTCGGCATAGGTGTCGAGGCCCAGCGCCTCGACCCTGCGGACGCCGGCCTGACCCAGACGATGCGCGACATAGCCTTCCAGATCGAAGCGGTGATGGCCGGGGCGGGCGTCGGCGAAGAAGCGGGCGTTGGCTGGGTCGTCGGTCGCGAAGCGGGCGCGAAACGCCCCGTCGACCTCGTAGCTGGCGCGCGCGATGCACGGACCGATCGCGGCGACGATGCGGGAGCGGTCGGCGCCGAGTGCCTCCATCGCGTCCAGCGTACGGTCGGTGATGCCCGCCAGCGCGCCCTTCCACCCGGCATGGGCGGCGCCGATCACGCCCGCCTTTCGGTCGGCGAGAAGGACTGGCGCGCAATCGGCGGTGAGGATGCCGAGCAGCAGGCCGGGCCGGTCGGTCACCATGGCATCGGCGCGGGGACGGGCCTGGTCGTCGAGCGGCTCGCGAAGGGTTACGACCTCGGCCGAGTGGATCTGGTAGGAGGTCTGGAGCACGGCGCCGGGTGCGACCGCCGCAACCGCGCGGCGGCGGTTCTCGGCGAGGTCGGGGCCGATCTCGTCCTGCCCGCGCCGGCCCAGGTCGAGCCCGGCGGCGACCCCGGTCGACACGCCGCCGCGCCGGCCGAGAAAGCCATGCCGCACGCCTTCCAGCGCGTGGGCGCGGATCACCTCGACACTCATAGCGCGAGCCGCATCACATGATCCTCGTCGACATGATCGCCGACCCTGAAGTCGTAGCGCCCGATCCGCTCGAACCCGTAACGTGCATAGAATGCCTGGGCGCGGTGATTGTCGACGAACACCGACAGGTACAGGTCGGCCGCGCCGCGCGCGCGGGCGGCGGCGAGGACCCAGTCCATCAGCGCGCGCGCCAGACCCGTGCCGTGCCAGGGCGCCAGCACATAGAAATTGCGAAGCTCGACGGCGGCCCCGCGCGGTTCGAAAGGAAGCGAGGGCGGCCCGAGCTTGGCATAGGCGACCAGCCCGTCCGACGTCTCGGCGACGCGGATCGCGTAATCGGGATCCGTCAGGTCGCCGCGCCAGCCCTCCTCGCTATGGCCGGCGAGAAAAGCGGCGAGGTCCTCGGGCCGGTAGAGATGGCCGAACGTCTCGGTGAAGGTCCGGCGCGCGAGCGCGGCGCAGGCCGCGGCGTCGGCCGGAGCGGCGTCGCGGAGAAGAGGCGTCATGCGAATCCTGCCGGCAAAGGCCAGTCGCGGCCGGTGAGCGCCATCGCGCGGAACAGCCGGCCCATGTCCCCGACCAGCCGGGTGCGGGCGGCGGCGATCTCGTCCCTCCGGTCGGGCGCGGCGCGGGCGAGCGCGGCGGCGCGGGTATCGATGCCGAGCGCGACCAGGAAATCGCCCTGCGCGACCGGCCCCCAGGCCGTCGCGCCCGCGACCTGGGCGGCGGCGGCGAGGGTCGCGAAGTCGACATGGGCGGTCAGGTCCTGCTCGCCCGGCGCCTCGAACGGGTTGGCGGGGGCGTGGCCGCGCACCGCCTGGAGCGTGTCGCCGATCGCCGGGCCGTCATAGCCGTAATCGATCACCAGCAGCGCGCCGCCCTGGGCGGCGATGCGCGCCGACAGCGCGCGGACGATCGCCACGGCGGCGGGGCAGGTCTCGATGATCGCGCCGGGGGCCGCGTCGCGCAGTTCCTCGGGAATCACCGCGGCCGGGACGGGCTTGCCCGCGATCGGGAGGAAGAGCGTGTCCTGCGCGGCGACGAAGCGTTCGTGCCAGTCGGCGCCGCGCCTGACGAGCTGGCGGATGGGCAGCGCGTCGAAGAACTCGTTGGCGACGATCAGCAGCGGGCGATCGGTCGGGAGCGTGTCGACGGCGTCGTGCCAGGTGGCGTGGGGGACGCGTTCGCCTTGCGCGGCGCGCAGCACGGGGCTGGTCTCGACCAGGTGGACGGGCGGAGCGAGCCCGGCCTTGGCCATCGAGCGCAGCGCGTCGCCGGCTAGCGTGCCCCGGCCGGGGCCGAGCTCGACCCAGTGGCTGTCGGGACGTCCGGCGCGGTCCCACAGATCGGCGCACCACAGCCCGATCAGCTCGCCGAACATCTGGCTGATCTCGGGCGCGGTGATGAAATCGCCGGCTTTGCCCAGCGGATCGCGCGTGGCGTAGTAATGCGCGTTGGCCGCGGCCATGAACTGCGCGACCGGGATCGGCCCGGCGAGCGTTATGGCGCGGGCGAGGCGTTCGGGCAGCGCGGCGTCTTCCCTCCCGCTCGCGGGAGGGGGATCACGCCACACTTTCCGTGCCCGCGATCGACTCGACGCGCTGGCGGCGGTTCTTGGCGGTGGCGATCAGATAGGCGCCGCCCAGGATCATCGGCACGCACAGCCACTGGCCCATATGGAGCCCGGTCGCCTCGGCGAAGGCGCGCAGATGGTTGTCGGGCTCGCGGAAGAATTCGACGAAGAAGCGCGCCAGGCCGTAGCCGAGCAGGAACAGCCCGACGAGCTTGCCGGGTTCGTAGCGGGCCCTGGTGCGCCAAAAGGCGAACCACAGGAGCAGGCCGAGCGCCACGCCTTCCAGCCCCGCCTCGTAGAGCTGGCTGGGGTGGCGCGCGGGTTCGAGGATGCCGAACGGCACCGTGCGGTCGAAGATGACGCCCCAGTCGCCGCCGGTCGGGCGGCCCCAGAGCTCGCCGTTGATGAAGTTGGCGAGGCGTCCGAAGAACAACCCGAACGGGACGCAGCACGCGACATAGTCGTGGACGCGCAGCCAGGCGAGCTTGTGGTTGCGCGCGAACAGGATCAGCCCGAGCGAGGTGCCGATCACCCCGCCGTGGAAGGACATGCCCCCGTCCCACAGCCGCAGCACGCGCAAGGGGTTGAGCAGCATATCGGGGGCGTAGAACAGCACATAGCCCAGCCGCCCGCCCAGGATGATGCCGAGTGTCGCGTAGAAGACCAGGTCGTCGGCATGGCGCCGGGCCATGGGCGCCCCCGGCTGGCGCAGCAGCCGCAGCAGATACCACCAGCCCAGCACGATGCCCGCGATATAGGCCAGGCTGTACCAGCGTAGCGTGAAGAAGCCGACCGAGAAGACCTCGGGCGTGAGCCCCAGGTCGCTGAACCGGACGGCGCCGGCGGCGGCGATGATGGGCGCGATCAAATAACTTCCCCCTTGGCGACGGGTCTGCATAAGGTGGTGCAAAGCCAAGACCAAGCGGAGAGAGAGGAATGCCGACCGAACTGGACCGCCTGATGGACGCCGGGCTGGCGCGGATGATCGGCGAGGGCGGCCCGGCCGCCACCACGACGATCGAGCATGACGGGCTGACCTATCCGTTCATCGCCACCGCGCCGCCGACGCTGGGCGCCTATATGCGGCATTATTGCACCGCTCATGCGGCCACGACCTTCCTGGTCGCGGGCGAGGAGCGGCTGAGCTTCGCGGCGGTGTTCGCGGAGGCCGAGGCGGTCGCGCGCGCGCTGATCGGCGGGCACGGCCTGAACAAGGGCGACCGGGTCGGGATCGCGATGCGCAACAGCCCGAGCTGGATCGCGCTGTATATGGGTGTGGTGCTGGCAGGCGGGGTGGCGACGCTGCTCAACGGCTGGTGGCAGAGTCACGAGCTCGCCGCCGCGGTGACCGATGTCGAATGCGCGCTGATCTTCGCGGACCCGCCGCGCGCCAGGCGGCTGGCGGCGATCGACGGGTTGAAGCCCCCGGTGGTGACGATCGACGACACGTTGCCGCTGGCCGGGGCACTGGCGGTGCTGGGGCGGCACGACGGCGCGACCCTGCCCGACCTGGGGCCGGAGGATCACGCGACGATCCTGTTCACCTCGGGCTCGACGGGCCGGTCCAAGGGGGCATTGTCGGATCACCGCGCGGTGGTGCAGGGAGTGTTCAACTATCTGGCGCAGGCGCTGGTGATGCTGGGCATCGCGACCGAGGCGGGGTCGCCGCCGACGGGCCAGCCCGCGACGCTGCTCAACCTGCCGCTGTTCCACGTCACCGCCGAGGTGCCGATGTTCCTCCAGAGCTTCGCCATGGGGCGCAAGCTGGTGCTCATGCCCAAATGGGAAGCCGAGGAGGCGATGCGGCTGATCGAGCGGGAGAAGGTGACCTATTTCGTCGGCGTGCCGCTGATGAGCTTCGAGATCCTCAACCACCCCGCGCGCGGGCGGTACGACCTGTCGAGCGTGACCGACTTCGCGGCCGGGGGCGCCCCGCGTCCGGTCGAACACGTCAAGCGGTTGAACGACGAGATGGGCGGGGGGGCGCCGCTGATCGGATACGGCCTGACCGAGACCAATGGGGTCGGCACGGGCAATTGGCGCACCAACTATCTCGCAAAGCCGAGTTCGGCGGGGCGTCCGTCGCTGCCGCTCGTCGACATCGCGATCATCGACGATGCGGGTCACAAGCGCGGGGCCGGCGAGCGGGGCGAGGTGTGCATCCGCTCGATTGCCAATTTCCGCGAATATTGGAATAACCCGGAGGCGACCGCCGCCGCCTTCACCCCCGACCGCTATTTCCGCACGGGCGATATCGGCTATCTGGACGAGGACGGCTATCTGTTCATCGTCGACCGCAAGAAGGACATCATCATCCGCGGCGGCGAGAACATCTCGTGCCAGGAGGTCGAGGCGGCGTTGTACGAACATGCCGACGTCGCCGAGGCGGCGGTGTTCGCGCTCCCCGACGAACGCTTCGGTGAGGTGCCCGGCGCGGTGGTCGAGCCGCGCGAGGGCGCGGATATGGGCGCCGAGGAGCTCCAGGCGTTCCTCCATACCCGCATCGCCGCGTTCAAGGTGCCCCCGCGCATCTGGATCGTCACCGAACCGCTCCCCCGACTAGGGACGGAGAAGATCGACAAGGTGGGGCTGAAGGCGAGATATCAGGCGGTGTGGGAGGGGGAACGGCGCGTCTAGGCTACCCTGGCCAGCGCTCCCCGGCCGCGGATCAGGTCGGCGGCGCGTTCGGCGATCATGATGGTGGGGGCGTTGGTGTTCGAGCTGACCAGGCTGGGCATGACCGAGGCGTCGATCACGCGCAGGCCGGCGATGCCGCACACGCGCAGCTCCGCGTCGACCACCGCGCGCGGATCGTCCGCGGCGCCCATGCGGCAGGTGCCGATGGGGTGGTAGATCGTCTCGGCGGTGCGGCGGACCCAGGCGTCGATCGCTGCGTCGCTGTCGATATCGGGGCCGGGGCGCAGTTCCTCCGCGCGGTAGGGATCGAGCGCGGCTTGCCCGACGACCGCGCGCCCGATCCTGACCGACTCGCGCATCACGCGGCGGTCCTCTGGCGAGGACAGATAATTGGCGCGGATCAGCGGATCGGCCAGCGGATCGGCGGAGGCGAGCCCGATGCTGCCCCGGCTTTCGGGGCGGAGCTGGCAGAAATGGAGCGAGAAGCCGTCCTCGGTCGCCTTGACGCGGCCATGCTCGGTCATGATCGCGAGCACCGCGTGGATCTGGATATCGGGGCGCGACAGGCCGGAGCGCGAGGGCACAAACGCGCCCGATTCGAGGAATTGTTGCCGTCCCAGTCCGGTGCCACGCAGCAGATATTGGAGCCCGGTAGTAAGCCGGCGCAGCCCGCGCGACGCGGAATAGCCGGTGACCAACCCCCGGCTGCGCCACTGCATGATGATGTCGAGATGGTCCTGGAGGTTCTCGCCGACGCCGGGCAGGTCGTGGACCGGGGTGACCCCCGCCGCTCGCAGCGCGTCGGCGGCGCCGATGCCCGAGAGCTGGAGGATGTGCGGCGACTGCACCGCCCCGGCCGCGAGCAGCACCTCGGCGTCGGCGCGCGCGGTCTCGGGCGCGCGGCGGCCGCGGACATAGTCGACGCCGACGGCGCGGCCACCCTCGACCAGGATGCGCGTGGTGCGCGCGCCGGTGACGACCGTCAGGTTCGGGCGGGCGAGGACGGGGCGCAGATAGGCTTCCGCCGTGCTCCAGCGCCGGCCGTTCGAGATGGTCAGGTCGTAGCGGCCGAAGCCTTCGAACGCGGCGCCGTTGAAATCGTCGGTGACGGGATAGCCCGCCTGCCGCCCCGCCGCGATCAGCGCGTCGTGGAAGGGGCTGTCATTCTCGCCCGCCGAGATGTGGAGCGGGCCGTCCGCGCCGTGGAGCTCGCCGCCCCGGTGGTGGCGTTCGAGCCGGCGGAAATAGGGCAGCACCTCGTCCCAGCCCCAGCCGGACAGGCCCATCTGCCGCCACTCGTCATAATCCTGGGGGTGGCCGCGCATATAGACCATGCCGTTGATCGCCGAGCTGCCGCCCAGTCCCTTGCCGCGCGGCCACCACAGGCGGCGACCGTCGAGATGGGGTTCGGACGCGGTCTCGAACCCCCAATTATGCTTGGACTTGGCCTTGATGAGCTCGCCCACGCCGGCGGGCATCCGCACCAGCACCGAGCCGTTCCTGCCCCCCGCCTCGAGCAGCAGGACGCGCGCCGCCGGGTCGGCGCTCAGCCGGTTGGCGAGCACGCAGCCGGCCGAACCCGCGCCGATGATGATGTAATCGTAACCGGCCACGCGGAATTCCTTCAGGGGATCATGACGAGCTTGCCGACATGCTCGGCGCGCGCCATCGCGTCGAACGCCGCGCGCCAGTCGGCGAGGGGATAGGTGGCGTGGACGCGCGGGCGGATGCGGCCGGCGGCGGCGAGCGACCAGATCGCGTCGACATCCTCGGCGCCCCGTTCGGGGAAGCGGCGGCCATATTCGCCCGCGCGCACGCCGACGACGGAGAAGCCCTTGATGAGCGGGATGTTGGCCGGAACGCTGGCGATCCGCCCCGAGGTGAAGCCGACCACCAGCAACCGGCCGCCGAAGGCGGTGCAGCGGGTGGATTCGTCGAACACGCCGCCGCCGACGGGATCGAACACCAAGTCCGCGCCGCCGCCGGTCGCTTGTTTCACCCCCTCGCGGAAACCGGGGGCGGGAAGGGCGAGGTCGGGGCGGTATTCCCGTTCGACGAGCGCGAGTTTGTCCGGCGAGCGCGAGGTGGCGATCGTCCGGGCGCCGAGCGCGCGGGCGAGGTCGAGCGCGGCCAGACCGACGCCGCCGGTCGCGCCGTGGACGAGCACCCACTCGCCCGCCTCCAGGCGGCCGAGCCGGACGAGCGCCACATAGGCGGTGAGATAGGCGGCGCCGAGCGCGGCGGCGCGCGCGTCGTCGATCGCGGCGGGGATGCGCCGCGCTGTGCGGGCGTCGACCGCGACCAGATCGGCGAACCCGCCCAGCCGCGTGCCCGCCGCGACACGCTCGCCGGGCGCGAAGCCGCTATCCGGGTCGCAGGCCAGCACCTCGCCCGCGACCTCCATCCCCAGCGTAAAGGGGACGGGCGGCTTAAGCTGATAGGCGCCGCGCGTCATCAGCAGGTCGGGATAGTTGAGCGACGCGGCGCGGACGCGGACGAGGAGCTGGCCGGGGCGCCGATCGGGATCGGGCCGGTCGCGCAGCGCGACGCCCGACAGATCGTCCGACAGTGCGGAGACGGTCAGCGCCCTCACCGCGTGCACAACAGGCGCAGCAGGTCCTCGGTCAGGTCGCCCCGGCGCAGATGCGGGGCGTGGATGCGGCCCAGCCCGCAGGCGATCAGCGCATAGGCGCGCAAGCTCGCCTCATGCTCCGCGAAGCCCGCCTCCTTGAGGCATCGCGTCAGGAAACCGAGCACGATGTCGTCATGCCGGTCGACCGCCGCCTTGGCGCGCGGGTCGCTTTCTCCCCAGGCACGCATCGCCAGCCCGAGCCGCGCGAGCCGGTGGCGGACGACCAGGCCGGAGAGCAGGCGGATGCGCCCGATCGGATCGCCCTCCGCGCGCGACACCGCCGCGATCAGATCCTCGATTTGCTGTTCGGCGAAATAGTCGGCCAAGCGGCCCTGATAGGCGTCGAAGTCGGGGAAGTGGTGATAGAAGCTGCCCGTCGAGACGCGCAGCTCATCGGCAAGGGGGCGAAGCTTGAGCGCCTTGAGCCCGCCGCGCTTGAGCAGCGACTGGCCCGCGTCGAGCCAGTCGCGCGGGCGCAGGTCGGGCTGCTTCCACGGTGCCCTGCGCGCGGGTTCGCTTGACAAGCCCTCCTCCATAACGAAACTTATGTCGATAAAGAGCTGGGCGTCCAGCCCGTCAGGAGAGCCGATGAGCGCAGAGCCCCATCCCGAGGAGCCGTTGCCGCACCCGGTGGGCCATGCCCGCGCGACCCCGGACAAGCCGGCCTATGTCATGGCGGCGACGGGCGAGGTGGTGACCTATGCCGAGCTCGACGCGCGCGCCGACCGGGGCGCGCGGCTGATCCGGTCGATGGGGTTGGGGCTGGGCGACGGCGTCGCGGTGCTGATGGACAACAGCCCCCGTTTTCTGGAGGTGATGTGGGCGGCGGAGCGGACGGGGGTCTATTGCACTTGCCTGTCGTCCAAGCTGGCGCCCGCCGAGGCGGAGTACATCATCCGCGACGCCGGGTGCGGGATGCTGATCGCGAGCGCGGGGGTGGCCGGGCTGGCCGAGGCGCTCAGGCCCGCGCTGGGCGACATGCCCCTGTTCCTATGCGACGGCACGGCCGAGGGCTACCGATCCTATGAAGAGGCGCGCGACGCGCAGCCGGCGGGGCCGATCGACGATCCCGTGGCGGGGCAGATCATGCTTTATTCGTCGGGCACGACGGGCAAGCCCAAGGGCGTCAAGTTCCCGCTGCCCGTCGAGCCGTTCGGGACCAATGTCTCGCCGCTCGTGATGCTGGGGCGGGCGCTGTACGGCTTCACCCCCGACATGGTCTATCTGTCGCCGGCCCCGCTCTACCATGCCGCGCCGCTGCGCTGGTCGATGGCGGTCCAGCAGCTCGGCGGCACGGTGGTGGTGATGGACCGCTTCGATCCCGAGGCGGCGCTGGCCGCGATCGAACGCTTCCGCGTCACCCATGCCCAGTGGGTGCCGACACATTTCGTGCGACTATTGAAGCTGCCTGAGACGGTGCGCGCGCGCCACGACCTGTCGTCGCTCCAGGCCGTCTGGCACGCGGCGGCGCCCTGTCCGCAGCCGGTCAAGCGCGCGATGATCGACTGGTGGGGTCCAATCGTCGGGGAATATTATGCGGGCACCGAGGGCAACGGGTTCTGCGCCATCTCCGCGGCGGAATGGCTGGCGCGGCCGGGATCGGTCGGGCGCAACCTGACCGCGCGGACGATGATCTGCGGCGACGACGGCGAGCCGCTGCCGCCCCGCGCCGAGGGGACGGTGTATTTCGCGGGCGGGGGCGAATTCACCTATCACAACGATCCGGCCAAGACCGCTGAGGCGGCGAACCGGCATGGCTGGACGACGCTGGGCGATGTCGGCTGGGTCGACGAGGACGGCTATCTGTACCTGACCGACCGCAAGAGCTTCATGATCATCTCGGGCGGGGTGAACATTTATCCGGCCGAGATCGAGAGCCTGCTGGTCACCCATCCCGATGTGGTGGACGTGGCGGTGATCGGGGCGCCGCACGAGGAGATGGGCGAGGAGGTCGTCGCCATCGTCCAGCCGCGCGACCCCGACGCCGCCGGACCGGAGCTCGCGGCCGAACTGATCGCCTTTGTTCGCGCCAATCTGAGCCACGTCAAGGCGCCGCGCCGCGTCGATTTCCGCCACGAGCTGCCCCGGCACGACACGGGCAAGCTCTACAAGCGGCTGCTGCGGGACGAATATTGGGGCAAGGTGCCGGCCTAGCCCAGCGCTTCCGTCAGTCGTTCGCGGTCGAGCTTGCCTTCCCAGCGGGCGACGACGATCGCGGCGACGGCGTTGCCGATGAAGTTGGTCAGGCTGCGGCATTCGCTCATGAAGCGGTCGACGCCGAGGATCAGCGCCATGCCCGCGACGGGGACGCTGGGCACGATCGACAGGGTGGCGGCCAGCGTGATGAACCCCGCGCCGGTGACGCCCGCCGCGCCCTTGGAGCTGATCATCGCGACGCCGAGCAGCGCGAACTGCTCGCCCCAGCTCAGCTCGACGCCGCAGGCCTGGGCGATGAACAGGGCCGCCAGCGTCATGTAGATGTTGGTGCCGTCCAGGTTGAACGAATAGCCGGTGGGGACGACCAGCCCGACCACGGCCTTGTCGCAGCCCGCCTCCTCCAGCCGGGTCATCAGCGCGGGCAGCGCCGATTCGGACGAGGAGGTGCCGAGCACCAGCAGCAGCTCCGACTTGAGATAGGCGATGAGGCGGAGGATCGAAAAGCCGTGCGCGCGCGCGACCGCGCCCAGCACGACGAGGATGAACAGCAGCGACGTCAGGTAGAAGGTGGCGACCAGCCCACCCAGCCGCACCAGCGATCCGGCACCGTACGCGCCGACGGTGAAGGCGATCGCGCCGAACGCGCCGATCGGCGCCAGGCGCATCAGCATCCCGACGATGCGGAACACCACGGCGGTCAGCCGATCGATCGTGGCGAGGAGCGGCCGCGCGGGCTCGCCGACGAGCATCAGCGCGATGCCGAACAGGATGCCGACGAACAGCGTCTGGAGGATCGAGCCCGAGGTGAGCGCGGAGACGAGCGTCTCGGGGATCACGCCGAGGAGGAAGTCGGTGAGGCTCGCGTCATGCGCTTTCGCCGCATAGCCGGCGACGGCGCCGCGGTCGAGCGTGGCGGGATCGATGTTCATCCCCGCGCCGGGCCGGACGATGTTGGCGACGGCCAGCCCGACGAGCAGCGCCAGCGTCGATACGACGAGGAAATAGCCCAGCGCCTTGCCCGCGACGCGGCCGACCGCGCCCAGCTCGCGCATCCCGGCGATGCCGCCCGCCAGCGTCAGGAAGATAACGGGGGCGATGACCATCTTGACCAGCTTGATGAACCCGTCGCCGAGCGGCTTGAGCGCCCGGCCGGTCGCGGGCGCGAAATGGCCGAGCAGCGCGCCGAGCACGATCGCGGCGAGCACCTGGACGTACAGGTGCCGCCAGAGCGGGGTACGGCGGTCCTCCCCGGATACAGGGGAGGCGGGGGTCACGTCACGACGTCGGGCGCGGTGCGGCCGGTGTGGCGGGCGATGCCGGCGATCTCCTCGGCGGCGGCGATGATGTCGCCGAGCATGGCGGGGGTGTCGCGGTCGAGGTCGCCGCCGACGGGCTCGTAGCGTTCGAGATAGACGCGCAGGGTCGCGCCGCTGGTGCCGGTGCCCGACAGGCGGAAGACGACGCGGCTGCCGCCCGCGAACAGCACGCGCACGCCCTGGTTGCGGCTGATCGACGCGTCGGTCGGGTCGTGATAGGCGAAATCGTCCGCCGCCTCGACCGCGAGCGTGCCGAAGCGGCGGCCAGGCAGGGTGTCGAGCCTGCCGCGCAGTTCCGCCATCAGCGCGTCGGCATGGGCGGCATCGACGCCCTCATAATCGTGGCGGGCATAATAGTTGCGGCCGAATCGTGCCCAATGGTCGCGGGCGATCGCGTCGACGCTCTTGCCGGTCGCGGCCAGGATGTTGAGCCAGAGCAGCACCGCCCACAGCCCGTCCTTCTCGCGGACATGGTCGGAACCGGTGCCCGCGCTCTCCTCCCCGCAGATCGTGGCCCTGCCGGCGTCGAGCAGGTTGCCGAAGAACTTCCAGCCGGTCGGCGTCTCGAAGGCGGGGATGCCCAGCGCGTCGGCGACCCGGTCGGCGGCGGCGCTGGTGGGCATGGAGCGGGCGATGCCCTTCAGCCCGCCCGCATAGCCGGGCGCGAGATGCGCGTTGGCCGCGAGCATGGCGAGGCTGTCCGAGGGGGTCACGAAACGGCCGCGCCCGATGACGAGGTTGCGGTCGCCGTCGCCGTCCGACGCGGCGCCGAAATCGGGGGCGTCGTCGCCCATCATCAGCCGGTACAGATCGGCGGCGTGGACGAGGTTGGGGTCGGGGTGATGGCCGCCGAAATCGGGAAGCGGCACGCCGTTGCGGACGGTGCCGGCGGAAAAGCCGAGCCGACGCTCGAGGATCTCGGTCGCATAGGGGCCGGTGACCGCGTTCATCGCGTCGAAGGCCATGGTGAGGCCGCCCCGGACAGCACGGGCGATGGCGGGGAAGTCGAACAGCTGCTCCATCAGTGCGGCGTAATCGGCCACGGGGTCGACGATCTCGACGATCAAGTCGCCGACGGCGACCTCGCCGAGGTGGTCAAGGTCGATATCGGGCGCGTCGACGATGCGGTATGCGTCGATCGCCAAGGTGCGGGCGTGGATCGCCTCCGTGACCATTTCCGGTGCGGGGCCGCCATTGGCGATGTTGTACTTGATCCCGAAATCCTCATCGGGGCCACCGGGATTGTGGCTGGCGGAGAGGATCAGCCCGCCCGACGCGCCGCGCAGGCGGATCAGGTGGCTGGCGGCGGGGGTCGACAGGATGCCGCCCCGGCCGACCACCGCGCGCGCATAGCCGTTCGCCGCCGCCATGCGGATCGCGACCCCGATCACCTCGCGGTTGAGGAAGCGCCCGTCGCCGCCGATCACGAGCGTGGTGCCGGCGCGGTCCGCCACCACGTCGAAGGTCGCCTGGATGAAATTCTCGGCATAGCCCGGCTGCTGGAAGACGCGGACCTTCTTGCGCAGCCCCGACGTGCCGGGCTTCTGGTCGGGAAAGGGTTTGGTCGAGACGGTGCGGATCATCCGAAGGCCAGTCCTGCGAGAAGGGTGACGTTGAGCCCGATGATCACCGCCGCGACGCCCCAGGCGACGAGCCTGATCCACCAGGGGCTGGCGAAGCGCCCCATGAGCGCGGGGTCGCTGGTGAAGCGCACCAGCGGCACGATCGCGAAGGGAAGCTGGAGCGAGAGCACCACCTGGCTGAGGATCAGCAGCTGCGTCGCGCCCGCGTCGCCGGTCGCGCCGACGACGATCACCGCGGGGACGATCGCCAGCGCGCGGGTGATCACGCGCCGCGCCCAGAAGGGCAATTTGAGGCGCAGGAACCCCTCCATCACGATCTGCCCGGCGAGCGTGCCGGTGACCGTCGAGTTCTGCCCGGCCGCGAGCAGCGCCACCGCGAAGACGACGGAGGCCGCGCCCATGCCGAGCGCGGGGGAGAGCAGGCGGTACGCCTCGTCGATGTCGGTCACGTCGGTGTTCCCCGCGACATGGAAGGCGGAGGCGGCGAGGATCAGGATCGCGGCATTGATGAAGAAGGCGAGCCCCAGCGCGATCGTGGAGTCGACGGTCGCCCAGCGGATCGCATTGGCCTTGCCCGCCTCGTCGCGGTCGAAGGCGCGGGTCTGGACGATCGACGAATGGAGATACAGGTTGTGCGGCATCACCGTCGCGCCGAGGATGCCGATGGCCAGGTAAAGCCGGGCGGGGTCGGTGACGATCTCGGTCGTGGGCACCAGCCCGCGCAGTACGTCGGGCATATAGGGCTGGGCCAGGATCAGCTCGAACGCGAAGCATCCCGCGATGATCGCGAGCAGCGCGATGATGAACGCTTCGAGCTTCCTGAACCCGAAGCGCTGGAGCGCGAGGATCAGGAACACGTCGAGCGCGGTGATGACGACGCCATAGGTGAGCGGCAGGCCGAAGAGCAATTTCAGCGCGATGGCGGTGCCGAGCACCTCCGCCAGATCGCACGCGATGATCGCGATCTCGCACAGGACCCACAGCACCAGCGACACGGGCCGCGAATATCGGGCGCGGCACGCCTGGGCGAGGTCGAGCCCCGCCGCGATGCCGAGCCGCGCGGACAGGGCCTGGAGCAGCATCGCCATCAGGTTCGACAGCAGGATGACCGACAAGAGGGCATAGCCGAAGGCGGAGCCGCCCGCGATGTCGGTGGCCCAATTGCCGGGGTCCATGTAACCGACCGCGACCAGATAGCCCGGCCCCGCGAACGCCCCGATCCGCCGCCACCACGACCCCGTGGTCGGCACGGCGACGGTGCGGAAGGATTCGGGCAGCGAGGGCGAATGCGGAGCGGGAGCGGCGGGCGCGGCGGCGTTCATGGCCCGGCGGTGTGGCGGAAGCGGGCGCGGGCGGCAAGACGCTTGCGCGACCCGGGGCGGTCGGGGCTATAGGAAGCCATGCGCGCTTCGCTCCTCGCCGCCCTGGCCCTCGCCGCCCCCGCCCTTGCCGCCCCGGCCTTCGCCGCCGCGCCGATCGCGGGGCGATGGGTCACGGTGGAAGGCGATTCGGTGGTGACGATCGGGCCGTGCGGCGCGACGATATGCGGTCGGATCACGACTTTTCTCCGGCGGCCGTCGACGCCCAACCCGCTCGACGTGAACAATCCCGACCCCGCGCTACGCCGGCGCCCGATCCTGGGGATGGCGGTGCTGAGCGGTTTCGCGGACAAGGGCAAGGACTGGCGCGGCCGCATCTACGATCCGCGATCGGGCAAGAGCTACAAGTCGATCCTGAGCCGGAACCCGGACGGCACGCTCAAGGTGCAGGGCTGCATCGCCTTCCTGTGCCAGACGCAGCTGTGGCGCCCGACGCGGTAGCCGCGGAAGTTCAAGCGTAAACGCGTGTTCGCGCGGGCCCGCGAAGCTGAACGACTTCGGGGAAGGGTAGGCGTGAACGGGGCCGGGCGCGGATGCGGGACGCGTCCACGGCGGCGGTTCGGCTCCCGCCGCGAAATCGTCCACTCCGCTTGGCCCCGTCGGCACGCGATCATTCGGTTCTCGAGAGACAAATTTTTCGGGGTGGCTGCGACATTGGGCGTGACCTAGGTCCCGGAAGATATGAGCACACGGGCGAAAGACGGTTTCCGGGCGCTGACCGAAAAGGAGAAGCAGACCCTTCGCCTGATCGTCCGGGGCCACGACGCCAAATCGGTCGCGCGTAGTCTCGGCCTGTCGGTCTACACGATCAACGAGCGGCTTCGCGACGCCCGGCGGAAACTGGCGGTGTCGAGCAGCCGCGAGGCAGCACGCCTGTTGCTGGAAGTCGAAGGTGATGAACCGGGTTCACCGACCCCCGATTTATTCGGGGACGCGGAAATCAGGAGAGACGCGGGTCTGTCCCGGATGGATCAGGAAACAGCGCCGACCAGCGGCGTGGGGCGGGCCTACCGCCCTTCCTGGATCATCATCGGAGTTCTCCTCATGACGCTTGCCCTCGGCCTGGTGGCGCTGCTCGGATCGCCTCATCTCGCTTTCGCCCCCGCGCAGACGCCGACCGCTTCCCGCCCGGCACCGGAGTCGGAGGTGGTGGGCTCGGCGCGTCGATGGCTTGCCCTGGTGGATGAAGGACGTTGGGACGACAGTTACCGGGCGACCGGCACATCGTTCCGCAAGCTGAACACCGCCCAGGTCTGGGCCGCCGTGTCGGAAAAGGTGCGCCTGCCGCTCGGCGCGGTGATCTCGCGCACGTTCGTGAGCCAGGAGAATCTTCCTGCCCCGCCGGCCGGTTACGAGGTGGTGAAGTTCCGTACCCGGTTCGCCAACACGCCCGAGGCGGTGGAGACGGTCACCCTCGATCGCGAGGACGGCGGTTGGCGTGTCGTGGGCGTGACGATCGGGTAATTGCGAGGCCGGCGTGCGGGGTAGCCCTTGTAGACAGGCCAGCCCGCACGCCAGCCCTTCTCGACGGCTTCGCCGTGGGAAGTTCGGGCCCAAAGCCGTGTTTTCAAACCGGCGCCGCGTCCGCGCCCACGCCGTAATGGTGCCAGGTGAAGATCGCCGCCGCGCCTCGGTAGGGGCGCCACGGCTCCGCGAGCGCCCGGGTGGCGCGCTCGGTCGGTCGGGTGTCGTGGCCGAGGATGCGGCCGACCTCGATCTGGACCGCAAGGTCGCCGGCGGGCCAGATGTCGGGGCGGCCCTCCGCGAACAACAGATACACTTCGGCCGACCAGCGGCCGATGCCCCTGACGCGGGTTAGGGCGGCGATCGCCGCCTCGTCGTCGGCGGGGAGGTGGTCGAGGTCGAGGCGGCCGGTGGTCACCTCCTCGGCCAGGCTGCGGGCATAGCCGGTCTTCTGGCGGGAAAAGCCGGCGGCGCGCATCGCCTCGTCGCTCGCGGCGGCGATGGCGTGGGGGTCGGCCGAATCGCCGACGGTCGCCTCCAGCTTGCGCCAGACGGCGTCGGCGGCCTTCACCGACACCTGCTGGCCGACGATGGTGCGCAGCAAGGTGGCGTAGCCGCGCGCGCGGATGCGCGGGGCGGGGTGGCCGACCCGTTCGAGCGCGCGGGCGAAGGCGGGCTCGACCCGGCCGAGCGCGTTCAGGTCGGCGCGCAGGCGGTCGGCGCTCAGGCCCATGGCGCTTGATCCGGCCGCTCGGGAGCGGCATGGCGCGGCGTCGCATTGGTGGAGTGGAACATGCCCAAGCTTATCGTCGAGTTGCGCGACGGGGAAGAACGCGAACTGAACGGCGAGACCGGGCTGTCGGTCATGGAGGTGATCCGCGACGGCGGGATCGACGAGATTCTGGCGCTGTGCGGCGGCAATTGTTCGTGCGCGACCTGCCATGTGCAGATCGACCCGGCGTTCTTCCCGTTGCTGAAACCCATGAGCGAGGACGAGAACGACCTCCTGGAGTCGACCAGCTACCGGACGGAATTTTCGCGGCTGTCCTGCCAGGTGCAGTTCGGCCCGGCGCTGGACGGAATGCGGGTGAAGATCGCGGAGGAGGATTAGGCGCGCGCGCAGGCGCGGCCGCGCCCGCGCCGATGCGCCGACGGCGCAGCGCCAAACCCGGCCGACGCGGCGGCGCACGCCGATCCCGTTCGACGTGGGAACGGCGGCTTTGCCGGCGTTGTTGCAGTAGAAGTTCAGCGAGAGCCCCTGCACCATCCGGCTTAGCCGGACGGTCCCCCTCCCCGAGACGACCTCGGGGAGGATCAGGTTCAGGCCCGCGTCGCCACCGCGTAGAGCGCGATCGCCGCCGCGTTGGACACGTTCAGGCTTTCCACCTTGTCGCCGATGGGGAGGCGGGCGAGTTCGTCGCAATGGGCTTCGGTGTTCTGGCGCATCCCCTCGCCCTCGGCGCCGAGGACCAGGGCGATGCGCTGGGTGTTCATCGTCTCGGCCAGGGTGCGGGGAGCCTCGCCGGTCAGGCCGATGCGCCAGAAGTCGGCGTCGCGTATCTCGTCCAGCGCGCGGGCGAGGTTGACGACGCGGACCCAGGGAACGCTCTCCAGCGCGCCCGACGCCGCGCGGGCGACGGTGCCCGATTCGGGAGGGGCGTGGCGGTCCTGGGTGACGATGCCGAGCGCGTCGAAGGCGGCCGCCGAGCGCAGGACGGCGCCGACATTGTGCGGATCGGTGACCTGGTCGAGGATCACCAGCGGGCGCTGGTCCTCGGCACCCTGCATCAGCAGGTCGCCCAGCCACATGTCCTCCAGCGGATCGACCTCGGCGACCAGGCCCTGATGAGGCGCGTCGGCGGGGACGAGGCGGCCGAGATCGGCCACGTGGGCGAAGACGATGGGGAGCGAGGCGGGCAGGTCGAACCCCGCCAGCGCCTCGCGCGTGCCCCAGAGCTTGCGGACGTTCCTCTCGGGGTTGGCGAGCGCCGCGCTGACGGCGTGACGGCCCCAGAAGCGCGGGCGGTTGCCGACGCCGGTCGAGGGGCGGTGACCGCGTTTGGCCATTATTCGTCCTCGTCTTGCGGGTAGGCGAAGGGATCGGTGACGACCGGCTGCGTCGGCAGGGGCGGGCGGGGCAGCGGCTGGTCGGCATCGGCGGCGCTGAGCAGCACGGAGGCGAGGACGATCGACGCCTGGCGCATGTCCTCGCCCTTCAGATGGTCGAAGGTGTCCACGGAGGTGTGGTGGACGCGGCTGTCGTAATCGAGCGGGTCCTGGATGAACTGGAAGCCGGGGATGCCGACCGACTGCATGAACACATGGTCGGTGCCCGTGGTCGGGCTGACCACGACCGACGATGCGCCCATCGCGGCAAAGGGGCTGAGCCATTCGCGCAGCATCGGCGCCGCGGCCGGGTTGCGTTCGGCATAGATGCCGCGGATCTTGCCCGACCCGTTGTCGATGTTGAAATAGGCGGCGAGGTCGCGGTGGCCGGGCAGGGGCGTGATCGGCCATTGGTTGGAGAAGCTGTAATAGAGCTTATCGCCGTTGAGCGGCGCCGCGCCCGCGGGCCCGCGCGTCGCGATGTGACGCTGGATATAGGCGATCGAGCCGAGCAGCCCTTCCTCCTCGGCGTTCCACAGCGCGAAGCGGATGGCGCGCTTGGGGCGGACGCCCGAGGCGCGCAGGATGCGCGCGGCCTCCATCACCACCGCGGAGCCCGCGGCATTGTCGGCGGCGCCGTCGCCCGCGACCCAGCTGTCGAGATGCGCGCCGGCCATGACGTATCCGGCCTTGGGATCGCTGCCGGGGATGTCGGCGAGGATGTTGTACGCCTGGGTGTCGTCGTCGTGGAAGCGCACCGCATTCTCGATCTCAAGCGTCGGGGCGGGACTCATTTTGGCGAGGCGGGCGAGGCGGCGATAATCCTCCGCCGCGATCTCGACACCGGGGATGGCGGCGGGGCTGCCGACCTCGAACGCCCAGCCCTCGCCGTGGACGAGCTTGCCGTCGTTCCGCGACATGGTGGCATAGGCGACCGCGCCCTCGGCCTTGAGAAAGGCGTCGAGCTTTTGCGGGAAGTCCGAGCGACGCAGGTTGCGGGGCAGCGCGGTAGGGTCGAAGCGGGGCTGTTCGAAGGTGTCGAGCTTCGAAATCTCCTCGCCCGAGAGGCGCTGGACGACGGGATCGGTGGGGTCGCGCAGATCGGTCGGGCGGGTGACCATGACGACTTTCCCGCGCAGCTGGCCGCGCCATCTCGCGAAGTCGCGCTCGCGGCGCATCGGCGCGACGATCACGGGCGCGGTGACGCGGGCGGCGGGGGTCCAGGCGATGGGGATGGCGGTGAGCTGGATCGGGCGCGGCGCGGTCATGCGGACGCTGGACCGGTCGATCGACCAGCCGCGGCCGAAGGGAAAGCCTTCCTTGCGCACGTTGGAGAGGCCCCATTCGCGGAACTTGGCCTGCGTCCATGCCTCGGCCGCGCGCATCTGGGGCGAGTTGGGCAGGCGTGGGCCGATCACGTCAGTCAGGTGCTGCGCGGTCGTCATGACCTGGCTGTGGTTGGTGCCCTGGTCGATGATGCGATTGGTGGTCGCGTCCTGCGCGATAGCGGGCGCGGCGGTCAGCATGGCGGTGGCGAGCAGCAGGTGGCGCAAGCGTTCGGTTCCTTCGACGGCGTTCACCGCCTGCTATGCGGTGCGCCGCGCGCGCGCAACCGCCGCGCATGTCGATCCGGGGCGCGTTGACAGGCGGGGGACGCTTCGGCATGGAGCCGCCTCGCTTGCGAGCGGCCGGGCTGGACAGGTGGCCGAGTGGTTAAAGGCAGCAGACTGTAAATCTGCCGGAGTTTCTCCTACGTAGGTTCGAACCCTACCCTGTCCACCAGCTCGCCGCGCGAGCGCAGCGAGCAAGAAGCGGCGAGCCGGCCGGCGCGGCCCGGGCCGCGTCCGACGACGCGGCCCTTCGACTGCCTGCAAGGCAGGCGCTCAGGACAGGCCTCGTCGCGGCGCCCTCCATCCTTACATATCATCCATGACCGAGCTTTCCCTCGCCGTGGTCGGCCTCGACTTCCCCAATCGCGACCGGTCGAACCGCCGTTTCGAGATGGCGCTGTGCCGCCCCGGCGACCCGGTCGAGCTGCGCCCCGAGCCCAGGAACCCCGCCGATCCGCGCGCCGTGGCGGTGCATAGCGAGCGCGGGACGCAACTCGGTTACGTCACCGCCGAACGCTGCGGCCTGATCGGCAAATGGTTGCGCGAAGGCCGCGACTATCGGGCGGTGTTCCAGGAGGCGGGGCACCACCGCGCGGTGATCCGCGCGCGCTTCGGCGGCGGGGCGCCGACCCTGCCCGAGCGAGTGGAAGCCGAGCCGACCGACGCGTTCGACCAGCGCGGCGCGGCGGACGAGGACTGACCGCGGGCCGTTAACTTTCTTTCCCGAACAATGGGAACGCCTGACTCGGTCGGGTGGTTTGCCCTCCCGCATGCTTAACGGGAGCGCGAAGATGAGTGAGCTGTCCCCCCATCAGGCCGACGACGCTCCGGCGAGCGCGTCCAAGCGCGACGCCGCCGGCGAGACCGGGGCCAGTGTCAGCGGCGCGAAGGGCAAGAGCGTCACCGCCCAGGCGGTCACGATCAACAAGCCGGTGAGCGAGGTGTACGGATATTTTCGCAACTTCGCGAACCTGCCCAGCTTCATGGAGAATGTGGTCCGCATCGACCTGAAGGACGACAGGCTGTCGCACTGGGTCGTCAAGGCGCCCGGCGGCACGACCGTGGAGTGGGACGCGCGCGTCACCGCCGAGCAGCCGGACCGGTTCATCGAATGGACCAGCGAGCCGGGGGCCGATGTCGCCAATTCGGGCCGGGTCGAGTTCCGCGACGCCGGCCGGCGCGGCACGGTGGTGTCGGCGACGATCCTCTACGATCCGGCCGGCGGCATCATCGGCAAGCTGGTCGCCAAGCTCTACCAGCGCGAGCCGGCGATCCAGTCGCGGCGTGACCTCAACCGCTTCAAGCAGCTGATGGAGACGGGCGAGATCGCCACCTCCGCGATGAACATGGCGCAGCACGAAGAGGAGATGGCCTGATGCGCGCTCTAACCTGGCACGGCAAGCACGACGTCCGCATGGAGACGGTGGACGATCCCGGGATCGTCAACCCCCGGGACTGCGTCATCAAGGTCACCTCGACCGCGATCTGCGGGTCGGACCTGCACCTGTACGACCATTATATCCCTTCCATGCAGGCCGGCGACATATTGGGCCATGAGTTCATGGGCGAGGTGGTCGAGGTCGGGCCGAAATCGACGCTGAAGAAGGGACAGCGCGTGGTGGTGCCCTTCACCATCTCGTGCGGGAGCTGCTATCATTGCGGCAAGCACCAATATTCGGCCTGCCCCAACGGTCTGCCCGCCGACAATCAGGACATCGCGCGCCAGCCTTACGGCACCGAGATGGCCGGGCTGTTCGGCTATAGCCACATGACCGGCGGCTATGCGGGCGGCCAGGCGGAATATGTCCGCGTGCCGTTCAGCGACGTGGGGCCGATCGTCATTCCCGACGGGGTTGACGACGACAAGGTGCTGTTCCTGTCGGACATCCTGCCCACCGGCTGGATGGGCGCGGAGAATGCGCAGATCGAGCCGGGCGACACCGTCGCGGTGTGGGGCTGCGGCCCGGTCGGGCTGTTCGCGGTCCAGTCGGCGTTCCTGATGGGCGCGGAACGGGTGATCGCGATCGACCATTTCCCGCGCCGGCTGGAACTGGCGCGCAAGTTCGGCGCCGAGACGATAAATTTCGAGGAAAGCGCCGTCTATGACGCGCTGATGGAGATGACCGGCGGGATCGGGCCCGACGCGGTGATCGATTGCGTCGGGCTGGAGGCGCATGGGGCGTTCTTCGACAACATCGTCGACCAGCTCAAGGTGTCGACCTTCCTGGCGACCGACCGGACGCATTCGATCCGCCAGGCGATCATCGCGTGCCGCAAGGGCGGGCGCGTGTCGATGCCCGCGGTCTATGGCGGCTTCGTCGACAAATTCCCGCTCGGCGCGTTCATGGAAAAGGGGCTGACGCTCAAGACCGGGCAGACGCACGTCCAGCATTATATGCCCGCGCTGCTCAACGCGATCATGGAGGGCAAGATCGACACCGAGTTCATGATCTCGCACCGCATGGACCTGGAACACGCCCCCGCCGGGTATAAGGCGTTCCACGACCGCCAGAACGAATACACCAAGATCGTGCTCAAGCCGGGGTCGGGCCTGCCCGCCTGATCCCGCCGATCCACAGGAGAAGAACCATGGCCGACAAATTCGCGATCATCACCGGCGCGTCGACCGGCATCGGCTTCGAGCTCGCCACGCTCGCGGCCAAGAACGGCTATGACATATTGGTCGTCGCGGACGAGCCGCTGATCGATGCCGCCGCCGCCGACTTCAAACAGTTCGGGACGCAGGTCAGCTCGGTCATGGCCGACCTGTCGACGATCCAGGGCGTCGACCAGCTGCTCGACGCCGCGAACGGGCGCCGCGTGGACCTGCTCTGCGCCAATGCCGGACACGGACTGGGCCATGCGTTCCTCGACCAGCCGGTCAAGGACTGGCGGCACGTGGTCGACACCAACATCGTCGGTACCGCCTATCTGCTCCAGCGTGTCCTCAAGGACATGGTCGCGCGCGACGACGGCAAGGTGCTCGTGACCGGATCGATCGCGGGCTATATCCCCGGCGCGTTCCAGGCGGTGTACAACGGCACCAAGGCATTCGTGGACAGCTTCGTCGCGGCGATCCAGAACGAGATCAAGGAGTCGAAGGGCGTCACGATCACCAATCTGATGCCCGGCCCCGT
Organism: Sphingomonas sp.; assembly: GCF_036388435.1. Taxonomy (GTDB): domain Bacteria; phylum Pseudomonadota; class Alphaproteobacteria; order Sphingomonadales; family Sphingomonadaceae; genus Sphingomonas. Next base: position 57,330 of record NZ_DASVRV010000008.1, read on the forward strand.
CGAAACCGAATTCTTCGCGCGGGGCGACATGCTCGACACTTCGGTCGGCGCGAACCCGAACAAGAGCGATCCGGCGGACGTCGCCAAGGACGGCTGGGACGCGCTGATGGCGGGCAAGGCGTCGATCGTGTCGGGCTGGAAGAACAAGATCCAGGCGGCGACCGCGAACGTCACGCCCAACGCAGTATTGGCGGAACAGCATCGGAAGATGGCGGAGCCGGGCTCGGCCGACTGACGCCGGCCGAGCCTGGGCGGCGACCGCGCGGGCCCAGTCCGCGCGTGTCGGCCGACGACGCGGCTTCGCCGCGGCGGTGCCAGGTGGGCGGGTCTACGTCGATCAAGAGGAGAAGGGGCGTCGCGGCGAAGCCGCGCCGTCGGTCGTCGTTGCACGACGCCGGCCGGCCTTGCACGAGTCATGCGCCGGGGCGGCGCACGCCGCGCGGCGGCTGGAGCGGGTGAAGGGAATCGAACCCTCGTCATAAGCTTGGAAGGCTTCTGCTCTACCATTGAGCTACACCCGCATAACAAGGACTTGGCCGCTACCCGCCTGTGCAGTTTACGATGCGGCCTACAAATCCTTGATGAGGAGCCTTCTGGCACGTGCTGGAACGATCCGTCAATGCCGTGAGCCTGGGCGGCGTCGCGAAGCTTCCATAATCGCTTGTCGGCCGATTGAAGTGGCGGCTGACCTGAGCTTTTCGTGCCCGAGCAGCTTGCCTGTGATCGGCAGTGTTTCCGATTCCTGCGCCGCGAAGCTGGCGTGGCGATAGGTCTCCTCGATCGAGTCCAGATCCATGCCGTCGGAGAAGATCAGCAGCTTGCCCGCCGGATCGCGACCTTTGCTCCGCCACCAGTCGACGATCTGCTCGCCGCCCGCGACCGGTGGGGCGCTGTCCGGGCGGAATCCGGTCCAGTCGGCCACCTATTCGGGCGCGGCGTCCAGGAAAGCGGTGGTGCCGAACGTGTCGGGCAGGACGATCAGCAGATTGCCGCCATAATGATCGCGCCACTCCTCCAGGGCGCGGTGGCGACCTCGGCGTCGCTCTCCGCAAGCGCGGCAAGCACCATCGGCAGTTCGTGAGCGTCGGTGCCGATCGCCTCCAGGTCGCTCTCTCTATCGCCAGCAGCACGTTGGAAGTGCCGATGAACCGCCCGCCCAAGGCCTTCCTTCAGCGCCTCGACGCACCAGCGTGGCCACAGGAAGCCGTGCCGCCGCCGCGTGCCGAATTCGGAAAGCGCCAGATCGGGCAGATCGCGGAGCCGCTCCACCTTGTGCCACAGCTTGGCCTTCGCGCGCGTGGAGGATGTCGGGTTCGAACCGCCCGCGATCCTTCATGGCCGCGCGGGAGCGGAGTTCGTTGACGATGGCCAGCGCCGGAATTTCCCACATCGCGATGTGCGTCCGCGGCCCGTGGAAGCGCAGTTCATATTGGCCGTCGACCTTGCGCAGCTAATAATCGGGCAGGGCGAAATCGGCGAGCCAGGCCAGGAAATCCGCGCCGAACATCTGCGTCTTGCCGTGGAAGCTGTTGCCGGCGAGCCAGATCAGCTCCTTCTTCGCAAAGCGCACGCCGCGCGTGATCGAGCTGGGCGCGCAACTCACCTTGATCCACCACCTCGGCTACACGGACGTGGGCGGTGCGGTTGATCAGCGCGAAGGTGACATCGACGTCCCGATGCTCACGCCAGATCATCTGCAGCATCGGCAGCTTGTGGAAATCGGTGTCGAGCAGGTTCCGCACGATCGGATCGAGCCGCCAGCCATGATCATAGGTCCGCGACGCGATGTCGGTCAGCGCCATCGCCTCGGGCCAATCAACGAGGCGGTTATAGGATCGGCGTTTTGTTCGGATTCACGCTGCGCGTGTTCACGATTGAGGAGTCCTGCCTCATGTGTGGCAGCGCCGCCTCGCAGAGCTGGAAGATGGCCGGGATGTTGGTCGCGAAGGTGCGATCCCACTCATCGTCGGACGCTTCTTCCAGGCTGTCGCGCGACATCTCGAACCCGGCGTTGTTGACGAGGATGTCGAGCCGGCCGAAGACCTTCACGGTCTTGGCGATGATCGTCCGGCAGTGATCGGCGTGCTGGATGTCGCCCGGCATCGGCACCGCTCTGCGGCCCGCCTGCTCTACGGCTGCAAGCGGGAGCAGCGTACGCTTTGAAACCGAGCCCACGGCAACTACCCCTTAAGCTGCCGGGAGATTCTGCGAGAATGGCGGGCGAGGGGACGCGTCGGAGCCACGGCCGGACGTGATGGCCAACGGCGCTTTCGAGCATCGCTGACGGCGCGGCAGTTCAAGGCCGTCCGGTTTGTCGATCCTGGAAAACCGGAATAAAGGCTTGTATGTGAAAGAGATAGGTACATATTGCGTCACGGGTTCAACAACGGAAAGGAGGTGGTCGAATGTCTCATTGTCCTATGCCGCTCGCGGCGGCTCTGAAGGTTCTGACCGGCACTGTCGGAGATTTTCGCTTCTGAAGCCTGGGCCGTGATCGGCTGGCAATGGATAGGCCGTCCTGAGAGGGGCGGCCTTTTACCCTTGCCCTCTCCTTACGGGCATTGTGGCGGGCGCCGTTCGAGGTTCGAAGGAGCGCAGGCTCCAGCCGGGCCGAACCGAACGGTCAGTGTACCCTATTCACTCTGCGGCTTGGACGTGGTCAGCCGGAAACGGCTGCGAACGAACAAAAAAGTTCACACCCTTGTTGACGTCGCCGAACTTGATTTATATATGGGTCGAACCGGCGGCGATGACCTTTCGAGGTTGAGGCCTCGGTGACCTCCAGTCTGAGATAGCGCAAGGCGTGGTCGGGATATGGGAGGTGTGCTTCTTCTTCGTACCGGCGATGTCCAGAGATGGTCGCGTCGTTGTGTACGTGCTCTGAGAACATCGGAGCAGGAACTCGGTTAGCTCCGCGTTCTAAGTCAGCTCTTTGACATTGTAGGTTTGATGAAGGGACATGTGGGCGGCGGCTCCGGGTTCTGGCGGTTTCAAGGCGTCGGATATTCGGTTAAAGCCAAGTCGCTCTTACATGTCCTTCACGTATCCATACGTAATAGATATTGTGC
>NZ_DASVRV010000009.1:0-115690 GCF_036388435.1 Sphingomonas sp.
ATAGCGCGCACCGCAGCCGCGCCGAAAGGAAATCGACATGGGCTACTGGCTGGCGCCGCCGGGCAGCGCGAAGCAAATCGGGTTCGTGAAGCGATTCGATCCGCGCTTCTGGACCGTCAACTTCCCGCGACCGATGATGGCGTCCGTGGTGACGACCGCTCCGGACGCGCTTCGGGTGGACTGCGTCTTCTACCGCGAGGACGACCTGGCGGGGCTGATCTGGGAGGCGGAGGACCGGCACGACCATCCGCTGCTCGCTTATGAGACGGCGCGGGACTTTCGGGAGTGCCGGCTGTCGTTCCGGTGGCGGTCGGGGGGCGTGGTGCCGCTCGACGCGGTCAACGGTCCGACCTTGACGATCGAGGGGCGCGACGCGGACGGGCATCCACGCGCCTGGTATGTGCGGTTGTGGAATTACGCGGTCGGAACGCCGGAGGATGCGAGCGTCGCGATCGACTTCGCGCGCGTCGATGGCGGGTTCGTGCTGCCCGGAGAGGCGGACCCGGTCTGGGCGGGGGATGTCGACCGGATGTTCGTGTCGATGGTGCCGCCGGGCTATGACGGGGTCGACGCGGCGCTGCCCCAGGCGGCGGAGGGGTGGGTCGAGCTGACGGGGGTCGCCTGCGAAGGGCCGGGATCGGTGATCGCGATCGGCGACGCCGTGGTGCCGCCGCATGGAGCCGGGATCGCGGGGGGTTATGACGACAGCTATAATCTGACGCCCGCGCGGCTGCTGCGCCAGGCGCTGCATCTGGGCTATCGGGGCAGCCTGATCCATTATGTCGGCATGAGCCATTATTTCCGGTTGGGGCCGGACGGGATGGCGACGTTGGAGGGCGGCGCGCTGAACGTGGCGTGCGCGGCGTGGCACCGCGACTTCGCCGGGCGGGCGCGGGAGCTGGGGTACGAGCCGATCTGGTCGCTGAGCTTCGAGCTGTTCGACGCGCATTGCCCCGAGGGGTGGAAGCAGCGCGCGGCGGACGGCTCGCCCGCGCTGACGGGGTGGGTGCCGCCATCGACCCTGCTGTCGCCCGCCAATCCGCAAGCGATGGCCTATCTGCACGGCGTGGCGCGGGCGTTCCTGGCGATCGGGGAAGCGGCGGGGATCGCGCCCCGGCTCCAGATCGGCGAGCCCTGGTGGTGGGTGACGGGAGACGGGCGGCCGTGCCTGTACGACGCGGCGGCGGTGGCGGCGTTCGCGCCGGTGGCGGTGCCGAACGTGCGCGGCGCGCTGTCGACGGCGCGGCGCGCGACGCTCGACCGGGCGGGGGCGAGCCTGGCGGCCGCGACCGCGGGGCTGGTCGCGGCGGCGCGCGACGCGGCGCCGGGGTGCGAATGCCTGTTGCTCGCCTATCTGCCGAGCGTGCTCGACCCGGAGGCGCCCGAGATACGGCGCGCGAACCTGCCGATGGGATGGGCGCGGCCGGCCTTCGACGTGCTCCAGCTGGAGGATTATGACTGGGTGACGGCGGGCGACGCCGCGCGGACCGCCGCCGGCGTGGCCGAGGCGGGGGCGCGGCTGGGCTATCCGGTGGCTGAGCAGCATTACCTGTCGGGCTTCGTGCTCCGGCCCGAGGATCGCGGACAATGGGCGCCGATCGAAGCCTCGCTTGGGGCCGCGCGGAGGCGGGGCGTCGCTGCGGCGTTCGTCTGGGCGCTGCCCCAGGTGGCGCGCGACGGCTTCGTCAGATGGGATGGGGAGGACGAGATGCAGGCGTTCGACGATGTGCAATTCCCGCTGGCGCTGGGACGTGAGGTCGAGGTGGCGCCGGGCTTCTCGACGGCCGTGCTGACGGGGGCTGGCGGCGCGGAGACGCGCAACGCCGCCTGGGCGGAGGCGCGCACCACCTATGACGTGGGACCGGGAATACGGTCGGAGGCGGACATCGCGACGCTGCTCGCCTTCTTCCGGGCGCGGCTGGGGCCAGCGCGGGGATTCCGGTTGCGCGATCCGTTCGACTGGGGGGTAGCGGACGAGCTGCTGGGGGTCGGCGACGGGGTGCGGCTGCGTTTCGCGCTGGTCCGGCGCTATGGCGAGCAGGAGCGGCGGATCACGCGGCCGGTGGCGGGGAGCGTCGCGGTGCGCGTGGGCGGCGCGGCGGCGCAGGGCTTTTCGGTCGAGCCGGGCGGTGTCGTAATCCTCGACCAGGCTCCGGGCGTGGGGGTGGCGGTGCGGGCCGGGTTCCGGTTCGACGTGCCCGTGCGCTTCGCGGAGGATCGGTTGCGGGTGAGCTTGGCGACGTTCCTGGCGGGGGAGGCGGCGAGCGTGCCGCTCACCGAGATCAGGGAAGCGTAGCGGGCCGCCGACCCGGCCGGCGGGCGGCTTGGCCGACCCGTTCGACGTCACGGGGCGAGGCCGTCCTGGCTCCGGTGGGCGGGGGTGCGTGTTGAACGGGAGATGCGGCGGGGGTGGTGCGGGTGGTTTCACGGCCACCCACCCCCAGCCCCTCCCTGTTCCAGGGAGGGGAGCTAATATGGACTGGTTGCGGGAGGAGCTGACGACGCTGGCGTTCTGCTGGCGGGTGGAGCGGACGGACGGGGTGGCGATCGGGCTGACGTCGCACGACCGCGATCTGCTGGTCGACGGGCTGGTGCACCGGGCATCGCCGGGGATGACGCCCTCGGCGATCCGGCGCGAGGCGGGGCTGGACGCGGATACGAGCGATGTCGCGGGCGCGCTGAGCGCGGCGGCGATCGGGGAGGCGGACCTGCTGGCGGGGCGCTGGGACGGGGCGCGGGTGGCGCTGTTCGCGGTCGACTGGACCGACGCGGCGCGGCGCGTTGCGCTGGGCGAGGGGACGATCCGCGCGGTCGAGCTGGGCGATGACGGCTTCACCGCCGAGCTGCGCGGGCCGACCGCCGCGCTCGACCGGGCGGTGGTGGAGGAGACGAGCCCCGAATGCCGCGCCGAGCTGGGCGACCGGCGGTGCCGCGTGCCGATGGCGGGGCGGCGGCGCTTCGTGCGGGTGGTCGGGGCGGAGGGGCCGACCCTGACGGTCGATGCCGCCGAGCCGGCGGCGGACGCCTATGGCGGCGGGCGGCTGCGCTGGTTCGGGGGCGCCAATGCGGGGCTGGAGGCGGGGGTGGCGCGGTCGGCGGGCGCGACGCTGCGGCTGCGCGCGCCGCCGGCCTTCGCGGTCGAGGCGGGGGCGCTGGTCGAGTTGGTCGAGGGGTGCGCGAAGAGCCTGGCGGTGTGCGCGGGGCGGTTCGGCAATGCGGTGAATTTCCGCGGGGAGCCGTTCCTGCCGGGGATGGACCTGCTGACGCGCTATCCGGGCGCATGAGCGCGGCCGAGCGCGCCGAAGCCGCGGCGCTGGCGGCGGTGGGCGCGCGGTTCCGGCTGCATGGGCGGTGCACGGAGACCGGGCTCGATTGCGTGGGGCTGGCGGCGCTGGCGATGGCGGCGGGCGGGCATGAGCGCGCGGTGCCGACGGGCTATCGGCTGCGCGGGGGCGACCCGGAGGCGGTGCGCCGGGCGGTCGGGGCGGGGCTGGTGCCGTGCGACGGCGCGGCGCCGGGCGACCTGCTGCTCCTCCAAGCGGGGCCGGGGCAGCTGCACCTGGCGGTGCGGACGGGGCGCGGCATCGTCCATGCCGATGCGGGACTGGGGCGGGTGGTCGAGCGGCCGGGGGCGGCGCCCTGGCCGCTGCTGGGCGCGTGGCGATTGGAGGGCTGAGCGATGGCGACGGTGGTGCTGACGGCGGTGGGCGGCGCGGTGGGCGGGCCGATCGGCGCGGCGATCGGCAGCGTGATCGGGAGCGCGATCGACCAGCGGATCTTCGCGCCCAAGCGGCGCGAGGGGCCGAGGCTGACCGAGCTGGCGATCCAGACATCCTCCTATGGCACGCAGATCCCCAAGCTGTTCGGGACGATGCGCGTGGCGGGGACGGTGTTCTGGGCGACCGACCTGATCGAGCGGCGCGGGCGGTCGGGCGGCGGCAAGGGACGCGCGGCGACGACCGAGTACAGCTATTCGGCCAATTTCGCGGTGCTGCTGTCGGCCCGGCCGATCCTGGCGGTGCGGCGCATCTGGGCGGACGGCAAGCTGCTGCGCGGGGCCGCCGGCGACTGGAAGGTGCGCACGGGGTTCCGGGTGCATCCGGGCGGCGAGGACCAGGGGGTCGATCCTTTGATCGCCAGCGCGGAAGGGGCCGGCACGCCCGCGGCGCGGGGCTGCGCCTATGCCGTGTTCGAGGGGCTGGAGCTGGCGGATTACGGCAACCGCATCCCGTCGCTGACCTTCGAGGTGGTGGCGGATGCGGGCGCGGTGCGGATCGACGCGGTCGCGCGAGCGCTGGCGGAGGAGGTGGACGGCGCGGTGGGGGCGACGCTGGACGGCTTCGCCGCGTCGGGCGGGAGCGTGCGCGCGGTGCTGGAGGTGCTGGCGCGGGCGGGCGGGGCGAGCGTCGCGACGCGCGGGTCGCGGGTCGAGCTGCGCGACGCGCCGGGGCGGGTGGTCGAACTCGCCGATGCGGGCGTGGCGGCGGAAAGCCGAGCGGCGCGGCGCAAGCGGACGCTCGCCCCCGCCGACACCGTGGCACGGGTGGTGACGGTGGCGCATCATGATCCGGCGCGCGATCATCAGATCGGGGTACAGCGCGCCGCGCGGCCGGGCGGCGGCGGGCGTACCGAGGCGGTCGAGCTGGCGGCGGCGCTGGGGGCGGACGCGGCCAAGACGCTGGCCGAGGCGCTGCTGGCGCGGGGCGAGGCCGGTCGCGCGCGGCGGACGCTGTCGCTGGGCGCCGAGGGGCTGGCGGTGCGGCCGGGCGACGGGGTGCGGATCGCGGGCGAGACGGGGTTGTGGCGCGTCGCGTCGGTCGAATGCGAGCGGCTGGCGACGGCGGTCGAGCTGGTCGCGGTCGAGCCGGGCACGATGCCCGCCACGGCGAGCGCGGGGCGGGTGCTCGGGGCACCCGACCGGGTGGCGGGCGCGACGACGCTCCACGCGTTCGAGCGGCCGGCGGAGGGGGAGCGGGGCGCGGGACCGCGGCTGACGATCGTCGCGGCGGGCGCCGCGGGGTGGCGCGGCGCGGCGTTGCTTTACTCGATCGACAACGGGGCGAGCTGGATCGCGGCGGGCGCGACGGCGGCGCCGGCGGTGATCGGTACGGTCGAGGTGCCGCCGGTGACCGCGCCGGCGACGCTGGTCGACCGGCGGTCGGCGGTGGTGGTCGCGCTGGCGGCGCATATGGAGCTGGGCGATGCGGATGACGCCGCGCTCGACGCGGGCGCGAACCTGGCGTTGCTGGGCGACGAATTGGTGCAGTTCGGGCGCGCGACGCCGCTGGGCGCGGGGCGGTGGCGGCTGGAGCGGTTATGGCGCGGTCGGTTCGCGACGGAGGGTGCAGGACCGGCGCAAATGGGCGCGCGCTTCGCGTTGCTGGAGGCGGAAACAGCCCGGACGGTGGAGCTGCCCGCCGAGGCGATCGGCCGCGAGGTGCGGGTGCTGGCGTCGGGCGTGGGCGACGCGGGCGGACCGGTGGAGGCGCGAGCGTCGGTGAGCGGGCGATCGGTGCTGCCGCTCGCGCCCGTGCCGCTGCGGCCGACGCTCAGGGCGGACGGCGGGGCGCGGGTGAACTGGATCCGGCGGAGCCGGGCCGGATGGGGCTGGATCGACGGCGTCGACGTGCCGCTGGGCGAGGAACGAGCGCACTGGGACATCACGGTCGTGCGGGCGGACGGAAGCGTGCGCACGGCGACGCGCGACGAACCGGTGATCGAGATCGACTCGGCGGAGCGCGCGGACGGGGCCGTGTCGGTGACGGTGCGCCAGCTGGGCGATCGGGGCTTCGGAGCCGCGGCGATGATCGTCGTGCCGGAGCGGGATGGGTGAGGAGGAACGGATGGAGCAGGACAGGACCCCGCGACTCGGGCTGCCGTTGCTGGCGACGGGTCAGGCGCAAAAGGAACTGACGCATAACGAAGCGCTGGCGCTGCTCGACCTGGCGGTCGGGAGCGCCGTGACGGCGGTCGGCCCGAACGCGCCGCCCGCCGCGCCCGCCATCGGCCAGGCCTGGATCGTCGGAACGGCGCCGGTCGGTGACTGGATCGGTCACGCGGGGGCCGTGGCCGGATGGACGGCCGCCGGGTGGCGCTTCGTGGCGCCGTTCGAGGGGCTAAGCGTCTGGATCGTTGCCGAAAAGCTTCATGCGCGATATGTCGCCGGCGCCTGGGTCAGGGGTGAGGTGCGTGCCGAGCGGGTGCTGGTCGGCGGCGTCGCGGTGCTCGGCGCGCAGGAGCCCGCCATCGCCGGAACCGGCGGCGGGACGGTGGTCGATATGGAAGCACGCGCCGTGCTGGACCGGGTTCTCGGGGCGTTGCGCGCGCACGGCTTGATCGCGCGGTGAGGCGGCGACGACGTCGCGCCGCCGGCGGGCTGTTGCCCCGGGGCAACAGTTCGGGCTTTTGTCGCCTTGCGTCGAAACCAACCGTCCGGTAGTGGGTTTGCTCTGTCCGTAGGGACAATCTGGAAAGGGGTTTTATATGCGGAAGCTTGCCGTTCTAATGGCACTCGCCTCCACCGCGCTCGCCTCGCCCACACTCGCCCGCGACAATGCGTGGTATGTGGGCGTCGAAGGCGGCGCGATGATCGTCGAGGATCTCGATTACGACGTGACCACCGCCGCCGGCGTGCGCACGGGTGACGCGCTGACGGTCGATCACGATTACGGGTATGATGTCGACGCCGTCATCGGTTACGACTTTGGCGGTTTCCGCCTGGAGACCGAGGTCGGTTACCGCAATGCGGTCGTCGACGGCTTCACCTCGACGTTGCGGCTCCCGGTCGTCACCGGCACCGGCGCCAATTCGTCGATCGGCGCGGGCCAGTTCAGCTATGGCGGCGGGCGCACCACCGCGCTCAGCTTCATGGTCAACGGCTTGCTCGACTTCGGCCCGGATGACGGGCTGCAGGGCTTTGTCGGCGGCGGCGTCGGTGTGGCGCGCGTCAAGGCCGACAGCTATGCGCTGAACACCAATGCCGATTTCCTCGACGATTCGGACACGGTGTTCGCCTATCAGGGTCTGGCGGGCATTCGCGCGCCGCTGACCGACACGGTGGACGCGACGTTGAAGTACCGCTTCTTCAACGCCGACAACGTCAAGATCATCAACTCGGTCGGCAGCCAGAACGAAACGCGGTTCCGGTCGCACTCGATCCTGGGTGGTCTGACCTTCAACTTCGGCGAGCCGCCGGCACCCCCGCCGCCGCCGCCCCCGCCGCCCCCGGTCGAGGCTCCTCCGCCCCCGCCGGCGCCGCCCGAGCCCGTCCCTCAGTGCTCGCCCGGACCGTTCATCGTGTTCTTCGAGTGGGACAAGTCGGACATCACGCCGGAAGCGTCGTCGATCCTCGACAACGCGGTCACCCAGTACACCAATTGCGGCAACGCGCAGGTCATGCTGGCCGGCCATGCCGACAAGTCGGGTTCGGCATCGTACAATGTCGGTCTGTCGCAGCGCCGCGCCGATGCGGTCCGTGGCTATCTGACCTCGCGGTCGATCCCCGAGGGTTCGATCTCGACCGAAGCGTTCGGCGAGAGCCGTCCGCGGGTCGACACCGCCGATGGTGTGCGCGAAGTGCAGAACCGTCGCGTGGAAGTCATGTACGGACCGGGCGCGGGTCAGTAAGACCGACGCACGACGTGCAACGAGAAATGGGGAGGTCGGGAAACCGGCCTCCCTTTTTCGTCGGGTGAGGAAGCGGCCGCGATGCGACTGCTTCCTCACCCGACCGGCCGACGACCGTCCGGCCGAACCGGATCTGTCGGTCGACGGCGCGGCTTCACCGCGACGTGGGTCAGGGGTATATGGGGTCGGGCCGGAACCCACGGCCTGTCGTCGACGGCCGTTCAGCAGGTCGCATCCGCACACGCGATCGCCGTCGCGTGAATCGCGCTCGATCGTCCGACGAGTTCAGGACTCCCGCGGACGGATAGACGAGCCGGTGCGCGCTGCCGCCCCGCTCGCGACCCGAGCCGAGCGACGACGCACGCCGTCGAACCGGTAGCCGACAGCGCACAGATGTTGCGCGACGGGTCAGGCGGGCGCGTACCAAGGCATGGGCGCGGTCCAGTAGCGCAGGCGTCCGACGCCTCCCGGGTCTGCTCGCTCGCCGCCAAGCGTCACATCGGCGGCGATCACCCCCTCCTTCCCGCCGAGCCGGGCCTGGATCTCGCCCCCACCGCTCACGATCGAGGACAGGCCGGGAAAGCGTGTCGCGAATCCCGCGACTTCATGATCGCCACACATGTTGGCCATCACCACGGGGACGTCGAGCGCGCGGGCATGATCTTCTGCCAACCGCGCGAGCATCGCGTCGAACGCCGCCGCGCCGTGCGCGCCGATCGGCCAGGCAGCGGGCGGGGTGGCGGCGGCGGTCGGTTGCAGAACCAAGGCTGGCGACGCCTGCGCGAGCGTCCGCAGCGGCCCGGCGAGATAGTTCTCGTAGCAGATGCCGACGCCGATCCGGCCAATGGCGGTGTCGATCCCATGGGGGCCGCGCATGCCCCGATATCAGCGCGCTTCGACCCAGGCCGGGCGCGATTTGCGGGCCACGCCCGCGATCTCGCCCCCGGGCGTGGCGAGCAGAAAGCTGTTGGGGAGATGATCGCCCGCGGCCTCGATCAGCGTCGTGCCGAGATGCAGGCGATAGCGGCGCGCGGCATCGCACAACCAGCGGGTGAGGGGTCACCGATCGGCTCGGCTTGCGTCCAGAGGCCGGCGCTCAGCACGTAACCGTTCAACGCCAGCTCGGGCAGCAGGGCGAGCTCGGCCCCTGCGCCGCGGCGCGGGCGAGCATCGCGTCCGCCTTTTCGCGGTTGCCGTCCACGTCCCCTGGAACGCACGCCATCTGGATCGTGGATCGCGGCGGCGCGCAAGGAACGGGCTTCGCGCAGCGACTCAGCCCGCCATGCCCGCGCTCAGCGCTGCTGCGAGCCACGCCGGACGCAGCGCGTCGCCGAGCGACTCGACGCGACGATGCTCGACCATCACGCCGAGCTCGGGATAAAGCGCGCGGGTGCGGTCCCCCGGATCGGCCAGCGGCGCGACGACGAGGCGGCGGTTGACCTTGGCGCGGTGGTGCATCCGCGCGGTATTCTCCTGGCCGACATAACAGCCCTTGGTGAAGCTGACCCCGTTCAGCTCGCGCGCGTTGCATTCCAGCCAGAGCGTCTCGCCCGAGCCGAGCTCGCCCACGCCCTCGGTCACGCCGAGCGACAGGCGGTGCGCGTGCCAGCCCCGCGCGGGAGTGCCGGCGGGCGCCAGCCAGCGAAAGCCGAGTTCCGCCAGGCGAGGGTCGTGCAGGCTGCCATTGTCGTGTCGCGACCAGTGGACGCTCAGTGGGTCGCGCCCGATCGTGATCGCGCGGCGCAGGCGATAGGCGCTCAGCCGCCGGGCGAGCGCATCGGCCTGCGCGTCCTCGCAATCGACGAGGATGTCGCCGCGATCGTCCCACAGGATGAAGTCGAACAGCGCCTTGCCCTGAGGGCTCAGCAGGCCGCACCAGAGCGGGGCTTCGTGGCCGAGCAGGCCCAGATCGTTGGTGACGAGCCCCTGGAGAAAGCCGCGCAGGTCTTCCCCGCTCAGCCGCAGCACGGCGCGGTCGGGGAGCATGCCGGGACTGGGATCGATCATGGCTGCCAATCTAAGGTGCGGGCGGGCGAAACCCAAATGTCGCGGTCGCGCTCTCGCTCGGCTAGGGAGGGGTCATGACCGACCGCCTGACGATCCGCCGCCCCGACGACTGGCATGTCCATCTGCGCGACGACGCGATGCTGAAGGCCGTGGCGCCCCATACCGCCCGGACGTTCGCGCGCGCGATCGTGATGCCCAACCTGACCCCGCCCGTCACGACCATGGCGGCGGCGAAGGCGTACCGGACCCGGATCGTGGACGCGGTGCCGGCGGGGGCGGACTTCACCCCGCTGATGACCTGCTACCTGACCGACGACGCCGATACGGGGGAGATCGTGCGCGGGCACGCGGAGGGCGTATTCACCGCGTGCAAGCTTTATCCGGCGGGCGCGACCACCAATTCCGCGCATGGCGTGACGGACGTGCGCAACATCCGCGGCTTGCTGGCGGCGATGGAGCGCGCGGGGATGCCGCTGCTGGTGCATGGCGAGGTGACCGATCCGGCGGTCGACATCTTCGACCGCGAGGCGGTGTTCATCGAGCGGGTATTGACGCCTTTGCTGCGCGACTTTCCGGCGCTGCGCGTGGTGATGGAGCATATCACCACCGCCGAGGCGGCCGAGTTCGTGGCCGGCCATGGCGACACCCTGGCCGCGACGATCACGCCGCAGCATCTTCACCTCAGCCGCAACGCCTTGTTCGAAGGAGGCCTGCGCCCGCACGCCTATTGCCTGCCCGTGCTCAAGCGCGAGCGGCACCGGCTGGCGGTGCGGCGGGCCGCCACGGGCGGATCGCCCCGCTTCTTCCTGGGCACCGACAGCGCGCCGCACGAGATCGGGCGCAAGCAATCGGGATGCGGGTGCGCCGGGGTGTTCAACGCGCCGTTCGCGCTGGAAAGCTATGCGGCGGTGTTCGACGAGGAAGGCGCGCTGGACCGGCTGGAGGCGTTCGCGTCGGTCAATGGGGCGGCGTTTTACGGGTTGCCGGTGAACGAGGCGACGGTCACCCTGGTGCGGGGCGGGGCGGTGGTGCCGGCGCGGATCGGCGAGGTCGTGCCCTTCCATGCCGGGGAGCGGATGGAATGGCGGCTCGCGGTGTAGCAGGGGCATCGCGGCGAAGCCGCGACGTCGGCCGGGCTTTGGCCCGACACGGGCAAAAAACCGTGTCGTCGGTCGCCGCCGCGCTGCGCCGGCCGGGCTTGCGCGAGTTTCGCGCCACTGTGGCGCAAGCCGCGCTGCGCCTTAGAACGGCACCCATTTCTGCTTCTCGCTGAAGCGCATATAGCCGACATTCACCCCCGCGCGCCAACCCACGCCCAGGCGCACCGGGATCAGCACGACATTGCCGCGCCGCAGATAGCTCGCGGCGAACCCGCCCACCGCATATAACCGTCCCTCGGCGGCGGGGAAGCGGCGGAACAGTTCCTGGCTGTCGTGGAGATTGTAGACGAGCACGAACACCTTGTCCGCGTCGCCGCCGAAATCGAACCCGATCGACGGGCCGGTCCAATAGACGGGGCGCTGCCCCTCGACCTTGTGGGTCATCACGCCGGAGCCATAGCGCACGCCGACGACGAACGCCCCCGCCGCCTCGCGGCCCGCGATATAGGCGTTGGGCTGGCCCTGGTCCTTGAGGATGCGCTCGATCACCCCGGCGAACCCGGCGACCCCCTTGCCGAACACACCCTCGCCGGCGGCGAGCAGATCCTCGCGTCGATAGGTATCGGCCGCGCGCGTCGCCGCCTCGGGCGCGAGCGTCTGCGCGGGCGCGGTGGATGCGGGCGCAGGAGCGACCTCGGCCGTTTCCGCCTCGACCGGCTCGTCGGGGACGCTTCGGAGCGGCGCCGGGTCGCGCGCGGGCGGGCGCGGCGCGAGATCGCCGTCGACGGGCTGGTTGGGGTCGACCGTGCGGACCTGTGCCGCGGCAGGCACAGACAGCGCGAGCGCGGCCATCCCCAAATTGATCATCCAGCTTCGCATCATCCACCCCCTGAACCGCCCGAGCAGGACGTTAACCAAGGCCGGCCTTGCCGCGCAATGAACGAATGCGGTCCGGGGCTCGGATATACGCCGGGCGGTTGATCGCGCGGGTCGCCCCGGCTATAGCCCGGCGCCTGCCGTGCCTGGAGACGTGGGTGAGTGGCTGAAACCAGCGGTTTGCTAAACCGCCGTGCGGGGTAAACCCGTACCGAGGGTTCGAATCCCTCCGTCTCCGCCAACCAGCCTCAGCAAATAGCGGAAGGCCCGCAACTGCGCGGCTTTCCGCGCAGTTCCGCGCCTTTCTCACCCCGAACCGGAGTGCGGAGAGGGGTTCAGCTACGCGTCACCCTCAAGACCCGCGCCTCGTTCTCCGGGCCTACCCGCGCCAGTACGGTTTTCCCTGCCATACGCTGCAAAGCCGAGAATTACGAAAATGCGGGCTGTTTGGCGCTTATCTGAGCAGATTAGTGTCGGCATAGCAGAGGCTTAGTGGCAGCTTACGCTTTGTCGGTCGGCAGCGTAAGATCCAGGTTTCGGCAGCGAACCGCGTCGGTCCCGGCACCGTAACTACCTCTGGAGCGCAGATGAAGGTCACAGCCAGGGCGCATCTGCCCCGCGAAAGTAAACTGCCAAAGACTGCCTACCGACGAAAGTAAAGTGACTGAACCTCATACAAGATAACAAGTAAATACCCGACATGTCGCGCAATGCGTATTGACGATGTTCGCAGCACACCCTAGATCCCGATCAGAAGCAGAGGCCATTAGTTTTCGGGTAGGCTGCTTCGTGTTCACGTGGCCGCCGTGATTGGAGGTCTTGTGAATGCGAAAGTCAGTGCTCCCGGCCAACAGATCGAACCGTTCCTCAGCCCAGTGCGAGTGGGAGGAGGTTGAGCTCGCCAAGTTGTCTCCAGCAGCGCGGCGTGTGCGCACGCATCCAAGCCACAAGCGCCGAACCGTGGAAGCCAGTATCCGCGAGTACGGCATCCTTGACCCAGTCACAATCAACAGCGCGGACGTCATCGTCGACGGGCACCTGCGCGTCGAGATCGCGCGCAAGCTCGGCTTCAGGACGGTTCCAGCTATCCGCATCGCTCACCTGAGTGACGCGGAACTGCGTGCCTACGCGATAGCCGCTAACAAGCTACCGGCGGTCGCAAACTACGACGTCGACGCGCTCCGCATCGAGCTGGAAGAGATCAAGGCGGACGCGCCCGCGCTCGACCTGACGCTGACTGGCTTTACCATTGGAGAGGTGGACCGGATCGCGGGCAACCACGCGGCCACTCGCTACGACGATCTCGACGACGACGAACCGCCGCCGACGGAAATCGCGGTCGCCCGCCGTGGTGACCTATATTCGCTGGGCGAGCACCAGCTGATCTGCGGAGACAGTCTCCTGCCCGGCACGTACGAGCGGCTGCTCGGCGCCGACGAGGTTGACTGCTGCTTCACCGATCCGCCTTACAACGTGAAAGGGCGCTGTCAGACCAACGTGACAAGCGCTCCTCGGCCCTGCTAGCCGGCGGGTATGACCCGCCGATCGAGAGCCAAGCCGCCAAGTCCGTTCCGCTGCTTCAACTCGTCGCCGGAGGTGATCCGGCTGGTGGTGCTGATGTACGTGCGGTTCCCGCTGTCGCTGAGGAACGTGGAAGACCTGCTGTTCGAACGCGGGATCGACATCTGCCATGAGACGGTGCGGCTGTGGTGGAACAGGTTCGGGCCGATGTTTGCCGGCGAGATCCGCCGGCAGCGGGTCAACCGGATGCGCGGGTTCCGGCACTGGCGATGGCACCTCGACGAGATGTACGTGAAGCTGAACGGCGAAATGGTGTACCTGTGGCGAGCCGTCGACCAAGAGGGCGAAATCCTCGAAAGCTATGTGACCCGCACCAGGGACAAGGGCGCCGCGCTCGCGTTCATGAAGAAGGCGCTGAAGCGCCACGGCTCGCCCGAGCGGATCACCACCGACGGGCTGCGCAGCTATGGCGCGGCGATGAGCGAGCTCGGGAGCCGCGAGAAGCAGGAGGTCGGTCGCTGGGCCAACAATCGGGTCGAGAACTCCCACCTGCCCTTCCGACGACGAGAGCGGGCGATGACCAGGTTCAGGCAGATGAGCTCACTCCAGAAGTTCGCCTCCGTCCACGCCAACCTCCACAACCACTTCAGCCTCGAACGCCATCTCGTCGACCGACAGACCTACAAGGAACGACGCTCCGCCGCACTGGCGGAGTGGCAGGTTCTCGCGAGCTAAGCCCCGCCCCACCTGCCCGAGGTGCATCGTGGAGAGACGAGTTCGCATTAGACTGACAGCACCGCCAGTGCCGCCCTCTGTGGGCCTTCCAGAATCGCCGGAAAACGGCCGAAGAGCTGGTGCTTAGGTGCGGTGAGCGTCCGTTTCCGTCCGTCGTAATCCGTCCTTGTCCACCGCTTCCGTTGGGACACAATGGGGCTTGAGATTGCGCGGACGCGCTTGGAGTCGGATCTGCGCCGGGCGGTCATCGCGGATCGGGCCGGTCTGGTGGACGAATGCGCGGCCTGCGCTTCTGCCTCAACGCGCGATCACTCGCTCCAATCCCCCGCAGACATCGCCCACCCGCACCGGCTTCTCGTACCGCACGACACCGCGATATTGTTCCGGCAACGCTGCCGCGTCATAGCCCGTGGTGAACACGAGAGGGATGCTCCGCCGCAGAAGCGCGTCGGCGACGGGGTAGCTCGTCTCGCTGCTCAGATCGATGTCGAGCACCGCGCCGTCCACCGTCTCCGCGCCGAGCAGCTTCGGTGCCGCTCCTAGGTCGGGCACCGGGCCCAAAACGGTCGCGCCCGCGTCCTCCAGTTCCTGGCGCAGGTCGTCGGCCAGCATGTATTCGTCCTCGGCGAGCAGGATGCGGCGGTTGTCGAGAATGCGCTCAGCCATGGTCTTCGACACGGGGATGGCAGCGCGGCGACGACGGGGTGCACGTCGGGACCGAGGATTAGGACACGACCCGGTCGCCCACCACCGCCGACCGGATATTCTTCAGGGGGCGATCCATGCGCGTCAGTCCGCTCCCGCGCTCGCCCGAAAGGCGCGGGGCGAGCGCCCGGCGTGGCGGGTGAAGAAGCGCGAGAAATAGGCCGGATCGCGAAAGCCCAGCGCATAGGCGATCTCGGCGGTGCGCAGGTTCGAATAGAGCAGCGCGCGCTTGGCCTCCAGCATGACGCGCGCGTCGATCATGTCGGCGGGGGGCTGCCGCGCCACCGCCGCGCAGGCCGCGCGCAGCCGGGTGACCCCGACCCCCAGCGCGCGCGCATGGACCGCGATCGACTCGCGCCGGCGAAATCCCTGCTCGATCCGCGCGCGGAACCGCGCCACCAGCGCCGCGTCGCGGCTCGGCAGGGCACCGTCCCCGTCCTCGCCCCGTCCGCGCGCGGCGAGGACGAGCAGGCCCAGCAGCGCCGCGTCGACGGCGCCGCGATGCGCCCGCGCGACCCAGGCCAGTTCCTGTCGCAGCCGGGCCAGCCCCGCCTCGGCCTGCGCCGCTTCGTCGGGGGCGAGCGCGACCGTCGTCGCCGCGTCGAACAGCGCTCCCAGATCGGGGTCGATCCGCGCCAGCGAGCCGAGGTGCGAGGTCGCCAGCGTCAGCACCGACCCGCGCGACTCGGCCGTCCAGTCGAACCCGTGGACGATCCCCGCGGGAACCAGCAACAGGCAGGGCGCCGCAAAGGACAGCCGCCGGTCCTCCGCGCGCAGCCACCCGCCGCCCTCGCTCAAATGGAACAGGTGGTTGAGATCGGTGTGGAGGTGCGGGCGGATCGTCCATTCGCCGGGGCGCGACCGATCGTCCAGCGCTTCCAGGTGCACGAACGCGTCGGTCACCGCGCGGTGGGGCTCGCCATAAAGGTAAAAGGCAGGGATCGCGGTCGCCATGATCGGGGTCCGGCAGAAGGAAGCGCGACGGATCGTCCAACTTTTCCACCGCCCTGTCCATTCCCCTTGCGACGGGCACCGACGAGAGGCTCAGGCCGCAGCGTCCGATCGGGCGCACGCGATCGTGAAAGGAGCCCGAAGCTGCGCACGCAAATCGCCATCGTCGGAGCGGGACCCGCCGGCATGTGCCTCGCGCTCCTGCTGCACGCGCACGACGTCGACGTCGTCGTGCTGGAACGTCGCGACCGTGCCTATGTCGAGGGGCGGGTGCGCGCGGGGGTGCTCGAACAGGGCAGCGTCGAACTGCTCGCGCGCCTCGGGGTCGACGCGCGGCTCAAACGCGAGGGGCTGGTCCATGGAGGCATCAAGCTCTCGCAGGGGGGCGAGACCTTTCACGTCGACCTGACCGCGCTGACCGGGCGCAGCGTCACCGTCTATGGTCAGCAGCAGGTCATGGCCGACCTGTTCGACGCCGCCGAGGCGCGCGGCCTCCCCATCGAATGGAACGCCGCCGAGGTCGCGCTCCACGACATCGAGGGCGAGCATCCGTCGGTATCGTGGACCAGGGACGGCACGGCCGCCGCGCTCGACTGCGACTTCATCATCGGTTGCGACGGGTTTCACGGCGTCAGCCGCGCGAGCATCCCCGCCTCGGTGCTGCGCACGTATGAACGGGTCTACCCGTTCGGCTGGCTGGGCATCCTGGCCGATGTGCCGCCGGCGGATCACGAACTCATCTATGCCGGCCATGATCACGGCTTCGCGCTGGCGTCGATGCGGTCGCCGACGCGCAGCCGCTATTACATCCAATGCGCGCTCGACGAGGACATCGCCGCCTGGCCCGACGATCGCTTCTGGGATGAATTGTGTCTGCGCCTCGGCCCCGAGGCGGGCGAACGCGTGGTGCGCGGCCCCGCCTTCGAGAAATCGATCGCCCCGCTGCGCAGCTTCGTCGGCGAGCCGATGCGCCACGGCCGCCTGCTCCTCGCCGGCGATGCCGCGCATATCGTGCCGCCGACCGGCGCCAAGGGCATGAACCTGGCGCTCTCGGACGTCGCGATGCTGGCGGAGGCCTTGCTCCACCGCTACGGGACGGGCAGCATGACGGGTATCGACGGCTATTCGGCGCGCGCGCTGGCCCGGATATGGAAGGCGGAGCGGTTCAGCTGGTGGTTCACCGCGCTGACCCACCGTTTTCCGGAAACGGACGGCTTCTCGCGCCGGATACAGATGGCCGAGCTGGACTATCTGAAGGGCTCGCGCGCCGCCCAGGCGATGCTGGCCGAGAATTATGTCGGCCTACCGATGGAGTGACGATGAAGAGCAAGATCTATCCGACACCGGCCGCCGCGCTCGACGGCGCCCTGTTCGACGGCATGACGATCATGTCGGGCGGCTTCGGCCTGTCGGGCAATCCCGAAAGCCTGATCCCGGAGGTGCGCGCGTCGGGCGTGCGCGACCTGACGGTGATCTCGAACAATGCGGGCGCCGACGGCTTCGGGCTGTGGATGCTGCTGGAAAGCCGCCAGATCGCCAAGATGATCTCCAGCTATGTGGGCGAGAACAAGTTGTTCGAGCAGCAATATCTGGGCGGCGAGCTCCAACTCGAACTCACCCCCCAGGGGACGCTGGCCGAGCGTATCCGCGCGGGGGGCGCGGGCATTCCCGCCTTCTACACCAAGACCGGGGTCGGCACGGTCGTCGCCGAGGGCAAGCCCGTCGAGACCTTCGACGGCGAGGAATATGTGCGCGAGACCTGGCTGCGTGCCGATGTCGCGATCATCAAGGCGTGGCGCGCGGACCCGGCGGGCAATCTGATGTTCCGCAAGACCGCGCGCAACTTCAACCCCAACATGGCGACCGCGGCCAGGCTGACCGTCGTCGAGGTCGAGGAGATCGTCGAGGCGGGGGCTTTCGACCCCGACTGCATCCATGTGCCCGGCATCTATATCGACCGCGTCGTGTTGAGCACGGTCAACGAGAAGCGGATCGAGAAGCTGACCGTCCGCGAAAGGGAGAAGAACTGATGGGCTGGACCCGCGACCAAATGGCGGCGCGCGCCGCGCGCGAGCTGGAGGACGGCTTCTACGTCAATCTGGGCATCGGCATCCCGACGCTCGTCGCCAACCATATCCCCGACGGCGTCGACGTGACGCTCCAGTCGGAGAACGGGATGCTCGGCATGGGGCCCTTTCCCTATGCGGACGAGGCCGATCCCGACCTCATCAATGCGGGCAAGCAGACGATCACCGCGCTGCCTACATCGAGCTTCTTCTCCTCGGCGGACAGTTTCGCGATGATCCGGGGCGGGCATATCGACCTGACCGTGCTCGGCGCGATGGAGGTGTCGGCGGCGGGGGACATCGCCAACTGGACGATTCCGGGCAAGATGGTGAAGGGCATGGGCGGCGCGATGGACCTGGTCGCCGGGGTCAAGCGCGTGGTCGTCGTCATGGACCATGCCAACAAGGCGGGCGAGCCCAAGATCCTGACCGAATGCACCCTGCCGTTGACCGGCAAGGCGGTGGTCGACCTGATCATCACCGACCTGTGCGTGCTCGCCTGCGACAAAAAGGCGGGCGGGCTCACCCTGCTCGAACTTGCGCCCGGCGTGACGGTCGAGGAGGTGGTCGCCAAGACCGCCGCGCCGATCGATACCGGGCGGATGGCGGTCGCGTGACCGGGGTCCGGGGCTATGCGCGCGAGGATGCGGGGGCGCCGCCCGCGCATTTTCCCGATTATCGGTCCACCGTGGCGCGCAGTCCGCGCCAGCCGCTGGTCTGCATCCCCGCCACGCTGACCGAGACGACCGGCCCGGCCGATTGGGACCGGCTGATGGTCGGCCCGTCCGCGATCGACCTGACCGCGCAGCACCGCGCCGCGCCGCAGGGTCAGCGCATCATTGTCACCGGCCGCGTGCTCGACGAACATCGCCGCCCCGTGCCGCGCACCGTGATCGAGATATGGCAGGCCAATGCCGCCGGACGCTATATCCACTCGGCCGATACGTGGAACGCGCCGCTCGACCCCAATTTCACCGGGGCGGGTAATGTCGTCACCGATGACGACGGACGATATCGCTTCGTCACCGTGCGACCGGGCGCCTATCCCTGGGGCAATCACCATAATGCGTGGCGGCCCGCCCATATTCATCTGTCGCTGCTCGGCCCCGCCTTCGCGACGCGGCTGGTGACGCAGATGTATTTTCCCGACGACCCGCTGATCGAGATCGATCCGATCGCCAATGCGGTGCCCATGCCCTATCGCCAGCGCCTGGTCGGCCGTTTCGACATCCGCTCGACCCAGCCCGCCTGGGCGCTGGGCTATCTGTTCGACATTGTGCTCAAGGGCCGGGACCAGACCCCGTTCGAGGCGGGCGACCATGACCGTTGAGGTCGCGCTGGAGCAGCGGGAGTCGGCCCCCCGCCAGGACAATCAGGACCCCGCGCTGTTCGGCCAGACGCCCTCGCAGACGGTCGGCCCCTTCTTCCATTACGGCCTGCCCTGGAAGGGCGGGGCGGACCTGGTCGGCAAGTCCGACATGGGCGCGCGCCCCGACCTGTTCGGCGAGGAGCATTACCTGCTCAACCTGTCTGCGCCCTCGGGGACGCCGACCGGCGAGGTGATCGAGATCGCGGGCCATGTCTATGATGCGGCGGGCGAGCCGATCGTCGATGCCATGATCGAGATCTGGCAGGCCAACGCCGCCGGGCGTTATGCCAGCGCCGACGACATACGCGCCGATGTCGCCATCGATCCGCATTTCGTGGGCTTCGGCCGCGCCTCGGTCGATGCCGATGGCGTGTACCGCTTCCGCACGATCCGGCCGGGCCGGGTGCCGGGGCCGGGCGACACGTTTCAGGCGCCGCACATCGCCGTGTCGGTGATGGGGCGCGGAATACTCAAGCGTTTGGCGACACGATTGTATTTCGGCGATGGGGAGGGGAACGACAGCGATCCCGTGCTCGCGCTGATCCCCCCGGAACGCCGCGATACGCTGATCGCCCATCGCCGTGACGGCCGCTGGTGGTTCGATATCCACCTGCAGGGCGAGAACGAAACGGTCTTCTTCGACCTGTGACCGACCTGCTGCGGACCCGCCCGGTCGCGACGCCCGCCATGCTCGCGCTGTTCGACGATGCCGCGACGATCGCCCATGCGCTGGCCTTCGAGACCGCGCTCGCGCGCGCTGAGGCGGCGGAGGGGCTGATCGACGGAGCGTCGGCCGAGGCGATCGCGCGGGCGTGCGAGACGATCGCCATCGATCCGGCGGCACTGGCCGACGACGCCGCGCTCGCGGGGACGCTCGCCATCCCGCTGGTCGCCCGGCTGCGCGCCGCGGTCGGCGGGGATGCGGCGGCGCTGGTCCATCGCGGCGCGACCAGCCAGGACCTTGCCGACACGATCATGGCGATGCAGCTGCGCCGCGCCGCCGCGTCGCTGGCGGGCGACCTCGCGCGGATCGACGCCGGGTTGACCGCGCTTGCCGAGCGTCATGCGGCGATGCCCGCCATCGGCCGCACCCTGCTCCAGGACGCGCTGCCGATCGGCTTCGGGCTGCGCATCGCCCATTGGCGCGCGGGGATCGTCGAGCCGGCGGCGCGCGTCGAGCGCGAGGTGGGGGCCCATGCCCGGCTCCAGTTCGGGGGCGCGGCGGGAACGCGCGCCGGGCTGGACGGCCGGGGCGCGGCGGTGGCGGCACGGATGGCGGCCCTGCTCGATCTCGCGCCCGCCGAGCCCTGGCATGCGCGGCGCGGCGGGGTGGCGGGCATCGCCGGCGCCGTCGCGATCCTGGTCGGCGCGCTCGCCAAGATGGCGCGCGACGTGTCGCTGTTGGCGCAGAACGCGGTGGGCGAGGCGCGCGAGCCGGTCGTCGCCGGACGCGGGGGCTCGTCGGCGATGGCGCACAAGCGCAACCCGACCGGCTGTCAGGTCGCGCTGTCCGCCGCCGCGCGTGCGCCCGGGCTCGCGGCATCGGTCATCGGTGGAATGGCGCAGGAGGAGGAACGCGGGCTCGGCGGCTGGCAGGCCGAGGGACCCGTGCTCGCCGATCTGTTCCTGCTCGCCGGGGGCAGCGCCGCCGCGATGGCGATCGTGGCCGAGGGGCTTGAGGTGGACGAGGCCGCGATCGCCCGCAATCTCGATGCGGCGGGTGTCGGCGACGATATCGGCGAAAGCGCCGCGCTGACCGCCGCGCTGCTCGCCGTCCATATGGGAAAAGACTGATGCCTTTCGCGTCGAGCGGCGATGTCCGCCTCTACTGGAAGCTGGAGGGGGAAGCCGACCGGCCTGTCCTGGTGCTGCTCAACTCGATCGGCACCGACATGGCGCTGTGGGACCGGGCGGTGCCGCACCTGCTCCCCGCCTTCCGGTTGCTGCGCATCGACACGCGCGGGCACGGGGCGTCGGACGTGCCGGGCGGTGACTATGATCTCCCGACCCTCGCCGCCGATGTCGCGGCGGTGATGGACGCCGCCGGCATTCCTCAGGCGGCGGTCGCGGGCGTGTCGCTGGGCGGGATGATCGCGATGCAGCTTGCGCTCGACCGGCCCGACCGCGTCTCGGCGTTGATCCCGGTCTGCACCTCGGCGGCGCTCGATCCCGCCGCGTGGCGCGATCGCATCGCGGCCGTGCGCGCGGGCGGCACCGCCGCGATCGCCGATCTGGCCATGGGGCGCTTCCTTTCCCCCGACTTCGTCGCCGCCCAGCCCGCGATCGCGGCGAGCATCCGGGCCGGGCTGATCGCGATGAACGCGGACGGTTATGCGGGCGCGGGCGCCGCGATCCGCCACATGGCGATCCTCGACCGCCTTTTGTCGCTGCGGGTGCCGACGCTGGTCGTCGCCGGCGACCGCGATCTCTCCACGCCGTTTCAGGGGCATGGCGATCGGATCGCCGCCGCCGTGCCCGGCGCGCGGACCGTCCACCTCGCCGCCGCGCATCTGGCGCCGGTCGAGGCGCCGGCCGAGCTCGCGGCCGCGATCCGCCGGTTCCTGCTGCCGGACGACGCGCGCGAGGCCGGCGACGCGCTGTTCGAGGCCGGGCTGCGCAACCGCCGCCGCGTCCTGGGCGACGCCTGGGTCGACAAGTCGCTGGCGAACCGCACGCCCTTCAACGCCGATTTCCAGGCGATGATCACCCGCATCGCCTGGCAGGAGATATGGGGCCGCCCGGGCCTGGACGATCGCACCCGGCGGCTGCTGGTGCTGGCCATCACCGCCAGCCTGGGCCGGTGGGAGGAGTTCGCGCTCCACGTCCGCGCCGGGCTGACGCGCCGCGGCTTCACCCAAGGCGAGCTGAAGGAGGTGCTGATGCAGACCGCCATCTATGCGGGCGTCCCCGCCGCCAACACCGCCTTCGCCGAGGCGGGGCGGATCATCGACGAGCTGGAGCGGGACGACTAAAGGCGGGGAGCCATTCGGGCCGGGCGGAACCGTTCAATCCGCGCGGAGCGCCTCCGCCGGCCGGACGCGCAGCGTCGCCAAATTGCCGAGCACGCCCACGATCATCGTCATCGCGCTCGCCGCCGCCAGCGTCGCCGCGACCGCCCCGGCATCGGGCGCGAAGGGCAACTCGAACACGCGGGTGACGACGAACCAGCCCGCGCCGAGACCGACCGCCAGCGCCACCCCGGCGAGCAGCAGCGACAACAGTCCATATTCGACCGCCTGCGCGCCGAGCACCTGCGCGCGGGTGGCGCCGAGCAGCTTCAGGATCACCGCATCGGCCCGTCTGGCCCGCGCGGAGGCGGCGACCGCGCCGACGAGCACCGCGATCCCCGCCGCGATCGTCGCCGCCGCCGCGATGCGGATCGCGAAGGCGATGCGGCCCAGCAGCTCGCCGATCTGCCCGATCACGTCGCCCACCCGCACCAGCGTCACCGACGGCAGCGCGTCGGCGACGACCCGCGCCACCGCGCCGTCGCGCCCCGCGGGCGAATAGACCGAGGCGAGCAGCCCGTGCGGTGCCTCCTCGATCAGGCCGGGGGAGAAGACGATCGCGAAGTTGAGGCCCAACCCGCCCCAGTCGATGGTGCGGAGCGCCGCGATCCGGGCGGGCACCTCGACGCCCAGCACCAGCACGGTGATCTCGTCGCCGATCCTCAGCCCCAGCGCCTGCGCGGCGCGGTCCTCCAGCGACACGAGCGGCGGGCCGCGGTAGTCGGCGGGCCACCAGCGTCCCGCGCTCACCGCGTTGCGCGGCGGGACGGTCGCGGCCCAGGTGATGGTCCGGTCGCCGCGCAGCACCCAGGCACCCTCGGGCAGATCGCCCATCTCGTCGACGCGCCGGCCCTTCAGCGCCACGATCGACCCGCGCAGCGACGGGGTGACCTCGATCCGGCTCGCCCCCGCCGCCCGCGTCACCGCCGCGCGGAACGCGGGCGCGTCGTCGGGCGGCAGGTCGAGCGCGAAGAAGCGCGGCGCCTTGGCGGGCGCGGTCGATCGCATCGCATCGCCCAGCGATGAATTCACCGCCGCCAGCGCGACGAAGATCGAGAAGCCCAGGCCCAGCGCCACGACCAGCCGATCGGTCTGGGCGCCGGGCCGGTGGAGGTTGGCCAGCCCCAGCCGCAACAGCGTGCCGCGCGGGCGCGGCGCCCGCGCGGCCGACCAGCGAACGCCAAGCCCGACCAGCCACAAGGCGAGGATCAGCGCGGCCACGCCGCCGACGAACCACGCCGCCAACCGCCGATCGCTCGCGGTCAGCACCGCCAGCGCGACCAGCGCCGTGGCCAGCATCGCCATCGCGCCGAGCGTCCGGCGCGGAGGCAGCCGCCGTGTCGCGACCGCGTCGCGGAGCAGCATGGCGGCGGGCACCGCGCGCGCGCGGGCCAGCGCGGGCAGAGCGAACAACAAGGTCACGATCACGCCCAGCGCGCCGGCGAGCCCGAGCGGCGCGGGATAGATCCCCGCCCGCGGCGCGATCGGCAGCGCGTCGCCCGCCAGGGCGGTGACGATCGCCGGGGTCACCGCGCCGACCAGCAGCCCCGCCCCGATGCCGACGCCCGCCACCAGCGCCAATTCGAGCAGGAAGGTGGTCGCGATCAGCCCCGACCGTGCGCCGAGCACCTTCAGCGTCGCGATGACGCGCGTCTTGCCCGCCAGATAGGCCGACACGCCGCTGCCCACGCCGACTCCCGCGATGGCCAGCGCCGCCAGCCCGACCAGCAGCAGGAACTGACCAAGCTGGCCGATCCCGCGCCGCAACCCGCCGCCCGCGTCCTCCGACGTGCGCGACGACCAGCCCGCGTCGCGAAACCGCCGCTCGACCGCCTCGCCCAGCCGCTTCGCCTCCCCCGGTTGCGCAAGCGCGACGCGGTAGCGGCTGGCGTAAAGGCTGCCCGGCTGGACCAGCCCCGTGCGGTCGAGCGCGGGCAGGTCGACCAGCACGCGCGGCCCCAGGCTGAATCCCTCGCCCAACGCGTCGGGCTCCGTCGCGATCACCCCGGCGACGCGGAAGCGCGCGGCGCCGATACGCAAGGAGTCGCCGACGCGCAGCCTCAGCCTGTCGGCCAGGGCGCGCGCGACGATCACCCCGTCACCGCGCGGTCGCGGCGAGAGGGCGCCGGGCTCGACCGCGAATTGTCCCACCAGCGGCCAGCGCGCATCCACGCCCTTCAGGTCGATCAGCGCGGGCGGAGCGCTCTCGGGTTCGGCCATGGCGCGCATCGACACCGACTCGGACATCGTGCCGAACCCGGTGAACGCGGCGGCCTCCTCGACGGTGGCGCGGCGCTGCGACACGCGCAGTTCCAGGTCGCCGCCCAGCAAGGTTCGCCCCTGCGTCGCGAGCGCGGCCAGCATGCTCGCCGACACGCTGCCGATCCCGGCCAGCGCGGCGGTGCCCAGGAACAGGCACAATCCCAGCAACACCAGCCCCCGGCCGCTCCGCCGCAGGTCGCGGAGCGCCAGCGTCCAGGCGAGCTTCACGCGGTGCCCGAGCCGGTTGAGCGATCCGACACGATCCGCCCGTCGCCTAGCGTGACGACGCGCGCGCACCGCGCGGCGAGGTTCGGGTCGTGGGTGATGACGAACAGCGTCGACCCGGCGTCGCGACCGCGCGCGAAGATCAGGTTCATCACCTCCGCCCCGGTCGCCGTGTCGAGATTGCCCGTCGGCTCGTCGGCGAACAGCAGAGACGGGCGCGGCGCCAGCGCCCGCGCGACCGCGACGCGCTGTTGCTCGCCGCCCGACAATTGGGCGGGATAATGGGTCAGCCGGTGCCCCAGCCCGACCGCGCGGAGCTCCGCCTCCGCCCGGTCCCAGGCACCCCGCGCGCCGCCGAGTTCCAGCGGCACCGCGACATTCTCCAGCGCGGTCATCGTCGGGAGCAGGTGAAAGGCCTGGAGCACGATGCCGATGCGCCCGCGCCGTGCCACCGCCAGCGCGTCCTCGTCCAGCGCGGCGAAGTCGAGCCCGGTCACCTCGACCGAGCCGCCGGTCGGGCGTTCCAGCCCGGACAGCACCGCCATCAGCGACGATTTGCCCGATCCCGACGGCCCCAGCAACGCCACCGTCTCCCCCGCCGCGACCGCCAGCGTAACCCCGCGCAGCACCTCCACGCTCGCGGGCGGGCGGCCCAGCGTCAGCGTGACGTTGCGCGCGTCGATGACGCTGCTACCTGCGGGCGATGATGAAGTCGGGGAGGTCACTGGCGATGCGATATGGTGCATGGGGCTGGCTTGTCCACTTGGCGGCGTTGTTCCTGCTGCCGGGCGCGGCCCATGCCTCGCCCGAGCGCCCGCTGATCTGGGCGCTGGGGGACAGCCTGTTCGCGGGCTACGGCCTGCCGCCCCGTGACGGCTTCGCGCCCCGGCTCCAGGCCGCGCTCCGCCGCGCGGGGGTGGCGGCGGAGGTGCGCAACGGGGGCGTGTCGGGCGACACGGCGGCGCAGGGCCGCGCGCGGCTGCTCTGGGGGCTGCGCGGACTGAAGGCGCGGCCCGACCTCGTGATGGTGGAACTGGGAGCCAACGACATGCTCCGGGGGCTGCCCCCGGCTCAGCTCGAGAGCAATCTCGACCGCATCATCGTCGAACTCAAGCGGCGGGGGATTCCCGTGCTGCTGGTGGGAATGCGCGCGACGGGCAATCTCGGCCCCGATTATCGCCGCCGCTTCGACGGGATCTATCCGCGCGTCGCCCGCCGCCACGACGTGCCGCTCTACCCCTTTCTGGGCGAGGGAATCGCGGGAAACCGTGCGCTGTTTCAGCGCGACGGGCTGCATCCGAACGCGCGCGGGGTCGCCCTGGTCGTCGCGCGGATGCTGCCGGTCGTGCGCCGCGCGCTGCCGCGATGACCCGTATCAACACGCCCGGCGACCATGTCCTGATCGTGGGCGGCGGGTTTTCAGGGACGTTGCTGGCGATCAACCTGTTGCGCCATGACGGTCCGCGCGCGACGCTGGTCGAGCGGCGCCCGGGCCAGGTCGCGCGCGGGGTGGCCTATAGCGCCGCGCATCCCAGCCACCTGCTCAATGTCCGCGCGGGGAACATGAGCGCGCTGCCCGACGAGCCCGATCATTTCGTCCGCTGGCTGGAGGCGCGCGGCGAGGGCAAAGACGGGGGCAAAGACGGGGGCGGACGCGCCAGCTTCGTGCCGCGCACCACCTATGGCGCCTATCTGCGTGCGCTGCTCGACGCCGCCCGCGCCGGGGCGCCGGATCGGTTGACCCTCGTCGAGGGGGAAGGGGTCGACTTGCGCGAGGAGGCCGGGGGCGTCGTGCTGACGCTCGACACCGGCGAGGCGATCGCGGGCGATGCGGGCGTGCTCGCGGTCGGCAACCTGCCCCCGCACGACCCGCCCGGTCTCGGCGCGCAGACGCTGCCGCCCGCCTGCTACAGCCCCGATCCCTGGGCCGCCGATATCGGCGCGGGGCTAGGCGACGACGACACCGCGGTCCTGATCGGCACCGGGCTGACCGCGGTCGACGCCGCGCTGCTGCTCGACGCGGGCGGGTTCCGGGGGCGCATCCTCGCGCTGTCGCGTCGGGGGCTGGCGCCGCATCGCCACCAGGACGGCCTGCCGCACTGCGCCCCCGTGCTGGAGCGGCCGGCGGGGCCGCTGTCGGGGGTCGTCGCGCATCTGCGCCGGCGCGCGGCGGACGCGGGCTGGCGCACCGCGGTCGACGAATTGCGCCCGATGACGCACATCATGTGGGGTGCCGCGACCGAGGCGGAGCGCGCGCGCTTCCTGCGCCATGCGCGACCCTATTGGGACATCCACCGTCACCGCCTCGCCCCCTCCGTCGCCGATCGCATCGACGCGCTGCTGGGCGACGGGCGGCTGCGCTTCGCCGGGGGCAAGCCGGTCGGGGTGACGGTGCACGACCGGGGCGTGACGCTGCGCTGGCGTCCGCGCGGAACAGCGGACGTGGTGGAGACGCGGGCGGCACGGATCGTCAACTGCACCGGGCCGCAGGGCGACCTGCTCCGCTCGCGCGAGCCGCTGCTGCGCCGGCTGCTCGACACGGGCGCGATCCGTCCCGATCCGCTCAGGCTGGGGCTCGACGTCGACGCCCAGTCGCGGGTGATGGGGCGCGACGGCGCCGCGTCCGACCGTCTCCACGCGATCGGCCCGATGACGCGAGGCGGGGTGTGGGAGATCGTCGCGGTGCCCGATATCAGGTGGCAGGCCTGGAATCTGGCGAGACGGCTTTCCAACGCGCAGTGGGTAGGCGGGGAGGGGCTGTAAGCCCATCCCCGCCCGGTCGGCTTGGGCCCGGCCACGACCGACGGCGCGGCCATGCCGCGACGCCCGCTACGCCACCCGTGCCGCTTTCGGCAGCTCGGCGGGCCAGCGATCGGGTTCGAGCACCGGCAGCCGGTCGAACTCGGCCGCGCTCAGCCGCGTCGTGATCCCCTCGGCCCCCAGCTCAACCGCCTGTGGATCAAGTGGGTGGAGCGCCTCGCCGACCCCGCCGACGCCGCCGCGGCTCGCGACCAGATAGATCAATCTTCCGTCGTCGCGGCTCATCATCGTATCCACGACATTGCCCAATTTATCGCCGTCGCCGTCGCTGATCGTCGCGCCGATTAGCGAACACGCCGAGACCAGGGCCGGCCCCGGCGTCCGCTCCGACCGCTTCATCGCGCGCCGGCTGCCGTCGCCGAAGCGCGCCTGGCGCCCCAGCCAGCGCCAGATGCCGACCAGGTTGACGACCGTGAGGAACGCGTTGGAGATGAGCAGTCCCTGCTGTCCCTGCTGAATGCCCAGGATCGACCAGCAGATCGACCCGACGGTGAACACCACGAACCCCCAGCCGGTCACCCGCGCCCCCAGATTGGCGGCGGTCATCATCGCGGCGATCATGGTCGCGGCGGGGGCGAGATAGCTGGGCAAGTCTTCCATCACGCCCCCAACGTGACCCGTGCCGCGCGCGTTCCCTTGACGACCCTAACCTCCATTTAATCCCTTGATCGTAGCCACGCATCTCCGCCCCCGTTCCGCTCACGAAAGCCGCCCGTCCTTGGACCAGTCCTTCACCGCGTTCCTGCCCTCGTCAGACGGGGAGGTCGTGCTCGATCCGGTTTCGCTCGCGGTCGTGCCGGCGGGCGGAACCGCCGCGGAAGCGATTCTGGACGCGTTGCCCGTGGCGCTGTTCACGACCGATGCCGAGGGCCGGCTCCGATTCTACAACGCCGCCGCCGCCCGGCTCTGGGGGCGGCGGCCACCGCTTGGCGAGTCGCTGGCCGATCAGGATGCGGTGCTCGCCACCGTATTGCGCGATGGTCGGCCCGCCCATGGGATCAAGGCGGTGGCGAGCCATGCCGACGGGTCGTGCACTCCCTTCGCGCCCCATGTCTCACCGCTGTTCGACGAGGCGGGCCACATCACGGGGACCCTGACCGTCCTCCACGACCTCAGCGATCGCGAGCGCCTCGAAGCCTTGCTGCGTGAAAGCGAGCAGCATTACCGCCACACGGTCGACCTGGCCGCGCAGATTCCCTGGACCGCGGACGCCCATGGGCAGATCACCGAATTGTCCGGACGCTGGCTGGAACTGACCGGCCTGACCCCGGACGCGGCACTCGCGGGCGGCTGGCAGGCGGTGGCGCACCCCGACGATCTGCCCGGCCTGCTCGCCAGCGTCCGTCGGGCGTCGGAAGGAAACAACATTTTCGCCGCCCGCTTCCGCATCCGCGCGCGCGACGGCGGTTTCCGCTGGGTCGCATCCAGCGCCCGCGCGCGCTGCGACGAGACGGGAGCGGTGGTCCGCTGGTACGGTACGCTGGAGGACGTCCACGACCGGGTGACGGCCGAACAGGCGCGCGCCGCCGGCGAGGAACGGCTTCGTCTGGCGCTCCGCACCACCGGCCTGGGCGTGTGGGATTACGACGTTCGCTCGGGCCGGCGCGAATGGTCGGACGAACTCAAGGCGATATTGGGCCTTTCGGTCGATACCTCCGCCGGGACCGAGCTCTATTGGTCGCTCGTCCATCCCGACGATCGTGCGCAGGTCATCGCGCGGTACGGCGCGTCGCTGCGGGGCGAACTCGACCACAGGTTCCACGGCGAGTATCGCATCCTGCGCGCGAGCGACGGCGCCGAACGCTGGATCGCGACCGAGGGGCACCTCCACCGCGATGAACATGGCCGTCCCGTCCGCGTGGTCGTCACCGTGCGCGACGTGACCGATGCGCGCCTCGTCCAGGCGCGCGTGCTCTGGGCGGCGCAGCACGACGTGATGACCGGTCTCGGCAACCGCGCGCTGTTCGGCGAGCGGCTCGCCGCCTGCGTCGCGCGCGGCGACCCCTTCGGCGTGCTGCTCTTCGACCTGGATCATCTGAAGCACGTCAACGACACGATCGGCCATGACGGCGGCGACGCGGTGATCAAGGGAGTCGCCGGACGCCTGGTCGCGGCGGCCGCCTCGCCCGACGATGTGGCCCGGTTGGGCGGCGACGAGTTCGGGTTGATCCTGCCCGGCGTCCGCTCCCGCGCGGCGCTGGCGGAGGCGGCGGAGAATCTTCGCGGCCGTCTGGCCGAACCGCTCGTCGTGGAGGGACGCGGGCTCGACACCCATGCCAGCATCGGCGCCGCGCTTTATCCCGATCATGGCGGAGCCGCCGGCGCGTTGCTCAAGAGCGCCGATGTGGCGCTCTATGCCGCCAAGTCCGAGGGCCGCGGCCGGGCTATCCTGTACGATCGCCGGATGCGGGCGGGCGTGGCCCGGCGGGCCGGCATGCTGAAGCGCGCGCGCATGGCGCTGGCCGCGGACCGGATCGTGCCGCATTATCAACCGAAGATCGATCTGGCGACGGGTCTCGTGTCGGGGTTCGAGGCGTTGCTGCGCTGGCATGACGCGTCGGGGCGCCTGCGCGGCCCCGCCGACCTGGAGGCCGCGTTCGACGATTACGAGATCGCCGCCGAACTGTCCGACCGGATGCTCGCGCGCGTCGTCGCCGACATGGCGGGATGGCGGGCGGCGGGCATTCCGTTCGGTCGGATGGCGATCAACATCTCCAACGCCGAATTCGTCCGCGGCGATCTCGTCACCCGCGTGCTCGACCGGCTCGCCGGAGCGGGGCTGTCCACCGACGCGCTCGAGCTGGAGCTGACCGAGACGGTGCTGCTCGGCAAGCGCGCCGATGCGGTGGGGGACACGTTGCGCCAGCTGGCGGGGGCCGGCATCCGCATCGCGCTCGACGATTTCGGCACCGGCTTCGCCTCGCTGGTCCATCTCCGGCGCTTTCCGATCCACGTCATCAAGATCGACCGCAGCTTCACCGACGGGCTGGGCGGCGACGCGGGCGCCGCCGCGATCGTGCGCGCGCTGCTGGGCCTGTCGCGCGACCTGGGGCTGGAGACGGTGGCGGAGGGCGTCGAGACCTCGACCCAGTTCAGATGGCTCCGCGCGGAGGGCTGCACATTGGGCCAGGGTTATCTGTTCGGCCGCGCCCAGCCCGCCGCGCTGGTGCCGCCCATGCTGCGCCAGGCGGGGACCGGTGCCCAGGCGGTCGGCTGCTAGGCGCCACGCCCGACTCCCGACCCGCCCCCGCGTCTAGCGCGGGTCGGGTTGGCAGCCGAGCAGCGGGTCGAAGCGCGCGGTCCGGCTGGTGAGGAGCGGCACCGAGGCGGTCACCGCACGCCGCGCGGGATCGTCCGCCAGGCGGATCGGCTCCATACCCGGCTCGAAATCCGCATGGCAGCTTTCGATCGGACGATGGCCGATATAGCGGCACGCGCAGCCCACCCGCGCCGCATAGCCGACGCCGAGTTCGAGCTGGGGTCGCACACGGTCCGCATAGACCGCCGCCCCGCCGACCGCGGCGAGCAGCGCCACCGCCGATCCGATCCCGAGCGCCCGACTTGCTTTCATCGGGGGGCAGCCTAGGCTGCGCCCATGCGCAAGGGAAGGGTGCTCCTCGCGGCCATGCTCGGCCTGCTCGCCACCGGGTCGCGCGCCGACCCAGTGGCGAGCCCCGACCCCGTGCTCGATCCGTTCTTCGCGGCCGAACAGGGCGACACCCGCGCCGTCCTGATCCTCGATGACGGCCGCGTCGTCGCCAGGCGCTATGGGCCGGGTTATTCCGACGCCAACCGCTTTATCAGCTGGTCGATGAACAAGACGCTGACCGCGATGCTGGTGGGCGCGCTCGTCGCCGATGGCCGTCTTCGCCTCGACGCGCCCGCGCCCGTCGCCGAATGGCGCGGGGCAGGCGATGCGCGCGGGGAGATCACGCTGCGCCACCTGCTCACCATGTCGTCGGGCCTGCGCCATATCGAGGTGGGCGAGCCGATCGAGCATAGCGACACCAACCAGGTGCTGTTCGTCGGCGGCACGAGGGACATGGCCGCGCGCGCCATCGCGCGGCCCCTGGAATCCCGGCCGGGCGAGAAGTTCGAGTACAGCTCGCTCACCTCGATCATCCTGGCGGAGATCGTCACGCGCACGCTGACCCCCAGTCGCGACCCCCGGACGCGCGCCGAGGCCTATCGCCGGTTCGCGACCGCGCGCGTGCTGGCGCCGGCAGGCATCCGTAGCGCCTTTCTGGAGTTCGACGGGGCGGGCACGCAGGTCGGCGGATCGCTGCTCCACATGACGCTGCCCGATTGGGGCCGGTTCGGGACGCTGCTGCTCGACGGGCGCGGCCTGGCGGGCCTGCCCGTGGTCGCGCCCGACTGGCTCGCCTTCATGAAGACATCGGCGGCCACCAATCCCGGCTATGGCGGCCAGACCTGGCTCAACCGCGCCCGCGCCGGCCTCACGCCGATGTTTCCCGGCGCCCCCGCCACCGTCGCCAGCGCGGAAGGGCATCTGGGCCAGCACGTCACCGTCTCGCCCGACAGCGGCACCGGCCGGGGCGTCGTGATCGTTCGACTAGGCAATACACGGGAGACCGGATCGCGCGTCGGCCACCGCCTGATCGGGCGGACGCTCGCCCGCCATTTCGCTCGCGGGGGACCCCGATCATGACCGATGTGCGCAACAACGAGGCCGAGCAGCGTTACGAGCTGGAGGTAGACGGCCGGATCGCCATCGCCGCCTATCGAATGGAAGAGGGCGCGTTCGCGTTCGTCCACACGGCCGTGCCCGACGAGCTGGAGGGACAGGGCGTCGGTAGCCGTCTGGTCGCGGGCGCGCTCGACGATGTGCGGGCGCGGGGGCTGACGATCCGGTCCCGGTGCAGCTTCGTCGCCGCCTATGTCGAACGTCATCCCGAGACGCGGGACCTGCTGGCCCGGTGATCCGCGCCTTCTTCCCCATCCTGCTGATCGTCGCGGCGCCGGGTGCCGCGCGTGACGCGGCCCCCACGACCACCGCCGAACACGCCCGCCGCGCGGCCCATGCGCGGGCGGTGACGATCACCCGCGACGATTGGGGCATCGCGCATATCGAGGGGCGCACCGACGCCGATGCGGTGTTCGGGATGATCTACGCCCAGGCGGAGGATGATTTCCCCCGGATCGAGGCCAATTACCTCGCCGCGCTCGGCCGCACGGCGGAGGCGGAGGGGCCCGGCGCGATCTGGGCCGATCTGCGCGCGCGGCTGTGGAACGACCCGGCCGAGCTCCGGCGCGATCATGCGCGCAGCCCCGCCTGGCTCCGGCGGCTGACGACCGCCTGGGCCGATGGGCTGAACCATTATCTGGCGACGCACCAGCAGGTCCGCCCGCGCGTCCTCGGCCGGTTCGAACCCTGGATGGCGCTGGCCTTCACCGAAGGCAGCATCGGCGGCGATGTCGAGCGGGTGCCGTTGTCGCAGCTCCGATCCTTCTACGGCCGCCGCGCGGTCGCCTGGACCCCGCGCGAGCGCGGCCTCGTCGCGGCCGAGCCCGGCGGCTCGAACGGCATCGCCATCGGCCCGCGCCTCAGCGCCAGTGGGCATCCGCTGCTCCTCATCAACCCGCATACCAGCTTCTTCTTCCGCGCCGAGCAGCAGGTGACGAGCGGGGAGGGGCTGAACGCCTATGGCGCGGCGACCTGGGGTCAGTTCTTCATCTACCAGGGCTGGAACGCGACCGCCGGCTGGATGCACACCACGAGTGGCGTCGACGCGGTGGACGAATTCGCCGAGACGATCGTGCGCCGGGGCGACCGCGCCTTCTACCGCCATGGCGCCGCCGAGCGCCTCGTCGAGGTCCGGCCGGTCACGATCCGCTTTCGGGGCGCGGACGGCAGGATCGCGGAGCGGCGTTTCGCCACCTATCGCACCCATCACGGCCCGATCACCCGCGCCGAGGATGGCCGCTGGATCGCCACCGCGCTGATGCACCGGCCCGTCGCCGCGCTGGAACAGAGCTATCTGCGCACCAAGGCGCGCGATTTCGGCGCGTTCGTGCGGGTCGCGCGGCGCCGGGCCAATTCGTCGAACAACACCTTGTTCGCCGACGCGCGCGGGACCACCGCGCTGCTGCTGCCGCAATTCGTTCCCCGGCGCGACGCGCGCTTCGACTATGCCAGGCCGGTCGACGGCAGCGACCCCGCCGCCGACTGGCGCGGGCTCCACCCGCTCGCCGAGCTGCCCCAGGTCGTCGATCCGCGCACCGGCTGGGTGGTCAACACCAACAACCATCCCTGGAGCGCCGCCGGCCCCGATTCGCCCAGCGCCGCCGCCTATCCGCGCTACATGGACGGGTTCGGCGAGAATCCGCGCGGCCTCCACGCGCTGACCCTGCTCGGCCGCGCCAAGGCGGTGACGTTGCCCGACCTGATCGATTTGGCTTATGATCCGGCGCTCCCCGCCTTCGACATCCTGCTGCCCGCGCTGTTCGCCGCGCATGACGCGCTGCCTCCGGCCGATCCGCGCCGCGCGCGGCTCGCCGCGCCAATCGCGGCGTTGCGCGGCTGGGACCGGCGCTGGTCCGCCGCCTCGACCGAGACCGCGCTCGCCGTGTTCTGGGCGGAGGCGCTCTGGGCCGCGACGACCGCGCCGAACCCGCCCGCCGGGCTCGCCCGCTACGAACTGGCGGCGCGCGCGCCCGCCGCCGTCCAGCTCGCCGCGCTCGATGCGGCCGTCGCGCGGCTGACCCGTGACTTCGGCGGCTGGCGCACACCCTGGGGCGAGATCAACCGGTTCCAGCGACTGACCGGCGACCGCGTCCAGCCGTTCAGCGACGCCGCGCCCAGCATCCCCGTGCCCTTTACCTCGGCGCAATGGGGGTCGCTCGCGGCGTTCGGGGCGAAGAGCTGGCCGGGCACCAAGCGCTATTACGGCACGCTCGGCAACAGCTTCGTCGCCGCGGTCGAGTTCGGTCCGCGGGTCGCCGCCCGGGCGGTGTCGGCGGGCGGCCAGAGCGGCGATCCGCGCTCGCCCCATTTCACCGATCAGGCGCGGCGTTACGCGGGCGGGCGGCTACGCCCCGTCTATTTCCATCCCGACGAGCTCAAGGGCCATGTCGAACGCCGCTACCGACCCGGCGAGTGAAGCGCGTGGAGCGCCGCGACCAGCCGGTCGACCTCGTCCGCGCTGTTATAATGGCACAAGCCGACTCGCACGAGCCCGCCCGCCTCTTTCAATCCCAATCGCCGGATCGCTTCCACCGCATAGAAATGCCCCGACCAGGCGAAGATGCCCCGCGCGGCCAGATGCGCCGCCACCACGTGCGGCGGGTGGCCCGCGATCGTGAAGGCGAAGGTCGGCACGCGCCCCTCGACCCCCGCCGGCCCGAACAGCGTCAGCCCCGGCACGCCCGCCAGCCCGTCCAGCATCCGCGCGCTCAGCCCTTCCTCATAGGCGGCGATCCCGCGCATCGCCGCGCCCAGCCGTTCGCGCCGTCCGTTCGCGCCGGGTGACAGCCGCTCGCCCAGCCATTCCAGATAGTCGATCGACCCCAGCACCCCGGCCTGCCCCTCGAAGGAGGGCGTGCCCGTCTCGAACCGGTGCGCGGGCGGGTCGATCGACGCGGGGCGGACCTTGTACGCCTCCAGCATGCGCATCAGCGCGGCGCGGCCCCAGAGCACGCCCTGATGCGGCCCGAACAATTTATACGGCGAACAGGCGAGCAGGTCGCAGCCCAGCGCACGGACATCGACCGGCCCATGCGGCGCGAGCTGGACCGCGTCGACGAAGACCAGCGCCGCCGACCGCGCCCGCACGATCCGCACGATCCCGGCGACGTCGTTGACCGTGCCCAGCGCGTTGCTCGCCCCGCCGACCGCCACCAGCCGGGTCCGCGCGCCGAGCAGGCCGGGCAGCGCGTCCAGGTCGAGGCGGCCGGTCACGGGATCGAAGTCGATCCACCGGACCGTCATCGCGCGGTCCGCCGCGACCTGGAGCCAGGGCGCGACGTTCGCGTCATGGTCGAGCCGCGTCACCACCAGCTCGTCGCCTTCGTCCCAGCCGCGCGCCAGGGCGCGGCCGACCGCCAGCGTCAGCGTCGTCATGTTGGCGCCGAACGCGATCTCGCCCGGCTCGCCGCCCAGCAGGTCGGCCATCGCCGCATGGGCGGCGTCGCTGAGCGCGTCGGTGTCGCGCGAGGTGGCAAAGCAGCCGCCCGCATTGGCCGTCCCCGTCTCCAGATGCGCGACCATGCGCGCGATCGCGGGGGCGCAGACCTGGGTGCCGCCCGGCGCGTCGAAATAGATCCGGCCGGGGACGGAAAGCGCGGGAAAACGCGCGCGCACGGCGTCGAGGGGAAAGTCCATGCGCGTCTTATGCCGGGGCCGGGGGTCCCCCGCCACCTTCGCGTCCGCTCGGGGCATTTGGGCAAGGGCTCGCCACCCGACCGGGTTTTTCCGACCGCGATGCGACCGCGCGGGCCCGTCGTCCGTTTCCCGACCCGACAACGCCCAAAGGAGTGCGATCCCCATGCCCGTGACCGTGATCTACAAGACCAGCGCCACCGCCACCGGCGGCCGCGACGGCGCCGCGCGTTCCGACGACGGATCGGTCGACGTCAAGCTCGTCGTGCCCGAGGAGATGGGTGGCCCGGGTGGCGCGGGCGCCAATCCGGAAAAGCTGTTCGCGGCGGGCTATTCGGCCTGCTTCCTGGGCGCGATGAAGGCAGTGTCGGCCAAGGAGGGCGTCAAGGTTCCTGCCGACGCCACCGTCACAGCCGAGATCGGCTTTGGCCCGCGATCGGAGGGCGGGTACGGCATCACCGCCGACCTGACGATCGACCTGCCGGGCGTCGACCGCGCCGATGCGGAGCGGCTGGTCCAGGCCGCGCACGTCGTCTGTCCCTATTCCAACGCCACGCGGGGCAATGTCGATGTCGGCCTGACGATAGCCTGATGTTCGGCGGATCGCGGGGTCGCGCCGACCCCGCGATCCGTCCCGCTTGCACGCCCGAACCGGCTGGTTTAACGAAGCGGGCACGGCGCGCGGGTGTAGCTCAATGGCAGAGCAGAAGCTTCCCAAGCTTACGACGAGGGTTCGATTCCCTTCACCCGCTCCATCATCGCCGTGAATGGCCGGATGTCGGCGCGACCGATGTCGAGCGCGGTCGCGGTTGCCGATCACCTTATCACCTCGATGAAATTGCCGCGGCCATTCGGGTCGGGGACAAGCACGATGCGGTGGATGAGGGCGCGCGGGGCGGGCTGTGGCCGGGTTCTTGCTGCTGGACCGGCGAGCACGGTTCGCGATCGCTCGACCCGACATCCGAGCCGCGGGCAGCGATGGCGGGATGTCGGGCGACGAGCGGAACGGCTTCGCCTTTCGGATCACCGCCGCCGCGCCGTTGCGATCGTCGC
This sequence comes from Sphingomonas sp., assembly GCF_036388435.1. GTDB lineage: Bacteria > Pseudomonadota > Alphaproteobacteria > Sphingomonadales > Sphingomonadaceae > Sphingomonas. Next base: position 36,663 of record NZ_DASVRV010000009.1, read on the forward strand.
GCACCTTGTGAAGAGAATAGCCGATGAAGCGTATCGCCCCGATCGTCGTCCTGCTCGCGCCCGCCATGCCCGGATTCGCGCAGGAAACGGCGCCGGACATCGTCGTGACGGGTCGCGGGCTGGACGAGCGACTGGGTGACCGGGCGTTCGATATCGTGCGCGTCGACCGCGAGCGGATCGCGCAGAATGCCGCCAACCGGCTGGAGAACGTGCTCGCCGATGTTGCCGGGGTGCAGCAGTTCCGCCGCTCGGATTCGCGCAGCGCCAATCCGACCAGCCAGGGCATCTCGCTGCGCGGGATCGGCGGCAACGCGTCGAGCCGGGCACTGCTCCTCCTCGACGGCGTACCCCAGGCCGATCCGTTCGGCGGCTGGGTGGCGTTCCCGGCCTATGCCACGGGCCGGCTGGGCGAGGTGCGCGTGACGCGCGGCGGGGGCAGCGGCTATCTGGGCGCGGGTGCGCTGGCGGGCACCGTGGAGCTGGAAAGCGCCACCCCCGCCCAACTCGGAAGCGTCGAGGTCGCGGGCGCTTACGGCAGCCGCGACTCGGTCGAGGCGCAGGCGGCGGCGACGCTGGAGCGGGAGCGCGGGTTCGCGACCTTGTCGGGGGCCTATGCACGGGGCGACGGCTTCGTGCCGATCGTCGCCGAACGCCGGGGCCCCGCCGACCGGCCCGCGCCCTATGAGCAGCTGTCCGCGGCGGTGCGCGGGGTCGTCGAGGTCGCGCCCGCGACCGAGCTCCAGGCCAATGTCACCGCCTTTTCCGACCGGCGCGAGCGCGGGACCGCGTTCACCGCGAACCGGAGCGAGGCCGCGGACGCCAGCCTGCGCGTGGTCGGGCGCGGTCGCTGGGGCTGGTCGGCCCTGGCCTATCTCCAGACCCGCGCCTTCGCGTCGAGCTTCGCCGCGGTCGATGCGACCCGGACCAACGCCACGCAGACGCTGGATCAATATAACACCCCCGCGACGGGGCTGGGCGCGCGGATCGAATTGCGGCCGCCGCTGGGCGAGGGCGTGGACCTGCGCCTGGGCGCGGACTGGCGCGACGTCGACGGTCGGACGCAGGAGAATTACACCTTCGTCGACGCCGCGCCCACCCGGCGCCGGCTGGCGGGGGGCGAGAACCGAACGGTCGGGGTCTTCGTCGATGGCGGCGTCGAGCTTGGCCGCGTCACGCTGACATTGGGCGGTCGGCTCGACCGGTGGCGGATCGCGGACGGGTTCCTCGACGAACGGACGCTCGCCACGGGCGCCGTGCTCACGGACCGGCGCTTCGGCGATCGGTCCGGGGAGGAAGCGACCGGCCGGGCGGGCGTGGCGTGGCGCGCGGCGGATGCGGTCACGCTGCGGGCCGCCGCCTATCGCGGGTGGCGGCTGCCGACGCTGAACGAGCTCTACCGACCCTTCCGCGTCGGCCCCGACGCGGTCGCCGCCAATGCCGAGCTCGCACCCGAGCGGCTGGACGGCATCGAGGCGGGGGTGGCGCTGGCGCCGACCCGCGGCGTCACGCTGTCGGCGACGCTGTTCCACAACCGCCTGGAGAACGCGATCGCCAACGTCACCGCGGACGCCGGGCCGGGCAATTTTCCCGGCGTCGGCTTCGTCGCGGCGGGCGGCATCTACCGCGTCCGGCGCAATCTGGACCTGATCCGCTCGACCGGGCTGGAGATCGACGCCGCCGCGACGATGGGGCCGGTCTTCGCGCGCGCCTCGTGGAGCCATGTCGACCCGCGGGTCGCGGCGTCGGGCGCCGCCGGGGCGCTGGACGGGCTGCGCCCCGCGCAGACGCCGCGCGATCTGGTGAGCGGCACGATCGGCTGGCGCGGGGGCAGAGGCCTGGTCTCCGCCACGCTGCGCCACGCGGCCGGGCAGTATGAGGACGACCAGAACACCCGCCGGCTCGCCCCGGCGACGACGCTGGACGCGTTCGCCAGCCTGCCGATCACGCGCGCGCTGGCGCTGGAAGCGCGCGGGGAGAATCTGTTCGACGAGCGCGTCGAGGCCGGGATCACGGGCGCCGACCTGGTCGAGCGCGCGGCCCCGCGCACGATCTGGCTCGGGTTGAGATTGCGGACCGGGTGACGCCGATCCACCGATCCCTCACCCTCGCGAGCGATGACGGTGACGACGCGGCTTTCAACGCGCGCGGCCGGTGCTATCCTCCGACGGGACGGAGCGACCGCTCCAAGCGCTCAGGAGGCGTATGACCGAGCTGGTATATCCCGTGGGGCGGGCGGCGGAGGGAGCGAGGGTGACGCGCGCCGATCATGATCGGCGCTGCGCCGAGGCGGTCGCCGATCCGCAAGCCTATTGGGCGGCGGAGGGCCGCTGCGTCGACTGGATCAGGCCCTATACCCAGGTCAAGGACGTGTCGTTCGACGAAGCCGATTTCCGCATCCGCTGGTATGCGGACGGCGAGCTCAACCTGTCGTACAACTGCCTCGACCGGCATCTGGCGACGCGCGGCGACCAGGTGGCGATCGTCTGGGAAGGCGACGAGCCGGGCGACAGCGCCCAAGTCACCTATCGCGAGCTCCACGCCGAGGTCTGCCGCTTCGCCAACGTGCTGAAGGATCAGGGCGTCCGCCGGGGCGACCGGGTGACGGTCTACCTGCCGATGATCGTCGAGGCCGCCGTCGCGATGCTGGCCTGCGCCCGGATCGGCGCGATCCATTCGGTGGTGTTCGGCGGCTTTTCGCCCGATGCGCTCGCCGGCCGCATCATCGACTGCGATTCGAGGCTGGTCGTCACCGCCGATCAGGGCTGTCGCGGGGGCAAGCGCGTGCCGCTCAAGGCCAATGTCGACCAGGCATTGGACCGCTGCCCGGGCGTGGAGCGCGTGATCGTGGTGCGCCGGACGGGCGACGACGCGGCGATGACGCCGGGCCGCGACCTCTGGTATCACGATCTGGTCGCGGCCGCCGCGCCCGACTGCGCGCCCGAGCCGATGGGGGCGGAGGACCCGTTGTTCATCCTCTACACCTCCGGCTCGACCGGCAAGCCCAAGGGCGTGCTCCACACGACGGGCGGCTATGCGGTATGGACCACCAGCACGTTTCGCGACGTGTTCGATTACCGCGCGGGGGAGATATTCTGGTGCACCGCCGATGTCGGCTGGGTCACCGGGCACAGTTATGTGGTTTACGGTCCGCTGTCGAACGGCGCGACGACGGTGATGTTCGACGGCGTGCCCCATTATCCCGACCATGGCCGGCTGTGGCGCATCGTCGACGATCTGGGCGTCAACATCCTCTATACCGCCCCGACCGCGATCCGCGCGCTGATGCGCGAGGGCGACGAATGGGTCACCGCCAGCTCGCGCGCGTCGCTCCGGCTGCTCGGCTCGGTCGGGGAGCCGATCAATCCCGAAGCCTGGCAATGGTATCACCGCGTCGTGGGCGAGCGGCGCTGCCCGATCGTCGACACCTGGTGGCAGACCGAGACGGGGGGCATCCTCATCTCGCCCCTGCCGGGCGCGACCGACCTCAAGCCCGGCTCCGCGACCAGGCCGCTGCCGGGCATCCTGCCGGTGCTCGTCGATGCCGAAGGCCGCGAACTCTACGGCGCTATCGACGGCAATCTGTGCATCGCCGATAGCTGGCCGGGCCAGGCGCGCACGCTGTGGGGCGATCACGACCGCTTTTTCCAGACCTATTTCTCGACCTATCCGGGCCGGTATTTCACCGGCGACGGATGCCGCCGCGACGCCGACGGCTATTACTGGATCACCGGGCGGGTGGACGACGTGATCAACGTGTCGGGTCACCGCATGGGCACCGCCGAGGTCGAGTCGGCCCTGGTCTCGCACGTCAAGGTCGCAGAGGCGGCGGTGGTGGGCATGCCGCATGCGGTGAAGGGGCAGGGCATCTACGCCTATGTGACGTTGAACGCCGGCGAAACCCCGTCCGACGCGCTTCGCGCCGAGCTCGGTCTATGGGTCCGCCGCGAGATCGGCCCGATCGCCGCGCCCGACGCGCTTCAGTTCGCGCCGGCGCTTCCCAAGACCCGGTCGGGCAAGATCATGCGCCGTATCCTGCGCAAGATCGCGGAAGGCGACACGTCGAACCTGGGCGACATCTCGACGCTCGCCGATCCGGGCGTCGTGGCGCGGCTTGTCGCCGACCGGGTGACGTAAGCGCGCTTCGGGGCGTGCGGCGGCGCCCGGCGCACACGGTGCGTGTTCCGGCCGGCTCGACGGCCCTGTTGCCGCCCGCGCCCGCTTCGCCCAAGATCGCGCCGAACAGTCGGGGATACGGCATGATCGAACGTCTGAAGGCGCTGCTGGCACGCGGACCGGCGGATCCGCGGCCGGAGGCCGAGCCGCCGCGTCCGCGCGCGGTCGAGGTCGGCTGGCTGCTCGACACCGACAAGGCGCGCTTCATCTGGCCCGAACCGCGCCGCGTGAAGCGCGCCGATCCGGCGCCGACGCACGCCAAGTCGGTGAATTACTGCCCCTCCGTGCTCGATCACGAGGCGCGGATGTTCGAGGTGACCTGCCCGATCGACGTGCGCCTGGGCTTTCGCCGCGACGACAAGGGCATGCCCGTGCTCGTCAACGCCGATGGCGACCGTTCCTCGATCCGGTCCAAGCACCTGAACGCGATGCTGGCTTTGGTGAACCAGCGCGAATGGCGCCACCCGGATCGGCCGGTCGTCCAGATCATCACCCCCTATGTGTTCGTCAGCGACGAGCCGGTGTTCATGACGCAGATGCCGCCGATCAGCCATTATCAGCCCGATCCATGGCCGGGCACGATGATCGGCGGGCGGTTGCCGATCCATATCTGGCCCCGCCAGATGATGTGGGCGTTCGAATGGTACGACACGTCCCGCGAGCTGGTGCTCAGGCGCGGCGAGCCCTGGTTCTATGTACGGTTCGAGACGCATGATCCGGGGCGCCCCGTCCGGCTGTTCGAGGCGGAGCGGACCCCCGAACTCGACGAGCATATGAAAGGCATGAGCGCGGTCGCGAACTATGTCGATCGCACCTATTCGCTGCTCAAGGTGGCGAGCGCGCGGCGCCCGGCTTCCCTGCTCAAGCGCAAATCGTCCGCACAGGTGGACGATGCGGCCGGGTGACCGGGAACGGCACATCCCGGTCCGCGCGTAATCATGCGGACGCAGGGACGGGCGCTGATTTTCACAACGCGGCCGGTAATCGCTTGCCAGCATCGGCGGTGGACGCCTAGCCGCGCACGGTGAGGTTTCAGTCGAGCCAGGGGGATTCAGCTTGCGCATTACCATGATCGGGTCGGGCTATGTGGGCCTGGTATCGGGCGCGTGCTTCGCGGACTTCGGCCACGAGATCTGCTGCGTCGACAAGGATGCGTCGAAGATCGACCGGCTGCTTGCCGGCAAAATGCCGATCTATGAACCCGGGCTGGAACAACTGGTCGGGCGCAACGTCGCGGCGGGGCGGCTGCGCTTCACCACCGACCTGCGTGAAGGCATTGACGGGGCCGACGCGATCTTCATCGCGGTGGGCACGCCGTCCAGGCGTGGCGACGGCCATGCCGATCTGAGCTATGTCTACGCCGCCGCCAAGGAGATCGGCGAGGCGATCACCGGCTATACGGTGATCGTCACCAAATCCACGGTGCCGGTCGGCACGGGCGACGAGGTCGAGCGCATCATCCGCGCGGCGAATCCGGAGGCGGCGTTCGGCGTCGTGTCCAACCCCGAATTCCTGCGCGAAGGCGCCGCGATCGAGGATTTCAAGCGCCCCGACCGCATCGTCATCGGGTCGGAAGACAGCCGCGCGACCGAGGTCATGCGCCAGGTCTACCGCCCGCTCTCGCTCAACGCCGCGCCGATCCTGGTCACCGGCCGCCGCACCGCCGAGCTGATCAAATATGCCGGCAACGCGTTCCTCGCGACCAAGATCACCTTCATCAACGAGATCGCCGATCTGTGCGAAAAAGTGGGCGCGGACGTCCAGGACGTGTCGCGCGGGATCGGGCTCGACAACCGCATCGGCAAGAAATTCCTTCATGCCGGGCCGGGTTACGGTGGGTCGTGCTTTCCGAAGGACACGCTGGCGCTCCTCAAGACCAGCCAGGATTACGACGCGCCGCAGCGGATCGTCGAGGCGGTGGTCGCGGTCAACGACAACCGCAAGCGCGCCATGGGCCGCAAGATCATCGCGGCGATGGGGGGCGAGGTGCGCGGCAAGACGGTCGCGGTGCTGGGGCTGACCTTCAAGCCCAACACCGACGACATGCGCGACTCGCCGGCGATCTCCGTCATCCAGACGCTCCAGGACGCGGGCGCGACCGTGAAGGCCTATGATCCCGAAGGTCATGAGCAGGCCCGGCCGATGCTCCCCGACATCCAGTATTGCGAGGGACCATATCAGGCGATCGAGGGCGCGGACGCCCTGGCGATCGTGACGGAGTGGGACGCGTTCCGCGCGCTCGATTTCGCGCGCGTCAAGTCGCTCCTGAAATCGCCGGTGCTGGTCGACCTGCGCAACATCTACAACCGCGAGGAGGTCGAAGCGGCGGGCTTCAGCTATACGGGGATCGGGCGGTAGCGAGCGACGTTTCGGGGTTGCCGCCGAACGGACGCGAAGCGAAGAGCCGCCCAAGCATCGCAAGATCGGAGCGCATGTGACAGGAGGCATGACATACTCGTCGACCTTTTCGCGACCAACGAACGCCCCGACTATGCGGTCTGCGTGATCGGGGCGGGCGCGGCCGGACTGGCGCTCGTCGACGTGCTCGGTCGCGCCGGCCTGCGCGTCCTGCTGGTCGATACCGGCTCGGCCAGACCGAGCGACCGCCATCAGGAACTCAACCGGGCGAAGGTGACGGGGCTCCCCTACGACTCCACGGGATCCCGCGCCCGCGCGTTCGGCGGGACGTTGCACCTTTGGGCGGGACGGTGCGGCACGCTGGATCCCATAGATTTCGAGCGGCGCGACTGGGTGGCCGACAGCGGCTGGCCGATCGGCCCGGCGGACCTGAAGCGCCATTACGACGGTGCGCTCGCGTTTCTCGGTCACCCCGCGCCCGATTATTTCGACCGGTCGCCGGAAGCGTTCTCCGCGCCGTCGATAGCCGCCGCGCCGGGGTTGGAGATCAAGGACTTCCTGGTGACCGATCATGTTGATGGCCGGTTCTGCGCTGCCCGTCGACGCCGGCTGGCCGCCACGGCGTGCGTCGACGTCGCGGAAAGCGTGACGGCACAGGAACTGGTGGTCGACGAGCATGGGCGGGTGACCGGGTTGCGGTGCTGCGACAGTCGCGATCCCGGGCGCGAGGTGCTGATCTCGGCAGACCGATTCGTGGTGTGCGCGGGTGGTCTGGAGACCCCGCGCCTGCTCCTCGCGTCCCGGGCGCGGCAGGCGACCGGGCTGGGCAACGGCCGCGATCTCGTGGGCCGTTATTTCAGCGATCATCCGCGCCTGCGCAGCGCCGGGTTTCAACTGCCGCCCGAGCTCCGGCGCGATCCGACGTTCGTCCTGCGCCGTCGGAAGACCAAGAAGAGTCAGATCGGCCTGCGCTTCGCCGACACGCTTCAGCGCCGTCACGGTTTATCGAACCATTGCGTGATGTTCGGGCGCCGCGCGGGCGACATCGAGGCGCTCGCGACGACGATCCAGTCGACCCGCAATCGGTCCAAGGCCGCATCGGGCCCGCGCGCGATATGGCGGCGCATACCGACGGGACCGCGGCGCGTGCTCGCCGGCGCGCTCGCGTTCGACCGGTCGCGCACGTTCGTCCTGACATCCAAGATCGAGCTCCGGCCCAATCGCGACAGTCGGCTGACGATCGGGGCCGATCGCGACCGGCTCGGCATGCCCCGCATCGAGATCGACTGGCGGATCGCGTCAGAGGACCGGGAGGGCCTTCGACGGTATTTCGCGCTGTTGGGGACGGAGCTCCGGTCGCTGGGACTGGTCGAGCGGTCGCCGGATTTCCCCGACCCGGACCGAAACGAGTCGTACCGCGATTCGTCCCACCCGCTCGGCACGACCCGCATGGGCGCGACCGCGCGGGAGGGCGTCGTCGATGCCGACCTTCGCGTCTTCTCGACGAGCAACCTGTATCTGTGCGGGAGCAGCGTGTTTCCGACGGGGGGCAACGTGAACCCGACGCTGACGATCATCGCGCTGGCGTTGCGACTGGCGGAACATCTATTGCGATCGGGCGTCGCGGGCGCGCAGGCCCAGGTGGCGGGAAGCGACACGACCATAGGAGAGCTGGCTTGAGCATGCGTACAGACCCCGTCCTCGTCACCGGCGCGGCCGGGTTCATCGGCCACGCGGTCGCGCACCGGTTGCTGGAGCGTGGCGAGCGGGTGATCGGCGTCGACATCCTCAACGACTATTACGATCCGGCGCTGAAGGAGGCGCGGTTGTCGACCTTCAACGGCCGGGCCGAATTCTCGTTCGAGCGCGCCGACATCGCCGATGCCGAGCGGATCGCCGCGATCGTGAACGGGGCGGGGGTGAAACGCATCGTCCACCTCGCCGCCCAGGCGGGGGTCCGGTACAGCCTGGAAAACCCGTTCGCCTATCAGCGCTCCAACCTCCAGGGCCATCTCTCGCTGCTCGAGGCGAGCCGGCACGCGCCGGATTTCGAGCATCTCGTCTATGCCTCGTCCAGCTCGGTCTATGGCGACAAGCCGATGGGGGGCGAGGGCTTCACCGAGGACGAGGCGGCGACCGCACCCGTGTCGCTCTACGCGGCGACCAAGCGGTCGTGCGAATTGATGAGCCACAGCTATGCCCATCTGTACAAATTCCCGCAGACGGGGCTGCGCTTCTTCACGGTCTATGGCCCCTGGGGGCGCCCCGACATGGCGATTTTCGGCTTCACGCAGAAGATTCTCTCCGGCCAGTCGATCGAGGTGTACGGCGAAGGCCGGATGGCGCGCGATTTCACCTATATCGACGACATCGTCGACGGGGTGGTGGGCGCGCTCGACCACCCGCCCACACCCGGCGAGCACCGGGTGCTCAACATCGGCGACAGCCATCCGGTCGGGCTGATGGACATGATCCGCTCGCTCGAGCGCGCCTTGGGGCGGGAAGCCGACAAGGTCATGCGCCCCATGCAGCCGGGCGACGTGACCGCGACCTATGCCGACGTGTCCAAGCTCCACGCGCTGACCGGCTACCAACCGCGCGTGATGCTCGACGAAGGGATCACGCGGTTCGTGGAATGGTACCGGGACTTCTACCGGGTGTGAGCGCGAGACGGTCGAGCCGCAGCAGCGTGAAGAGCCGCATCAGCCAGCGATAGACGATCCGGCGAAATCGCCATTCCGCGATCTTCGACGCCGCTACCGCGAGCGACAGCGTGAACGCCAGCGCGACCGCGACGGCGGCGTCGATGCCCAGCATGGGCGCGGTATAGCGTATCGCGGACAGCCCGATGATCTGATGGAACAGATACCAGGAATAGCTGTAATCGCCGAGTTTCCTGAAAATCCAGCTGCGAAGCGCGAGGCCGTCGACGGCGAGCAGAGCCGAGAACGCCATCGCGAAGTAGATCGTCGCCATGAGGTCGAAATTCGGGTTGCTCGCGATCTTCAGGCCCGACTGGGCGATCGCCATCACGATGTTCACCGTCAGCAGGTCCCGCGATCCTCCCGTGTATAGAAGAACGCCGATCGCGAAGAACGGTAGATATTGCGCCACGAACACGCCGTTGAGGAGTTGTGCGGCGGCGAGCGCCACGGGCGTTCCGATCAGGTGGAACGCCATTTCCGCGAAGGCCAGCACGAACGCGAACAGCGCGAACACTCGCCCGAAGCCCAGCGGGCTCGCCCAGGCGAGCACGCCGATCCACAGGTAGAATTTCAGCTCGACCAGGATCGACCAATAGGCGCCGTCCACCCATTCGAACCCGAGATCTTCCAAAAAGAAGATCGTTCCGATCAGGTCGAGCAGGCCGCGCCGCTCGGTGAAGAACGGCTTGGGGCCGTAGGCGACCGCCGGTGGCGGAACGAACTGGAGAAAGGTGAAGGTGACGAGCGCGGCGAGGACGAACAGCGGCCAGATGCGCGAGACCCGCTTGGCATAGAAGCTCGCCAGGCTTGGACATCCTTTGATCGAAGCGGCGATCAGGAAGCCGGAGATGATGAAGAAGACGAGCACCCCCAGCTTGCCCGAGTAGAAGGGCAGACTCGGCGGAGCGGATGCTCCGAGCGCGGTGTAGGGCACACGGTCGGTCAGATGATAATAAACCACAAGCGAGACGGCGATCCCGCGCCAGACCTGGATGAAATCGTCCTTGTCATGGCCGCCGATCGGAACCGGTGGTGCCGGATCAATGCCCGGCGCCATAGGTATGGACATCTCGTCGAATACTCCATCGCGGCGACACCATCGTCTCGCCCTTTCCATATGATCGCTCGTGCCGTGACTGCGCGCGCAACCCCAAAGCCGGCGTATCGCGATCGTCAGGGTTGCCGCCCGTGGCCGCCGAACGATGTGCGCGATCAGGCGCCCCGCCCGACAAGGCCGAACAGCTTGCGCCGCGCCGTTCGCGCCCAGGCGGGTATGGCCGCAAGCATGGCATAATGCACGACCGTGCGCAGGAAGCCGGCGCGATCACCGGTCGCGGCGTGGTGCGCCACCTGGGCGGCGCAGCTGTACATCAGCTGATTGGCGCGTCGCCGGACGGTGATGTTGCCGGGGCCGTAATGACGCCGGACCAGCGCCGCCGGAACCGCGGCGAAGCGGTATCCGGCGCGCAGGGCGGTCAGGTACAACGCATAATCCTGCGCATTGACGAAGGTCTCGTCATAGCCGCCGATCGCCGCGACGCGGGCGCGTCGGAACGCCAGGGAGGGATGGAGCAGGACGTTGTGCCGAAGCAGTGCCGCTCGAATTTCCCCGTCCTCGGTGGGACAGCGGATCGCATAGCTCGGCCCCGTCTCGGCGACGCCCTCGCCCCAGGTCGCGACCAGATCGGCGCCCGTGCGCTCGAAGCAGTCGAGCTGGCGGGCGAAGCGGGTGGGCAGCGATTCGTCGTCGTCATCGGCGCGGAAAACGATGTCCGCTTCGGTCGCCGCCATGGCGACGTTGAGCGACCGGGTGATGCCGAGATTGCGGTCGTTGAAAAGGAAGCGGACGCCGGGCCACGCCGAACGGAGCATGGCGCGTTCGGCTTCGTTCAACGCGCGGTCGACCACGACGATCACCTCATCCGCGGGCATCGTCTGGGCGAACAACGAGGGGAGGTGGCGATCCCAGCCCGGATCGGCGAGGGTCGGCATGATCGCGGCCGTGCGCATGCGCTCAGGCCACCGGCTCGGCGAAGGCGCGGCGCCAGCTACGCCCCGATGCGGCGCGAGCGGAGCGCTCACCGCCGACGCCCGGCGACCGCGAGGCCAGGAACAGCGCCGCAGGAAGAATGAAGAAGATCAGGAAGTCGCCCTGCATCGGACCGTCATTGTGATAGAAGATATGCACCAGATACGGCACGAAGCCCAACCAGAGCCACGCCTGGACGCGGTTCCGCGGCAGGATGAACGCCGCGATCCCGACGATCAGCACGCCATATTTGGCCATCACGTTGAGATAATAATTGTGGATCGCCCATTGCCGATACGTCAGCGGGTTGTCCATATAGATGGAACGATGCGCGAACGACGCCCAATGCTCGACACTGTCGAAGGTCAGACCGTAACCGATAGGGCGTTGCCCGATCAGGAACCAGCCAAAGGCCCGCAAGGTCGCGCGTCCCGCCGAGGAACCATCTTCCGTTTCGGCCACCCGGACACCCGCCTGGCTTAGATCGTCGAGCAGCAGCGGCAGGGCGATCGCGGCGAGCAGCAGCAGCGGAAGCGCGATCAGCACCAGCCTGGGGGCGGTGATCAGGCCATAAATGATCAGAAACAACAGCATGCCCAAGAGCGGCGATCGGTTGCCCGTCACGGCCGCCAGCGCCACGAGCAGGCAGGTGATCCCGACCAAGGTCCAGTCGAGCCGCCGCGCGTCGACGCCTGCCCTGGCGAAACGGAGAAAGGTCGACGCCGCCAGGGCAAGGCATGTCTGCGTCCCGAAATGGACCGGCGAGAAGGAGAGCCCGAGGGCCCGTTCGCGTGATACATACCAGTGTTGGGTCAGCACGGGATCGCGCATCAGGCGGCCGATCGCGGCGCGGGCCTCCCAGGCCGGATCGACACCCAGTACCTGGCCGAGCGCGACCACGGCACTAAGCGCATAGGCGCCCAGGAAGCAGCCGAGCACCGGCCCGACGCCGAAATGCAGCACCAGGGCATAGGCGATCACCGCCGACATGATCGCCTGGACATGGATTTCGATGACCTGCTGCGCGAGGTCGGCCGGCGGTGCGGAGGCGAGGATGCTCACCACCACGCCGAGCGTCGCGACCGCGGCCACTACCGCGATCAGCCGCCACGAGCGCCCGACAGCGTCGCGAAAACGTCCGGCGTCGGCAAGCGCCAAGCAGGCACCCGAAGCCAGCAACGTCGCGATGCGGATCGGCAACGGCCCGATGGATAGGCGAACCGCGGCAATCGACAATATCGCGGTGACCGCGAACAGCGCGAGGGCGCACCAGTGAAGCGGGCCGGGCCGCGCGTCTGGGTTCTGCATCACGACCGCGCGTCCGGCTGAAAGGCGAGCGAATCGGCGCGAACCGGGATCTTCCCGCCGCCCCGGATGCCGAAGGTGGAACGCCGATAAGTGCGCGTGGTCCAGCGAAGGAGCGGTTTTTCGAGCAGGTAAAAGACGATCACGGATACCGCGATGGCGGCAAGGGCCGTGACGATCGCGAACAGTCCGCCGAGTTCGAGCCCAAGCTCGATAAAGGCGATCAGCATCGCGTTCACGACGAACGGGTGCGACAGATACAAGGCGTAGGACGCGTCGCCGAGCAATGGCAGCGTGCCGTGCGTCAGCGCCCGGGGCGGCGAACGCCAGAGCAGCAGCGCATAGACGAGCAGGATCGCGGGAACGCCGCGCAGGACCAGTCGCAGCCACGGGTCCGGGTCCTGCGTACGCGCGACCGTCGCCGACCACAGGGCCACCCCCAGGATCATCGCGATCGCGACCGGGGTGCCATGGCGAGGAAGCCGACCGTGCCAATGCGCCAGCGCCAGACCCGCGGCGAAGAGCAGCAGGATGGGACCGCACAGAAAGGCGAGCGCTGGGGGAAGCGGCACCAGGGCGCCCACCAGCGTCAGGGCCGCGAGGATCACGGTCGTCCACAGGAACCGACGCGCGGTCAGGGCGAGGACGAGCGCGAACAACGTGTAGAAGAAGAACTCGTAATTGAGCGTCCAGCCCTGGCCCAGTAACGGCCGCGCCGACTGCTCGCCGTCGCGGACATAAGGAATGAACAGGAGCGAGCGGACCAGTTCGTCCGCGCGGACTGAGCCTTGGGCGACGCGCGATGCCATCAGCGCGACGACGAGCGCCATCAGCAGGGTAAAGAACCAGTAGAGCGGCGCGATCCGCAACACGCGTTTGATCAGGAAGTCGGCCGCGGCCCTGGCGGTGCGCGGGACGGAGCCGGAGATGAACAGCATGATGAAGCCGCTGATCACGAAGAAGATGTCGACCCCGCCGCCCCAGGGAAGATCATAGGTCCACCCGCCGAAACCGCTGCCATGCTGGCGCATCTCCATCAGCACATGTCCGTAGAGCACCACGGCGGCGGCGAAGAAGCGCAGGCTTTGAAGTTGCTGGATGCGCCCGGACGGCGATGCTTGGGTCATCGGGCCTGCTCCTCGGCTGGACCGCGCGTCAATGGCAGACCCGCCGCCACTGCGCAATCGATCCGCTCCGCCGGCTCAGCCGAGAAAGCGCACCGTCAGGAAGGCATAGGCGGCCGCGAGCGACAGCGGGCCGAGCAGGCGGGACGCTTCCGCGACCGCGCGCTGGACCGCATCGGGGCCGTGTTCCGGCAGCAGGCTCGTCGCCATGTCGATGCGGGTCGCGAAGCTCGCCTGGATCGTCTCGTGGAGCGCCGCGACGGGGCCTCCCGCGGTGAACGCCTGCGGCTCGACACCGGGCGCGGCCGACCGGAGCGTTGCGGGCTTGGCGAGCGGCTGGTTCATCGCGACTGTCCTTTTGCGGAAGGCCAAGGTATCGGGCAGCCGCGTTAACAAAGCCTTGTCGCCGCATGGGGCACACTCGACGCCAGGCTGCCGAAAAGGGGCACGAGGTTGAAGAACAGGATCTTCGTCGTCGGCGCGCGGGGTATTCCCGACGTGGAGGGCGGCGCCGAGAAGAATGCGGAGCGCTTGTTTCCGCTTCTCGTCCGGCGCGGGTGGGACGTGACGCTGGGTGGGCTCGCGAGCAACGTACGCGGTGCCGATTATCGCGGCGTGAAGCTGGTCGGCGCCCCCGATTCGCGCATCCTTCGGACCGACAAGCTCGTCTATTACGCCCATGCGCTGCGGCTCGCGCGCAGGCTCCGCCCCGATCTGGTCCATATGCAGGGGCTGGGCTCCGCGATCCTGCTGCTCGCCTACAAGGCGATGGGGGCCAAGACGGTCGTGCGCTACGGGTCGGCGGATTACCTGTTGCCCAAATGGGGCGCGGTCGGGCGGGCGGGGTTTCTGCTGGCGGAATATCAGCTTCGCTTCGCCGATGCGGTGATCGCGGTGACGCCCGCGCTCGCGGATCGGCTGAAGGGGCGGGGCATCTCCGGAAACGTCCATGTGATCGCCAACGCGACCGATACCGATGCCGATTTCGTCGACGAGGTCGCGCCGGTACTGCCGGCCGGGCGATACATCCTGGCGGTCGGGCGGGTCACCCAGCAGAAGAACGTCCACCGGCTCGTCCAAGGCTTCAACCTTTATGCCGCGACGCGCCCGGACGTGACGTTGGCGATCGCGGGGGGTGTCGACGACCCGGCCTATATGGAGCTGGTCCGCCCGCATCTGAATGACCGCGTCAAGCTCCTCGGCCGCCTGCCGCGCTCCACGCTGGGGCCGCTCTACCGGGGCGCGCATTGCTATGTGAACAGCTCGATCCACGAGGGCAGTTCGAACGCGGTGCTGGAGGCGATCAGCTGGAACGCGCCCGTGGTGCTGAGCGGCATCCCGGAAAATCGCGATTTCGGGATCGACGATCGGCATTATTTCGATCCGGAGGATCCCCAGGCGATCGCCGACGCCTTTGCGCGGGTGGACGCCCACCGCGATGCTTTTGTCGCCGACCGGGCCCGCTTTCCGACCTGGGACGGCGTCGCCGACCGGACGGCCGCCATCTACCGCCAGCTCGGCCTCGAGCCCGCGGACGGCTGACATGCGGATCCTGACGGTCTTCCTGTCGGCGGGAAAGTCGCTCTGCTGGTGGGATGAGGAAGGCGTGTTCTCGCGCGAGATCCTCGTCTACCGCGAATTGCTGCGCGCGGGCGCGTTCGATCGCGTGCGCTTCTTCTCCTATGATGCGCGCGACCGCGACTTCATCGCGGCGCGCGCGCGGAACGAGCCGCTGTACGAGCGCATCGACATCCTCGCTCCGCGCCGGGGAAGGGGCGCCGCAAATTGGGCGATACGAGGCGTTCTGGCGCATCGTCGCGCCATCGCCGAAAGCGCGATGCTCAAGACCAACCAGATATCCGGCGCCTGGGCGGCGATCCTGGCGTCGCGGCTGACGGGACGGCCGCTGGTGCTGCGCTTGGGCTATGTGCTGTCGCGCCGCTTCGCGCTGAACCACGAGCGCGGCAAGGCGTTGGCCGCCCGAACCGTCGAATGGGCCGGAGCACGCCGGGCCGCGCGGGTGATCGTCACGTCGAAGGACGCCGCCGACCATTTCGGGCGGGATAAGGCCGTCGCGAGCAAGGTCCGGCTGCTGCCGACCTATGTCGATGTCGACACGTTCATCGCCCAGGAACATCATGATTTCGACGCGCCGCTGATCGCCGTCGGGCGGATGCGACCGCAAAAGAATTTGGCGGCCCTGCTCCGGGCCTGTGCGCTGGCCGGCGCGGACCTGGTGCTGGTCGGGCGCGGCGAGGGTGAGGCGGAACTGCGCGACCTTGCCGCCGAACTGCCGATCCGGGTCGAGTTCGCGGGACAGATCGACAATGTCGCGCTCGCGCACCGGCTGGGACATCATGCGATGTTCGTGCTGCCCAGCCTGCACGAAGGATTGCCCAAGGTGTTGATCGAGGCGATGGCGTCGGGGTTGATCTGCGTCGCGTCGCGCATTCCCGGCGTGACCGATCTGATCGAGGACGAGGTGACGGGCTATCTGATCGACGGCTTCTCGCCCGAGGATATCGCGCGAGCGATCACGCGGGCGAAGAAGGCGCGCGACCCGAGCGTCGGGGCGCGGGCGCGCGCGCTGATCGAGGCGCGCTTCGGACTGCGCGGCTATGCCGCGGCCGAGGCTGCGGTCTACGCGGAGATCGCGTGACCGCCGTTTTTCGCGGACGCCGGGCGGGCCTGCTCGACTGGCTTGCGCGCGGGCCGTTCGCGATGGCGGCGGCGGCGCTCCAGGGGAGCATGAACTATGCGATCGTGCTGTATCTCAGCTTCGGCGCCAGCCTGGCCGCGACGGGCGCGTACCGGACGCTTTTTTCCTGTTACAGCCTCCTCGCGCTCGCCTCGATGTTCGAATCGAACAAGGTCTTCCTGCGCGCGGTGGTGGACGACGACCGCGACGCGAGCACCGCGGTGTTCGCCAACCGCGTGGTATTCGGCTTCGCCGCGTTCGGCGTCGTGCTGGCGGCCTGGGCCGTCGACCGGGTGCTGGCGGGCGGTTGGGTTCCCGATGCGCTGGTCGCGATCGCGCTGATCTCGGCGTTCATCTACCCCTTCGATTCCTACATCGCCGATCTGCAGGCGGGGAGGCGGTTCCAGCGGCTTTTCCTGGTGGAGACGGTGAAATACGGCGCGGCGCTGGCGGGCTTCGTCGCGCTGTTCGCGGCCGGCGCCGGAGTCGAAGGCGCGGTGCTGGGGCAACTCGCCGTGATGGGTGGGTGCAACATCCTGTTCTTTTTCGTCCATTCGCGCAAACGCGTCGCGTTCGGCGCGATCCCGGGGCGGTGGTGGGCGATGCTGCGCAGCCCGGCCGCGGGCCAGGCGCGGACCTACAGCTTTGCCAACATGTTTCCCGCCTCGCTGGAACATGTCGACAAATTGCTGGTCGGACAGGTGTTCGGACTCACGTTCCTGGGGATCTATACGCTCAGCTATTCGACGGGCCGGTTCCTGTACAACACGCTGAAACCGGCGCTCTATATCTATTATCGGCGTTTCGTCGACCGGATGCCGGGCTGGCCGATGCTGCGCCGGGTATCGGCGGCGTTCACGGTGCTGGGGCTGGTCTGCGCGGCGTCGTTCCTGATCGCGCTCGAATTCCTGCCCGTGATGGCGCGATTCCGCGATGGGCGGTGGGTGACCGTGATCCTGTTCCTGGGATACGGCCCGGGTATCCTCCACGCGATCTACTCCCAGGCCTTCGCGCTCAACAAGGAGTCGGTGGCGAGCCATTCGTTCAAGGCCCATGCGCTGGCGACCGGCGCGTCCGTGATCCTTCTCGCCGCGGCCTTGCTCTCGCCGCCCGTCATGGCATTGGTCCTGCTCGGGTTGCAGTATCCGTTGCGGGACGGGCTCTCGGTTCTGCTGATGGACCGCTACCGCCGCCGGGGAGGCGGATCGGCACGGCCCCGGAAATAGCGCTGTCCTACAGCTTTTCGGCGAACATATAGGAAACGTCGCCGTCCGGCGACTCGGGCGGCCTCGTTCTCGAAGCGGAGCTTCCGGTCCATGTCCGATCCCCAGCATTATGCCGATAGCGCGATCGCGCCCTCGCGCGCACCGTTCGCGATCATCCCCAGCGACACCGAGCGTCTGCCGGCCGCGACCAAGGCGATCTATGTCGGAACGGGTGGCACCGTGGTGCTGCGCGGCGTCGACGCGACGAACGACGTGACCTATCGCAACGTGGCGAGCGGCAATTACCTGGTCGTCTGCGCCAGCCATGTGCGCGCGAGCGGAACGACCGCGGGCGACCTGGTCGGCGAAGCCTGATGCGCGGGCATGGTCATGCCGCGGGGCGGCGCGCTCGCCGGCCGCTTGCCGGCCTGCCGGTTCCGCCATCCCCGGCATCGATGCTTTTGCCCTTGTCGGCGCCGTTCACGCTCGCCGACAACAGTTATGGCGCGCAGGTCGGCGCGATCGACGTGTCGCAATGGACATGGATGGGAATGGGGTGTCGGGGATCGCCGACGCTCGGCCTGGTTCAGGCGCGCGGCGGCGATCGGTTGTCGCACCTGATCGATCGCATCGCGCCCGTGAAATCCTGTTCCACCAACGGCGTCGCCCTGATCATGAACGTGGAAAACGATCTGTCGGACGCGGCGATCAGCCCCGACGCGGCAGGTGGGGACGTGCTGCTCGCCCGCCTCGACGCGGTGATCGGCGAGGTCCGGGTGTCGGGCGGCAAGGTCGCGATCGCGAAACAGGCCGGCACCAATTCGGCGATCGGCACGAAAGCGCCGGCGGTGGCGCGGTATAATGAGGGGCTGGCGATGCGCGTCGCGCCCGACCTGGTGCTGCTGGATGACGGTGCGGCCTTTGATCCGCAGGACGCGACGCAGTCTTCGGACGGGGTTCACCCCAACCGGGCGGGATCGGCGCGCGCCCTCGGGTCGGCACGAGGGTCGGCGCTTGCCGCGTTGTTCGACCGCGCGGGCATCTTCGACGGCGGCGGGCAATTGCCCGGTAATTTCAACACGAACTGGAACATGGGGACCTTGGGCGTCCTCACGAACAACTCGGGGGCGACCGCCTCGCGGACGGCGGGATTCCTGCGCTCGCGGCCGGAGGTTCCGTGTCAGATCCTTTCGCTGTCGGGCAGCGTCACCGCCGATCCGGCGGGCGCGGCGGCCACCGGCGATGTGCAGTTGCGTTTCGCGACGCCCCATCCGGCGGGCACCGCGACCACGGGCAAGAGCCCGATCTGTTTCGCCTTTGTCGAGATCAGCGACGCCGCCGGGGGCGACCCGGTGGGCCTCGCCTCGCTCGGCCTCCATTGCGGACAGTCGACCGGCTTCGGCAAGACCTATAATCCCGCGCACGGACCATGGGGCGGCGGGAGCGCCTATGTCGGCCCGATCGGCACCGCGAGACCGCGTCAGATCGCGGTGCAGTCGCTCGCGCTCAACACGGACCTGGTCATCCGCGGGATGCAAAGGAGCGGAGTCGATGTCGAGGTCCGGATCGCATGGCTGAACGTGGTCTATACCGACGAAGCCGCCTATGGCCCGGCCGCCAATGCCTCGGCCGTCTTCACCACCGGGCGACCGGTCCTGTTCGCGCTGCCGACCACGACGCCCGCCGCCGGGCCGCTGGCGGTCGGCGCCACGCTCGGCATCGGTTCCGTGCCGGCGACGATCGTCGGGGGCGGGCTGACACGCCGCTTTCACGTGATTCGGGGAGGGACGACGGAGGTCGGCGCGATCGCTCCCGCGACGGCCGCCGCGGGGTCGACGGCCTATATGATACAGGCCGCCGATAGCGGGAGCGCGCTGGCGGTCCGGTCGACTGCCGGCAACGACCGGGGCGGCGAGGTGCGGGTGTCGTCCGGCGCGCTGACGGTAACCTAGCGGGCGCGACGTTGCCGAAATATCGCGACTGTCGCCAAAGTCGGCATTGCAAACGAACATGGTGAACATCATGGTGGTCGCTTGGAATTCGTGAACCGGACCGGCGCCAGCGCGACGGAAGCCAGGGCGGGTGGGGAGAGTGCCGGTCGTGAACGTCATAACAAGCCAGGGTGACGACGGTGGCGCCCCCGCCGATTGGGCGGTCGCTACCATGCCGCTTGGCGACACTCTGTCGCGTTGGTGTTCCAGGATCCTGGGATATGTCGCCCTGGCCGCGGCCTGCGCCGGCGTGCTCAGCCTGTTTTTTTAACTGTTCGCGGCAGCCTTCATCTGCGCCCAGCCTTATCTTTCGCGTGAGATCATAAAGCGATAGCAGCACTCACCAGGGTTTGTGGACTGTTCTTTGATCGGATACGACGCGGACCAAGCGCATCGTTTCGCGACAACGACCGAACTCGGCGCATAATTGTAAATATTCGTCGCCGCGCCTGCTCGAAATGATAAGATGTTTTCGGTAGTCTCCGCGCCGGGACGTCGTGCCGCTCATGGCATCGTTTCTGGTGAATGGGGGCAGGAGTTTTTCATTGCCGAACGGCGCGATCGACATGGTGGGACAGCGGCTTTCGATGCCGGCCGAAGCGGTGCCCAGACGGCCGCGGGGTTCGGGCGCGCTCGATACGCAGGTGGTCCGCTCGCTGGTCTACCTGTCACAGGCCGCGCTGGACCTGCTCGCGCTCGGGCTGGGCTTCACGATAGCGGATTATCTGCGCCACGGTGTCGTGGGCGTTACGGTCGACGCGACATTGTTCGCGGTCGGCGGGCCGATATTCCTGCTCGTCAGCTTCTATTCGGGGGTTTATTCCTATGAGACCGCGATGTCCGCCGGACGCGCGGTCGGTCGGATGGCGACCGCCCTCGCCGTGACGCTGGCCCTCAATCTTCTGGTGGTCTTCGCCGCGAAGGAGTCCGCGGACATCTCGCGCGCGGTGTTCTTCATGGGCGCGGGGATCAGTTTCGTGCTGCTCGCCGCCACGCGGCTGCCGATCACCTGGGTGGTGCGCGATGTGGTGGGCAAGCGCTTCATGCGGCGCGTGCTGGTGGTCGACGGGCGCGCGGTCGACCTGCCCGCGACCTTCGAGCTGATCGACGCGGAGCGGATCGGCCTCGTGCCCGATGTGCACAACCCGATCATGCTGCACAATTTCTCCAGCCTGATCGCCGGCGCCGATCGGGTGATCGTGTCCTGTCCGCCGGAGCGGCGCGAGCGCTGGTCAGTTTACCTGAAGGGCGCCGGCTGCTGGGGCGAACTGCTCGTGCCCGAACTCCACGGCGTGGCCCCGCTCCACGACGAGCCCGATCTGGGCCTGGTCGGCATCCAGGTCTCGGCCGGCCCGTTGTCCTTGCGCAACCGGGTGATCAAGCGCATGCTCGACCTGGCGCTGAGCGTACCGGTGATCGTGCTCCTGACCCCCATATTCCTGGTGGTCGCGATCGCGATCAAGCTCGACAGCCGCGGACCCGTGCTGTTCCGGCAGCGTCGGATGGGGCGCGGCAACCGCCTGTTCGATGTCTATAAATTCCGCAGCATGCGTGTGGAACTGGCCGATAGCGACGGTGCGCGTTCGGCCAGCCGCGGCGACGATCGCATCACGCGGGTGGGGCGCTTCATCCGCGCGACCTCGATCGACGAGCTGCCCCAGCTCTTCAATGTTCTGGAAGGCGATATGAGCCTGGTCGGTCCGCGCCCCCATGCGCTGGGGTCGCTGGCGGGAAGCCAGCTATTCTGGCAGATCGACCAGCGTTACTGGCTTCGACACGCGATCAAGCCGGGCATCACCGGTCTGGCGCAGGTCCGTGGGTATCGCGGCGCGACCGATCACGAGGACGATCTGGCCAATCGTCTGCGCTGCGACCTTGAATATGTGGCGAATTGGACGCTCGTGCGCGACCTCACAATTCTGATCCGTACCGCGCTGGTACTGGTGCACAAGAACGCGTATTGATCGACGCTGGCGGGGGCCGCGCTCGGCGCAGGTGGGGGTTTAACATGAATCGGTTGGCGTTCGCATCCTTGGCGTTCATGGCGCCATTGGCGGTGACGGGTTGCGCGACGGGCACGTCCGCCCCGGTTTTGAGCGCGGCGGAATTCCAGCGGCAGCAGCCGATATCGGCGGCGACGCTCGGGCCTGGGGACCGGATCCGCCTGTCGCTTTATGGCGAGGATTCGTTCACCGGCCAGCATGATGTGGCGGCCGACGGGACGGTGTCGTTGCCGCTTATCGGCGCGGTGCGCGCGGGCGGGCTGACGATCGGCGACTTCGCCCGCGCGGTCGAGGCGCGTCTGTCGGAGGGCTATTACCAGTCGCCGCGTATCGCCGCCGAGATCGTCAATCTCCAGCCGATCTACGTATTGGGCGAGGTCAACAAGCCCGGCTCCTTTCCTTATGCGCCCGACATGACGCTCAGCAAGGCGGCCGCGCTCGCGGGAGGCTATACCTACCGCGCCCGGATGAACGCCGTCGCGATCCGCCGCGCGCGCGCGGGCGCCGAAGCGATCGTCGAGGCCGACCAGGCCCTGCCGCTCGCCCCGGGCGACACGGTACGCGTGCTCGAGCGCTACTTCTGAGCGGGATGTTCAGCTCGGCCCGGTTGACGCTCCCTGCCGGTGTAGGGGCGGGGGTCGCGGCCGTGTTCCTGGCCCCCGCCGCTCGGGCGCAGGATGTTCCCGATCCGGTCTATGCCGCGCAGGACGCGTTCGAGGCACCGGACGTCGCCGATCCCTTTTTGCGGCCCCAGCGTCCCGAACTGGCGTCGGTGGGCGTTCGCCTGGGCAGCTTCACGCTGCGGCCAAGCGTCGAGCTGAGCGCGATCGGCAACAGCAATGTGCGCCTGCTGTCGGTCGATCAGGGCGCCGATATCGGGCTGGTGGTGCAGCCGTCGGCGACGTTGACGTCGGACAGCGGGCGCTACCGCCTGCGGGCCTTCGCGACCGGCACGGCCGTCCGCTATGCCGGCAAGGCGACCGAGAATGTCGAGCAGCTGTTCGGCGGCGTCAGGATCGATCGGCCGCTCGGCCCGACCGCCGCGATCCGGGCGAGCATCGAGGGCGGGCGCTTCATCGAGGATCGCGCGGCGCTGTTCAGCCCGCGCGACAGCCGCTCTCCCATCGCGTTCGAGCGTGTGCTCGCGACGGTGTCGGGCATCGCCACCCCGGGGCGGTTCGTGATCGCTCCCTCGATCGAGGTCGACCGGCTCGCCTATCACGACAATCGCCGCGCGAGCCTGCCGACGCTCCTGCTGGAGCAGCGGACGCGCAGCTTCACCCGAATCACCCCGGCCGTCCTCGCGGGGTACACGCTGAGCGCCGATACGGCGGTGTATGTCGGGGGAGAGGTCAATAGGCGTGACTTCGACGTCCGGCGAGATATCGACCGGGACTCCCAGGGTTGGAGGGTCTATGCGGGTGCGCGGTTCCGGCCGACGCCGCTTACGCGGGTGGAGTTCGCCGCCGGCTATCTGAAGCAGGAGTATCGCGCACCGCTGCGGGGTCCGAGCGTGCCGTATTTTCGCGCCTCGCTCGCCTGGGTGCCGACCGGGTTGACGACGTTGCGCTTCGATATCCGGCGCGACAGTGCGGAGACGGGCACCGTGCTCGCGGGTGGCGCGATCCGGACCCGGCTTCGCGGCGAGGTCACGCATGAACTGCTCCGCAACCTGAACCTGGCGGCGCGGGTCGAGCATGCGCGCTTCAGCTATTCCACGCTCGACCGCGTCGACGATCGTACCTCCGCCGGCGTCGATGCGCGCTATGTCGCCAGCCGCAGGTTCGACCTGTTCGCGCGCGCCGACCAGGTCTTCGTGAGCACGGGCGACCCGGCGGCGGCGTTGAACGAGTTCAGCCGCACGCAACTGATCGTGGGGCTGGCGTGGAAGCTCTGAGCGGAATGACCGGTCCCGTTGTTCCGCGTCGCCACCGTATAGAAAGGCCGTTTCCGTGACGCTCGAATATCTGAAGGCCGTGGCACGGCGCTCGCTTCCCTTTATGCTGATCGGAATGCTGCTTCTGGGGGGTGCCGGGCTGCTGTACAGCCTCCTGTCCCCGCGCATGTACCAGGCCACCGCGCGCGTGATCGTGGAACCCCGCACGCAGAGCTTCACCGCCAACCAGGACGTGATGTCGGGCCTGCCGACCCGCGACGAGACAATCGTCGACACCGAGGTGGAGTTCCTCGAGTCGCGCTCGGTCGCCGCCCGTGTCGCGCGCGATCGGGGGCTTCAGGCGGATCCCGAATTCGGTGCCGGCACCTTCGACGCGGCCGTCGGCAAGTTCGAGGACGCGCTCGACATCCGCCGGGTCGGGTTGACGTTCCTGATCGACATCGCGGTCGCCTCGCGCTCGCCCGAGCGGGCGGCCGCGCTCGCCAACGCCACCGCCGTCGCCTACACGGAAATGCAGCGCGAGCGGAAGCGCGCCGCCACGGAGAGCGTCAACCGGCTGCTGCGTCAGCGTGTCGCCGGCATGGCGGGCGAGGTGCGCGACGCCGAGGCGCAGGTGCAGCAATTCCGGATCGGCAACAACCTGTCCAGCGCCAACGGTTCGAACCTGGCGGAGCAGAGCGCCGCCACCATCAACGACCAGCTGGCCACGGCGCGCGCGTCCGAGGCCGCCGCCGCGGGCGAACTCGCCGCCGCGGAGCGTGCGGGCTACAGCCTCGACACCGCCAACACTCAGGGTTCGCTCGGTACGTTGCGTGCCCAGCAGGCGACCGCGATGCAGGACATGAGCGCGGCCCAGGCGCGTTACGGCGTGCGTCATCCCAGCTACATCGCCGCGCAGCAGCGGCTCGCGCAGATCAACCAGGCGATCTCCGGCGAGACCGGGCGCGCGCGCGAGGCGGTCGCGGCCGGTCGTCAGCAGCGCCTGGCCGATCTGCGCGCACGCGCCGCGGCGGCGTCCAACCTCCGTCGCTCGCTCGAGTCGAGTTCGGGGTCGAACGCGGCGGGGCTCGATCGCAACAGTCGGGCCGCGACCCAGCTCGCCGAACTCGAACGCCGCGCCGCGGCGCTTCGCACGACCTACGAGACCTATCTCAACCGATATCAGCAGACCCAGACCCAGCTGGGGACCGAGCAGGCGGATTCGAGCGTGGTATCGGCGGCGGCCGTGCCGGCCGCGCCGTTCAAGCCGAACACCAAGCTCAACGTCGCGCTCGGGCTGCTCGCGGGGTTGCTCGCGGGCGTGTCGGTGGCCACCGCGCTGGCGATGTTGTCGCCGCATCTCTCGACCGCGCAGGAGATCGAGGAGCAATATGACCTCGAAGCGCTGCCATCGCTGCCGACGGCGCGCTCGGCCGGCCTGGCCGGCGCCGACCAGCGGGCCGGGTCGGCCGAACTCGTTCAGCGGATGATCGCCTCGCCGACGACCGCTTTCGGCGAGATGCACAAGAACCTGCTCGCCGCGATCAGCCGACCGGTCGACGGCAAGCCCAACCAGGTGATCGCGGTCACGTCCGCCCTGCCCAAGGAGGGCAAGACGACCGCGGCTTTGTGCCTCGCGGCGATGGCGGCGCATACCGGCCGCCGGGTCGTGCTGGTCGATTGCGATCAGCGCCGCCGCTCGGCGACGCGGGCGATGATGGGCGATCCGGCGGAAGGACTGCGCGAGATCCTGGCGGGGGGACGCGACTGGCGTTCGGTCGTGCTCCACTCGCCGGTCGCGGGGCTGGACATTCTGCCAGCCTCGCTGGCGCGCGACGCCGATGTCGATATCTTCGGCGGCGCGTCGTTCGCCGCGTTGCTCGCCGATCTGCGCGGCGCCTATGATCTGGTGCTGCTCGACTCGGCGCCGGTGCTGCCGATCGCCGACACCCGGCTGCTGGCGCCGCAGGTCGACTCGGTGCTGTTCGTGGCACGGTGGCGATCCACGTCGCGTCGCGCGGTGGAGGCGGCGCTCGACATTCTGGGCAGGGTCGGCGCCCCGATCGCGGGCGTGTCGCTGACCATGGTCGACCTCGCCAAGCAATCGCGCTTCGGTTACGGCGATCCGGCCTTCTATTATGCAAAGTACAAGGACTATTACACGGCCGCGACCTGACGCGATGATCCGCGTGAAGCTGCTTGGCGCGCTGGCGCTAAGTCTTGGTGTGCTCGCCGTTAATCACCGCCTTCCATCAAGCGTTCCGATTCCCTCGACTAATCACCCTCATACGGTTTCGAGGGGGATTACGATGACCGATACAATTCGGGCATTCGCGGGTGCAGAGGGTTACGGAGCGGGTACGGTCGGTGGACGGGGCGGCGCGATCGTCCATGTCACCAGCTTGAACGACTCCGGCGAGGGTTCGCTTCGCTGGGCATTGGAGACGGTTAAGGGACCGCGGATCATCGTATTCGATGTCGGTGGAACGATCAGCCTCAAGTCGCAGATCCTGGTCGAACACGGCCAGGTCACGATCGCCGGGCAGAGTGCGCCGGGCGAGGGCATCGTGATCGAAGGCGCGCGCATCCGCATCAAGGCGAGCGAAGTGATCATGCGCGGGCTGCATATGCGCCCCGGTGACGCGGTACAGGGCGAAGGTCCCGACGATCGCGACGGATTGATGATCGGCACCACCGATTTCACGGTAAAGAACGTCGTCATCGACCATAACAGCTTCAGCTGGGGGATCGACGAGAACGTCTCGATCAATGGCCGCGTCAAGGATGTGAGCTTCACCAACAACATCGTCGCCGAGGGCCTGAGCAAGAGCCTTCATTCCAAGGGCGAACACAGCAAGGGCCTGCTGATCTCCAACTGGGAGGGCGCGGCCGACGACGCCGCGCGCATCACAGTCGCCAAGAACCTGTTTTCCGACAACATGCAGCGCAATCCCGAGGTCCGCGCCGGCCAGGACATCGAGATCGTCAACAACTTCATCTACAATTACGGCCTGGGCCATATCGGCACCTCGATCGGCGGCGGCAGCCTCGGGACGCTCCTGACCAGCGTCGACGTGATCGGCAATGTCTACACGCCGGGCCTGTCGACCGGCGGCGTCAAGAACCCCGTCTACCTGGCGGCGACGGCAGCCGGCAGCACGATCACGCTGGTCGATAACGTGCTCACCTCGCGCGCGACCGACAGCGCGGGCAATCAGGCGCAGACGACCTTGTGGCGCACCGACCTTAAAACCCCGACCCATTCGGTCGATTACGTCCGCACCGGCGGCAGCGGGATCGCGGTGCTCGACTCGTCGCTCGTCCGTGCGACCGTGCTCGCCAGCGCCGGCGCGATCAACGGCTCGGGCCATGACGCGGTCGACCAGCGCATCATCGCCGAAGCGACGAACGGCACCGGCAAGATCATCGACAAGACGTCCGACGTGGCGAGCGTTTCCGTCTCGAAGGCGGCCGTATCCGGCGCCGCCGACACCGACCGCGATGGCATGACCGACTGGTTCGAGGACCTGTACGGCTTCAACAAGCGCGCGGCCGATCAGAACGGCGACAACGACCGTGACGGCTACACCAATGTCGAGGAATATCTGAACGGCATCATCAGCGGGTTCGACCTGGGCGCGACCAAGCTGGCGGGAACGCGTGTCGCGGGAACGGGTGTCTGGGCGATCGAGGCCGCGGCGGCGAGCGCGCCGATCGCGGTGACGGGCCTGCGGTCGGGCGACTCGATCGATTTGAGCGCGGTCGTCAAGGCATTCAACCCCGCGACCGCCAAACTCGCCGACTTCGTCGAGATCGCCTATGCCGGCGGCGACACCTATGTGTCGGTCGACACGGACGGGCCGGGCGGCTCGGCGGTCAAGACCCTGGTCGCGGTCGCTCGGGGAGCGCATCTGACGATGGCCGATCTGCGCGTCGACCAAAGCCGCATGACCGGTGGCGATGGCGGCGCCGGGAAACCCGATGTGATCGTGAAGGTGGCCGAGCCGGTCTACGACCCCAACAGCTATCTGGTCGGCACGATCAACGCCGACACTCATACCATCCGCAATGCGACCACCCGCATCCGCGAGGCGGCGGACGGTGGGCTCGACCTGGCCGTGGCCTATGTCGACTATACGCTCGACACCAATGTCGAGAACCTCTCGTTGAAGGGGCCGACCGCGGTCGCCGGTGTGGGCAACGGCCTGGCGAACAAGATGTCGGGTAATGAACTCGCCAATCGGCTCGACGGGTTGGGCGGCGATGACCGGCTGACGGGCGGTGACGGCAATGACCGGCTTTCCGGCGGCGACGGCAATGACTGGGTCGAGGGCAGTAACGGCAACGATGTGCTGTTCGGCAATCTCGGGGCGGATACCCTGGTCGGTGGCGCGGGGCGCGATGCGTTCTGCTTCGGGGTCGGGGACACGCTGGCCAGCGCCGCGGGCTGTCAGGACCGGATCGTCGATTTCGGTGCGGGCGACCAGATCTTCATCGCCGGCGCGATGGTGGACCTGTCCACGCTCGCTACCGGCACGATCAAGGGCGCCAAATATGCCGACGCATTCGCGGCCGCGTCCAAGATCGTCGCGGGCTCGGCCGACATGGCGCTCGTCAACGGGACCAAGGAGAGCTGGCTGTTCTGGGACACCGATGGCGATCAGTTGATCGACGCGGGCGTCATGCTGAGCGGCGCGGCCCTGACCCACGCCGCGTGGAGCGCGCCGTCGAGCGACACGCCCCTGATCTGAGGTAAAACTAGCGCGTCGACGAGCGTGTCGGGAAGGCCGGGGGGGTGAAGACCGGCCGGGGCGGGGTCTTCCCGGTCAACGGCACGATCCCCTCGCTCGACAACGGACCGGCTGGATCACGGATCGGCCGGTCCGTCTCCACGTCGCGCGTCGTCAGGCCGTCGAGTCCGGCCAGCGCCGGCGTCAGGAGCGGAATGTCGGCGCTGCGCGCGACCCGGTCGAAATTGGCGGTCGGATCATAGGACCGGATGTCAGGCACCAGCAACGGCGCCTCCAGCCGTCCGATGGTCGCCAACAGCTGGGCACGCGCCAGATATTCATTGGCTTCAGCGATGATGAAATTGGTGCGGACGTTCAACAGGTCGCGCGCCAGATCGAGCACGTCGAGCGTGGTGCGCGCGCCCGCCCGCTCCTGCTCGAGCGCGCCCTCATAGGCCCGCCGCGCCGCCTCGCTAGCCCGCGCATAATGTTCCAGCGAGGCCCGCGACGCGGTAAGCTGGTTCCACGCGCTCGCGACCGCCTCGCGCGTGTCGCGCAGCGCCTGATCGATCAGCCGCCAATCGGCGTCATTGGCCTCCTTGGCGGCGCGCAATTGCGAATCGCGCAGGTTGGAATCGATCAACGGCTGGGTCAGCGTGACGTTCGCGCTCACGCTGGTGGTGCGCAGATTGTCCGAATAGGGGGTGACGGTCCCCAGACTCCCCACCCCACGCAGGTCGAGCCGCGGCCCCATCTCGGCGCGCGCGGCTTCGATGTTCGCGCGCGAGATCTTCTCGCGCGACTGCGCGGCGCGGACCAGCGGGCTGTTGACCTCGGCATAGGCATAGGCGCCCGCGATGTCGGGAGCGGCGATCGGCAGGGGCGAGGGTTCGGCCAGCAGCGGCCCCGCCGGGGCGCCGACCGAATTCAGGAACTGGCTGCGGCTGACGCCCAGCTGCCCCTGCGCCTGGAGCAGCTGGGCGCGACCGAACTCGACCCGCGTCTCGATCTGCTGGAGGTCCGACGAGGTGATCTCGCGCACGCGGAACCGTTCGGCGCTGTCGCCATATTGGCGGGTGAGGAGGTCGAGATTCTCCTGCGCGATCTGGACGGACAGCACGTCGCGCTGCACGGCCACGAAGCTGCTGACCACGTCGAGCAGCACCTGCGCCTCGGTCAGCCGGAGCGAGTCGCGCCCCAGCAGGATCTGCGCGCGCGCCCCGCCCTCGCGCGCGCGGTTGCGCCCGAACGTATAAAGCGGCTGGTTGAGGATCAGCGACGCCGTGTTCGAGAAGCCCTGATTACCCAGGAACCGGTTGGGCACCAGCTCCCGGCGATCACGCTGATAGCTCTGGCTGGCCTGCAGATCGAGTGTGGGGCCATAGGCCGAACGGGCGATCGGCAACTGGTTGTCGGTCGAGCGCAGATTGGCGCGCTCCGCCAGGAGCTGCGGGTTCGACCAATAAGCGAGCGCGATCGCCTCGCGCAACGTGCTGATCGCCTGGGCGGGCGCACGCGCGGCGACGGCGGCGTCGGCGCCGTAAGGGAAGCTCGGCCTATAGACCGGCAGGCGCGCGTCCCGCGCCGGCGGGGCCGGGGAAGGGGGCGTCGTCTGCGCGTTCAGGCCGGCTGCGGCCAGCATGGCGCAAGAGGCCGTCAGCGCCGCCCGACGCGATATGATCCCCATCATTCCGTCCCCCAATCCCTCATCGTCAGCCGTCGTTGAAGGCGCGCGCGAACTGATCGCGCAGCGGCTTGGTGATGTAGGACAGCATCGACCGGTTGCCCGTTTCGATGAAGACCTCGGCCGGCATGCCCGCCACCAGCTTCATCTGCCGCTCGCGCGACAGCGCGCGCTCGTCGATCTCGACGCGCACCGCGTAGAAGCTCTGCTGCGTTTCCTGCTGCGTGGTGCGTTCGGGCGCGACCACCGCGACGCTGCCCTCGATCTCGGGCGTCGCCGTCGAGCTGAACGCGGTGAAGCGGATACGGGCGCGCTGGCCCGCCTGGACCTGGTCGATATCGGCAGGGCTGACCGCGGTCTCGACGACCATCCGATCGTCATCGGGAACGATCTCCATGATCGTCTCGGCCGGGCGCACCACGTCGCCGATCGTGGCGAAGGCGACCTTGTCGACCGCCCCCGAATAGGGGGCGCGGATGACGCTGCGCTCGAACGTGTCGCCCGCCGACACCGAGCGTACCTGCTGCTGGTTGAGCGTGGCGTTGACCTGGGCGAGCTGGGTGCCCGCTTCCGAGCGCCGGGTATCGTTCAGCTGGAGCATCTGTTCGCGCGCTTCGCTGATCCGCGCCTCGGTTTGCGCGATCTGCGCCTGGAGCGCGCCGATATTGCCCTGGAAATCGACCTGGGTGCGCTCCAGCTGGTTCAGGCGGCTGATCGTGACCAGGTCCTTGTCCCACAATTCCTTGACGCCCTTGCGCTCGGGCTCGATCAGCGCCGTCTGCTTCTGCAGCGCGTCGATCTGTGCGCGATAGCCCGCGATCTGCTGGCCATATTGGCGGATGCGCGCATCGAGCTGGGCCCGCATGCCCGCCTGCTCGCCGCGTCTGATCGCGAACAGCTTCTGCTCGTCGGCGATCGCCTTGCGCGCGCCGGCGTCGGTGCTCCCGCGCAGCTCGGGCGGCAGCGCCATGCCCGCCACGCCGAGCCGCTCCGCCTCCAGCCGGGCGCGCTGCGCCAGGAGCTGGTCGACCGACAGCCCGGAAAGCTGCGCGTCGGCGCCCGTGACGGTGTCGTCCAGGCGCATCAGGATGTCGCCCTTCTTCACCCGGTCGCCATTCTTGACGTAGATCGCCGAGATGATGCCGCCCGTCGGATGGGCGACGCGCTTGACGCGCGACTCGACGCCCACCTGACCGCTGCCGACCACGGCGCCGCCCATCGGCACAAAGGCGGCCGCGGTGCCCAGCCCGAAGACCAGGACGGCGATGGCGATCAGCGACAGGCGCAGCTTGGACTTGATGTTGTGATCGGGGTCATAGGGCACGATGCCGTAACGGGACTGGTCGCCCAGCAACGCGGGAAGGTTGGTCGCCATGATACGCCTTTCTACACCGCCGCCGCCGCGCCGCCGCCCGCGCCGGCCGCCTGGGGGCGGTTCGGATTGCGGAGCGGGACGGGCTTGGACGTTATCTTCTCGAGCACCTCGTCGCGCGGCCCGAACGCCTCGATCCGACCGTCGCGCATGAAGCACACATAATTGACCTGGGCGAGCGCGGAGGGCCGATGCGCGATCAGGATCGCGATCCCGCCGCGGTCGCGGATCGCGCGCACCGCGCGCTCCAGCGCCGCCTCTCCGGCCGCGTCCAGGTTCGAGTTCGGCTCGTCCAGCAGGATCAGGAACGGGTCCTTGTACAGTGCGCGCGCCAGGCCGATCCGCTGACGCTGGCCGGCGGACAGCTGCGATCCGTCGGAGCCGACCGGTGTGTCATAGCCTTGGGGCAGTTGCACGATCATCTCGTGGACGCCGGCGACCTCGGCGGCCGCGATCACCGCCGACGAATCGGGTTCGGGATCGAAGCGCGCAATGTTCTCGGCGACGGTGCCGTCGAGCAGTTCCACCGTCTGCGGCAGATAGCCGATGAACTCGCCCAGCGCATCGGGGTGCCATTGGTCGAGCGTCGCGCCGTCGAGCCGGACCGCGCCGCGCGCGGGGCGCCACACGCCGATCAGCGCCCGCCCCAGCGAGGTCTTGCCCGCCGCGCTCGCTCCGACCACGCCCAGCGCGTCGCCGGCCGCGAGCTTGAAATCGGCGTTCTGGACCGTCACGCGCTGGCTGCCCGGCGGCACGACCACCAGCCCCTGGACCGCGAGCTCGCTCTTGGGACGCGGCAGGATGGTCATGATCGCCTGCTCGCCGGGTATGCGTGCGAGCAGGTCGCTCAACCGCCGCCAGCCGATCCGCGCCGCCGCGAAGCCGCGCCAATTGGCGATCGCCGAGTCGACGGGGGCGAGCGCGCGACCCGCCAGGATCGACGACGCGAAGATCACCCCGCCGCTCGCCTTGCCGTCGATTACCAGGATCGCGCCGACGGTGAGGATCAACGACTGGAGCAGCAGCCGAAATATCTTGCTGGTCCCGCCGAGCACGCCGATCGTGCGCGACATGCGGTCGTTCGCGCCGAGATACAGGTTATTCACCTCGCTCCAGCGCTCCTGCATCCGGCTGCGCATCCCCAGCGCGGTCAGGACCTCGACATGACGCAGGTTGTTGTCGGCCATGCCGTTGCGCATGGCGGCGATCTGCGCCACCTGCCCCATCGGCTCGCGTGTCCGCCGGTCTGTCAGGACCGTCAGCACGAGCAGCACGATCGCGCCGATCAGCGCGGTCATGCCCAGCCAGAAATGCAGCAGGAACAGGATCGCCAGGAAGAAGACGATCCAGGGCAGGTCGATCATCGCCGACGGTCCCGGCCCGCCCAGAAAACCACGAACCTGGTCCAGGTCGCGCATCGCGGTCAGCCCGTCGCCGGGCATCCGTCCGCCGCGCAGGCTCGCTTCCGAAATGGCCGATTGGACGCGCTGCGACAATTGCCGGTCGAGTCCCGATGCGACGTCCGACAGGATACGCTGGCGCATGGTGTCGAACAGCCCCTGGAACGCGTAGATCACGACGATCATCGCCAGCAGCCCGAACAGGGTGGGCAGACTGTGGCTCGGCAGCACCGAGTCATAGACCAGCATCATGTATATCGACCCGCCCAGCAGCAGCACGTTGAGCACGCCGCTGAGGATCGCGACCGTGATGAACGCGGTACGATATCGCGATACCGCCGCGTGCAACTCGGTCCGCTTGCCGTCACCCACCAATGCAGCCACCAAACGCCCCCTTGGGCGAGCCGCGGGCCGACCCGCGCCTTACCCGCCACCCCCGTAAATCGTCGCGACCCACCCCTGTGAGCATCGTTCCCCGCCTGGTTTCCCGGTCGAAGAACGTCCTCGGACCGTCCCGCGACCGGAACGCCCATTCACCATCCCTGTCAGAATTGCCCCGGCTTTTCCAGCGCCATTCGCCGACATCCGCGAATGGCGCTGGAACGCGTCAGATCACCACGAAGTCGTCCAGGGTCGCGACGCCTTTGCCCGTGTTGCCGATCAATATGGCCGCGCCGGCACCCGATCCGTCGGCGTCCCACCAGAGCGAATGATAGCGGTCGAAGATGAACTGGCCATGGTCGCCCGTGGTCGCCAGATCATGCTTGCCCGCGGGCGTCACCGCGCCGGTGTCGGTGAACACGATCCAGTTGGCATCGAGCGATCCGGCCCCGAGCCCGAACACCGAGCCGACCAGTGCGAGCCTGTCGAGCCCGGCCTCGAAATCATGAACCTTGGAGAAGCCGGAGCCATTGGCGTATTCGAAGATGAAGGTGTCGGCGCCGGCGCCGCCGTACAGCGAATCGGCCCCGCCCTTGCCGCTGATCACGTTGTTCAAATCGTTACCGGCGATGATGTTGTTCAGCGTGTTACCCGTTCCGGTCACCGCCGGCCCGAACATCGACAGATTCTCGACATTGGCCGCAAGCGTGTAGCTGGTGGAGGCGAGCACCAGGTCGGCGCCTTCACCCGCGCGTTCGATCACCTGATCGCCGGCGTTATCGACGGAATAGATGTCGTTGCCGAGCCCGCCGATCATCTTGTCGTGACCAAGCCCGCCATTGATCCGGTTGACCCCGGCATCGCCGATCAGCGTGTCGTTGAAGCGCGAACCGATGATGTTCTCGAACCCGCTCAATTTGTCGAACAGACTGCCGCCGGTCCACTGCCAGCCGGTCAGGTTCAAGTCGACGCACACCGCCGCACAGGCATTGGCGTAGGACACGGTGTCGACACCGAGCCCTCCTTCAAGGCGGTCAAGCAGACCACCGCCGGAGATCACGTCGTTACCGCCTAGCCCCATGATATCGTTGAACAGTCGTGTGCCCGTCAACTGCTCTCCCGCCTCGGTCCCGAAGACCTCACCGTATAGACTGCCGAAAACGGCGTTCCAGTCGAATCCACTCATTGCAAGTCTCCCACCCGTTCTGATCGGGCGGAGTCATAGCAGCTGTTTCCGTCACCGGTCAGCGACGTAAATGTACAATTAACCTTGCGGTGTTCCGGATCGATACTGGAGTCGCCATTCGGCGACGGACCGATCGATCTTATGAATCCGAACGAAAAAGGCCGGGCAATTGCCCGGCCTTTCCGTTCATCCGATCGGACGGGGGATCAGATACCCGCCTGCGGAGCGTCGTTGACGATGCCGATATCGTTGCCCGTCAGGGCCAGGCCGCGGTCGAACTGCGCGATCAGGATCGCGGCATTTCCGCCTTCACCATCGGCGTCGTAATAAAGCATCCCGGTGGTGATGTCGTACACGCCCTGGGGCCCTGCGCCGACGGCCTCCGGGCCGAACGTGAACGTCGAAGCGGCGTCATAGCCGTCCGCCGTGTGGAATTCGAGCCGGTCGGAGCCGACCACGAAGCCGCGGATGCGGTCCACGCCATTGCCCGCGCCGGCCGAGTCGAACCGGAAGATGTCGGCACCCTCGCCGCCGGTCAGGTCGTCATTGCCGCCACGGCCGCGGATCAGGTCGCCGCCACCCAGTCCGGCAATCTTGTTCGCGCCCGCATTGCCCGACAGCGTGTCGCTGTTCGCGGTGCCCTCGAGATTCTCGATGTTGCGGATGAAGTCGCGACCAAAGCCGGTTTCCTGGGCGACGGTGATCGACAGATCGACCGTGGCGCCCTGGGTTCCCGCATCGACCTTGAACGTAATCTCGTCAGTGCCGTCGCCGCCGTCGATCAGATCGTTGCCGGTGCCGCCACTGATGATGTCGTCGCCTTCCAGCCCATAGATGCTGTCGTTGCCGCCCTTGCCCTGAAGCGCGTTGCTCACCGAATTGCCGCGGATGGAGTTGCTCAGGTCGTTGCCGGTGCCGTTGGTACGGCCGGCCGAGTCCACCGCCGCGCCCTCACGGAGCCGAAGAACCTCGACATTGTTGTCCAGCGCGTAGTTCGCCAGGGACGACACTACCGTGTCGGTGCCTTCGCCACCCAACTCGACGACTTGATCGCCGGAGTCCTCGGCATAGAAGGTATCGTCGCCGATCCCGCCGAACATGTTGTCATTACCGTCGCCGCCGCTCAACTGGTCGTTGCCCGCGCCGCCAAAGAGCGAGTCCTCACCGGCGCCGCCGTAAAGAACGTCATTGCCGTCGCCGCCGAAAAAAGTGTCATCACCGGCATAGCCGTACATCAGATCCCTGCCGGCGCTGCCGGTCTGGCTGTCTGAGCCGGGCGTTCCCTTATAATCAGGCATCGTAAATTCCCCTTCGTCGTCCCTAACCAACGCGGGCCCGCGCGCGCCCAGGGTGCGATTGCCCAGGTCGTCGACGCGTGTGCTCTGCGTGCTTTCTCGCGTTCCGTTAATACCATGGGAACCATAGTCCAAGTCAAGGCTTTCAGTCCCGAATCCGGCAAACTCGGGGTCAAGTTGACACAGTTCGTGGATAACGGCGCGAAAAATCACCTCTTTTTAAATGACTCGACGGCCCATGCGTCGAGCGCGATCCTGTGAATGCGCCAGAACTAAACACCGTCCCGCTGTCGCGGTCGCGACAGGATGAGTTAATTGGTTACCATAAACTCGATGATGTGCTTTGGGAGAGCCGCCCCAGAATAATCCCGTAACAGAGTTTGGCGTTACCGGAGCGGTGGCTGGTCGGGATCAAGGAGCGTGACCGACTCGATCGCACGAAGTCGTTCAGTCCGGGCTCAACATGTTGATCACGGGAACGAGCGCGGCGGCCCAGACGAGCAACGAAGCGGGGAGGGCGATCACCAGACCGCGCATGAACCTATAACCACCCGCCATGCCCGACTCCCAAACCGAACGCGGCTGATGCGGCGCAGGAGCGGCCACGTGCCTGTTCTATCAACATTTTAACGGTCACCGCGGGCCTTTGTTCCCGTTCACCACCGCACGGTCATGCCACCTGTCCGCCGATGCGGTAGCCTTTACGCCATGAACGCCGGTCAATTCGCTGATTCTCAACCGTTCCTTCGCAACCGTGCTTAACTTTCCCTTGACCCCGACCGGGCGGGCGGCCGATGATACTCGGGGTTGCGCGCGCTATGGGCGGGGGTCGATGCAGGTCGGGATGGCATGGGGGATGATCGCGGCGTCGGGACTTGCCATGGGTGATGCCGCGCCCCCGGTCGTGGGAGAGGCGCAACGCGCGTCGCTACCCGCCTTGTCGGTCCAGGGGATCGCGCGCGTCGCGATATTGTGTCTCGTCGTGGATCGGTCGCCCGATCGCCTCGCCCTGCAGGCCCGTCTGTGCGAGCAGGCTCGCCGCATCTCGGCGGAGCGCGCGACCGTACCGGTGGCGACGATCGGTTTCGGCGATCCGGCATTGCTGGCGCGCGACACGCTGGGCGTCCTCGTCCATGCCGCCATCGACCGCCGCGCCGGCCCTGCGGCCATGGTGCTGAGCGTACGACCTTACCGAGCGGACGCGACCCGCGGGGCATTGTTCGGCGCAACGCCGGTCGTCGCGCGCCTCGACGCGCGCGGCCTGGCGCCCGACGCGGTGCTCGCGGACGCGCTCGACCAGATTCTGCCATGGCGGATGGCCACGGCGCGATAGATCGCATTCTTTTACGACGAAGCAGGGGGAATTCAGTTGGGTATCGTCAATTACGAAGCAGAGCGCACCGATCTCGCGGCCGCCGATCCGGACACCGATTATCCGGGGGTTACGTTGCTCGATCCTTTGGCGATCAACGTCGACGGCACCGGTGGCACGATCAGGAACAAGCCTGTCCTAACGCTGGAGCAGGTGACCGACGTCATCAACCGCACCTCCTATCCAGGCACCGACATCGGCGGCCCCGGCTGGGACCAAGGCGAATATGGCGCGCAGACCAAGAGCGAGACGCCCGGCGTGGTCAGTTTCGCGTTCCAGACCGCGGCCACGATGTTCGCGCCGCCCTATGTCTATGTCAGCCCGACGACCGGGCGGCTGACCGGACGCACCGAATATTTCGGCTTTCAGGAATTCTCCGACGCGCAAAAGGCGTCCGCGCGCGAGTCGATGGGCATGTGGGACGAAATCGTCGCCTACACCTTCCTGGAGACGAGTGTCGCCAATGCGGACGTCACCTTCGGCAACTATACCAACCAGCCGGGTACGCAGGCTTATGCCTATCTGCCTTATGAATATGGCGGCATCTCGTCGGGGCTACAGGGCGATGTGTGGGTCAACGGCAACGAGGCCAGCAATCTCCAGCTTGGTTTCGGCGATTATGGTCCGATCACGCTGATCCACGAGATCGGTCACGCCATCGGCCTTCAGCATCCGGGCGCCTATAACGCCGCGCCGGGTGTGTCTTTCACCTATGCGAACAACGCCGAATATTATCAGGACAGCCGCCAATATACGGTCATGTCTTATTTCAATGCCGAGAACACCGGTGCGGCGCCGATCGACTGGAGCCGACTGCAGTTCGTCTATGCGCAGACGCCGCTGGTCCATGACATCGCTACCGCGCAGGCGATCTACGGCACCGACACAACGACGCGCACCGGCGACACCGTCTACGGTTTCAACAGCACCGCCGATCGCGAGGTGTTCGACTTCACGAAGAACGACATGCCGGTGCTGACGATCTGGGATGCGGGCGGCATCGACACGATCGACTTTTCGGGGTGGAACACGAATTCCACGATCAACCTGGCACCCGGCTCGTTCAGCAGCGGCGGCGGCAGCGGCGTCGTCCCGCTCGAGACGCTGAAGGCGCAAGGGCTGCTGCCCCCCAGCTATACCGAAGCGCAATATACCGCCTTTCGCCTGCGCTATAATGCGCTCGACGGGCTGCTCCACGACAATATCTCGATCGCCTATGGTGCCACGATCGAGAACGCGACCGGCGGCGGCGGCGACGATGTGCTGCTCGGCAACACCGTCGGCAACGTGCTCAAGGGCAATGCCGGCAACGACACGCTGCGCGGGCTCGGCGGCGACGACACGCTGATCGGCGGGGTCGGCAACGACATGCTCGACGGCGGCGAGGGCGTCGACACGGTCGACTTCGCCGATGGACCGCAGGGCGTCACCATCAACCTGGCGCGCGGCACCGTCACCGGCGCGGCGGGCACGGACACGCTGGTGTCGATCGAGAATGTCCGCGCCTCGCGTGGGGACGATATCATCACCGGCAATGCGGGCGCGAACCGCGTGAAGGGCGAGACGGGCAATGACCGGATCGACGGCGGTGCGGGTGACGACATCCTGTTCGGGGATGGCGGCGACGATACGATCATCGGTGGGCTGGGCGACGACGACCTGGCCGGCGGAGTCGGGATCGACACGGTCGACTTCTACGCCACGGGTGCGGCGGTCACGGTGGACCTGTCCGACACCAAGGCGCAGAACACGGGCGCCGGGCTCGACCGGATCACCGGGTTCGAGAATCTGCGCGGCTCGACGATGGGCGACACGCTGACGGGCAGCGCCGCGGCCAACCGCATCAAGGGCGAAGCCGGCAACGACCGGATCTTCGGGCTGGGCGGCGACGATACGCTGTTCGGCGACGGCGGCGACGACGTGCTGAACGGCGGCACCGGCTATGACGTGCTGGCCGGCGGCGCGGGGGTGGACCGGTTCGTGTTCGACAGCCTGAACGGCGACCTGGTGGCCGACTGGACCGCGGGCGAGAAGATCGACGTGTCGACGCTGGGCGTGGACGGCGTCAACATCGTCACCCGGTTCGGCAAGGCGACCGTGTCGTTCGATCTGGACGGCGACGGCCAGTTCGACGACGGCTTCTTCACCGTCAGCGTCGGATCGCAGAGCTTCACCGCCAACGACCTGGTCCTGATCTGAGCGGCCACCCGCCGCGGCTTCGGGCGCGGCGGACCCGATGGCAGCATGTGACATAGCCGAAAGGGGGCGGGAACCGTGGTTCCCGCCCCCCTTTTCTCTTCCGACAAGTCATGCCTTCCCCGACGAAAACGGCCCCGCGCGAGCGATCGCGCGGGGCCGTTGCCCGTTCGGCCGGGGCGCGTCGGCTCAGATGAGGACCGGCCCGCTGCTCAGCACGAAATCCTCCTCGGTCAGCGCCTTCGCGCCGTCGAGCTGGATCGCGAAATCCGCGCGGCCGTCGCCGTCCAGGTCGCCATAGACGAAGGTGAACCGTCCCTGGTTCTGATAGCGCAGCTCGGCGGTGCCTTGCGCGCCGAAGCCTGCCGTACCGATGAAGTCGAGCCCGCCCAGATCGACCAGGTCGATCACGTCGCCCCGGTTCACGTCGAAGTCGCGGATCGAATCGGGCTTGGCGACGGTCGCGAAGTCGCCGCGCGCGAACACGAATCGATCCGCGCCGGCGCCGCCCTCCAGACTGTCGCGCCCCGTGCCGCCGATCAGCACATCGTCCCCGGCGCCACCGACCAGCCGGTCGTCGCCCGCCAGCCCGCTCAGCCGGTCGGCGCCGCTGTTGCCGAACAGCGTATTGGCCAGCGCGTTGCCCGTACCGGTCGCGTCGGCCACCCCCTGGAACTGGAGCACCTCGACACCGGCGCCGAGCGTATAGCCGGCGAGGCTGGTCCTGACGGTGTCGACGCCGCCATCGGCGTCTTCCTCGACCCGGTCGCCGGCGGTGTCGACGAGGTAGGCGTCGTCGCCGGCACCCCCCTGCATCCGGTCGTCGCCCGCGCCGCCTTCCAGCGTGTCGTCGCCCGCGCCGCCGACCAGGATGTCGTCGCCCGCGAAACCGCGCAGCCGGTCATCGCCGCCCAGCCCTTCCAGCCGGTCGCGACCCGCGCCGCCCGTCAGCGTCTCCGACGCCGCCGTTCCCTCCCGGCGGACCACCGCCACCCCGATGTCGAGCGCGGCGAGCACGGGATCATGGTCGGACGCGAACTCGTCGCGGTTGATGTGGAGGATTTCCGTCGCCGCGCCCGCGCCGAGCGCGCCCGAGACGAGGATGTGATCGATCTGCTGGGCGTTGCCCTCGAACACATAGGAATAACGCTCGTTCGCCGGGAGCAGATAGGTCAGGTTCTGGAGCACCGCCGCGCCCGTTCCGCTGATCGCCGCGCCGTCGAAGGTGAGCTCGCCCGTGAGCACGCGGAGCGGCTCCTCGAACTGGAACTCGTTGAAGTCGCCCGCGACGATGATGTTGGCGTCCGCATCCGCCGCGAGCAGCGTGTCGACATAGTCGTTGACGACATCCGCCTGGGCGGCGCGCTTGGCCTCGCCGCCCGCGACCGAGGGCTGGATCGACCCCGACAGCGCGCTGCCGCCGAGCTTGGAGGTGAAGTGGTTGCCGATCACCGTCACCGTCTCGCCGTTGAAGACGAAATCGCCCACCAGCGGCGGGCGCGCGCCCGAAAAGGCCGAACCCGGCGTCTGCTCGGCGCCCGGCACGGTGCGCAGCGACCCTTCCTCGAAGGTCACGACATCGGCGCGGTAGAGGAAGGCGACGCGGATGTTGGTGCCCGGCTCGCCGCCGCTCGCGTCTTCGGTGATGAAGGGATTGTCGAGAAAGCTGTACCGCACCCCGGAGGCCGTGAAGATCGCGTCCACCAGCGTCTGCAACGTCACGCTCGCCGAGGTGACCGCCGTGTTGGCCGACCCGTCATCGTCCTGAACCTCTTCCAGCACCACGATCCCCGGCGCTCCCATGCGCACGCCGATATCGGTCGCGATCCGGGTGAAGCGGCCCTCGCCCAGGTCACGGTCGCCGTCACCATCGTTCGGGTCGAGGTTGAGGACGTTGTAGGTCGCGACGATCAGCCGCGAGTCGCTGCCCAGCAGCGTCGTGTCCTCGCCGGTCAGCGCGGCCGCGGCCGAAGTGACGGTCGGCGCCGACCCGGCGAGCACGGTATAGCTGCCCTGCCGGTACGAGACCACGCCCGTCACGTCGGCGAACTCGCTGCCCGCCGCGACGCTCGGCACCGCGCCCGACAGCGACCCGATCAGGATGCGTTCGGGATTGAAGTCGGAACCCGCGCCCGAATTGGTGACGCCGAGCCCGCCCGCGCCGCCGTCGATGACGACGAATCCGTCTTTCGACAGCCCGGTCGCGACCGGATCGTCACCGCCGCGGCTGGCGACGGTGTAGACCGAACCGCCCCTGCTCGGCGCGACCGCGACCGGCGTCTGGACCGTCACGCGCATGCCCTCCAGTGACTCGAAGAAGTCGAGGCCGTCGGTCGCGGGGTCATAAGAGGCGAAGCCGTCGTCCTCCAGATTCTCGGTCGGGGGACGCACGCCGTCCGGGCCGACCAGCACGGCCGTCGGCAGCGCGACGCCCGCCTCGATCAGCGTCACGGTCCGGGGCGAGATCTGCGTGATCGGCAGCGCGTCGGCGCTCCCCGCGAACTCGTCGATGCGGCCCGCGATCTCCAGCCGGTCGCCCACCGCGACGCCGGTCGGGGCGGAGCCGGTGAACACGAAGATCGCATCGGAGGTGCGCGTGTCGCCGTCGCCGGTCGCGTCCTGGAGATAATAGCCGTTAGATCCCAGCGCGGTGACCACGCCCGACGTGACCACCGTCTGCCCCTCGAACGCCGAGCGATGGCCGAGTCCCTGGATGTCGTGGATGGCGAGCCGGGCGAGGTCGTCGTTGACGATCGTGCCGGTCGCCTCGCCGTCGCCGATCGTCGGTCCGTCCGTCGGGCCGGAGATGCGCAACGTGAACCGCTCGTCCGGCTCCCCGACGGTATCGCTCGCGACGCGCAGGCGGATGGTGGCCTCGGACTGCCCGTCGTTGAAGAATATGAATCCGCCCGTGTCGCCGATGAAGTCGGCGGCGCTCGCCTGGCCTGCGCCCTCGCCGAACACGGCGTCGAAGCGCAGCGAGAAAGCGCCTTGCGCGCCGCCCGAACGGGTGACGGTGAAGGCGATATCGCGGAAGCCGTCGTCGCCCTCGGTCACGCTGGCGTCGCGGACGCGCAGCGTGCCCGCCGGGTTGGCGGCGATGAAATTCTGGTCCGCATTGATCTGGCCGAAGCTCGACGCGGTGCCGGCGGTCCAGGTGAAGGATTCGGCGTCGAAGCCGTCGCCCTTGAGTTGGAGCGAGACGGTGTTGGGCTCGGTGCCCGACTGGGCGATGCCGATATCGGTGCTGGTCAGCCCGTCGGCGGGGCCGCCGACCGCGGTGAAGCTGCCCTCATAGGACAGGAATTGCACCACGCGGCCGCCCGCATCGACCAGGACGATGCCGTCGGGTGCGCCGTTCTGGAGGCCGACCGCGTCGAACGCCAGCGCGCCCGACCCGTCGTCCTGGTTCGCGATCACGCCCGACAGCGCGATGGTGCGGTAGGAAGCGCCGCCATTGCCGTTATACAGCACCAGCGACCAGCCGGCGAGGTCGAGCCCGGCGGTGCCCGCGATCTCGACGCGCTCGTTCGTGTCGGTTCCAGCCGGATCGTAGAGCAGTTCGTTGATGAACGCGGTGCCGGCGACCGCGGGCGCGCGGTCGTCATTGGTGATCGTGCCCGTCGCGACCGCGTCGTCGAGCGTCGCGCCCGCCGCGCCCGACAGGGTGACGGTGAAGCTCTCGTCGCGCTCGACGACGGTATCGCCCGCGACTTGGATGGTGAGGGTGGCCATATCCTGGCCGGCGGCGAAGGTCACCGTCCCGGTGATCGCGCCCGACAGGTCGTCGGCGGTCGCGGTGCCGAAGGCGACGGCGTAGTCGGCCGACGACGCGCCGCTCAGGTCCCCTGAGCGCGTGACGGTGAAGGTGAGGGCGGTCGTGCCCGCATCGCCCTCCGCCACGCTCGCATCGGCGATCGACAGCGTGGGCGCGGCGGCTGCGGTGCCGAAAGTCTGGCCGGCATTGATCGCGCCGAAGCTGTTGGGCGCGGCCGGCGCCCAGCTGAAATCCTCATAGGTCGTGCCCGTGCCGGTGAGGCGCAGCGACGATCCGACGGCCGTGCCGTTCGTTTCGGAAACGCCGATGTCGATGCTGGTCAGCCCGGCGGCGGGGCCGTCGGCGGCGCGGAGCACGCCTTCATAGGACAGGAACTGGACCACGGCGCCGTTCGGGTCGATCAGCGCGAAACCATCGGGCGCACCGTTCTGGATCGCGTCGACGGGCAGGGTGAAGCCGATCGCGCCAAAGCCGTTCTGCTGGTCGGCGATGATGCCCGCCAGGTCCACGATGCGGTACTGGACGGCATTCTGGGCGGACGCCGCGGTCGTGCCGCCATTGTAGAAAGCGACCTTCCACCCTGCCAGGTTCGTTCCGGCCACGCCCGCGACCTCGAAACCCTCGCCCGAATCGGCACCGGCATTGTCGTAATGGAATTCGTTAATGAAGGTCGTCGTGGCCACGCGAATTTCCCCCGAAAGCTGAATGACTTGGTTGCCGAAGCGTTAACCCGGCCGAGCGCTAGACGCGATAGGTGACGGGGTGATGACGAAACAGCCCGATGTCCCGAACCGGAACGGGGGAGCTAAGCCATTGCGATAACGGCCGATCCGGGCTATCCCTATACCTTTGCGGGGCACGGGTCGGGGGACCCGATGGAGGGGATCAGGGGGCGTGGCGCACTACCGGGTATATAAATTGCGCGAAGCCAAGGGGCGGATCGTCAAAGGCAAGGACGTGGACGCTCCCGATGACGGGGCGGCACTGCGCGCGGCGAAGGCCGATGCCGATTGCCCGGTCTGCGAGGTCTGGCGGGGGCCGAAGAAGGTCGGCGACGTCCACTGACGCCGCCGACACAGGGCTTCAGCCCGCGACCGCGGCCTTCAGCCGATCGACCAGGTCGGTCCGTTCCCAGGTGAAATAGCCGCCCTCGGCTTCGCGCCCGAAATGCCCATAGGCCGCGGTGCGCTGATAGATGGGCGCGTTGAGCTGCAGATGCTCGCGAATGCCCTTGGGCGTCAGCCGCACCAGCGACGGCAGCACGCGCTCCAGCACGTCTTCCGCCACGGTGCCGGTGCCATGGGTGTCGACATGGACCGATAGCGGCTCGGCCACCCCGATCGCATAGGAGAGCTGGATCGTGCAGCGATTGGCCAGGCCTGCCGCGACGACGTTCTTGGCCAGGTAGCGCGAGATATAGGCGGCCGAACGATCGACCTTGGTCGGGTCCTTGCCGCTGAACGCGCCGCCGCCGTGCGGCGCCGCGCCGCCATAGGTGTCGACGATGATCTTGCGCCCGGTCAGCCCGGCGTCGCCGTCGGGCCCGCCGATCTCGAACGCGCCGGTCGGGTTGATGTACATCTTAGTCTCGGGCGTGATGAAGCCGTCGGGCAGGACATCGTGGAGCACGGCTTCGACATAGGAACGCAGCTCGGCATAGAGTTTGGGGTCGGCATTCTCGCCCTTCTCGCAATAACCCGCCTTGTGCTGGGTCGACACGACCAGCGCGGTGGCGGCGACGGGGACGCCATGCTCGTAGCGGAGCGACACCTGGCTCTTGGCGTCGGGCTCCAGGAACGGGGCCGCGCCCGAATGGCGGTCGGCGGCCATGCGCTCCAGGATCTTGTGGCTGTAATAGAGCGTGGCGGGCATCAGGCCGGGGGTCTCGTCGCTGGCATAGCCGAACATGATGCCCTGGTCGCCCGCGCCCTCGTCCTTGTTGCCGCTTTCGTCGACGCCCATCGCGATCTCGGCGGACTGGCCGTGAAGGTTGTTCGA
Source organism: Sphingomonas sp. (assembly GCF_036388435.1). Taxonomy (GTDB): domain Bacteria; phylum Pseudomonadota; class Alphaproteobacteria; order Sphingomonadales; family Sphingomonadaceae; genus Sphingomonas. The sequence continues at coordinate 81,522 of NZ_DASVRV010000009.1, forward strand.
GAAGTCGAAGGTCCGCCAGTGAAAACCCGACTGCTCGTAGCCGATGCGCTTCACCGTGGCGCGGACCGCCGCCTCAATCTCGTCGGTGACGCCCGGCGCCCATTCGCCCCGCTCGTACACGCCCTTGCCGCGGATCTCGCCCGCCAGCACGACCTTGTTGGTCGTGCACAGCGTCTCGCAGGCGACCCGCGCCTGGGGGTCCTTGGACAGGAACAGGTCGACCACCGCGTCGGAAATCTGGTCGGCGACCTTGTCGGGATGGCCCTCGGACACGGATTCGGACGTGAAGGTGAAGGAATTGCGCATGCGGTCGATGTTCCCGGACATATAAAGAAAGCTTTATATGTCCATTAGCGCCGCCGTCCGCGGATGGCAATCGCGCCCGCCAGCAGCATCGCGGCGACGAGTCCCGCCACGAGATTGCCCCAGCGCGCGAACAGGGTCGGCGGCAGCGCCTGGGGGATCGCCACCTCGATCGCGCCCGCGCGTTCGTGCGGGATCGACGCCAGCAGCCGCCCGTCGGCGGCGATCACCGCCGAGATGCCCGTCGGCGTCGCGCGGACGATCGGCAGCCCTTCCTCCATGGCGCGCATCCGGGCCTGGGCCAGATGCTGGGGCGGACCCCAGCGCCCGAACCACGCGTCGTTGGACGGGTTGAACAGGAAGCGGGGCCGCGCGCGGCGATCCACCACCTCGCCCGAGAAGATGATCTCGTAGCAGAGCTGCATCCCGACCGCGCCGAAGCCGGGCAGGACGAGGTTGCGTGGGGCGGGCCCCGGCGAGAAGTCGAAATCGCCCGGCACCAGCCGCCTGAGCCCCAAAGGCTCGAGCAGCCATTTCATCGGCAGATATTCGCCGTAAGGCACCAGATGCGCCTTGTCGTATCGCCCGCGCAGTCGTGCCGCCGCGTCGACCGCGAACACCGAATTGGTCGCCGCCGCGATATCGCCCGCCGCGTCGAATGTCAGCGCGGTGCCGCCGGTCAGGACGAGGTCGCGGGGCCCCAGCACGCTCGCGATCCGGCGGCGCATGATGCCCGGCAACCGGTCGCCATAGATATAGCGCGGGTAACCGTCCTCCAGCAGGTCGCGCACGACCCCCTCGGGCCAGACGACGAGGCGCGGCACGGGGCCGGGCTCGCCCGACCGCGCGAGCAGCGCGCGCAGCACCCGCTCGCCGTCATCGGGGCCGCGTTCCTCCTGGCCGATATCGGGCTGCACCACCCGCACCAACGCGCCGCCCGGCGCCCCGTCGGGCGCGCGGGTCAGGGGAGCGGACAGCGCGGCGAGCGCGACCGCTCCCCCCGCGATCGCCGGAAAGGCCCAGCGCCGTGCGGGAAGCGACAGGAGGCCCACCGCCGCGACCAGCGTCAGCCCCGACAGCGCATAGGTGCCGATGAACGCCGACATCCGCGCCACCCCCGGCACCGGCACCCAGATCACCCCCAGCGGGTTCCAGGCATAGCCGGTGAACATCACCGCGCGCAGCCATTCGGTCGCGATCCACGCCGCCCCGAAGGCGAGCGCATAGCCCGCATCGGGCAGCCGACCGCGAAACCGCCACGCGATCCCCGCCGCCATCGCCGGATAGACCGCCAGATACAGTGCGAGCGCCACCGCGGCGAAATAGCCCAGCACCGGCGGCATCGCGTCCTGGAAGTCGAAGGCGTGCTGGAACCAGTTGTTGTTGACGGTGAAATGCCCGACCCCGAACGCGTAACCCAGCCACAGGGCGCGCTTGAGGCTGGGCGCGCGGTGGACGAGCCATGCCCAGCCCGCGACCGCGAGCAGCGTCAGCGGCCAGAGCTGGAGCGGCGCGAACCCGCAGGCGGCGACCGCGCCGAGGAGGAGCGAGAGGAGAGCGGGATGGAGAAACACGCCCGCAGCTATGGTGCGGCACGCCCCGCGGTACAATCCCGCCCGGATCAGCGCGGCTTGGGCGGCCCCTTGGGCGCACCGCGCGGGCCCGGCGGGCGGCGCTTGGTCTCGACGACGGGCGGCTTGCCCGGCGCGCGGGGGGCGGGCCGGGGTCGCGGCGGGGCGGCCGGACCCGTCGGCCCGCCCCCGGCCGGCGCGATCACATAGCCTTCCTTCTGCAACCGCGTGAACGCCGCGCGGACGCCCCCGGTGATCGCGGCACGCACCTCGGCGGGCAGGTCGGCCAGCGTCGTATTGGGGTGGACCGCGCCCAGGTCGCGCAGCAGCGCGTTCGGCACCCCCCTGGACGCGGTCTTGAACGCGACCACCGCGTCGATCGCGGCGGCGGCGACGATGTCGCCCATGATGTCGGTTGCTGACTTGCTCATGACGGTCCCAACGCGCGGGCGCTGTTCCGTCTCCCGTCACGCGTATCGAGCTGCTAGAAGCACCGCATGACGCTACGCCCCTTTCATCTCGCCTTCCCGGTCCACGACCTCGCCGCCGCCCGGCATTTCTACCGCGACACGCTCGGTTGCGGGGAGGGGCGGTCGAGCGATCACTGGATCGATTTCGACCTGTTCGGCCACCAGATCGTCGCGCATCTCGATCCCGCGGCCAGGCCGGTCGCGGTCACCAACGCGGTCGACGGGCACGATGTGCCGGTGCCCCATTTCGGGGTGGTGCTCGCCATGGCCGACTGGCGCGCGCTGGCGGACCGGGTGACCGCGGCCGGCATATCCTTCGGGATCGAACCCCATGTCCGCTTCCCCGGCCAGGCGGGCGAGCAGGCGACGATGTTCTTCCGCGACCCCAGCGGCAACGCGCTCGAGTTCAAGGCGTTCGCCGATGACGCCATGATCTTCGCCACCGAGCTCGTCCCCGCCCATTCCACCCCCGCAGAGGTGACCGCATGACCGCTCCCGTCGAAGTCGACCTGCCCCACAAGCTCGGCCAGGCCGAAGCCCGCCGCCGCGTCGAACAGGGGTTCGGCAAACTCGCGGGCTGGATTCCCGGCGGACAGGTCTCGCGGCACGCCTGGGAAGGCGACACGCTGCACTTCACCGTGGAGGCGATGGGCCAGCGCGTCGACGCGCGGCTCGACGTGCGCGAGACCTCGGTCCATGCGCGCCTCGAACTGCCGGCGATGCTGGGGATGTTCGCGGGGCAGATCCAGGCGGCGCTGAAGGCGAACGGGCCGAAATTGCTGGAGTAGCCCGCACGCGGGTAGCGCAGCTATTCGCGAGACGGCGCGAGCCCGGCCGGCGGTCGGCCCGGCCGAACCGTCCGACGGCGCGGCTTTGCCGCGTCGCTCCCACCCCAAGACGTATCCGCCGCGGCGAAGCCGCCCTTGGACCGCCTGCCAAGGCAGGCGCTCAGGACAGGCTTTGTCGGTCCTAGCCGGCGCTGGGCCGGCCGGGCTTGGGCGTCTCGCCCGCGAGCCGCGGGTGTGCGCCTTGCGCCTGCGCCGCCACCCGCCACACCACATTTCCCACATCGTCCGCGACCAGCAACGCGCCCGTGCGGTCGCCGATCACGCCCACCGGCCGCCCGCGCGCCTTGCCCTCGCCGTCGAGGAACCCCGCCAGCAGGTCGACGGGCTTGGCGCCCGGAACCGGGAAGCCGTTGGCGCCGAAGGGTACGTAGACGACCTTGTATCCCGACACGGGCTTGCGGTTCCACGACCCGTGCTCGCCGACGATCGCGCCGCTGGCGAAGCGGTCGCCCAGCTTCAGCCCGTCGGTGAAGGTCAGCCCCAGCGCCGCGACATGCGGCCCCATCGCGTAATCGGGACGCTTGGAATATTGCTGGAGCGGCGCGTTACCGGGCTCGACACGGCGGTCGGGATAGCCGCCCCAATAGAACCACGGCCAGCCGAAATGATCGCCGAACTCGACCTGGGTCAGGTAATCGGGGGCGAGGTCGGAGCCGAGCATGTCGCGCTCGTTGACCACGGTCCAGGGCTGCCTGGTGACCGGGTTGATCGCCATGCCGACCGGGTTGCGCAGGCCCGCCGCGTAGACGCGCCAATTCTTGTCGGGCCAGACCTGGAGGATGTTGGCGCGGTATTTCTCCGCCTCCAGGCCCTTTTCCGCGATATTCGATGCCGATCCGACCGATACCAGCAGCGTCTCGCCGTCGGGCGCGACGATCACGCCGCGCGACCAGTGATTGCCCGCCGGGTTGAGCTTGACCACCAGCTCGGGCCTGGCGGTGATCCGCGTTTGTCCCTCGACATAGGGTACACGGACGAGCGCGTCGGTATTGCCGATGTAGAGCTGCCCCTTGTGGAGCGCCATGCCGAAGGGCGAGTTGAGCCCGGTCATGAACGGCGTCTTCACCTCGGCGGTGCCGTCGCCGTCCGCGTCGCGCAGCAGGGTGATGCGGTTGGCCGAGGGAACCCCGGCGCCCGCGCGGCCGAGCAGCCAGCCCATGATGATGTCGGTGATCCCCTTTTTCGGCCGGGGCGGCGAGTTGGTCTCCGCCACCAGCACGTCGCCATTGGGCAGGCGATACAGCCAGCGCGGATGGTCGAGCCCGGTGGCGAAGGGCTGGACGGCCAGCCCGGCGGCGGCGGTCGGGCGCCCGCCGCCCCAGCCGACGACCTCGGCGATCTCGACCGTGGGCAAGGTCTGGACGCGCGGCGCCCCGATGGTGGGCCGCTGTCCCTGCACCGCCTCGATCGGCAGCGTCGCCTCGTCGGGCCAGGCGAGATAGGTCACCCCCGCCGCGACGACGAGCGCGAGAAGGCCGAGAACGATCAATATGGGTCTGAGCATGGCGGGAAGGTAAGGCAGCGCGCGCGTCCCGACAATCCTACCCGCGCGGGCGCGGCGAAAGCCGTCGCTCTACTCGTCCGGGTCCTCGGGTTCCGGCCTGGGCGGGTGGAGCCGCAGCCGGTTGATGCGGCGCTCGTCGGCCTCGACCACCTCGAGGCGCCAGCCCGACGGATGGTCGACGCATTCGCCGACCCGCGGTACGCGACCGGCGAGCACCGCGGCCAGCCCGCCGAGCGTGTCGACATCCTCCTCCGCCTCGCCCAGCCGGGGATCGATCAGCAGCGCCGCGTCCTCCAGCTCGGCGCGCGCATCGGCCTCCCAGGCGCCGCCTGCCAAGGGCACGATCAGCGCCTGGGGCGCCTCGTCATGTTCGTCCTCGATCTCGCCGGTGATCTCCTCGATCAGATCCTCGATCGTGACCAGCCCCTCGGTCCCCGAATATTCGTCGAGCACGACCGCCAGGTGGACGCGCTTCTGGCGCATGTCGGCGAGCAGATCGAGCGCGCCGCGCGACATGGGCACGAACAGGGGCTCGCGCATCAAGCTGGTGATGGTCGGCGGCCTGGCGGCGCCGGTCGCCAGGATCGCGAACACGTCCTTGATGTGGATCATGCCGACGATATGGTCGAGCTTGCCGCGATAGACGGGCAGGCGGCTATGCCCCGCCTCGGCGAAGATGCGCACCAGTTCGGCGAAGCTCGTGCCTTCCTCCACCGCGATGATATCGGCGCGGGGCACACCGACATCGCCCGCGTCGCGCTCCCCGAAATGCAGGAGGTTCCGGACCATCTGTCGTTCCAGCGGCGACAGGTCGCCCGCCGCATCGGGGCTGGGATCGCCCTCGTGCCGGTCGATCGCTTCCTCCAGCTGGTCGCGAAGCTTGTCTTCGGGCTGGTCGCCGAAAATGGCGCGCTTCAGCCCGCCCCAGATACTGTCCGCGTCGGTGCTACTGGGGCCGTCGGCCATGTCGGTGGTCAGTCCTCGCGTATCAGATAGGGATCGGGCAGACCCAGGGACGAAAGCGCCTCGCGTTCGATCCGTTCCATCGCTTCCGCCTGCCCGTCGTCGATATGGTCATAACCCAGCAGATGCAGGACGCCATGCACGATCAGATGCGCCGCGTGATCGGCGAGCGCGATCCCGCGCTCGGCCGCTTCGCCCGCGCACACGCCGTGGGCGAGCACGACGTCGCCGAGCAACACCTCGCCATCGTCCGAATTGAGCGTGACCGTCTCGAGGAGGTCGGGCTGGATCATCGGAAAGGACAGGACGTTGGTCGGCTTGTCCTTGCCCCGATATTGCCGGTTGAGCTGCTGCACCTCGGCATCCGAGGTCAGGCGCACCGATATCTCGATCGCGGCACGCGTGGCGATCAGCTCGCCGTGCGGCGTCCGCTCCACCGCCGCCCGCGCCGCGCGCTCGGCAAGCCCGTCCCAATCGGCGTCCGGCCAGGGCTCCTCGCGGGAAAGCGCGATCTCGATCACGCTCCTGCGCCCGCGTCCGCGCCCTCATAGGCCTCGACGATCCGCCCGACGATCGGGTGGCGCACCACGTCGCCCGAGGTGAAGCGCGCCATGGCGATTCCCTCCAGCCCTTCCAGCCGCCGCACCGCGTCGGCCAGACCCGATGCGGACACGCCGCCGGGGATGTCGACCTGGTTGGGATCGCCGCAGATCACCATGCGGCTGTTCTGGCCGAAGCGGGTCAGGAACATCTTCATCTGCGCGGGGGTGGTGTTCTGCGCCTCGTCGAGGATCACGAACGCGTCGGCGAGCGTCCGCCCGCGCATGAAGGCGATCGGCGCGACCTCGATCTCCCCGCTCGCGATCCGCCGTTCGACCTGCTCGGCGGGCAGGCAGTCGTAGAGCGCGTCGTAGAGCGGGCGGAGATAGGGATCGACCTTCTCCTTCATGTCGCCGGGCAGGAAGCCCAGCCGTTCGCCCGCCTCGACCGCGGGGCGCGACAGGATCAGCCGCTGGACGGAGCCGGTGATGAGCTGCGCCACAGCCTGCGCGACGGCGACATAGGTCTTGCCCGTCCCCGCCGGCCCCAGCGCGAAGATCATGTCGTTCGCGGTCAGCGCGCGCATGTAATGCGCCTGGGCGGGGGTGCGCGGCACGATCGTCTTCTTGCGGGTGCGGATCATCACGCCCGGCGCGCGGAGGCTGCCCGCATCGGCGCGGACGATGCCGTCGAGCACCGGTTCCGACGCCATCGCGATCGCCGCGTCGACCAGCCCGGTATCGACCTCCTCGCCGCGCCCGATCCGCGCCTGGAGATCGTGGAGCACGTCGCGCGTCAACGCCACCTGCTCGGCCGACCCCTCAAGCTGGACGCGGTTGCCGCGCGCGGTGATGTAGACGCCCAGCCGATTCTCCAGCGCCACGAGGTTCTGGTCATACTGGCCGAACAACGCCGCGAGCGTCTGGGGCTTGTCGAACACCAGTTCGACGCGGGAACGGTCGCCGGCCTGGGCCGGAACGGGTTTACGGCTCATGCGCCTCCTGGGATTGCCACGGTCATCGTCGTCGACATGGGAACGATCGGGCAAGCGGAAAAGGTGCGCGGCTCACTCGGCGGCGAGCGCGAAGGGGCTACCCGTCAGCGAATTGGGTCCGGCCGCCGTCAGTTCGACCTCGACCAGGTCGCCGATCGCCGCGCCCGTCAGCAGGTGCACCGATTGCAGCCAGGGCGACTTGCCGAGCATCTGGCCGGGCAGCTTGCCCCGCCGCTCGACCAGCACGTCGCAGCTGCGCCCCACGGTGGCGCGGTTGAACGCCTGCTGGTCGCGGTTGAGCGCGGCTTGGAGGCGTTGCAGCCGATCGTCCATCACCGCCGGCGCGATCTGCGCCGCGATCGCGGCGGCGGGAGTGCCGGGGCGCGGGCTGTATTTGAACGAGAAGGCCTGGGCATAGCCGACCGCGTCGACCAGGCTCAGCGTTTCCGCGAACTCGGCCTCGGTCTCGCCGGGAAAGCCGACGATGAAGTCCCCCGACAGCGCTATGTCGGGCCGCGCCGCGCGCACCCGGTCGAGCAGCCGCAGATAGGAGGCGCGGTCATGGCTGCGGTTCATGGCGCGCAACACCCGGTCGGACCCCGCCTGGACCGGCAGATGCAGGAAGGGCATCAGCTTCCCGACATCGCGGTGCGCGTCGATCAGCCCCTGCGTCATGTCGTTGGGGTGGCTGGTCGTGTAGCGGATGCGCGCGAGGCCCGGCAACCGGTCGAGCGCGCGGATCAACCCGTCCAGCCCCTGGATACGCCCCGCCTCGTCCTCGCCCGTCCAGGCGTTGACGTTCTGCCCCAGCAGCGTGATCTCGCGCGCGCCGGCGTCGACCAGCGCGCGCGCCTCGTCCATCACCTGGCCCCAGGGCCGCGAGACCTCCGCGCCGCGCGTATAGGGCACCACGCAATAGGTGCAGAATTTGTCGCACCCCTCCTGCACCGTCAGGAACGCCGACGGCCCCACCTTGCGCCGCGCGGGCAGCGCGCCGAACTTGCTCGCGATCGGCATGTCGGTGTCGAGCGCGGGCAGCCCCGTCGCCGCACGGGCGACGAGGCCGGGCAGGTTGTGATAGGATTGCGGCCCGACCACCACGTCGACCTTGGCGCGGCGGACGATCTCCTCGCCCTCCGCCTGCGCGACGCAGCCCGCCACCGCGATCATCGGCGTGCGGCCCTGTTTCCCGGCGTCCTTGCGCAGCCGCCCGATGTCCGAATACACCTTTTCCGTCGCGCGCTCGCGGATGTGGCAAGTGTTGAGGATGACGAGATCGGCCGCGTCCGCCTCGGCCGCGACGAGCCCCTGCGCCGCCATCAGCTCGCCCATGCGCTCGCCGTCATAGACGTTCATCTGGCAGCCGAAGGACTTGACGTGAAAGGTCTTGGGGTCGGATTTCATGGCCGCGCCCATAGCGACAAAGGGCGGCTCACGCGACCCGTATGCGCGACCCGGCGGCTCGCAGGGCGGCGGTGATCCGATGGCGGACTTCCGCGGCGATCGCCTTGCGATCACCGACCACGGCCGGATCGAAGGGCTCGAGAAAGTCGATCGTGACCGGAACCGTTCCGCGTCGGCCCAATATGCCGAGCGCGTTCTCGATGCCGTTCTCGCCCTTGTCCTCGGCCCAGGCGACCTCGGGCGCGGCGGTGCCGTAGTCGAGGAATACGGGCTGCACGCATATGCCGGGGGGCGCAGGATCGAGCGCGCTCAGCAGCGCCGGCTTGAACGGCAGGAGGACCACGCCGTCGCTGGTCGTGCCTTCGGGAAAGACCACCACCGGCCCTTCGGCCAGCGCGCCGCGCAGCTGCGCTACCTGATCGTGGATGGCGCGGCGATCGGCGCGGTCGACGAACAAGGTGCGGTTGGTGCGGCACAGCCGGCCGATGAGCGGCACTCCCTGCAGATCGCCCCTCGCGACGAACGCAGCGCCCGTCGCACCGCCGAGGACGAGGATGTCGAGCCACCCGCAATGGTTCGATAGGATCAGGCTGCTCGCGCGTGGCGGACACCCGCGGACCCGCACGCGGGCGCCGCATATCCAGGCCGCCGCGCCAAGGAAACGCCGCGGCCATGGCGAGGGAAGGCGCAGGAGACGCCACGCCCCGTGCAGCGCCAGGCTGCCGAGAAGGAGGCCGATCAACCCCGTCAGCCGGGCGGCGATGCGTAGCGCCTTCACGCCTTCCGGTCGAGACTGACCCCGTACAACTCCATCCGGTGATCGACGAGGCGAAATCCCAGTTTCTCCGCGATCGCCTTTTGCAGCTGCTCCAGCTCCGGGTCGACGAACTCGATCACGCGGCCCGTCTCGACGTCGATCAGATGGTCGTGATGCGCCTCGGGCGCGGGTTCGTAGCGCGCGCGGCCGTCGCCGAAATCATGCCGGTCGAGGATGCCCGCCTCCTCGAACAGGCGCACGGTACGATAGACGGTGGCGATGGAGATGCCGGGATCGATCGCCGACGCGCGGGCATAGACCTTTTCCACATCGGGGTGATCCTCCGCCTCCGACAGCACGCGCGCGATCACGCGGCGCTGCTCGGTGATGCGCAGACCCTTCTGGTTGCAGAGTGTCTCGAGGTCGATCTTGCGCGCCATGCTGCCGGTCCAATCCAGGTTGCGCGTCCCATAGGCGTTCAGGCTTGTTGCGAAAAGCGCAATCGATTCTCAATAGATCATCGGCAGCGACAGGCTGTAGCTGTGCGCGTCGTGAAGCAGGCCGTCGACGCCGCGATAATAGCCGCGCCGCTCGCCGATCTTGGCGAACCCATGGGCGAGGTAGAGCCGCGTCGCCGGATTGCCCGCGCGCACTTCCAAGTGCAGCTTGTCGCAGCCCCCCGCCGTCATCTCCGCCGCCGCCGCACGGAGCAGCGCCCCGCCGACCCCGTGCCCGCGATGCTCGGGCGCGACCGCGAGCAGCAGCAGTTCGGCTTCGTCGAGCACCCGCCGCGTCATCGCGAAGCCCGCCGCCTCGTCCTCCACCTCGGCCATCATCAGCATGACGCCCGGCATCGCCAGCACGCCCAAGCACTGGCCACGCGTCCAGGCCTCGCCGTAGCGCGGGTCGAAGGCCTGCCCCATCAGCGCGTCCACCGCCCCGATGTCGCGCGCGCCGGCGAGGCGCAGCGTGAGGGCGCGGGTCGCCACGTTCAGCGCGGGGCCACGCCCGCGACCTTCGCGTCGGGCGCGCGGCCGTAAAGCGGGCGGGGGGCGAGGGCGGCGCGCGTGTTCGGCAACCGCCACGCCTGCGCCGCGTCGGGGAGCATGTCGGTCGCGTCGAGTCGCGGATCGACCGCGAGCAGGCGCGCGGCGCCCGACCCAAAGGCGGGCACGCCGTCCAGCCGCGCCAGCGCCGCCGCGGGCGTCAGGCTGGCCAGGTCGCCGAGCGGCAGGAGGGTCGCGTCAAAAGCCTGCATGAAGACCTCACCATGTCCCCCTTCGATCACCGCCGCAACCCGGCGAAGATCGGGCCGCGCCCCAAGCGCCGCCGCCGCAACGAGCGCGAGCGAGGAATAGCCCACCACCGGCACGCCCCAGCCTAGCGCCAGCCCGCGCGCCGCGGCGATGCCGACGCGAATTCCCGTGAAGCTCCCCGGCCCGCAATCGACCAGCACCCGCGCCGCCCGGCCGCCGTCCGGCAGCTCGGCGATCATCGGTATCAGCCGCTCGGCATGGCCCCGCCCGACCAGCTCGTGCGTCCGCGCCACCACGCGCCCGTCTGCGATCAGCGCGACCGAACAGGCCGCCGTCGCGGTCTCGATGACGAGCGTCGGCACCCGGCTGATCAGACGATCCGGTTGAACTTCTCGAACGCGGGACGCGGGCTGCGTCCGAAGATCGTCGCGTGATCGGCATAGCCGAGCGTCGCGATGAAGTTGGTCGTGACGCGGGGCTGGTCGGCGAAGAAGGCGCGGTCGACCGCGGCGGCGTCGAACCCCGACATCGGCCCGGTATCGAGCCCCAGCGCGCGCGCCGCCAGGATCAGATACCCGCCCTGCAGCGTCGAATTGCGGAATGCCGACGCCTCGCGCAGGGCCTGGTCGCCGGTGAACCAGCTGCGCGCATCGGCATGGGGGAAAAGCTCGGGCAGATGTTCGTGGAATTCCAGGTCCATGCCGATCACCACCGACACCGGGCCCTGGCGGATCTTGCCGCCGTTGGTGCCGCTGGCGCAGGCGGCCAGCCGCTCCTTGGCCTCGGCCGACACGCACCAGACGAAGCGCGCGGGGCTCTGATTGGCCGAGGTCGGCCCCATCTTGACCAGATCGTAGAGCGCGCGGAGCTGGTCCTCGCTCACCGGCTCGGACGTATAACCATTGGCCGATCGGGCCTCGCGGAACAGCCGGTCGAGCGCGGCGTCGGACAGGGGCTGCCGCATCAGACCGCCCGCACTTCGGTGACTTCGGGGACGTAATGGCGCAGCAATTGCTCGATCCCGTTCTTCAGCGTGGCCGAGGAGGAGGGGCAGCCCGAACAGGCGCCCTGCATCTGCAGGTACACCTTGCCCTTGTCGAAGCCCCGGTAGACGATATCGCCGCCGTCGTTCGCCACGGCGGGCCGCACCCGCGTGTCGATCAGCTCACGGATCTGCGCCACGATGTCGGCGTCGGCGGGATCGTCGTTCTCGCCCCCGATATCGGCCGGCACGCTGATCCCCGCCGCGCTGCCCTGGCGGAACAGCGGCATCTGCGCGGAGAAATGGTCGAGCAGCAGCCCTAGGATATCGGGCTTGAGAATCGCCCAGTCGGTTCCCGGCGCGGCGGTGACCGACACGAAGTCGCTGCCGAAGAACACCCCCGTCACGTCGCCCAGCGCGAACATGGCCTCGGCCAGCGGGCTCGCCTCCGCCTCCTCGGGCGTGGCGAAGTCGCGGGTGCCCATGTCCATGACGGTCCTGCCGGGCAGGAATTTGAGCGTCTGGGGATTGGGGGTGGTTTCGGTTTCGATGAACATGGCGCGCATGTGGCGCGGCGGGGAGGCGGGATCAAGCGGCGCGATCAGCGATGCCCATATCCCGTGTCCGTCTGGCGGCGTTCATATTGGATCGCTACATGGGGCGGATATGGCGTTCTCCCCGCGCGTGCTCCGCGTCTCGCTCCTCCCCATCCTTCTCGGCCTCGGGCTTCCCGCTACCGGTCAGCAGGTCGCGCCCGCGCAGAGCGTGGCGTCCGCCGCCGCGCCGCCCAGGGCCGCGACCCCGCCCGGCGTCGATCCCGCGCCCTGGCTCTACAAGGGGTCGGACATCACCCCCGATCCGGGCTGGTCGTTCGGAACGCTGCCCAACGGCGTGCGCTACGCCGTGCGCCGCAACGGCGTGCCGCCCGGCCAGGTCGCGGTGCGCGTCCGCATCGATGCGGGCTCGCTCCACGAGACCGACGGGGAGCGCGGCTTTGCCCACTTCCTGGAGCATCTGAGCTTTCGCGGGTCGCAGCACGTCCCCGACGGCGAGGCCAAGCGGGTGTGGCAGCGGCTGGGCGCGACCTTCGGGTCGGATTCGAACGCGCAGACGACGCCGACGGGAACGCTCTACAAACTCGACCTGCCCGGCGCGACCGTCACCGGGCTCGACGAGAGCCTGAAGATCATGGCGGGGATGATGGCCGCCCCCACGCTGACCGAGGCCAGCGTCTCCGCCGAGCGCCCGATCGTGCTCGCCGAACAGCGCGAACAGCCCGGGCCCCAGGTGCGCTTCGGCGACCTGATCCGCTCCACCTTCTTCGCGGGGCAGCCGCTCGCGGATCGCTCGCCCATCGGATCGGTCAAGACGCTGGAGGCGGCGAACGCGCGGACGGTTCAGGCTTTCCATGACCGCTGGTATCGCCCCAGCCGCACCGTGGTGGTGATCGCGGGCGACATGGATCCCAGTGTCTTCGCCGCCGGCATCGCCAAGCATTTCGGCGGCTGGAAGGGCGTCGGCCCTGAGCCGCGCGACCCGGATTTCGGCCGTCCCGACCCGTCCAGGCCCGCGACCGCGACCCTGGCCGAGCCCGGCCTGCCGCCGATCGTCGCCACCGCCACGATCCGCCCCTGGACCTACCGGGACGACACGGTGATCTTCAACCAGCGCCGCATGGTCGACACGGTCGCGGGCCGCGTGATCAGCCGCCGGCTGGAACAGCGCGCGCGCGGCGGCGGCAGCTTCCTCCAGGCGAGCGTGACGCTCGACGACGTGTACCGGTCGGGCAACGTCACCTCGGTCAACATCGTGCCGGTCGGCGACGACTGGGCGGCGGCGCTGAAGGACGTGCGCGCGGTCATCGCCGACGCGGAGAACGCCCCGCCGACGCAAGGCGAGATCGACCGCGAACTCGCCGACTACGACACCGCGCTGCGCACCCAGGTGGAGACCGCGCGGGTCGAGGCGGGCGGACGCCAGGCCGACGACATCGCCGAGGCGCTGGAGATCCGCGAGGTCACGACCGCCCCCGACACCTCCTATCGCATCTTCACCGACGCGCGCGCCAAGGGCATGTTCACGCCGGCCGCCGTGCTCGCCTCGACCAGAAAGCTGTTCGAGGGCGTGACCCGCGCGGTGGTCAATACCCGCACCCCCGATCCGACCGCCCAGGCCAAGCTCGACGTGGCGCTCAAGGCCGATGTGGCGGGGCTGGCCGGCCAGCGCCGCCAGTCGCGTGACGTCACTTTCGCGCAGCTTCCCGCTTTGGGCAAGCCCGGCACCGTCGCCGGCCGCGTCAAGGCGCAGGGGCTGGAGCTGGAGACCGTCACCTTCGCCAACGGCACCCGCCTGCTGCTGTTTCCGAACAGTGGCGAGACGGGGCGCGTCTATGTCCGCGTCCGTTTCGGCGGCGGGCAGAACGCCTTGCCGACCGACCGCGCGACCCCGGCCTGGGCGGGCGACCTCGCGCTCGTCGCCAGCGGGATCGGCAAGCTCGACCAGAATGACCTCGAAGCCCTGGTGGCGGGCCGCCGCGTGGGGTTCGATTTCAATATCGAGGACGACGCCTTTTCGTTCAACGCGATGACCAATCGCGCCGATCTGGCCGACCAGCTCCGCCTGTTCGCGGCCAAGCTCGCCCAGCCCGGCTGGGACCCCGCGCCCGTCAACCGCGCCCGCGCGGTCGCGCTCGCCGCCACGCGTGGATACGATGCGTCGCCGGGCGGCGTGATCGGGCGCGAGCTGGACGGGCTGCTCCGCGACGGCGACCCGCGCTGGGCGGCGCCCGGTCCCGAGCTCATCCAGAAGCTCGACGCGGGCAGCTTCCGCCGCCTGTGGGAACCGCTGCTGAAGACGGGGCCGATCGAGGTGTCGATCTTCGGCGACACGACCGCCGAGGCCGCGATCGACGCGGTCGCGCGCAGCTTCGGCGCGATGAAGCCGCGCGGCCAGGCGCTCGCGAGCCCCAAGCCCGTGCGCTTCCCCGCCCATGTAGCGACCCCGGTGATGCGCACGCATAGCGGCCCGGCCAACCAGGCCGCGGCGGTCATCGCCTGGCCGACCGGCGGCGGGATCGAGGGGATCGCGGAATCGCGCCGCCTCGATGTCCTGGCCCAGGTGTTCAGCGACCGGCTTTTCGAACGGCTGCGCCAGGCGGCGGGGGCGAGCTACAGCCCGCAGGTGCAGAGCCAATGGCCCGTCGGCCTGCCCGGCGGTGGGCGGTTGCTCGCGGTCGGCCAGGTCGCGCCCGACGGCGTGCCCTTGTTCTTCCGCATGTCGCGCGAGATCGCCGCCGACCTCGCCAAGACCCCGATCGCCGATGACGAGCTTCAGCGCGTGCTGCGCCCCATGACGCAATATATCCTGCGCGCGTCGAGCGGGAACCAGTTCTGGCTCGGCCAGCTCGGCGGCGGCGCGTTCGACGAGCGTCGCGTGGAGGCGACCAGGCGGATCGCGGAGGACTATGTCACCATCACCCCCGCGCAGCTTCAGGAGACGGCGGCGAAATATCTGCGTCCCGACCGCGACTGGACCTTCGCGGTGCTGCCCAAGAGCGGCGCGAAGTAGCTCCCGTCCTCCCTCTCCCGGCGGGAGAGGGAGCCGGGACGCCTACCCCCGATACAGCCCGTTCAGCCGTGCGCCGTACACTTCCTTCAGCACGTGGCGCCGGATCTTGAGCGACGGGGTCATCTGCTCGTTCTCGATCGTGAAGGGTTCGTCGGCGATGACGAAGCGGCGGACGCGTTCGATGACCGACAGCTCCTTGTTGACCCGCTCCACCGCCGCCGACAGCGCGGCGCGGTATGTGGGGTCGTCCGCCAGGCTCGCGAAGCTGCACGGGGCGCCGCCGGCCGCGCAATATGCTTGCGTCCATTCGGGATCGGGCACCAGCACCGCGACCATATAGGGTCGCCGGTCGCCATGGATCATCGCCTGGGCGATCTCGGGCTGGAGGGTGAGCATCCCTTCCACTTTTTGCGGCGCGACATTGTCGCCCTTGTCGTTGACGATCAGGTCCTTCTTGCGGTCGGTGATCTTCACCCGGCCCGCCTCGTCGATCACGCCGATATCGCCCGTGTGGAGCCACCCGTCCTTGAGCACCCGCGCGGTTTCCGCCTCGTTGCGCCAATAGCCGTGCATGACCAGCTCGCCCCGGCACAATATCTCGCCGTCCTCGGCGATCCTGACCTCGGTGTTCAGCAGCGCGGGGCCGACCGTGTCCATGCGGATGCCCGCCTTGGGCCGATTGCACGAGATGATCGGCCCGGCCTCGGTCTGGCCATAGCCCTGCAGCACCAGCACCCCGATCGAATGGAAGAACACGCCCACATCGGGATTGAGCGGCGCCCCGCCCGACACCATCGCCTTCAGGCGCCCGCCGAAGCGCCTGGCGATCTTCGGCTTGAACAGCGTGTCCACCAGCAGCTTGGTCGGGCGGTCGACGATGCGAAGCGTGCCGTGATAGTCGCGCGCGCCCACCGCGATCGCCTGCTCCAGCAGCCAGTTGGACAGCCGGCCCTGCTTGGCGACGCCCTTGCTGATCCGCTGGTGAAGCACCTCGAACAGGCGCGGCACGACGAACATGATCGTCGGGCGCGCTTCCTCCATGTTGGCGGCGAGCTTCTCCAGCCCCTCGGCATAATAGATCTGCCCGCCCATGCCGATCGGCAGAAACTGCCCGCCGGTATGTTCATAGGCGTGCGACAGCGGCAGGAAGGACAGAAAGGTCTCGTTCTCCTCGATCCCCAGATCCTCGCCGATCGCGTCGATGCACGCGGCGGCGCAGTGCAGGATCGCGCCGTGATGCTGGCGCACGCCGCGCGGGGCGCCGCCGGTGCCGCTGGTGTAGATGATGCACGCCAGGTCGCCCCGCGCGAAATCCGCGCGCTGCTCCGCCTCGGCGGGATCGGTCGGGTGCCGGGCGATCAGGTCGCGCCAGCCGTGGAAGTCGACCCCGGTCCGCGCCACGCGCATCTCGTCGATGCCGATCACGATCTGGGGCGCCGACGCGCGCAGCACGGCGGGCATCAACGTGCGCGCGAGCTTGTCGGTCGACACGATCACCGCGCGCGCGCCCGAATTCTCCATGACGTGCGCATGGTCGCGCTCGGTGTTGGTGACATAGGTCGGCACCGTCACCGCGCCCGCGGCCATGATCGCCAGGTCGGACAGACACCATTCGGGCCGATTCTCCGACACCAGCATCACCCGGTCGCCGCGTTCGATGCCGATCGCGGTCAGCCCCGCCGCCAGGCTCGCCACCTGCCGCGCCGCGTCCGCCCAGCTCGTCGATACCCAGGCGCCGTTCTCCTTGCGCCACAGGAACGGCCGGTCCCCGCGTTCCCGTGCCCGCGTGAAAAACATCGTCACCAGATTGGGGAACGGCTCCAGACTCCGCATCATTCTCTCCCGCGCCCGTTTCGCCGGGCGTCAATCACGCGCACGCCTATTCGCCCAGCGCCGTCCCCACGCTGCGCGGATCGGCCGCGCCGCGCCAGCCGGCCGGCGTCCGCTCGGCCGCGTTCGCCTTCAGCCCCAATTTGCCGATCACGACCTTGTGGCCCAGCCGTTCCAGCTCGGGCTTGAGCGCGGCGCGCGCTGTGCCCTCCTCCAGGATCACGCCATCGCGCCCGAAATAGACCAGCCCCTCGCCCAGGGCGGCACGCGCGGGCAGGCCCCAGTCGAGATGCGCGATCAGCGCCTTGGCGACCTGCATGATGATCGTCTTGCCCCCCGCCGCGCCGACGGTGAAGACGGGCCGGCCCTTGGCGTCATAAACGATGGTCGGCGCCATCGACGACAGCGGCCGCTTGCCGCCTTCGACCCGGTTGGCGACGGGGGCGCCGTCCCGCTCGGGCGCGAAGGTGAAATCGGTGAGCTCGTTGTTGAGGGCATATCCGCCCAGACCCTCGCCGACGACGAGTTGGCTCCCGAACGGCCCTTCGATCGTCGAGGTCATGGACGCGACATTGCCCTTCGCATCGACCGCGACGAAATGTGTCGTTCCCGCCACCTCGCGCTGTACCGCCGGGGTGCGGGCGGGGGCGCCGGGCGGGTTGCCCGCCGGATAGGCGCCGAGCGCGCGGAGCGGCGAGATCAGCCCCGACCGCCGCCGCAGATAGGCGGGATCGATCAGCCCCGCGACCGGCACCGCCACGAAATCGGCGTCGCCCAGATATTTCTCGCGATCGGCATAGGCGAGCTGCATCGCCTCGGCGATCAGGTGCCAGGATTGCGCCGACGCAGGGCCCAGCGCCTTGAGATCGAACCGCTCGAGCATCCCCAATATGCCCAGCACCGTCGTCGCCCCGCTCGACGGCGGGCCCATGCCGCAGATGCGCCACGCGCGGTAGCGTCCGCACACCGGCGCGCGCTCCTTCGCGCGGTAGCCCGCCAGGTCGGCGGCGGTCATATCGCGGGGCGAGCCCACGCTCCCGTTCACCGCCGCCAGCAGCGCGCGGGCATTGGCACCGGTGTAAAAGGCGTCCGCGCCCTCGGCCGCGACACGGCGCAGCAGCGCGGCGAGCGCGGGATTGCGCACCGTCGCGCCCTCCGTGACCGGCTTGCCGCCCGGCGCGTAGAGCGCGGCGGTCGCGGGGAAATCGCCCCAGGCGGGTTGGAGGTTCGCCGCCGCGCCCGCCAGCGGCCGGGTCACGACATAGCCGCCCTGCGCCAGCCGGATCGCGGGCTCGAACAGCCGCGCCCAGGGCAGGCGCCCCCATTTCCGGGTCGCCAGCGCCATCAGCCGCAAATTGCCCGGCACCCCGACCGACCGCCCGCCGCCGACCGCCTGGCGATAGGGCAAGGTCTGCCCGTCCGGCCCCACGAACCGCGCCGGCGTCGCCGCGCGCGGTGCGGTCTCGCGACCGTCGATGGTCTGCAACCGGCCGCCCGCCGAATGATGGACCAGGAACCCGCCCCCGCCGATGCCCGAGGATTGCGGCTCGACCACCGTCAGCGCGAGCATCATCGCCATCGCCGCATCGGCCGCCGAACCGCCCTGGCGCAGGATCGTCTGCCCCGCCTCGGTCGCCCGCGGATCGGCGGAGGTCACCGCGCCTTGCGCGAACGCAGAGGCGGGCAGAAGCAGCGCGAAGAGCGCGAGAAGGTAACGGATCATCGCGCCGGACCCTAGCGCCGCGCCGCGCCCGTGCAAGCGGTCAGCGTCCGCCCGCCCCTACGGCCTCCGCGACGGTGTCGAACCCGTCCCGCGCGAGAAGTGCGTCGAGCTCCCGCGCGATCCGACGGAGCAGCCCCGGCCCACCGTAAACCAGCCCCGTATAGAGCTGCACCAAGCTCGCGCCCGCCCGGATGCGGGCATAGGCCTCCGCCCCCGTATCGATCCCGCCCGCCGCGACGAGCGGCAGCGCGCCCCCGGTCGCGCGCGCGAAGTCGGCGAGCCTGCGCGCGGCCAGCTCGCGTAGCGGCCGGCCCGACAGCCCGCCGCCCTCCGCTGCGTTGGGCGAACGCAGCCCCGGTCGCGTCACCGTCGTGTTCCCCACCACCAGCGCGTCGACGCCCCGGTCGATCGCCGCCCGCGCGATGTCCTCCACCGCGTCCCACTCCAGATCGGGCGCGACCTTCAGGAACAAGGGCGCCCCCCCGCGCGCCTCGACACAGGCCGCGAGCAGCTCGTCGAGCGCCGCGCCGTGCTGCAGGTCGCGCAGGCCCGGCGTGTTGGGAGAACTGATGTTGACCGTGACGTAATCCGCGACCCGCGCCGCCGCGCTCACGCCCGCGACGTAATCCGCCACCCGGTCGCCCGCATCCTTGTTCGCGCCCACATTGATTCCGAGCACCCCGGCGCGTGTCGCCTCGGTGGCGCGCGCGATGCCCGCGTCCAGCCCGCCATTGTTGAACCCCATGCGGTTCACCACCGCCCGGTCCTCGACCAGCCGGAACAGCCGTGGCCGGGGATTGCCGGGCTGGGGCAGGGGGGTCAGCGTCCCGATCTCGACCGACCCCGCGCCCAGCGCGAACAGCCCCGCGATCGCGCGCCCGTCCTTGTCGACGCCCGCCGCCACCCCGACCGGGTTGGGAAAGGCGACCCCCGCGACGACGGTCGCCAGCCGTTCCGACCGCACCGGCCCGCCCGCCAGCGGAGCGCCCACACGGCCCCATGCCTCCAGCCCGGCGATCGTCACCGCGTGCGCGCGCTCCGCCGGCAGCGCGAAGAGCAGGGGGCGTAGCGGATGGACCATGTCACTCCGGCCATCGCATCGATGCGGGCGCCCGTCAAAAGCTGCCGTCGCCCGGTTCCGCACAATCGTACAATAATGTCGCGTCGGAGCCTGCTATGCGGACGCCGCGACCCGAAGGACGCATCGGTTTCACCTTTTCGTCCTTTGACTTGAACGGCCCGGCCTGACCTCAGGCCGGGCCGCTTTTTCGTCGCGCTGCTAACGACTCGCAGCAAGGCGTCGGCGGTTGACGCGCCAGCCGTGCACGACCATCTGCAATCGGACCGATATACTCCGATTTGAGAAGCCGTTCCTTGCGCCTGTCGAGCCTTGCCGATTACGCGATCGTGTTGATGTCCGCCGCCGCCCGCAGCTGCGGCGCGGCGCCGCTCAACGCGACCCTGTTGTCGGCACGGACGGGCGTGCCCCTCCCCACCGCGCAGAAGCTCGTCGGCCGGCTCGCGAGCGCCGGGCTGCTCATCAGCGCGCGCGGGTCCGGCGGCGGCTTTCGCCTCGCGCGGCCGGCGGCGGCGATCAGCCTGGCCGACATCGTCGAGGCGGTGGAGGGCCCGATCGCGCTCACCACTTGCGTCGACGACGATCGCGACCATTGCGCGCTCGACGGTCATTGCCTCGTCAAGCCGCATTGGGGCGTCGTCAACCAGGCGGTCCGCGCGGCCCTGGACGGCGTCAGCCTGATCCACCTCTCCCAGCCCGCACCCGATCCGGTGCGCGTGAAAGTAGACGCATGATGGCCACCAAGAACGCCGAAGCCTATGCCGCCGTCGCCAAGACGTATGAATGGGGCTTCTCCTCCGATATCGAACAGGACTTCGCGCCCAAGGGGCTGAGCGAGGACACCGTCCGCTACATCTCCGCCAAGAAGAACGAGCCGCAATGGATGCTCGACTGGCGCCTCAAGGCGTTCGCGCTGTGGAAGACGATGGAGCATCCCGACTGGTCGAAGCTCAACGTCCCGCCGATCGACTATCAGAATGCCTATTATTACGCCGAGCCCAAGGCGAAGCCCAAGCTGGGCAGCCTGGACGAGGTCGATCCCGAGATCCTGCGCGTTTACGAGAAGCTCGGCATCCCGATCCAGGAGCAGAAGATGCTGGCTGGTGTTGTTGAGGGGGGCGTCGTCGAGGAGGAGGGCGCGGAGCCCAAGCGCCGCGTGGCCGTCGACGCGGTGTTCGACAGCGTCTCGGTCGCGACCACCTTCCGCAAGGAGCTGGAGGCCGCCGGCGTCATCTTCCGCTCGATTTCCGAGGCGATCCGCGAATATCCCGACCTGGTCCGCAAATGGCTCGGCCGCGTCGTGCCCCAGCGTGACAATTATTTCGCGACGCTCAACTCGGCGGTCTTTTCCGACGGCACCTTCGTCTACATTCCCGAGGGCGTCCGCTGCCCGATGGAGCTATCCACCTATTTCCGCATCAACGCGGAGAATACCGGCCAGTTCGAACGCACGCTCATCATCGCCGACAAGGGCAGCTACGTCTCGTATCTGGAGGGCTGCACCGCCCCGATGCGCGACGAGAACCAGCTCCATGCGGCCGTCGTCGAGCTCGTCATCCTCGACGATGCCGAGATCAAATATTCGACCGTCCAGAACTGGTATCCCGGCGACGAGAACGGCGTGGGCGGCATCTACAATTTCGTCACCAAGCGCGCGCTTTGCCAGGGGAAGAACAGCAAGGTCAGCTGGACCCAGGTCGAGACCGGGTCGGCCGTCACCTGGAAATACCCCAGCTGCGTCCTCGCGGGCGAGGGCAGCGTGGGCGAGTTCTACTCGGTCGCGGTGACGAACAACCGCCAGCAGGCCGACACCGGCACCAAAATGATCCATCTGGGCAAGAACACCCGCTCGACCATCGTGTCCAAGGGCATCAGCGCCGGCCGCTCCGACAACACCTATCGCGGGCTGGTGCGGGTCGCGCCGGGCGCGGAGGGCGTCCGCAACTTCACCCAGTGCGACAGCCTGCTCCTGGGCGACCAGTGCGGCGCGCACACCATCCCCTATATCGAGGTCCGCAACCCGTCCGCGCAGATCGAACACGAGGCGACGACGTCCAAGATCAGCGACGACCAGATGTTCTACGCCATGTCGCGCGGGCTGGACCCGGAGGCGGCGGTCGCGCTGATCGTCAACGGCTTCGCGCGCGAGGTGCTGCAACAGCTGCCAATGGAGTTCGCGGTCGAGGCGCAGAAGCTGCTGGGGATCTCGCTTGAGGGGAGCGTGGGGTGAGCCGTGCCCGGTCCATATTAGCGTTTATCGTATTTGCGGCGTCCGGCTTGTGGGCCTTGGCTGCGCTATTCCTCGTGCCGATCAGCCTACCACTCGATGCGAAGATCACTGGTGCGCCGCTGCAAACCTACCTGCGCGGGTTGGCCGACATTCTGCTCCCGATCATAATCATGGTGCTCGCGTTTCGACTGCGGCGCTCAAGGAAGATTGATGCTCAAGATTGAAAACCTTCACGCCGAGATCGATGGCACCGAAATCCTCAAGGGCCTGACCCTCACCGTCAACGCGGGCGAGGTCCATGCGATCATGGGACCCAACGGCGCGGGCAAGTCGACGCTCGGCTATGTGCTCGGCGGCCGTCCCGGCTACGAGGTCACCGCCGGATCGGTGACGTTCGGTGAGGTCGACCTGCTCGACCTCGCCCCGCACGAGCGCGCCGCCGCCGGCCTGTTCCTCGGCTTCCAATACCCGGTCGAGATCCCCGGCGTCTCCAACGTCCAGTTCCTGCGCGAGTCCTTGAACGCCCAGCGCGCGAACCGCGACGAGAAGCCGCTGTCCGGGGGCGAGTTCCTCAAGCTCGCCCGCGCCGAGGCGGCCAAGCTCGACATGGACGCAGAGATGCTCAAGCGCCCCGTAAACGTCGGCTTCTCCGGCGGCGAGAAGAAGCGCAACGAGATGGTGCAGATGGGGATCATCCAGCCCCGCCTCGCCATCCTCGACGAGACCGATTCCGGCCTCGACATCGACGCGCTGCGCATCGTCGGCGACGGCATCAACCGCATCATGCGCGAACCGACCAAGGCGGTGATCCTTATCACCCATTATCAGCGGCTGCTCGACTATGTGGAGCCCGACTTCGTCCATGTCCTCGCCGACGGGCGGATCACCCGCACCGGGGGCAAGGAACTGGCGCACGAGCTGGAAGCCCAGGGTTACGGCGCGGTGGCGGCGTGATTGAGCTCCGCGCCGAAGGCGCAAGCATGTCGGGACCTGTTCTTTGCGCCTCCACGCGCGAGAAGAAGCTGATGTTCACGCGGAGGCGCGAAGGCGCGGAGTTGCGTTCGGCGCTCCCGTCCTTGTTCTCATCTCTTCGGCTCACGATCCGCCCGGTGCGTTCTAAGGCCGCTGACGCGGTAGGGCACCATCTCCGCGTCTCCGCGCCTCCGCGCGAACCAGCCTTCTTGTCGCGGAATAATCAAGCCCCGAACGTGGGAGCGGCCCGGTGACGCTCCTCACCCTCCCTTCCAACCGCGAGGAGGCGTGGCGCTGGGCCGACACCGCCGCCATCGCCGGCGCGGCGGGCTCCGCGCGCGTGGGCGGCGATCCCGTCCATGACCATTTCCTCGACCTGCCCGGCGATCGCCTGCTGTTCGTCGACGGCGCGCTCCACGCGTCCTCGACGCTCCTGCGCGCCGAGCCCGCGCGCGTCGCGGCGACCACCCATGCGCTCGGCGGGCGGGCGACCGATAGCGCCTGGGCGCTCCGCCTCGCTCCGCACGCGGTCGCCGATCCCGTCCAGGTGGTCCACCTCTCCACCGGCGGCGAGAACCATGCCGCCGCCGAGATCGTCCTCGCCGACGACGCCGCGGCGACCGTCGTCGAGACTTTCGTCGGCGCCGGCTGGACCAACCGCTTCACGCGGCTGAAGCTGGGCAAGGCCGCGCGGCTCCAGCGCGGCGTCCGCCTGCTCCAGTCCGAGGGCTTCACTTCCACCCGCGACGAGGCCGAGCTGGGCGTAGGCGCGAGCCTGGTGTCGATCTTCCTGGGCGCGGGGGCCGCGGGCAGCCGCATCGACGGCCAGATCGTGCTGGCGGGCGATGCGGGCTATGCCGAATATGGCGGCGTCCTCCTGACCCGCGCCGAGCAGCGCCAGGAATGCGCGGTCGCCGTCCGCCATGCCGAGCCCAACGGCCAGAGCCGCCAGGTCTGGCGCGCGGTCGCCGCCGACCGGAGCCAGGCCAGCCTCGCCGCCCGCGTCGAGGTCGCCCGCCACGCGCAGAAGACCGATGGCGAGCAATCCTTGCGCGGTCTCCTCCTCGACCGCACCGCCGCCGTGAACCTCAAGCCCGAGCTGGAAATCTTCGCCGACGACGTGAAATGCGCCCACGGCGCGACGGTGGGCGAACTCGACGCCCGCGCGCTCTTCTACATGGAGTCGCGCGGCATCCCCCGCCCGCGCGCCAAGGGCCTGCTCACTCACGCCTTCGTCGCCGACGCGCTCGACCGGATCGGCGACGAACAGGTGCGTGAGGCCTTCCTGGCCGATGCGGGCGCCTGGCTGGAGCGGGCATTGTGACCGATCTCCTCACCCTGGAACGCCCGCTCGATACGGTCGCCGACTTCCCCGCCATCCCCGATGGCTGGGCCTATCTCGACACCGCCGCCACCGCGCAGAAGCCGCGGGTCGTCATCGACGCGATCGCCCGCGCCTATGACACGACCTATGCGACGGTGCACCGCGGCGTGTATGCGCGCTCCGCCGACATGACGCTCGCCTATGAGGCCGCCCGTGGCCGGGTGGCCGGGTTCATCGGCGCGGGTTCTTCCGACGAGATCATCTGGGTGCGCGGCGCGACCGAGGCGATCAACCTGGTCGCGACCTGCTGGGCGGGCACGCAGCTCAAGGCGGGCGACCGCATCCTGCTGTCGCTGCTCGAACATCATTCCAACATCGTCCCCTGGCAGATGGCCGCCGAACGTGTCGGCGCCGCGATCGACGTCGTCCCGCTCACCCCGGACGGCCGCATCGATCTCGACGCGATGGAGCGGATGATCACCCCGGCCCACAAGATGGTCGCGCTCAACCACGTCTCGAACGTGCTCGGCTCGGTTCTCGACGGCAGGCGGGCAAGCGACATTGCGCACTCCGTCGGCGCGAAGATCCTGCTCGACGGCTGCCAGGCGGTGCCGCGCATGGCCGTCGACGTCGCCGCGCTGGGCTGTGACTTCTACGTCTTTTCGGGCCACAAGCTCTACGGCCCGACCGGCATCGGCGCGCTCTGGGCCCGGCCCGAACTGCTCGACGCCATGCCCCCCTATCAGGGCGGCGGCGCGATGATCGACCGGGTCAGCTTCCAGCGCACCACCTATGCCCCCCCGCCGGGCCGGTTCGAGGCGGGGACGCCGCATATCGTCGGCGCGCTGGGGCTGGCCGCCGCGATCGACTATGTCGAGGGCATCGGCCTGGACCGCATCCACGCGCACGAAGCCGCGCTGGTCGCGGACGCGCGCGAGGCGCTGTCGCAGTTCAACAGCGTCCGCCTGCTCGGCCCGGCGGATTCGGCGGGGATCGTCAGCTTCACGATCCAGGGGGTGCACCCCCATGACATCGGCACCATATTGGACGAGGGCCGGGTCGCGATCCGCGCGGGGCATCACTGCGCCCAGCCGCTGATGGAGGCGCTGGGGATCGACGCCACGGCGCGTGCGAGCTTCGGCGTGTACAACGGCCCCGGCGACATCGCGGCGCTGGTGCGCGGCGTCGAACGGGTGACCAGGATCTTTGGGTAGGGATATTCGGATGAGCGACCGGTTCGTCGTGGAAGAAGTCGACAGCGTGGAAACCCCGCCCAAGGCGCGGGTCGAGCAGGAGGACGCGCGCGCGACCTTCGAGCGCAAGCGCGACTATCTCGACGGCTTTCTCGCGCAACGCCCGCGCGAGGAGCCGGTCGGCGAGCCCGGCGGCGCGCTCTACGAGGCGGTGGTCGAGGCGCTGAAAGAGATCTTCGACCCCGAAATCCCCGTCAACATCTACGATCTGGGGCTGATCTACGGCGTCGAGGTGACCGAGGGCGGCCATGCGGCGGTCAATATGACCCTCACCACTCCGCATTGTCCGGTCGCCGAGTCGATGCCCGCCGAGGTCGAGCTGCGCGTCTCGGCGGTGCCCGGCATCGCCACCGCCGAGGTCAATCTGGTCTGGGACCCGGCCTGGGACCCCCAACTCATGTCCGACGAGGCGAAATTAGAATTGGGAATGTTGTGATGGCGACCACGCTTCGGCAACGCCCCGCGGCCCTCAACCTTACGCCGTCGGCCCATGCCCGCATCGCGGACCTGATGGGGCGCGCGCCAGCCGAGGCGGTCGGGGTCAAGCTGTCGACGCCGCGCCGCGGTTGTTCGGGCCTGGCCTATTCGGTCGATTATGTAACGGAGGCCAAGCCTTTCGACGAGCGCATCGACACGCCCGGCGGCACCCTGTTCGTCGACGGCGGGTCGATCCTATACCTCGTGGGCAGCACGATGGACTGGGTGGAGGACGATTTCACCGCCGGCTTCGTCTTTCAGAACCCCAATGCCAAGGGGGCCTGCGGCTGCGGCGAGAGCTTCACCGTCTAGGACTGATCGACATTCGACGTGGCTTCGTGACGAGGTTCACGTGAAGGCGCGAAGGCGCGAAGATGAGGGATGGACCGGGGTCGCGGCTTGAGTGCACCCGACGGTCGGCGAGTCTCGGCGTCCTCAGCGCCGCCGCGCGACCCGAATCTTCGCGCCTCCGCGCCTCCGCGTGAACATTCTGCCCGACGATGATACCCATCCGATCGTTCGGATGAATGACGATCCGGCCTAGGGGCTGAGCGCCGCGTCGTCGGCGTCGTCGATCTCCTCCTCGTCGATCTTGTCCTCGTCGAAATCGTCCTGGAGGTCGTCCTCGTCCATGTCGTCCTCGTCCATGTCGACATCGTCGTCGGTGGTGCCGACCTCGCCGTCCTCCATGTCCAGATCGTCGATCGGCTCGCTCTCCGGATCGTCGAGCCCCAGATCGGGCGCCATGTCGGTCAGGATCGCGCCGTCCGAGGGACCGTCGCCGGTCGCCTCCAGGATCTCGGCGCGCTGGCTCTCGTCATAGCCTTCCTCGTCGAAGGTGTCGTCGCCCGATCCCATGCCGGGCATCCGCGTTCCTGCCATCATCGCCTCCATAAAATCTTATGCCCGGACGAACCCCGGGCGGGGCGCGGCGGTTCCACGGACGGGCTCAGCGCCCGAACAGCCGGCCCCGTTCGGTCCAGGCGACCAGCCCCAGCGCGACGACGCCCGCCGCCATGAAGCCGATCGTCATCGGCGCGGCGGTGCCGTTGAACGCCTGGCCGATGACGGCGCCGGTCATCGCGCCGGCGGTGACGTTGGCGAAGCCCTGTACGCTGGACGCGGTGCCGGCGATCGCGCCCATATTCTGCATCGCCATGGCCATGAAGTTCGACGTCGCCAGCGCCATGCAGGCCATGGTCAGCGCCTGCAGCACCGTGAAGCTCCACAAGCCGTCCCGGCCCAGCTCGACCAGCACGAGATGCAGCGCCGCGACCGCGATCAGCCCCAGAACCGCGCCGTGCCCGATCAGTCGCGTGCCGAGCCGCATCACCAGCCGCGCGTTGAACAGGTTCGCCGCCGCCATCGTGGCGGCCGTCGCGGCGAACACGCCGCCCAGCAGCTCGGCGCGGCCGAAGCCGTCCACCACCTGCTGGATGGAGTTCAGATAGCCGTAAAGCGCGCCCGTCATCGCGGTCGCCGCCAGCGTATAGCCCAGCGACAGCCGATCCCCCGCCGTCCGCCGCCAGCCCGCGATCACCGGCGCGGGCCGGATCGGCCGGCGGCGGTCGGCCGGCAACGTCTCGGGCATGCGCGCCCAGAACCACAGAAACAGGACCGCCGACAGCCCGGCGATCCCCCAGAAGATCGCGCGCCAGTCCGCGACCAGCAGCACCGCCTGGCCGATGGCGGGGGCGACGATCGGCGCGATCATGAACGCCAGGAACGCGATGGACATGACCCGCGCCATCGCCGGCCCATGATAACAGTCGCGCACCATCGCGGTGGTCGCGACGCGTGTCGCGGCGATCGCCATCCCGCCCAGTACCCGCGCCGCGATCAGCAGCGCGAAGCTCCCCGCCAACGCGGCGGCGATGTTGGCGGCCGCATAGGCGCCCATCGCCCAGAGCAGCACCCGCCTGCGCCCGAACCGGTCGGCGAGCGGGCCGTGGATCAGATGCGCCACGCCGAACCCGCCCAGAAAGGCGCTGATCACGAACTGGCGCGCATTCGGGTCGGCGACGCCCAGCTCCGCGCCGATCGCGGGCAGCGCCGGGAGCATCGCGTCGATGCCGAGCGCGCCCAAGGCGAGCAAAGCCGCGACGAGCGCGACGAACTCGGCGAAACCGATCGGGGCGCCGATCTGGGCGGGAGGTTGGTCGGCCATGCTGCGGTGCACCTAGACCTTTATGGCACCGGAGGCATCCCGCTTGTGCACATCGGCGGCAACCGATAGCGTGTTGGTAACACAATACAGCTGGAGCCCCGCCATGCGCCGTCCCGTCCTGCTTCTCGCCCTGTTCGGCCTCGCCGCCTGCGACCGGCCGCAGGAGGGGACGAGCGTGTCGATCGACGATGGCGGCGGCAATGTGCTGGGCGCGGTCGACGGCAGGACGGGCGAGGTCAAGATCGACGTGCCGGGCTTCCAGGGCTCGCTCAAGCTGCCGCGGTTCAAGCTCGACGCGGACGATGTCGATCTGAACGGGGTGAAGCTCTATCCCGGATCGACGATCGACGGCATCGACATCCGGGGCGACGAGAAAGGCGCCGGGGGCGGCGAAGAGGGCGTGCGCCTCAGCTTCACCAGCCCCGCCGCGGCCGCCACCGTCCGCGACTGGCTGGGCGAGCGGCTGAAGGAGGCGGGCTTCACCGTCACTCCGAGCGGGGAGGGGCTGAGCGGCACGACCGACGACGGCAAGCCCTTCCGCCTGGAGATGCGGCCCGGTGACGCGGCGGCCTCGACGGGCGTGATCGTGCTGGGCGGCTAGTCCGGTCTGTTCGGGGCGTGGGGAAACGCCTATATCGCGGCTTCCCCACCCCAACCGGACGCGAACCCCATGCTCGATACGCCGCTCGCCCAGGTGCCGACCCTTTCGCTGCGCGACCAGGAGGGCGATCCCGACGGCTTCGCCGCGGCGCTCGGCCAGTCGTTCCGGCGCTTCGGCTTCGCGATCGTCGCCGATCACGGCATCCCCGACCCGCTGATCCAGCGTGCCTGGGCCGAGACGCAGGCGCTGTTCGCGCTGCCCGAGGCGGAGAAGCGCGGCTATCACGTCGCGGGCGGCGGGGGCGCGCGGGGCTATACGCCGTTCAAGACCGAGATCGCCAAGGACGCTAGCGTCGTCGACCTGAAGGAATTCTGGCATGTCGGGCGCGAGCTGCCCGCCGGGCATCCCTACGCCGCGCAGATGGCGCCCAATATCTGGCCCGCGCGGCCGGAGGGGTTCCGCGACACTTTCATCGAGCTGTTCGCGGCGTTCGACCGGGCGGGGGATCGGCTGTTGTCGGGGATCGCGCGGCATCTGGGGCTGGCGCCCGACTGGTTCGACCCGGCGGTCGCGGACGGCAATTCGGTGCTCCGCCTGCTCCATTATCCCCCCATCGCGCCCGATGCCGAGGGGGTGCGCGCGGGCGCGCATGAGGACATCAACCTCATCACCCTGTTGCTGGGCGCGGAGGAGGCGGGGCTGGAACTGCTCGACCGCGAGTCCGGGCGCTGGCTGCAGATCAAGCCGCCCGAGGGGGCGATAGTGGTCAATGTCGGCGACATGCTCCAGCGGCTGACCAACCACGTCCTGCCCTCGACCACCCACCGCGTCACCAACCCGCCCCCCGAGCGGCGCGGCCATTCGCGCTATTCGATGCCCTTCTTCCTCCACCCCGCGCCCGATTTCCTGATCGAGACGCTGCCGGGGACGATCACCGCCGACAATCCGAACCGCTACGCCCAGCCCATCACCGCGCACGACTATCTCCACGAGCGGCTGGTCGAGATCGGGCTGATCAAGCCCTGAGGCATGGCGGGACGGGTCCGGCGCAAGCTCGGCCTGCAAGAGGCCGAGGCGCTGGCGGCCCGCGCGGCCGAGCCGGAAAGGTGCGTGCTGTGCGGCCGCCCGCTGGGAGCCAAGGTCGAATGGCACCATCTCGTCCCCAAATCGGAGGGCGGGCGGGAGACCGCGCCCGTTCACCCGATCTGCCATCGCACGATCCACGCGCTGGTCGCGAACGGCGAGCTGGCGCGCGACTTCGCCGATGTCGAAATGCTTCGCAGCCGGGCGGACATGGCCCGCTTCCTGCGCTGGATCGCCGACAAGCCCCCCGACTTCCACGCGCCGACCAGGCGGGCGCGGGCGGGGGAGGCGTGAGGACGATGCCCGACGGGCGGAAGGTCACCAAAGGTCACGCCAAGAACGCCGGGCGGCGATGCGCGTAACGCTGGTCGCGACATGAATCTCAACCGATTGCGCCGGGTATCGTGCAAGCGTGACGGCGACTGGTCGTCCGGCCGATGATGTCAAAGAACATCGACGAGGCTGGCAGGCGGTTTCCGACATCGCAAGCTCGGCCGTCCGGGAGACGGGCAGCGGCGGCCCGACTCACGCCCGACTCGCTTCGTCGCACGGCGCGAGCCGAACGTCGGGATTCTCAACATTTCGTTAGGCTGTCGCGGCACAGGGGCGAGGGCGTGTCCTATGTCGTTGATTCCACTCGCCTCACCGGTCGCGGTCGCCCGAGTCGGCGGCGGCGTTGCCGGTCGGGCGGCCGCCTGCGCGCGTTGGCGCTGGGCGTCGCGATCGGGCTGATATGGCCGAGCGTGCGCGCCCGGGACTGGGCGGGGATGATACCCGCCGATCTGGGAATGATCTTCCCGCAAGGCCTGCGCATCGGCCTGCCCGACGGGGCCGGCTGGTCGCTGCCCCCGGGCTGGCCGCGGGTCGCCCGGAAGACGGACGAAGCCGTGCCCGTCACCGCCGCTCCAGCGCGGCGATCTCGCGGCTCCTGACCCACCAAAAGGCGGCGAACACGTATACGCCCGCCGCCTCGACCAGGAACAGGACGGGCGAGTCCTCCCGCCGCGGCGACAGCGCATGGACGGCCCAGAGGGTGAGCGGAAGCAGGACCATCAGCTGCCCAGCAGGCGATAGGTCGCGCGAAAGGCCGCCGCCTGGCTCTCGTCGCGCAGGAGGCGGAGCGTGTCGCCCGATCGGAACACGCGCATCTAGGCGATGAGGAGGAAGAACCCGATCGCGGCGGCGGCGTGGAGGCGGCCGGTCAGGGTAGCGGGGGCGCCCGTCGGCCAGCCCATCGGCGCGACCGCGACCAGCACGGCGGCGAGCCCCACGCCACCCAGCGCCAGGTCCTCCCGCCGGGAATAGCCCTCGTAGAAATACAGGAACGCGCCGAGCGCCCAGAGCGCCCCCACCAGCACGTCGCGCATCCGGCCGTCCGCATGGTGGTAATAGGCGCTGGTCGACCCCTGCAACCGCCCCGGCCCGCCGCCGAGCCACAGGGCGACGGGCAGCGCGAAGGCGATCAGCGCCATGCCGCGACGCAGGTGGAAATAACTGGCGGAGATGGAGGTGGCGATGGCCTCCGCGGGCTGTAGGTCGGCGGGCGGGGGCGCGTCGGGGCGGGCAAGGGCGGCGTGGACGTCTTCGGGGGTCATGGCGTGTACTCAGGCCGACTTGCGTCGGGCTGATCTTCATCGCGAAAGCCGTGCGTGTCCACACTCCACCTCGTCCAAGTTCCGACCTTCGCGATCACCCCGGCCCTGTACGTAGATGACGGCGAGCCAACGCCGGAGCAGATCGCGTAAGCTAAAACCGCACCTAACGCCGACGAGTGAGCCTCAGCACATTGTAAGCCTCTTATTCCGCCGCTTCCTGCATCCCGCTGTTATGGGCGTAGGTGGCCCAATCAGGCTTGTACCCGTCATCGGCTTGGTCGCCCCATACGGTCCAGCCGGGGCGCACCCCTCGGCTGAACAGCTCCAGGCGCGGACCCCAGGAGCAGGACTCGATCACGTCATATTGCTCGTCGGGCTTGCGGCTGTGCTCGCGCTTGCGGGTCTGGAGCATGTTGACCTGACTGCGGCCGGGCGGGAGGGTGCGGGCGTTCTTGCCACGTACGCCGAAAAGAAGAATTTCGGTGACGTTGCGGAAGTAGAAGCCGACGCCGCGCCCGTCCGATCCGCCGTCCTTGCGCACCTTGTGCCAGATGATGTTGGAGATGTAGCGGAACCCCCACGCCTCCATGACGGACAGCCCCTCGGGCAGCAGCGCGTTGGGCACCCAGAGATACAGGTGCGCCGGGTCCGCGGCGACGTCGGCCACCGGCAGCGCGCGAATGTCGTCGAGCGTCATGGTGCCGTAGCGGTTCAGCCGCTTATGCTCGGGCGCAATCTTGCCCGTGCGGTTCTGGAACTGCCACGGCGGATCGGCGAGGATCGTGTGGAAGCGAGAGCCTGTCGCGGTTCTAAGCAGGTCAACGCTGCCAAATGGGTTGATCGTGAGCATAAGGATCTGAATCAGATCGGATCCGTAATGTGGATCCCTCGCGAGTCGAGCCGTGCGAAGAACAAGTTGAACGGAGTTCCTAATCCATTGCTCTAACCAGATCGTTATAGAGTCGCGTCTCCCCAGATGTTCCAGGTGGGTAGTTGTCGGTGTTGAAATCGCCATCAACCAAATTGACACGATTGAACACCGACGCAAACTGCTGGGTAGTTACCACGGACCCTGGAACGGCCAAGAAATTGTAAGCGACTCTGAAAAACTTAATCAAAGCACGGAAGCCGTTTGTTCGTGGCAGCATGCGGCCAGTACCGGTGGGAGTCCAAGCCTGCGGCCAGCGTTGTGCAACTGCCTCGAAGTAATTCCACAGTAGCTCCGAGAGATCGGTTTGACGCGACTCAAGAAAGAACCTGCGCAAGACAAGTCGTCGAGCCTCTTCGTCGGAAATAGGATCAAAGCCTCGCCCTCGCCTTGCCCAGTCTCTATCTTTGATAAGCTGCTGCTTGTTGGACACCATATGAGATAAAATGCCCTCCACTACTGTTGCTTGGGAGAGCGGCTCGGGATTCGACCGACCTGGCGTTGCTGTTCCTAAGCGCTTAATACGGCGCTCTAACGGACTTCCCGGAGCCTGATCTAGAGCGATACATACAGCATGGGCAATCTTTTCAGGAGAGTCGGTTGTACTATAACTAAAAAGATCGTAAACTAAACTCTTGCTTACTTTAGTTTGAGCTAGATTCACGATAGCAAAAACACGAGCCTGATCTTCAATATCGGCATCTACCAAGATTGCAACATTAACGTCAAAGTCAGCTATGCCCGACCGTCGCAATCCTTCGATGCGATGCTGCCCATCTATTACGCGCGCAACCCTCTCATATGAGAATAGGCCGCCTTCCTCGACTACTTCCTCGCTCCGAAGCTCCATCTCCATGCAGCCGTCAGATCGCTCCGTGATGTCGATACAGTCAGTTGAAATTGCAAGAACAACCGCTGTAGGAAAAGTGGCGTCTACTGTTCTAACATACGTCGCAATCTCATCCACTCTCTTTTCATCTAATCGCCTTTGAACGCCTGTAGCCAAGTATATGCCGTCTTCGCCACGGCGAATTTCTCTCATATCGTATTCAGCAAGCTGCCAAAGCGTTTTGCTGTCGATGCTACCAAGATAGAGGTCGCCTATGGGCTGACGGACTCGAATGACGCTGAACTTTGCGGTTAGAGTCACCCCTGTCCTCCTGCTTTGCGCTTAGAGAGCTCCTCGGTAAGCTTCTTGGGGGCTTTTGCGCCGGCATTAAGCGCTTGAGCGTGGCCGACATTCTTCATTGCTTCGGCAATCATTCGGCATAGAAGAGCGCCAACATAGATGATTAGTACAGCACGTCCAACGAAGTTAAACGACTGCGCTTTGAGTGTGGGATCTACCCCAACCAAAACCATAAGGAAGAACAGCGTCATCACTGAAAGTACGCCAAAGACCAAGTTTGCCGTTTCTGTAAGTTTACCACGTAGGCATATAAGAAGGAGGGCAGCCAGAGAACCCATCGAATAAAAGGCCATTTGTCCATTAGTCAGAAAGGCCCAGTACTCCTCCTTAGACTGTGTTGGCCCAAAAACTAGGACCATGCGGCCGAACAGCACGGGCGCTAAGCTAACGAGAGCGACAATCAAAGTGTCGGCTGCGGCACTAGGGTCAAAACCCAATCAGCGGGTTGAGGCGGGCGCGGTTTTCTGATTCACCACGGACGCGGGGGCGACGGAGGTGAGCATGGCGCTGTTCTGGTTGTCGGACGAGGCCTGGGCGGCGATCGAGCCGCATCTGCCCAA